>CADAEK010000001.1 GCA_902786925.1 uncultured Bacteroidales bacterium
GCTCCAAATAAACTATAAAATTCGCGTCATTACCACTTTTGCACTTTTGCACTTTTGCACTTTTGACTTTAAGGTTTTTCGAAAGTGCATAACGGAGGGGTGACACTGGGATGTGTGAAAAGGGGTGTGGATAGAGTAATTGATTAAAATTATATCTTTATTATTATATATTATATATATATATATAATATATAATAATAAAAATTCTTTCCTCAATGAAATCCAAAACCTTTATGTCAAGTCTGCAAAAGTGCAAAAGTGCAAAACCTGCGGAAATAAAAGATATAAGAACATGAGATAAAAAACATGAAAAATAATGGTCATGGAAGTTGTTCGATTCGCAAAAAATGTGTACCTTTGCAACAAAGTTGCAAAAATGATATGAGGCAACAAAATTTGCGGCATAGCCAACGAGAAAAATTTTGTTAACCATGGAACAAGATTTTCATAGGCAAAGCGCAAAACAGAGGAAGAAAGGAATAGGTTTTAAGGACGAGGTCTAAGAGCTGAGGGCTGAAGGCTGATGTCTGAAGGAAGAGGTCTGATGTCTAAGGTCTAATGTCTAAAGTCTAAGGTCTAATGTCAAATGCCTGATGTCAATTATCAATTGTCAAGGTTTGTAGCAGAGAGAGCAGAGTCAAGTGTACATGAACTATGCCAAGTCGCGCCCAAACCTCACCGGAGCTAATTGTTAACATTTCTCAGCGTAGCTAATTATGAATTATGAATTATTACTCGTAACTTTGCAGCCCGTAAACAATAGACAAGATGATTTCAATTGATAAATTGGGCGTGGAGTTTTCCGCCACCCCACTCTTTTTGGATGCGAGCTTTGTGGTGAACCCTAAGGACCGCATCGCCCTGGTGGGCAAAAATGGTGCCGGCAAGAGCACGATGCTGAAGATTATTGCCGGAATGCAAGAGCCTACGTATGGACAGGTGTCGCGACAAAAAGACATCACAATTGGCTATTTGCCACAGGTGATGGTGCTGGCCGACAGCCGCACCGTGATGGAGGAGGCAGAGACGGCTTTTGCCCACATCAGCGAGATGCAGGAACGCCTGGACAAGATGAACGAGGAGATTGCACGCCGCACAGATTACGAGAGCGAGTCCTACATGGCGCTGATTGAGAAGTTCACGCACGAGAATGACCGTTTCACGATGATGGGCGGCACGAACTATCATGCCGAGCTGGAGCGGACACTGCAGGGTCTGGGATTCCAGCGCAGCGACTTTGACCGCCCCACGTCGGAGTTTTCCGGCGGATGGCGCATGCGCATCGAGCTGGCGAAGCTGCTGTTGCAGAAACCCGACTTGCTGCTGCTCGACGAGCCCACAAACCACCTGGACATCGGTTCCATCCAGTGGCTGGAGCAATTCCTGGCCCAAAGAGCCAATGCCGTAATGCTGGTGAGCCACGACCGTGCGTTTATTAATAATGTGACCAACCGAACCATCGAAATCACTTGCCACCGCATCAACGACTACAAGGTAAAGTATGACGAATATGTGAAACTGCGCGACGAACGCCGCGAGCAGCAACTGCGCGCCTACGAGAACCAGCAGAAGGAGATTGCGGAAATCAAGCAGTTCATCGAGACCTTCCGTTATAAACCCACAAAGTCGAACCAGGTGCAGTCGCGCATCAAGATGCTGGAGAAAATCGTGCCCATCGAGGTGGACGAGGTGGACACCAGCAGCCTGCACCTGAAGTTTCCACCCTGCCTGAGAAGCGGCGACTATCCCATCATCTGCGAGGATGTGGCCAAGAGTTATGCCAAGAACGTGTTCTCCGACGTAAACCTGACCATCAAGCGCGGCGAGAAAGTGGCCTTTGTGGGCAACAACGGCGAAGGCAAATCCACACTGGTGAAGTGCATCATGGGAGAAATCCCGTTTGACGGCAACCTGAAAGTGGGGCACAATGTGCAGATTGGCTACTTTGCCCAAAACCAGGCACAACTGCTGGACGGCAACGTGACCGTATTTGACACAATAGACCGTGTAGCCAAGGGCGACATCCGCCTGAAAATACGCGACATCTTGGGAGCATTCATGTTTGGTGGCGAGGCATCAGACAAGTATGTGAAGGTGCTCTCAGGCGGAGAACGAAGCCGACTGGCCATGATTCGCCTGCTGCTGGAACCTGTTAACCTGCTGATTCTTGACGAGCCCACAAACCACTTGGACATGCAGTCGAAAGACGTGCTGAAGCAAGCCATCAAGGACTTCGACGGCACAGCCATCATCGTAAGCCACGACCGCGACTTTCTGGACGGCCTTGTCGACAAAGTGTATGAGTTTGGTGGAGGCAAGGTGCGTGAACACATTGGCGGCATCTACGACTTCTTGCAGAAGAAGCAGATTGAAAGTCTGAACGACTTGGGACGCACCATGAACAGCGCGGGCAGTCCATCGGCAGAGCCCAACAAGAAGAGCGCCTATGCCCAATCTTCCAACGAGGGCACCACCATGCGTGAGGCCATGAAAGACGCCAACTTGACCAGCAAAGCACAAAGCCTCCTTTCGTATGCAGAACTGAAGGAGCGCAACAAACTGCTCAAAAAGGCTGAAAAAGCGGTGGAAGCTGCAGAACAGAAGATAGAGAAACTGGAACAGGAGATAGCCACCCTCGAAACCAAACTGGCCACTCCAGAAGGAGCATCAGACACAAGCCTCTTCACAAAATACGGAGAATTGAAAGCACAGCTTGCAGCCACAGAAGACGAATGGGCTGAAAAGAGCGAGGAACTGGAACAGTTGAAAAACGAAGGTTGATTCTTGAGGAAAGAGGAACTGAAGCTGTCAATAAAAGGCAGTAGAATCAAAAGGAAACCTTATTCCTTTTCAGACTTATCCTCACACTCTTCCTTCCCTTCAACCCAAATCTCCACAGGCGCTACGCCATCACGAAGCATGCCCAGCATTTCAGCAGCCTTGTTGCTCAAATCCACCAGACGACCTTTCGAGAAAGGACCGCGGTCTTTCACCACCACTTCCACTTCCTTTCCATTCTTCTTGTTGACAATGCGCAGACGAGTGCCGAAAGGAAGTGAACGATGCGCACAGAACAGTTCACTTTTATGATAACGTTCACCCGACGCCATCATACGCCCATGCGTGCGAGCCGAATAATAGGTGGCCATACCCGTATCATAAAGATGCCACTGCACCGTATCGGCCACTTCGGGAGCAACGACGACAGGAGCAGGTGGAGTTTGTGCCTGGCAACCCACAAGCGAGGTTGCCACACAGAAAAGAATGAACAATAGGCGAAGGCCGTGAAAATGCATACAGATACGGTTTCGTTAGGGTTTTCTTTTGCAAAGGAACGGAAAAAACGGCACTCTCGCAACTTTTTCCAACAAAAATCAAAAAAGTCACACTTTTATTTTGCAGAGTTGAAAATAAGTCGTACCTTTGCACTCGCAAAAGAGAAAGGGGTATCCCAAAGCTCTTTACACTACATATCGCGGGGTGGAGCAGTTGGTAGCTCGCCAGGCTCATAACCTGGAGGTCGCATGTTCGAGTCCTGCCCCCGCAACTAAGAAGTTGACAGTTACTGTCAGAATCTGGAAATTGAGAACTGACAATTGAAAAGTAGGCTAACGTGATGTGAGCTGATAGGCACACAACCCGAATGGTAACTTTCAATTTTCAATTCTCAATTTTCAATTTTAAACCCATCGTGCCGGAATGGTGGAATGGTAGACACGAGGGACTTAAAATCCCTTGGGCATTGCGCCCGTGCGGGTTCGAGCCCCGCTTCCGGTACTAAAAGCAGGCCTTGCGAATCGTATGATTTGCAAGGCCTGCAATCTTTTACCTTATTCTCCCGTTATTCCTTTCTGGAACAGCCGTTTTTTCCACGGAGCGACTATTGGCTTACACCTACAAACTTAGAACGCAAAGTCAGGATTCAAGTCCTCCTCGACATTTAGAGGCTGCACAGGACGGGCAGAGTCCTTCTCCACTATCGCGCACACACACGAGTCGCTCCACACATTCTCGGCAGTCTCCACCATATCTATAATCGTATATATAGGCAAAATGAAGCCCATGACACCAACTGGTGCCCCCACCCCTGCCATCAGCGAAAGAGTGAGAAAGAAGCATCCCATCGGCACACCAGCATTGCCAATGGCAGAAACCACCGCAATAAGCACCCACAGGAGCATGGAACTCCAGTCCAGCACCATTCCTCCGTTCTGCATCACAAAGAGCGACGTGACAAGGATGAATGCCGCACAACCGTTCATGTTGATGGTGGTGCAGATGGGCAGCACGAAACGCGCCACCTGAGGATGCGCCTTCAGCCGCGCTTCAGCCGACTGTATCGTCACAGGCAAGGTGGCTGCGCTGCTCTTTGTAAAGAGAGCCATAAGCACCGCTGGAGACATGGCATTGAGCACCTTCCTGGGATTCAGTCCCCGCGCCAACAGGAACAGGGGCAGCACCACAAAGAACTGAATAAGGTTACCGCCCATGATGACAGCCACGTACTTGCCCAGCGAGCCCACTGCCACGCCAGCCGACACCTCAGCCGAGAGCTGTGCCGCAAATGCCACAATGCCTAACGGCAACGTCCAAATGAGGGAACGGATAAGCGTGTAGAGCACCTCCTGTAGTCCATAAATGCCACGAATGAGCGTCTCCACATTCTCGTTCTTCTTGATGAATGCTAAAGCCAGTCCTACAGATGCGCTGATGAGCAGAATGCTCAGCACACTACCCTTGGCAAAGGGTTCCACCACATTGTTGGGAATGACACTCAAGATGTGGTCATAATAAGTAAGCTTCTCCATATCCTGCAAAGGAAGAGCTTCAACCGAAGACAGTTGTATAGACCCAGCAGGCAGATTGCCTGGGGCAATTACGAGATAAAGCACCAATCCCACCACAGCTGCCGCAAAGGTGGTAAGCAAGGTGTAAGTGAGCGTGTGCAGGAAAATGCGCCCCGTCTCTTTCTGTCCTCCTAAGGACGAGAGAGTGGTGATGATGGCCAAAGCGATAGTGGGCACAGCCACAAATTGAAAGAGCCGCGTGTAAACTGTGGCAATAAATCCCAACAGAGCATTCAGCCATTCAATGCCAAGCCAACCAAGTACAGCACCCACAACGAGTGTACTTGTCCAGATGATAATATTCTTCATTGTCTTATATTCCGTTTCAATCTTTTTCGTTCGTGAGTTGAGTCATTCATTATAATTGCACAGAGAGGTTTACATACACGTTCCTGCCCTTTTGAGGAATATCGCACCAATCGGCATAAGTTGTATAACGCTTGTCCGCTAAATTCTCCACCCCAGCACGAAGGGTCAAATCGTGTCCCTGAACAGGCAGCGTATACTGCCCGCTGATCCCTACAACAGCCCATGCAGGAGAGACCGTCTCGCCATACTTCTTCCCGTAGTTCACCTGTCGGCTGTTGCCACGCACCTCCACCTTGCCCTGAAAATGCTTGTAAGAGAAGGACAGGTGAGACGTGTAGGCAAAAGGTGAGATGAGTGGAAGCGGGTCTTCCTCGTCATCACGCCCGATGGCATAACTCAGGCGCGTGTTCCATGCCATCCACGTAAGCAGTTTCCATCCGGCAGAGAAAGACGTGTTGACGATGGTAGCATGACCAAGATTGCCATACACCTTCACGCCTTCCGCATCCACCGTCATAGCCGAGAGCCTATTCTCAAATTGCCCGATAATGTAGTTGGAGAAGAAGAAGGCATTGGCATCTAATCCAAAGGTCAGTCTCGAGTTGAGCACAGATAACTTGTAAGCTCCGTTCAACTCAATGGCACTCTCATTCTTCAGCCGCGGATTGCCGATGTAGTCATACTGATCGAATGTGTTGTTCAGATAATATCCATACGCCTCCGTCACCGTAGGAGCACGGCTTCCCCACCCCGCTCCGAAATTCAGTTGAGAGTTGAGAATGGACAGCTGATAGTTCAGCGCCACACGTCCCGTCACTTGATGGTAACGCTGCTTCATGCCAGGGAAGAACACCCTCAAGGCGTGGTAACCCTCATCGTTGTTCAAGCGCTGCGTTTGCCATGCAAGCTTAGCCGACACCTTCAATGACTGCCTATCTGTAAGAGATACCACATCCGTAAGCGCCAAGCCCGTGTTCAGCGTGCCCACATCAGGCCATGTGACCATGTACATGGGCGCTGCACCTCCAGGGTACATCGTCATGTCTGCAAACAGGCGGTTGTAGTAAAGGTCGTAATTCACCTGCATGTCATGCCGTCCGTTCGAGGCAGAGAGGAGACTGTACAGCCCGCTCGTCCAACTCTTGCCCGGCATGTCCATGTGAATCTCCACGTCAGGACGCGTCGTGTCGTCCATGATGTGAGTGATATGGTTGTAATACGCCTTCGTCTCCCATGAGTTAAGGAACCCTTCCGGCCACAGATGCCGGTAGGAGAGCGACGTAATGAACGCTTCCGCCTTTGCCACATCCATGTTCAAGGCAGGATAGCCTACATCAGTAGCACGGTCAAAGATGAATGTGCCCTCCACAATATCCATGTCGGCTAATTTCACGCCAGCATTGGCAAAAGCATTCACCTTCTGGAACTTCGAGAACTGCACCTCGCGGCCTCCACCCTCTTTATAGTTGTCGGCATGACGATAAAAGAAGCCTGCATTAGCATAGAAACGCGGTGTGGACACAGCCCCATCCGCACCATACACCTGCAGGTGTCCATTCGTCTCATAACCCGCATCCGCATTCAGATGGAACAGGTCTCCGTCGAAACCCACCCGACGCAGCTTCAGGTCAAGGCTGCCTCCGATATTGCCCGTCGATTGCGGATTCCCGTTCAGTCCCGAATTCAGCAGGATGCTCTGCAAATTGCTGCTCTCCACATACGAAGTCACAGGATCCATCTTGTCGGTGCAGGCATAAAAGATTTTCATGCCGTCAATCGTAGTAGCCACACGCTCCGTTGCCATATTGTTCACCACTGGCTCCCATGCATACGAGCCACGTCTTACCAGATTCACGTGCGAGAATTCCGACAGGTGCTCATCAATACTGGCCACCTGCCCCTTGAACGAGCGTGTCCGTCCTTGCCCTGCCACCGACACCACTACCACCTCGTCAATTGCATGCGACGAAGTGGTGAAGGTATCGGGCAGGAGGAACAGAGATGAAATAAACAAAACTGATAACATATATTCGTTGATGAAGTTTTTTGAAGCAAATAAAAACCAAATTGTTTCGGGAGTTAAAGAAAGCATAACTTCGCAAACAAAGGAAGTTATTTTGAAAGCCCCCTCATTTCCACGAAGCAGAGGAACCGAGGGGGCTTAGTCTTATAGTGTCACATCCCAATAGAGAGAGCTGAATCCATCCTTCTGGCTATCTCCTCCAGCCACGACATTCCCCTGTGCATCTTTCACAGTCAGGTGAATGCGCCACAAGCCCGTCATCGTCAGATTGATACTGCCCTGATAACTGCCGTTGGGCTGCTTAGCAAGCGCCACGTTGCCAGGCGAGGTATGATTGCCCATGTCTGGCATACGGGGGTCAATCTCTACCGTGAATGTCTCAGCAGCCACAGCGTATGGCGTGGTAGCAGGGCTACTCTTTTTTGAGATGTAAGCCTGGATAGCGTTCGTGCCTGTCTTCCAGTCATTGGGGTTCACCAGCGAGAGGTAGTAGGTATCGTTGCCCACCTTGAATGACTTCAGCCAATCCTGACCCTCAAGCAAGGCTTCCACATTGACCACTTGGTCCTCCACACGTCCTTTACTGCCCAACACCTCAATGTCATAAGAGAACTGCCAATAGCCTGCTTCGCTCGTGTTCATCAGCAGCGACACCCATCCGTGCTTCACGGCAGGACGCTTCGTGTCGAGCACCTCCAGCGCGCCACCCACAGGAGTGCTGTGCCACATGTTCATTTTCACCATGTTCATCAGCGGGGTGACATTCTTGATATCAAAGAACTTCACATAGTTGCCCGTCTTCTTCTTGGTCACCACGAAGTACAAATCGTTGTAACCTCTGTGCAGTGTACCAGTCTTTGAAAAGGCCTTCACGTCATACAGTCCATCCACAGAAGTGGAGAGTTCAGGAATGTAGTGAACTGTCTGCAGGAACTTATACACCTGCAGTGCCTCTTCGGCCGAGCAGCAATCCACATCCTTCGAGAGGTCAATACCGTCAATTACAATACCATTCTCATCATCGTTGCTGTTGCACGATGTGAATCCCAGCGTCACCGCTGCCAAAAACAACATTAATACCTTTTTCATGTCTCTTCAGTTTTTTGTCGTTAATAGATTTGTTTTTGAAATCTGGTGCAAAGGTACAGACATTGCACAGAGCCCACAATACCGCTCATACGCTATTGGCATACCATAAATAGAGTAGAAAAAGCCCACTACTTATCCCTCATAATGTCCACAATCACCTTCTCTGTTCCCACCATGCCGGGCGATGCAATCAGCCCCATGTGGTACATCGTGTCTTCAGGTGTCTTACCATTAATACCGTGTTCCTTCTCTATGGCAATGCCTGCTAAAGCCAGTTCCACAGAGCGATAGGCTGCATCCACAGCCACGATGCCCTTCATCGTGCAGCCATGATTGCCCCCATCGCAAATCATGCCCGTGATGCTTGATGCCATATTCTGAATCGTCAGCGTGAGTGTTTTGAGACTACCCCCTTTCTGGTAGGCAAGTCCACATGCCATACCCGTACCAGCGGCAATGGCACAACCACAAAATGCAGAAAGCTTGCCCGAATGTTCCTTGATATACATACACACCAGATAACTGAGGGCAGTGGCTCGCAGCAACTGCTCATGCGTCCACCCATTCACTTTCGAGGCAGCATAAAGAGGCAGCGTGGCAATGATGCCATGCGCCCCACTTCCTGTAATGCTCATGGCTGGCAGGGGAAGTCCTAACACGCGCGCCTCAATAGCAGCATTGCAGAGCAGGGATGCAGACTTTTGTTCGTCTGTCGAGATGATTTGCTTCCCATTCTGCTGGTAAAGGAAGTGAGCAAAGGTGGTTTTCCTGTTCCGGATGGCCTCCTCAAAAAGCGCCAAGTTCATCTCGTATGCCGCACCAATGAAACTGATTTCTTCCAACGGGACCGTCTTCACATAGTGCAGAATCTGGCGCAACGAGTACCGGTGAATGAGAGGAACATCCTCACTCGAAGAAGTGTCCCATTCCTTCGCCACTCTACGTGAAAACACTACACGTTCGTTCTCTCTTATTTCTGTGATGTTTGTGTGCGCATCATCAATCGTGAGAGAAGCCGTTCCCTCATCGGTAGTAATCACCACATGGATGTGTATCCTGCTGCTGACCTCCCCCATCTCCACTTTCACCCAACCTGCCTCCACAAGGCGTTTCGCCTCACGGTTATGGGCAGCCGTAACCCCATCCAGGCATTCCAGCCCTTTAGCCGCATCCGCTGCCACATATCCCAATGCGGCAGCATGTGCATTGCCCACCTCATTGCTGTTGGGAATGCCACAAGTGAATGCATTCTTATACATGCCACTATTCAGCACAATGCGCACTTCCTGCAGAGCACCAGTCACGTGCTCTTTTGCCGTCGCCACCGCAAAAGCAATAGCGCCAGGTTCCGTTACACCCAACGCAGGACGCATATCATCATGAATCAGTTGAGTGAGTCTTTTCATTTCTTTCTACGTTTGATAAAACAAGTAGTTAGGCTACATATTAATAATACCCATGGATAAAAAGCCGTGAAGAACATATCAGTAGCCTGTATCGCTACGTTTGCGCCCGAGGACTCAACGCCTTTCTGTAACAGCAACAGACATCCTCCATAAGGCAAAACAAAAGGGAACGTACAGATGACTGTGGCAAGGAGGGTGGCTCGGCGATAAGGATGAATCCCTTGCTCCTTACCCAGCGTGTTGACAAAAGGTGCAACACAGATATTAGCGATGGTGTTCACCGCTGCGATGAGAATACCCGCAAGAGACACCATTGTGAAAATGGTCAGTTCAGTCTTGCGTTGAGATTGCCCTACTCCATCATTCAGTTTCGCCATCATCCATTCCATACATCCGCTACGTAGAATCAAGCCCGTAAGCGACACTACCACCATCAGCAACAAGCAAATGCTTGTCATGTCTGCAATGCCCTCCACTATAGCGCCACCCACTTTTGAGTTCTCCACACTAACAAGAGTGCTGAAACCGAACAGATGCAATCCTAAACCAACGACAATGGCTGTCACGATGCCTACGAAGAGAGACACGAAAATGTTGACTTTTCCTAGTGCTAAAGCCATCACTATAAAGGTAGGCAGCAACAATGCCAATCCCTTGCAATCACCCTCTGCTGACAATCCGCAATTTATCACAGATTCAGACAGAAGCACACTCGCCACACCATATACAACCACCGCAATGCCTACGCTCACCAGCACTATCGGAAGTCTGTCTCGTATAGTGCCTCCTACATCCGCCACGCGCTTGTCCTCTCGAAATTCTTGCGTAGATGCAGCGATAATTGCGGTGTCAGACACAGGAGCAATGCTGTCGCCCAAAGCAGCACCAGAGAGGATTGCACCTCCAAGCAAGGCCGGATGTGCCCCTATTGCAATGCCAGCAGGGAAAAGCGTGAGACTCATAGCACTAATCGTACCAAAACCAGAGCCCGTTGAGATGGCAAACAAGCCAGAGAAGAGGAAAGTGACAAGCGTGAAACTTGCACCACCCATATTCATGCTGTGAGCCATCCACACCAATCCTTCCACCATGTGCCCTTCCTTCAAGATGTTCCCATACACTCCCACCATCAGCCAGAGCAAGGTAGCAGTCATGGCCGTTTTGCTACCCATAAAAGTAAATATGGTGGTCCAATAGGCATCACCTTCCTTTGTCAACAAGGCACCAAGAATTATGGCAACGAGTCCTATCCCTGTCAACAAATCAATATTGACAGTACCGCAAAACGGCAGCCCAATGGCTGCCGCAACAAAAACACTAAAAGGAATGAGGTTCTTTGTCATAAGAAAGGATTATTTCCAAACAGGACGTATAGTGCGACCCCATTGCCTGTCATTCAAACTCCACTGTGGAGCGAAACCACTTCCGATGGATACATACTCGATATCATCGTAGGTAGTCCATCCATAAAGAGTTGAAGACAAGAGAATGATTTTTGTACCGACACTAAAAGTTTCTGTACCGTTTTGATAACCTGCGGCAGGAATGAAGATACTGTTTCCATTTGGTCCAACTACTTCATGTCCATTCACACCATTCACTTTCTTCCATGTCCAAGTGGCTTTCTCAATCAGTTCTACAATCTCCTTTTGTGTAGGAGTACGCCACTTCCCCCCCCAATTGACACGAGCTGCATCGTCAGAGAGTTCGAGCGTACGAAGTCCTCCACTGACTGAAGCATCTAATGAAGACAGTTGATATTTGGTCAAAGCATCTGGCTGGCCCCATTTATAATTATCCCACGTATAGTCCGCCTTTGGTTCAGTTTCGCCAAACACAAAGTATTCACCAAAGTCTTCAGGAGAAGCAGCTCCCAAATTGTGAGTGGCCCATTTTACAGATAATCCTAGGTCAACGAAATCACCTACTGTGCCGCCTATAGAAACTTCCTTACCGGCATTTGTATTAACGTCTTCAGGCTTGGATTCGTCATCATCTTTGTCACAAGAAACAGATGCCACACTGAGAATAGCAGCTGCAGCGAGCATAAAGAATTTGTTCTGTATCATATTATCTTTTTGTTTTATATAAGGGCTGGAATACATTGCTGTATGCCAGCCCTTCATCAATGACAACTCTTTAGAAATACTTAGATTCAAACTTAATAACCTGGATTCTGGCTGATACCAAGGTTCTCACCCTGCAATCCTGTTGGGATAGGTTGGCGGTAGTGCTTGCCGCGCACATTGTTGTATTTTGCCACAAGGTGGTTGTGAATCTTCGTAAAGTAAGCTTCTTGGGTCTTAGTATAAGTGTGACCTGTGCTTGTCTTCCAATCATCGGGGAAGTGTTTGAAGTTGGCAACTTCCTTCACTGATGAGATAAGGTCTTTCCAACGGTAGCTATTCAGCAGAGAGAATTGTTCGTAGGTGAACTCGTAGTCCCATTCACGCTTGATTTGCTCGAAAGTTGGTGCGCTAACTGTTGCAAGACCGGCACGTGTACGGAGCTGGTTGAATGGTTCAGCAGCCTCGCTGTTTCTACCCAGCTGCACGAGAGCTTCGGCCTTGATGAGAAGTACTTCTGCATAACGAATCTCGATACGGTCAACTGAGTTCTGAATGATTTCGAGATTTTCTGCATTCTCATAACTTTGATCCACGCCTTTACCGTTGATAGGAGTGTAGATAGGTGAGAGATAGTGGTGGATTTTACCAGTCTCAGGGTTCTTAATCTGCACGAAATAAGTCTCTGCAAGACGTTTGTCATTAGGCTGCTCTGATTTCCAGTCCTCGTAGAGGTCATCGTCTGCTACTTCAGTATGGTTCTGGCTATAGCCCTCACCGTTCTCACCATTTTGGAATGGGAAAGTCCAAGAGCAGTGGGTTTGGTGGTTACCCTGCGCATCCTTAGCGTCACCGTCATGGGCAATTGTAAAGAGGTGCTCATTAGTCTTGCGCTTATTGCTCTCATACTCACGACCAAACAGTTTCTTATAATCTGGGTCAAGGGCGAGTTTATGACTATTGATGACCTTGTCGGCATACTGCACAGCTTTCTCCAGTTTAGCGTTGTCCTTGCTGAAAGCAGGGTCTGTCTGTGAATTAGCAATGTCTGCTACCTCTGCCTGAGAGAGTGGCTTGTCACCCCACACGAGGTAGGCTCTTGCCAACAGTGCTTGAGCAGCCTGCTTTGATGGTACACGTGGGTCGCCATCGTAGTCTTTCAAGAGCGATTCTGCAGCAGTCAAGTCAGCGACAATCTGATTGAATACATTGTCAATACTCTGACGTTCAGTGGTGCTACCACCTTCCTCCGTATAAACAGGAATTTCTCCCCAAAGCTGGACAAGCTTCAAGTATGCCAAGGCACGAAGGAACTTAGCACGACCTACAGCAGCGTCATAGCCAGCTGGAGTCACCTTGCCTTCCTCGAAAGCTGTCTTGATCTTCGCAATGGCTTCATTTGCCTGTGTGATACCCAGGAACAGGTGGTTAAAAATCTTCACTTGATACCAAGTGCCGGGTTCCTGCTCAAAGCGGCTGTTCACAGGACCAGGTTCATCCTCTTCACCTTCGAAAGAGATGAGTTTGTTACTGTTCAACTCGATGATGAATGAGAATGATGAGCTGAGTGGCTGCCAGTGGCTGTACACACCGTTTACCAGAGAGATGGCACTAGCATCATCTTTTACCACATTCTTGTCTGTCACCTGATTCGTGTCGTCATCATCCGAAGAGCATGATGAAAAGCCTGCTAAAAGGCTTGTTGCTGCAATGGCAGCGAGGAAAAGATTCTTTTTCATGTTTTTAGTCTCCTTTCTTTTCACCTTAATAGTTAAATTGATAATGTAAATAGTATATAATATAGTTCTATCTCTTTCGAAGAAGAAGGGTTGATATATTGCCTTTATACTTTTGGAGGCCTTCTATCGCATCTTTTCTAAATCTGGTGCAAAGTTACGGACATTCTACCATGCTCGAAATCCCGATGGTGTGGTATTCGTGTACCTCGATAGCGTGGTATTCATGTACCACAAAAAAGGTAGATGACGGAGAGAGGATAACAAAAAAGGGGCATTTGCCACCCCATTTCTACCTGCAGTTGTTGTGCAAGTATGGTAGCAAATGCCCCTTTTTCATTTTTTCTTTTACATTCTCATCATAACGTGATGTTCACGCCAAATGTAAAGGTTCTTGCTGATGGGTAGGCGCCACTGTCTGTGCCACTGCTCACCTCTGGGTCATAACCCTTGTATGGTGTGATGGTGAACAAGTTGGTGGCTGTGGCATATACGCGCAGAGAGAGAGGGAACGACTTAGGCAATCGAGGACGGAATCCTATGGTGAGATTGCGCAACTTCAAATAGCTGGCATTCTGCACGTAGCGGCTGTCGATGTAGGAGAAAGGACGTGAGGTAGAGGCGAGAGGCAAGGTATTGCCACCATTCTCCGCTGTCCACGAATTCTTCACCGTAGAGAGCACGTTGTAGGAGTCGCCCGTCTGCTCCAGTCTTCTTCCTAAGGCGTTGTAGAGTCTGGCGCCATAACTGCCTGCCAAAGTAACAGAGAAGTCCCACTCTCGCACCTGCAGTTGAGAAGAGAATCCAAAAGTGAAGTCAGGCTGCACAGAACCGAGTATCACACGGTCGTTGCCGTCTATCTTATGGTCATTGTTAGCATCCACAAACTTGGCATCTCCTGCCTTAGGAGTAAGTCCGTTGATGGTAGGCAGCTTGCTGACATCTTCCCCTTGCAGCACAATGCCATCGAACCGCAAGCCATAGAACGAGCCAAGCGCCTCTCCCTTACGGAGTATCTGCTGATTGTCTGCTCCCTGAATGACATTGTTGGTCTTGCCCATGCTGGAAATCTCATTATGGTTATGGGCGATATTGGCAGATGCCGTCCACTGCAAGTGGCGACGTTTGAGCAAGGTGCCGTTCAAAGCCAGCTCGATACCCTTGTTCTCCACATTGCCCACATTCTGCAGTTGGGTGGTCACACCCGAAGAGAAGCCCATAGGCACAACAAGCAAGAGGTCGGAAGTCTTTTTGTAGTAGAGGTCAAGCACCGCGTTGAAACGTCCACCCCAGAGTCCGAGGTCAGCACCGATGTTGTAACTGGCCGTCGTTTCCCACTTCAGGTTGTCATTAGCGCTATTGGCCTTGGCATAAGAAGACGAACCGCCATAAGAGCCTGTGCTGTAAGAGGTATTGAAGGCATAGTCAGAAATCTCCTGATTGCCCACCAATCCACCAGTCAGGCGCAACTTCAGATAGTCCAGATGACGGGCATTGGCCAGAAACTTCTCCTTATCCACATTCCATGACAGACCGAGCGATGGGAAGTAGCCCCAGCGATGGTCTTTTGCGAATCGGCTGGAACGGTCAGCGCGGAAGGTTGCAGTCGCGTTATAGCGGTCAAGCAGAGTGTAGTTCACACGTGCGATAAGGCTGTTCAAGTCGCTTTCGCTGATGCCCGTCTGCGGCGTGTAGATATTAGCGCCATCGCCCAGGTTGTACTGCTTCAGTGTCTCGTTGGTGAAGTGGTTGGTACGGATGCTGCTGAAGGTAGATTCGCTGGTCTGCTTCGTATAGCCTGCCAATGCGTCAAACTGATGGATGCCGAGTTCCTTGTTATAAGACAAGGTGTATTCCTGCTGCCACACATCGGTCTGCCGGTTGCCCGTACCTCCAATACCCTGAGTAGCCAAGCCCAAGGAAGTGTTGGCCCCAGAGAAATAGTTCTGTGTCAGTTTCTCGCTGCTCAATCCCACCGTTGCCTTCAACGTGAAGTCACCCAACTTATAACTTGCCCACACATTGTTGAGCAGGTAGTTGTTGACATTCTCAGCCACACTCTCCTTGACGTCATAGACAGGGTTGGAAGCATGGTCACCGATGGCGAAGTAGGCATATTCATAAGGGTTGGTGAAGTTGTATGAGCCGTCAGCGTTATACACAGGAACCACTGGAGGCATCAGCAAGGCATACACGAAACTGTTGGTGATGCCAGCCGAGAAGGGCGATGAATTGAACACCTTCTCCTCGGTGGTGGTCAGTCCCTTCTGCTTACTGCGGCCATAGGTGGCGTTGATGCCAAACTTCAGATTCTTCTGCAGTTCCCACTCCACATTGGTGTGGAAGTTATAGCGCTGGAAACCGGAATTGAGCACAATGCCGTCTTGGTCGGTATAGTTGACAGAGAAGGCATAGCGGCTCTTTTCCGTGCTACCATTGATGGAGAGTTCGTGTCCCTGCTGCACGGCTGTACGGAGCAAGGCATCCTGCCAGTCGGTACCCTTGCCAAGTGCCTTAATCTGCTCGTCGGTGTAGCCGCCCTTATTGTTGAAATAAGTCTTTTGGAACTGTGCCCATTCAGAGGCATTCATCAGGTCAAGATGCTTGCTCACGGTGCTCAATCCGATACTGTATCCATAGGAGATATGCGCCTTCTTGTCACCCAGTTTTCCTTTCTTGGTAGTGATGAGAATCACGCCGTTGGCGCCTCGTGAACCGTAGATAGCCGTGGCACTCACGTCCTTCAGCACCTCGATGCTCTCAATGTCGTTGGGATTGATGGTGGCCAACGGATTGAGGTTGCTCTCGATGGCTCCCAAGCCTGTCCCACTGGCTGCCGCATCTTTGTAATAGATGAATCCATCAACCACATACAGAGGCTCGTTGCTCGCGTTGACAGAATTTCCGCCACGAATGCGGATGCTGCTGTCTGCACCAGGCTGTCCACTGGCTGCCGTCACGTTGAGACCTGCTACCTGGCCACTCAAAGCTCCATCGAGCGTTGAAGCGGTGCTGTTCTCAAACACATCGGCCTTGACAGTCACCACCGACCCCGTCAGCTGCGTGCGGCTCTGTGTGCCATAGCCCACAACCACCACATTATTGAGGTAGCTGCGCTTCTCGGAGAGTTTCACATCAATATCCTCCTCATCGTCATACACGGTAATGGTTTGCGGACGGTAGCCGGTGTAGCTGATGCTGAGCTTGACCGGCAGCGACTTCACGTCAATAGCAAAATGCCCGTCATAGTCGGTCAACACTCCTTTGCCCTCACCGTACCGGATTGTGGCACCTACGATACTTTCTCCTGTGATAGCATCCACGATGGTTCCCCGAACATTTTGTGCCGATGCTGCAATTATGGGAGCAACAGCCAGAACCCCAGCTAATAAGAATTGTTTCTGTTTCATCTTGTCTAAGTTTTTTGTCGTTCCGAGAGAGTCTTCCTCTATTCTCAATTTCGGGTGCAAAGGTACGGGCTTTCCTTTTGACACGAAATCCCTTGCATGGGGGAGGCAGATACCATAGATGCGGTATGTGACAACAGCGATTGACATGATGATTGGAACTAAAAAAAGGTTTCAGGCCCCTTCTTTTTGTACAAACTTTCAAAGAACAACTTTCCATCGACCTATACCACCAAGACTTTTCATATTGAACTTTTGACCTCTTCCCTCACCTGTTGCAAAGTTCGCTAGAAAAACAGCGTTTTCCATGAAATTGTACACTTTTCTTAAAGTCCCCCTCAGTCCCCCTGTTTAGGGGGAAGAAGGGAGGAGAGAAGGGGTGTTGGGCCAAAGGGGCTCTTGAGGCTTGCCCTTCCCTTCACTTATACCTTTCCTACCAACAAATGTGAGCGTAGCAAACAGATCATTTTGAGTTGTGCTGAATCGCAGGTCGAAGTGCAAACACTACAAACGTGCAAACATGCAAACAAACTCTCCGCACGCACACACGAATAAATATATCACTAGTGATAATATATAATAAGAATAATATATTATTACTTTCCAAACACCCCCTAATAAACAATCCCCCAACCACCTGACACAGAAAAAAAATGCACGTTTGCGCGTTTGCACGTTTACACTATTCGTATCACAATGATTTTCTATCGTATAATAATGTGTACACTTTCCAAAAAAACTCCAATTTGTACAAAAATCCACCTGTTCCCTTCCCTATTTCATACTTTGTTTTTCCACACAAAAATCAGTTTAAGACACATAGATACCGTGGAGTACACGAGGGGGATTGCGAGCAGAATGCTTTAACATCACAAAATGTGTTCTTAAAGAAGAACGGCCGAGAACAACATCCTCAAAAAAAGGGGCATCGGAGCCCATATTCTACACTCAGACAACACAAAGTGCCCCGCCAGCGAACTGGCAGGGCACTCCTGTATGTAGAGTATTATACTCTTCTGAAAAAAATTAGAACAGCTTGTTAGGATATACTCCGTCGGCAACGAGCTTGGCAATGCGCTCTACGGTGGCCTCACGGTCAGCGGCGTATGTCACGCCGAACCATACAGAGGTGGTGTCGAGCACTTCCACGGTAGCGGTGCCTTCCTTGATGAGCTTGTTCACCATGAGCGGGATGAAGAACTCAGCCTTGAGGTTCTCCATGTTCTTTGGGTCAGAGAGGAACTCCTTGAAGTACTCCTCGCTGTACTCGAAGTAGTCGGGAGTGAAGCCCCACATGTTCATGCTGACAGGCACGTTCTCCTCGAGTGGAGTCCATACACCCTGCTCGTCCTTGTAGCAGATGGCGTTGCCCTTGTCGGCCTGACGCATAATCTCTGTGCGCTCTACTACATCCACGAGGTGACGGTTGTCGTCATACATGCACACGCCACGAGCCACAGAACCGTTCTCTGAGAGTGTGTTGCAGCAGCGGAAGCCCACCATTGCGTACTTATTCTTAGAGCCTTCTGGGAGGTTGCTGAGATACTTGCCGATAGACATGAAGGCATCGCGGCCATAGAAGTCGTCGCAGTTGATGACAGCGAAAGGCTCCTTGATGACATCCTTGCCCATGAGCACAGCGTGGTTAGTACCCCAAGGCTTCACACGGCCTTCTGGGCACTTGAAGCCTTCTGGAAGGCTGTCGATGCTCTGGAAGCAGAGTTCGCATGGCACCACACCCTCATACTTAGAGAGAATCTGTGTACGGAACTGCTCTTCGAAATCCTTGCGAATCACCCACACAATCTTGCCGAAGCCTGCCTTCACAGCGTCGTAGATAGAATAATCCATGATGGTTTCACCGTTAGGGCCCAGACCATCAAGCTGCTTCAAGCCACCATAGCGGCTTCCCATTCCTGCAGCAAGGAGGAATAAAGTTGGTTTCATTGTCAATTAGCTATTAGTTTTGAACTATTGTTAATTATAGCCATGCGCACAACGCACAGGCAGATTATTCAATCACCACGCGTGTCCATCCGTGCACATCGGGTTCGGTGCCATACTGGATGCCGCGCAACTTGTTGTAGAGTTTCTGTGAGATAGGACCTGGCTTGCCATCCTTAGAAATCTGGAAGGACTTCTTCTCCTCGAGGTCGTCAATCTTGCCGATAGGAGAGATGACAGCGGCTGTGCCGCATGCGCCAGCCTCTTCGAAGGTAGCCAGCTCGTCCTCTGGAATCTGACGGCGCTCCACCTTCAGACCGAGGTCTTCAGCCAACTGCATGAGCGACTTGTTGGTGATAGAGGGGAGGATAGAAGTTGACTTTGGAGTAATGTAGGTGTTGTTCTTGATGCCAAAGAAGTTGGCTGCACCACACTCGTCCATGTACTTCTTCTCCTTGGCGTCGAGATAGAACTCGCAGGCATAGCCGAGGTCGTGTGCCATCTTGTTGGCACGGAGAGATGCAGCATAGTTGCCGCCCACCTTGTAGATGCCTGTGCCGAGAGGAGCCGAACGGTCATACTCGCGGATGATGACATAGTCGTTGCAAGAGAAGCCACCCTTGAAGTAAGGACCTACAGGAGTGACGAAAATCATGAACAGATATTCTGTAGCTGGATGTACGCCCACCTGTGCGCTTGTGCCGATGAGGAGCGGACGGATGTAGAGTGTAGCACCTGTCTCGTATGGTGGGATGAAACGCTCGTTCAGACGTACCACCTTGTCCACCATCTCGTTGAACTTCTCAGTGGGGAGTTCAGGCATGAGGATGCCACGGCAAGTGCTCTGCAGACGGGCTGCATTCTCGTCAGAACGGAACACACGCACCTTGCCATCTGGGCAGCGGTATGCCTTCAGTCCCTCGAATGCCTCCTGGCCATAGTGCAGACAAGTGGCTGCCATGTGGAGTGGTATAGTCTCTTCGGAGCAAACCTCGATTTCGCCCCATTTGCCGTCACGGTAGTAACAGCGTACATTGTAATCAGTCTTGCGGTAGCCGAAACCGAGGTTCGACCAATCCATCTGTTCCATATCTTGTAATGTTTTGTGATTGTTACGTTTTATGTTGCAAAGGTAACTAAAAGAAGAAAAACAAACAAACAAAACAGAGAAAAATACATCTAAGCAGAATCATTTCCCCACCGTCCACCCCTATGGAATTACCCCTATGTTTCAGCATGGTATAAACCGCTGGATGGAAGGGTTCTGAAAAAAGCGTACAATTTGTTAGTCAAGTAGGCAAAAAAGACGTACCTTTGCAACATCATCAACCCCTTGACAAATGAAAGCTTTACTAACTACACTCATCTTATTGTTTACCACCATCTTGCACGCACAGCAATGGCGCATGGAGGCTGAAGACGCTCTCTCTGCTGTCACCTGGAAGAACGGCACCGCCACGATTGTGGCCCCCAAGGGACTGACCCTCTGGTGCGAGAAACGCATGACGGGCAATGTGGTGATTGAATACGAAGCACGGATTGTGGCCGACAAACGCTTCAGGAATGAGCAGGGACATGTGCGCGTGAGCGACCTGAACTGCTTCTGGATGGCGAACCAATGTGGTGGACACGGCGGACGATTCGTGGACAACTACGCCCTGCAGACCTACTACCTGGGCTTTGGCGGCAATTGGAATACCACCACAAGATTTCGCCGATACACAGGCGACACACGAGGCATTGGAGACGCGGCTTTTCGCCCTGCCATCTTGAAGGAATACACCGACAAGGCACACCTGCTGGAGGGAAACAGGTGGTACAAGATTCGCCTGGAGCAGAAAGATGGACACGCACGCTACTACATCGACGGAGAGCTGCTGGTGGATTATGTTGACCCGAAGCCCTTGCGAGAGGGCTACTTCGGATTCCGCACCACGATGGCTGTGGCGCAGTTGCGAAATTTCCGCTACACCTGTTCGGAGCCTGACGAAGCCCCCATTGTCCTGAAGTGGGCGGGTTCCAAGGGGCATGGCACTGTCACCTTCGGAGTGCCTTTCGACAAGGGGGAAGTGACCACCGACGACTTCACCTTGAAAACTAACAAGAACATCACCTTGTCCCTCGACACCTGGCGATTGGCCTCATGGCCCGACGGCAGCGCCAAGTGGCAGGCCTTCACCACCATTGTGCCCGAAGGGACTGACTCTGTCATGCTCCTGAAAAAGAAGCCTTCCTCCCGATTGAAGACACGACTTCCCCGACCCCTCAAAGAGTTTCCACCCTTCTACGTCACCCTCAACGGCAAGCGCTCCCCTATCCTCTCCCATGAGGTGGAGTTCCAAGGCCAGTTCCGGAAGGTTCACAAATACACCGGCAAGAACTTCATCATCCGCACGTATCAATATCAAGGGCAGGATGCCGGCAGCAAGGAGATGAAACTCGTCCACACCCTGCTGGTGGACAGTGCCCTGAACAAGGAAGGGCTGCATGAACTCAGCATCCATTTCAAAGTGCCTGTGCAGGGCAAGCCCTACGAGCGGTTCGTCAATTTCGACGGCAAGGCGATGTCTGTGCAACCCCTCATTGCCCGTCGCAACATCAACCTCAAGGCCATGGACCCCACCACACGCATGGTGCTGGACAACATTGCTCAGTGGGATGACTTCCGACTCTCACAACTCTCTCCCAACGGCTATAGCATTCGCAAGCGAGCCACTCACCAGTCGCCCTGGATTGGAACGATGGAGGGACAGCGTTCCGAAGGCATGGTGACCCTCGGCGACAGCACTTCGCGCACCTCCTTCCGACTGAAAGACTTCTGGCAGTCCTACCCCTCCACCCTGCAAGTGGAAGGAATGCGAGGCGACACGGCCACCGTCACCATCAGCCTCTATTCGCCCGAAGCAGAGCCCTATTCGTTTGAACACTACGACACCATTCCTCACGGACTCGAAGCCTCCTACGAGGATGTGCAGCCAGGCATGAGCACGGCATGGGGCATTGGACGCACCTGCACCATCCTCATCAATAGCGACGAAGAATACCACTTGGTCTGCACGCCTGAATATCTGCACCGCAAACGTGCCTTTGGCATCTGGAGTCTTCCGACCGTGGAGACGGAGCGCGACAGCCTCATTGAAGGGAAACTGAAGGAAATCATGCAGTTCTACCAGACGGAGATTGAACGCAACGGCTGGTATGGCTTCTTCAACTATGGCGACGTGATGCACGCCTACGATGCCTCACGCGACGAATGGCGCTACGATGTGGGCGGCTTTGCATGGGACAACACCGAACTGGGCACACCAGCCATGCTGTGGTATCAGTTCCTCCGCACGGGTAATCCCGACGTGTGGCGCATGGCCGAAGCAATGACTCGCCACTGCAGCGAGGTGGACACCTACCACATGGGTCCTCATGCCGGACTGGGCTCTCGCCACAATGTGCTGCACTGGGGATGTGGCGCCAAGGAGTCACGCATCAGCGAAGCCTGGTGGAACCGCTTCTACTACTATCTCACAGCCGACGAGCGCACAGGCGACATCATGCATGAGGTGGCCGATGCCGACACCTTATTATATACATTAGACCCCATGCGCCTGGCACAGCCTCGCGACCTCTACCCCTGTTCTGCGCCTGCACGCCTCCGCATTGGTCCCGACTGGCTTGGCTATGCCAGCAACTGGATGACGGAGTGGGAACGCAGTTCCATAAACCGCAATTCCAACGCTGCCGAAAACCCATACTTGCAGAAACTGAAGGCTGGCATGAACTCCATCGCCTCCCTTCCTCACGGGTTCTTCCAAGGTCCTCTTGCCCTCGGCTATGATCCTGCCACGGGCATCATCAGCACCGACATGGATTCTCTGCAGTCCACGAATCACCTGCTGCCTATCATGGGTGGTTTCGAATTGCTGAACGAACTGGAGACGATGATTGACCATGCTCCCTTCTATACTGCATGGCTCCACCATAATCAGCACTACAAGCAGAAAGCACGGGAAATCACTCGAAACAGATTCCTCATTCCTCGCCTCTCAGCCTATGCAGGGTGGCGATTGGGCAATGAGACACTGAAGAAACAAGCGTGGGACGACCTGCTGAACCACCAGCCGCTGAACGACCGGACGACCATCTGGACCAACGACTGCGCCACATGGACCCTCGATGCCATCTTTTTGAAAGAGACGATTAACAAATAAACAAAATGAGAAAAAGACTATTCACATTCATCGCGCTGACCCTTTCCCTTGGAGAATTGGGATGTTATGCACAAGAAGTACAGAACGATGCCACCGCACCGCTTCACCTCATGCGACCTGCCTACAAGATTCCTTACGGAGTACCTGAAGCAAAGGACGTGAAAGCCACAATGGACCGCATCAAGGACTATCTCGATGCCACTACTTTCATGGAACTGGACGAGACGGGAAAGATGCTCAAGCGCGGCACCTTCCGACTCACTTCCTACGAGTGGGGAGTCACATACTCAGCCATGCTGCGTGCCGGCGAAGTGACAGGCGACAAGACTTACACCCGCTATGCCATTGACCGCATGGAGTATCTCGCAAAACTCGCACCTCAATTCAAGGCATGGCTCGACAAGGGCGAGAGCATTGACCCGCTGATGCACCAAGTGGTGAAGCCTGAAGCCCTCGACGATGCAGGCGCCATCTGTGCTGCCATGCTGAAAGCGAAGGACAAGAAACTGAAGAATCAAATTGAGACCTACTACAACTTCATCGCCAACGAGCAGTACCGCTACACAGACGGCATGTTTGCCCGTTTGCGCCCTGTGAAGAACACGGTGTGGCTTGACGACATGTTCATGGGCATCCCTGCCCTTGCATGGCACGGGAATGTGGAAGAAGCCATGCGCCAGTTCCAACTGTTCCACGAGAAGATGTGGGTGTCGGAAAAGAATCTCTACAGACATGGATGGGTGCCCGGCGAGTATCACCCCGCTTTCTTCTGGGGACGTGCCAATGGATGGGCCCTCTTGACGGCTTGCGAACTGTTGGATGTTCAAGAATCGCCCCTCATCATGAACTGGTTCAAGGAGCACCTCGCTGGCTTGATGCCTCTTCAGCACCACGATGGCGCATGGCATCAGTTGCTCGACCGTCCCGACACTTACTTGGAGACTTCCTGCACCGCTATCTACTGCTACTGTATCGCCCATGCCATCAACAAGGGCTGGATTGATGCAGAAACCTACGGCGCTCAGGCCATCCTTGCCTGGAACTACGTCAACGCACACGTCAATGCACAAGGCCAAGTAGAAGGCACTTGTGTGGGAACAGGCCTCGCCTTCGACCCTGCTTTCTATGCCTACCGTCCAGTCAACAACTTTGCAGCACACGGATACGGCCCCACGCTTTGGGCGGGTGCTGAGATTTACCAGCTTGTGAAAACTCACCACATCAAGATGAATGACTCTGCTGTTCACTTCTACCCTGAAGACCCACAGACTGACGAGCCAATCTTTTATGTGAAATAGTGAGGAGTGAGGAATGGGGAGTGAGGAATGAGGAGTGAGGAATGAGGAGTGAGGAATGGGGTTGATGGGTATAATGGGCTTGATGGGAACTCCTAACTCCTCACTCCTAACTCCTCACTCCTTATGTCTGCAATCACCAACTTGATTTCGGCATATGTGTAGTCATCGGGAAGCAGATTCTTCACATCGCTCAACGCATAAGCCTTGTCGAACGATTTGATAATTCCACGAATCATCTTCTGATGCTGGGTGCTCACCACATCACCTATCTTCAATTCGCCTGTCTCGACGAAATGGGCCAAGTGGTTCTCGATGGTGCCTACGGTGAGGGAACGCGCTGCTGCAATGTCCTTGATGGACTTGCCTTCATGATAGAGCTTGAGGGTTTCACGCTTCGTGTCCACCTTCTCCTTCTTGGGCTTTTCTTCCTTTGCCTTTCTCGTCTTGGCTTTCGACTTCACGCCATCTTCATCCATGCTCACCTCGTCAAGCGCAGCCTTGGCCTTCGCCGACAAGAAGGCACGAATGGAGAAGCCCTCGTCTTTCAATCGGGCAAGGATGCCTACCTTCAGTTTATAGGAGAGCATGAAGGCATCGAGCGCATTGTTGTATTGAGTGACCACCTGCTTGTTGTTGATAACCACCTTGGTGCGTGGAATGATAGGGTCGAGCAGGTGGTGTATCTTCTCTTCGAAATAAGCCATGCCTGCCTTCAAGCGTTCTTGCAGCTTGTCGTCTTGAGCAAAGGCCGTGCCACTCTGCTGCATCAGAGCAGCATATTGGCGCTGGAACTTCTGTGCCACTTCAACCACCTCGGAGTCCAGCTTCGGGAGCACCTCTTTCAAGATTTCCAGCAACTCGGGTGCTGAGCCATACAGATGCTGGTTCACCACACGCATGAGATACTCCATGTCGCTCTTCAGCAATTGGAAGTTGAAGAGTTCGTTGAGCAGCGAATAGTAATACTCCCACATCATCTGGGGCAGTTTTCCTTCTGTCTGCTGCGCCTCTTGCAGTTCACGGTCAATGTAGGCATTCACCGACGCATCTGTGATGACAGAGCCCATCGCAAGCGGGCGTGCCAGCACCATACCCTCCAGCGTGCGGCAACGGCTCAGCGCCACATACACCTGTCCGTGTGTGAAGGAGTCGGTGATGTCCAGCACGGCATGGTCGAACGTCAAGCCCTGACTCTTGTGCACCGTGATGGCCCACGCCAGTCTTAAAGGATATTGTGTGAAGGTGCCGTCCACTTCCTCTCGTATCTCCTTCGTCTCTGCGTCAATCACATATTTCGTATTCTCCCAGGTCAACTGAGGCACGTAAATAGTTCGGTTATCCTCCTTGCAATGCACCACAATGATGCGTTCATCCGTCTCGTCGTCCCACATGAAGCCTTTCACCACACCAATCTTGCCGTTGTAATACTCCTTCCCCGGGTTGGGGTCATTCTTGATGAACATCACTTGCGCCCCTTCCTTCAACACCAACTTTTCATCGGCAGGATAACTGCTTTCGGGGAAATTCTTATGAATCTCAGCCATGAAAGTCATCTCCTTCGACTTCAAGGCGTCCAGCTGTGTCTCGTTGTAGGTCTGCGCCATGCGGTTATGGGTGGTCAGACGAATCCAATCCTCATTCTTCGGAGGTTCGAAATTGGCCATATAGCGGGCATTGAGCGCGTTCATCGTAGCGGTGTCCACCTGATTGCTGCGAATCTTGCCCAAGATATGGATGAACGAGGCATCCTGCTGACGATAGATGTGCTTCAGCTCAATGGTCACATAGGGAGTCTGCTGCAGGGCCTTGCTGCCAAAGAAGTAGGGTGTTGAGTAATAAGGAGCCAGCAAGACCCACTCACGCTCTTGAGCCACGGGGGCCAACTGCTGCAAGTCGCCTATCAAAAGCAGCTGCACGCCGCCAAAAGGCCTGGTCCTGTCACGATATTTGCGCAGTTCCTGGTCTATCGCATCCAGCACATCGCACCTGACCATTGAAATCTCGTCAATCACCAGCAAGTCCAGCGTCTTGATGAGGTTTTTCTTCTCTTTGCTCATGTTGTAGCGCCCCTTCTTCTCTGCCATCTTCACACCAGGCACGATGGGGCCGAAGGGCAACTGGAAGAAGGAGTGGATGGTCTGCCCTTGGGCATTGATGGCTGCCACACCCGTAGGAGCCAGCACCACCATCCGCTTGGGGGTGCGTTCCCTCAAGGTGCGCAAGAACGTCGTCTTGCCTGTTCCTGCCTTTCCTGTCAGAAACACCGACACATTCGTGCTGGAGATAAAACGCCACGCTAAGTTCATCTCGTGATTCTGCACTCCATCGCTCTCTGCCACTTGCATCGAAAACACATCTTCCTGCGATGCACGCTGTATATAGTCCATACTTTTCTTTCTTTTGTGCAAAAGTACTGATTCTATTTGAAAGCGGGAAATGGAGCGTTGAAAATCAGCCTCACTGGCATGAATTATCAAAGATTCGGGAGTTAATTTATCCTAAAAAACAGAGGCAAAAGATGAACCTTTCGCCGGTGAGCGCCTCTAAACCAATAAAGCAACATCGTATTTTCCAAGAGATGAAAGGACATTTTATGACTGCATTGGCGCTCGCCCTCTTCATGGGAGGAGTGAGCCACGCCGAAGATATCACCATTCGCTATAATGGTGAAAAGGCAACGGTTAAGAAGAACGTGAAAGACAGCATCAGCGTGACTGTGGAAGGAGCGCATGTGAGTGTTGTCAGCACTTATCAGGCACACAAGCTCACCGTCCTGCTGAGCGGAAAGAGTGACAACGGACAACTCATCCTCAAGACGGACGGAAAGGCGAAGGTGAAGCTGAAGGACTTGCAACTGACGAGCCAAGAAGGTGCGCCTCTGTGGCTGAAGAATAAGAAGAAGGTGGAGATTACGGCCACGAAAGGCACGAACAACACGCTGACCGTCACCGCCTGCAACGACACCGCCAACCATAAGGCGGCTGTCATCTGGGCAAAGGACAAGGTGAAGTTCTCCGGCACAGGTACCCTCAACGTCCTGGCGAAAGGCGACGGTTGCAAGGGCATCAGCAGCAAAGATGATATCACCATAGAGGAACTTACGCTCAACGTGGAGACTACGGGCAATAACCTCGGAGAGAAGGCCAATCCATTCGGAGGAGGAGGCTTCGGAGGATTTGGAGGACCCTTCCCTGCCAACGACAGCATCCCACAAGGGGGATTCGGAGGCTTTGGAGGTTTCGGAGGTCCTCCTGCTTTCGACTTCAGCAATATCTCAGAGGAGGACAAAGCACGCTTTGAGGAGATGCGCAAGAACTTTGAAGAGATGATGAAGAACGGAGGTGGTTTCCCGATGGGCGGTTTTGGCCATCAGGAAGAAGGAGATAGCACGCGTCAACAGGGCTTTGGCGGCTTCCCTATGGGAGGTGGCATGGACTTTGCCAAGCATAAGTATAACGGCACGACGAAGGGCATCAAGTCACAAGAAAAGGTCATTATGAATAGCGGCCATGTGAACGTCACTACCTCATCGCCCGGTGCTGAAGGTATTGAGGGCAAGAAGGGCGTGATTCTCAACGGAGGCGATGTGAATGTCTTGGCCATCGACGATGCCATCAATGCCAATGCCGTCATTGAGTTCAATGGTGCCAACGTGGTGGCACGCAGCACGACCAACGATGCCGTGGATGCCAACCTTGTGGATTTCTTTGCAGGCGGCTTCGGAGGTTTCTTCGGAGGAGGCAACCAGGAGCAGAACAATGACCCTGCCATCATCATCACAGGAGGCACTGTCTATGCATGGAGTCAGCGAGGCATGCCAGAGGAAGGACTCGACTGCGACTTCTCCCCTATCAAGATTACAGGTGGAAAAGTGTTCTCTGTGGGAGCCGGCATGGGAGAAATGCCTTCTGTGCCTACACAGGAAAGCGCAGAGCAACCCACGGCCCTTCTGCTCGGCATCAACATTGTGAAGGATGAACCCATCCAAGTACTCGACAGCAAGAATCAGGTCATCAACACCCTCACGGTTCCTTTTGCTCTGCAGAACAGTTCCAGCGTCATCACTTCACCCCAGTTCCTGTTGGGAGGCACCTATACGGTGAAGACCAAGGGCTATGAAAAGAGTTTCACACTGAAGGAGAACTTCACCATCGTAAGATAAGAAAAAGAAATGCCCCGCGCTGTCTATCACAGATAGCGTCGGGGCGGACAAAAAACTTCATCAGTTTTTTGGTTCATCACCTTACATTATTATTCTATCCAGAAAGTTATTGATATGCTATGGCTTTAACAATAATAACTCTACGGGAATAGAATCCCAATACTTTCACTACATTACTATTTTCACTACATTATATATAATACTCTACCATTTCCACCAGACCGGCTCTTAGCGCATACTTCGTCGCCTCATAGGTGGTGTTCACGTTTATCTTTCGGAAGATGTTCTTCTTGTGCGTCGTGATGGTATGGATGCTGGAATTTCGTTCAGCAGCTATCTCCTTCACCGACTTGCCCAAGGCTATTGATCTCAACACTTCCATTTCCGTGGTGGTCAACTGGTCACGCTCCAGCGGCGACTGCTGCTTGGTGGGCGTCAGCAACAAGTTGGTCACCTGATGGCACAAGAAACGCACGTCTGTGATGGCACACTTCAGCGCTGTGATGATTTCTTGTGCCGAATCGTCTTTCAGTACCATGCTGAACTGTGATTCCACACTCAACCTGCGAATCAAGTTTTCCGTCAAATCATCAGAGAAAAGCACCCAATGGACAAACGGAAAGCGGTCTGCCAAATTCAGCAACTCGTCTGTACTGCCCAAATCAAACAACGTGTAATCAATGATGACTAACGACGAAGGATCCTCTTTCAGCTCGGCAATTAGTTCTGCTCGGCGACTCACTTCTTTCACCTCCAGTGCCTCTAAATCCTTCAGTGTCCCACGTATCAAGGCTTTTAAGCCCAATCGTGTTATATCCTGATTATCTGCGATGATGATTTGTTTCTTGTCCATGACCTTTACTCATTAAATTCGGCGCAAAGGTACGCCGACTTTATTTTTTTGCCAAGAGAGACTATACCGTTCAGTAAATATATCTACACAAAGAGATAGACAAAGAAAAATCATCCGATAGCCTTATAGCTGTACTTGCACGATTATCTTTCACAATCAGAAGAACTTATAAGCAAATATACCATATTTAGGGTATCAAAATCACCTATCGAAGGGATTTCGGGTACGTTAGAAAGGCTGTACCTTTGCACCAGAATTCAAAACAGAACGATTTATCCATTAAGAAAATTACAGACGACATGAAGGTAAGAACATTATTTACAGTAATAGCAACAGCCGTAGCTCTTACGGCAAGTGCAGCAACGGCGCAGAATGATGGTGTTATCACAATCAAAGTAAACAAGGCAAGCAAGGCTTTGGTAGAGCAATGGATTAAGGGGTTCAAAGCAGTGAAGCCTAACGTGGAAATAGCGCTTGTGAGCGGAAAGAGCGCTGATGCCGACCTCACCCTGGTGAACGCGCCTCAGGAGGGCGCACAAATCACTTATGTGGGACGTTATGCCCTGCTGCCCGTTACATCTACGGAGAATCCTCTGCTCCGCGACATCCAGAAGAAGGACTGGAAGAGCAAGGACATCAAGCACCTCTTCTTCAACGCCGAGGAAGAGTTTGACGAGGAGTTTGACGACTACGAAGAGGAAACTGAAGGAAAGAAGAACAAGCTGGAGGACAAGCTGACGGTGTACTCAGGCAGCAGCAAGGCATCGCTGACCAGCACCTTCGCAGCACACTTCGGACGCAGCACAGAAGACTTGCGCGGCAATCGCATCGCAGGCGACGACTACTATCTGCTATCTGCTCTTTCCGAGGATAAGGCTGCTGTGACTTTCAATGCACTGAACAACCTCTACGACCTTTCTTCACGCACTCTCCGCAGCGACCTCGCTCTGCTGCCTCTGAGCGTCAAGACATCACAGCGTGAGGTGCTCCGCTCTGGCAATCTCGACGAGACAATCGAACTCATTGAGAAGGAGAACATCGACCTGATTCCTGTGGCTGACATCGGTTTCACTTACGGAACATTCGACAGCGACATCGACGCATTCCTGCAGTGGGTCATTCAGGACGGACAGCAGTACAACCACCAGCAGGGCTTCCTCAAACTGAGTTCCAAGGAAGTGGAAAGCCAACTGAGAGTATTAGCACTTAACCAATAGCCATAAACCATTTCTGAAAGTTGATTACAAAAAAAGGAGAAGGAGGCGAGATTATCTCGCTTCCTTCTTTGCTTTTCGCCTAAAATCCATACCTTTGCACCAGATTTATCGCTTATAGTGCATGAAAGGGCTACACACCATATTGACGATTACAGGTTCGGACGGAACAGGCGTTTCAGGAGTGCAGGCTGACATCCGCTGCATCAATGCATTGGGAGGAACAGCCACCTCAGCCATCACGTCCATCACGGTACAGAACACGCTGGGCATTCAGCAATTCTACGATTTGCCTGCAGCCACCGTACGGGAGCAGATTGAGGCCATCCTCAACGACTTGCAGCCACAGGTTATCAAGATAGGCTTGCTCCGCCGCATCGAAGTGGTGGAAGTGGTAGCGGAACTGATGCGCAAGTATCACCCCAAACACATTGTGTATGCCCCCATCAGGCATTCTACCCATGGCGACCAACTGGTCAATTCCCAAGTTTTTGACACCATTCAGCAGCAACTCATTCCGCTTTGCACCGTGGTGCTGGAACCCTCCGACCTTCCACCTGGTGTCAGAAAGCACGGTCATGCCAACTTGCTGTCTGCTGCTTTGGCCTATTACCTGAGCTGCGGCGAGCAAGTGGACGAGGCGATGCTCCATGCTCGCACATACCTCAGCCAACTGCCTGCCGGCTATACCGAAGACAACAGCCGCAGCGGTGAACTCTTCAATCTTTTCCTTGATGTGCTGAACAAGTACTATTACCGTTACAGCGACGTGGCATTCTATGCCGAGCAGTTGGGTGTCAGCGCCCGTTACCTCGGACAGGTGACCCGCAGCATAGCCCAGCGTTCACCCAAAGCCATGATTGATGAGCGCATCACAGAAGAAGTCACCCGTCTGCTCACCACCACCAGCAAACCCCTCAAGGAAATCGCCCAGATGTTTGGCTTCTCCTCTCAAGCCCATCTTTCTAGATTCATCAAGAAGCAAAAGGGACAGGCACCCAGCACATTAAGATATCAGTAAAAACCTTTAGCCCCTCCCGACTTTCCCGAATGGAAGCCAGGAGGGGCTAAAAATTCTATGGCCGTTCACCACAAAGCTAACGTCCTATCTGCATGATGTGGATGGGACAAGCTTGAGTACACTTCCCGCACTTGATGCAGTCGGGATGCAAGTAGCCATCGGCTTCTCCACGGGCATCATAGGGTGTGAGCTGCATAGGACACACACGGGCACATTGCTTGCACTTCATCTGGCAAGCGCTGCTGACATGCACAGTGGTGAAAGCTTTGGACGCTGACGCCTTCTTTGGTGCCACCCAACGTGAGATTGTTCCCATCGGGCAGAAGGAACACCAGGTACGAGGCGCATAGATGAAGGCCAGAATCACGCCTACCACCGTAGTGACGAGGATGATCGTCCAGAACACACGACCTATGTCGCTCCACAGAGCAAGCCCTCCTTCGCTCCAGTGGGCTTGGCTCAGTTGGATTCCAAACATCGTGAAGATGAACAGCACCATGAAGAGGCGGAAGCCTGACGTGCGCACAAATGCAGGAATAGGCTTGTGGGGAGAGTATTTGGAGAGCAGGCGGTCAAACATGTTCCCGCGCGGACAGTAATGGCCACACCAATAACGCCCACGCCAGATGGAGGTGAGCACGGGTCCTATCATGCAGATGATTGCCACAATCCCAATAACAGGAAAGAACCATCCTAAGGCAAGATATACAGCGAGAATCCCATACAGTGGCTTTCCCGGTACTTCGAAATGGCGGTGGAAAGGTTTCGTTTTTTTCTTCTTTTCTTCCATAATTCGTTGTCTTTTAAGATGTTTTTCGCTGCAAAAATACGAACTTTATGATAGACGTTCAAATCATTTTATCTATCTTTGCATTGAACATATCTATCATCATATGGCATATGACCCTGCAACAACTGAAATACATTGTGGCGATTGACCGCTACCGGAACTTCGCAAAGGCCGCTGACGCTTGTGGCATTTCACAGCCCACCTTGAGCGCCATGCTGGTGAAACTAGAAGAAGAACTTGACGTGCGGATATTTGAGCGCAACAACAAGAACGTGCAGCCTACAGCCAACGGAGAACAAATCATCCGTCAAGCAGAACGCACCCTTACCGAAGCAGAACGAATCACTTGGATAGTCAGCGAGGAGAAAGGGAAGGTGGCTGGTGAACTGTCGCTCTCTGTAGGACCGACCATTGCGCCCTACATCCTGCCGAAGTTCATCAAGCATTATGTGGCAGATTTCCCACAAGTGACGCTGAGCGTGAAGGAGCTGAAGGCTGATGCCATGCTGAGCGAGCTGCAGTTGGGACATTTGGATGCAGGCATTGCCATCAGCGGCAATGTCCAGCAGGGCATCTTGGAGATACCTCTCTATACCGAACGATTCATGGTATATCTCTCGGAGAACTGCTGGCGCAAGCTGCCCGTGTTTCACCCCAAGAACCTGGAGCATGAGAAGATGTGGGTGATGAAAGAAGCGCAATGCCTGCGCGACAGCGCCTTCAGTTTCTGCAAGGCCAAGACAAAAGGGCGCCACATCTACGAGGCGGGGAGCATCGAAACCCTCATCCGCATTGTGGACGAAAACGGAGGCTTCACCATCATCCCCGAGATGCATCTGCCATTCCTCTCCGACCGCCAGCGAGAGAACGTGCGCCCCATTGAGGGTGACTATCTCTCACAGCGCAGAGTGTCGCTCTACATCCGACAAGACTACATCCGCCAAGCGATGCTGGGCACCATCACCAACACGCTCCTCCGATTCATGCCCAAAGGCATGATGGAGGAGCGCATTGTCAAGTATGGTATCAAGCTCTGATGCCGAAGTTCAGTCCTTTCCTTCCCTTGCCAGTTTCAGAAAGAATTCATGAATGCTGGTGCTGTCGTCCAGTTCAGGATGGAACGCTGTGGCCAATTGGTTCCCTTGGCGCACAGCCACGATGTGGCCATCAACGGTAGCCAGGGTATGACAGCGGTCACTCAGAACCGTTTCCACATACGGTGCACGGATAAAGGTCATAGGCAAGTCCTCGCCTATTTCATCCACATCGCCGAAGGTATGGAAGCTGCCCAACTGCCTGCCGTAAGCATTGCGACGCACACGGATGTCCATCGTATCCAGATGCCCTTCAGAAAGCAGTATCATGCCAGCGCAGGTGCCAAACACAGGCAGCCCCTGTGCAATTGCCTCCTTCACAGGCTGGAGCAGTCCGAGCTGGGCCAACAGGCGCATCTGCACCGTGCTCTCGCCTCCAGGCAGGATAAGACCATCCTTAGGCTGTTCCCAATCTTTCAATTGGCGCACTTCAAATGTCTCTACGCCCAATCGCTGCAGCACCTGTTCGTGTTCAATGAAAGCCCCTTGCAGGGCCAAAACTGCAATTCTCATCCCTTACTTTCCTCTTTCAGCCATTAAGAGTTGAATTTCCTGCTCGTTGATGCCCACCATCGCCTCGCCGAGGTCTTCCGACAGCTCAGCCAGCAGTTTAGCATCCTTGTAGTTCGTCACAGCCTGCACAATAGCAGCAGCACGCTTAGCAGGGTCACCGCTCTTGAAGATGCCGCTTCCCACAAACACACCTTCTGCACCCAGCTGCATCATCAGCGCAGCGTCGGCAGGAGTAGCCACACCACCTGCAGCAAAGTTCACTACAGGCAATTTGCCATTCTCATGTACATATTTCACCAGTTCATAAGGAGCCTGCAATTGCTTAGCAGCCTCGAAGAGCTCATCCTCGCTCATAGAGACGAGACGGCGGATTTCGCTCTGCATCAGTCGCATGTGGCTCACAGCCTGCACCACATCACCCGTGCCTGGCTCGCCCTTGGTACGAATCATCGTGGCACCCTCCGCAATGCGGCGCAGCGCCTCACCCAAGTTCTTTGCGCCACATACAAAAGGCACGTCAAACTTCGTCTTGTCGATGTGGTAGATATTGTCAGCAGGGCTCAGCACCTCGCTCTCGTCGATGTAGTCAATCTCAATGGCCTGCAGAATCTGTGCCTCTGCTATATGACCGATACGGCACTTGGCCATCACGGGGATGCTCACCGCCTCCTGAATGCCGCGAATCATCTTGGGGTCGCTCATGCGGCTCACACCACCCGCTGCACGGATGTCAGCAGGAATTCTTTCGAGCGCCATCACAGCGCAAGCACCAGCCGCCTCAGCGATACGTGCCTGTTCTGGGGTTGTCACATCCATAATCACACCACCTTTGAGCATCTGAGCCAACTGGCGGTTCAAGTCTTGTCTTTCGTTTGCCATGTTCTTTGTTTTTAGATGAAGTATTTGCTTATTTCAATTCGCTGGCAAAGGTAGCGACAATTGCCATTCACACACAACCTTGTTCCTGTTCTGATAAACTAAAACTCATTTTTGAAAAGCACAGAATCGTTTCTTTTTATCCTTCCCGCACACACTGACCAACAAAGGAGGTGGGGACGCTCTGTCAGCGTCCCCACCTCTTCCTATTTCTTGATACGATGATGATGATGTCGTTCTGGTTCGAAAGAACAGGATGGCATCACTTGTTGCCACGTTCAAAGTCGTCCAGCTTCTTCAGGTAGTAGGTACGGAGGTCGTCCCACTTGTAGTAAGGATACTGGTCGGTAGGGATAGGGAGCGTGGCCTCCTTCTCGTTGAGGAGCGCCTTTACCAAGATAGGCGCACCTGCTTTCTTGGAACGGTAGTACACCAGCTGGATATTGCACGCCATAGGATAGATGCGGAAGTTCACCCACTGCTCGTCAAGGCGGTCAAGGTCCTCCACCTGACGACCACAGCTGTCCAGCTCCATCAGGCAGGCCAATGGCATGACACACACCTCGTGGCCGAAGCGAAGGGCTGCACCGTTCTTGTAGCTCTTCGATGCCAGCACCGTGTCGGTGGTCTCAATCATGTTGCGCAACAGGTTTGCCTGATTGAACTGCATGATGGAGCCTGTCTGTGGCGCTGCACCATAACCCAAATACCAATCGATGTTCCAAGCCTTCCAAAGGTCGTAGCACTCCTCCTTGGTAAAGAGGTTCCACATGTCTTCGCCAAAGGAATGGCTCTGCATGTTGGTAACGACATAGAATACTGAGCGCATGAAAGAGCGTGGACGGAAGTCCTCATCGTTCCAGAAGCTGTCATCAGTGAAGAGGGCGCGGCAAAAGCGCTCCGGATGAGTGAACTTGCGGTTATACTGGCTCACAATGCGTCCGCGGTCACGACTGGCATCCTTCAAGCGCTGACTGAAGTTGTGGTTCAGGTACCACTGGTACGACTCGCTCACGTCATTGTGCATACGGAGCTGTGGATTGAAGGCCGTCAATTCCTCGCACTCGGCAGTCATGCTGAGAATACAACGGATAACCACCGTACTGCGTGCATCCACCTGTGCCTCCTTGCCGCTGAAAATCTCGGGGAAATGCTCTGTCATACGCTTGCCGATGCCGTGGTGCTGCTGTTCGCCCACGTCAGACAGTTCGCCTAAGCGATTCTTTGTGGAGGGGTAGAAACGTTCCATTTTCTCCAGTGCCTCCTTGCCCAACGGAGTGAGCACACCCTTGTCGGCAGCATTGCGCAACGTGCGGATTACGTCCATATAATCCCTGTCGTTCAACAGCCAACGGGAACCGTGACGCCCATAGTGCGACATATAGAAGGGAGTATATCCCTTCGGAGTCTTGGTGAGCGGCTGAGTTGGAGCCTGATAAGCCATGTGGTTTGAAGCCGACTTCAAGATGTCAGCATAAATCTCTTCTTTAGCGGTCTGCGCTGTTGTTCCCAGCGCCACTGCCATGAGACTGGTCAGTAAAAAGATCTTTTTCATTACTTATTATATATATGTGTTAGTTTTAAGGGGAAGTTAAAATGGAAGTTAAAGGGGGAGTTAAAGGGGGTTAATCATCATACTCCGGATATTTCCCGATGTCCTGATAGGCGCTTTGCAGAATCTGTGGTGTGATTTCGAAGTCACGGTTCACAGGACGGCCCTCATCCTCCAGCGAGTGGGAGAACAGCCAGTCGTACGTCTGGGGCAGGTAGAAGATGCGGGCAGGACGACCGTGGTCAATGCCCGGCATACGCGTGTAAATCAAGCGAGAGTCGTCCCCCGTCTTTCTGACAGCCTCCACCACCTTGTCCGAAGCCGACACGGGTACAGCCCGGTCTGCCGTTCCATGTACTATCCACATGGGCATACGGGACAAGCCCGTCACATCCTTCACCGTGGCGCCCCCACAGAGTGCCATGCCTGCTGCCACACGGTCGGGGTATGTGGCACAGAAGTCCATCGTGCCGTAACCACCCAGACTCATGCCGATGCAGTAGATGCGGTTGCTGTCCACATTGAAATGCTGCTCGGCCCACTCCACCAGTTTCATCACTTTCGATGGTTGCCATGAGCCTCCCGGATTCTGTGGAGCCAAGATATAGCAATCAATGATGCGTCCGCGCTTCAGCGCCTCGATGGGGCCATAGCGCTTCACCTTCTGCAGGTTGTTTCCACACAGGCTTGCCCCATGCAGGAAAATCAGCAGTGGGCGATGCTCCTGCGGGTAATCTTCCTGCACACCCTTCTTCGAGAGCTTCTCCGCCTCCACCTCGTCACTTGGACGGTAGAACCAGAAATTGTAGCTGCCTGCCACCTCATTCCTATAGGCTTTGCTGGTATCTTGTGCATGCGACAGTGCGCCGTACAGAAAACACAGCACTATCGCCATAAATCTTATCATCATCTCGCATTTTATAGGTTTCATATGCAAAGTAACAGCTTTTTCGTGACAATACAAAACCTTTTTCGTACTTTTGCAAAAGGTTTGACAATTGACAATTGACAGTTGACAATTAGGCTGACGCGATACCACAAATGGACAAACATTCCGCATGGCAATTATCAATTGTCAATTATCAATTATCAACTATCAACTATCCAAATGTTCATCACACTACTCTGCATCTTCTCCCCACTCCTCATCCTGTGGCTCACCTACAAGAGCGCATTGCTCAACAAGGTGGGGAGCATCATCATCGCCTACATCCTGGGCTGCGCCCTTGGTCTCACAGGCATCATCCCCGACACTGAGGAAGTGCACTCCCTGCAGACCACCATCGCGTCGGCAGCCATTCCGTTTGCCATTCCCCTGTTGCTGCTCTCGGCCGACCTGCGTGCCTGGGCACGGCTTGCCCCCAGCTTCATCAAGTCCACCCTCTTCGGACTGCTGGGCTGCGCCATCGCCATCACCATCGGCTTCCTGCTCTACGGACAAGGCAACCCCACCCTCTTTGCCCATGTGGGCGGCATGCTCACAGGACTCTACACCGGAGGCAACGCCAACCTCGCCTCGCTCAAGATAGCCCTCGGTGTGGACGATGCCACCTACATCCTCGTGTCGGCCTACAGCACCCTGATGAGTGCGCTCTACCTCTTCTTCGTCATCATCATCGGCAAGCGCACGCTGCGCCTTTTCATGCCCGATTTCAAGGATGACAAGACCGTGGAAGATACCACCGTCCAGATAGAGAATCACGACCGCGAGCTCTTCCTCGGGCTCTTCCGCCGCGACAACCTCCCCCACCTCGGACTCAGCCTTCTCCTCTCCGTCGCTATCATCGCCCTCGGAGCCGGCATCGCCTATCTCTTTCCCAAAGACGCCTTCCAGTCTGTCTTCATCCTCAGCATCAGTCTGTTCGCCATTCTCGCCTCGCTCCATCCACGGGTCAGAAGCCTGAAGCGCACCTTCGAGGCAGGCACCTACTTCATCCTCATCTTCAGCGTGGCTGTGGCTTCGCAAGTGAGCCTCAAGACCCTCACCGACATTGACCCCACCATCTTCCTCTTCACTACGGTGGCTACCCTTGGTGCCCTCTTCTTCCACGTGCTGCTCAGCGCCCTCTTCCGTCTCGACACCGACACGACCCTCACCACCAGCATCTCCCTGATTTGTTCCCCACCCTTCGCACCCGTCATGGGCAGCGCTCTCCACAACAAGGCCGTCATCGGTCCCGGCATCGCCGTTGGTCTCTTCGGCTATGCCATTGGCACCTATCTGGGCTTCGGCATTGCCCACTTCCTCCTGACCCTTGCATAAGGCTCTATTTGCGCCACAAAATCGGTGTGACTCAGACCGAGGGTGTCGGTGTGACTCACACCGACCATGCCGGTCTGAGTCACACCGTTTTTATAGTGTTGAGCATCCCCCCTTGGAAATGCACCAACATCCCTAGTTCCCCAACACCCATCATTCCCATTCTCGAACACCTATTTCACTCATCCAACCTTCCCACCCCCTTCTCCTCTCCCTTCAGGGAGAGGTTGGGAGGAAGCTTTGAGGTTGGAAGGAGACTTTTTAGTTAATTTAAGCGAAACAATGACGCAACGTTGCCGCCTGAGAGCCTCGCGAAGTAGCTCTCGGGCGGATTTTTCGTGTCTCAATGTCACTGCTGTTTCGCCTTAACCATGGATAATTCCTGCGTATCCATGGCGGTAATCGTCTCGTTATAGAGACGGAGCAGGAAAATGACCGTTGTTCTGCCTACCGTTTAGGAAAAAGTTGTATCTTTGTGCCGTAATCATTAAACAACAGATATGAAAAGACTAGGCATTGCTTTGTTGCTGACGGCTATCCCCTTCGTGGGCAGCGTGGCACAGACTTATACAAACTCGTATTCGAAAGAGGTAACCCGACTGGCTGAGAAATGGGCGAAGAAGGGCGAATGGCGCAACGGATTCACGAAGGCGTCTCCTGCTCCGACGGTGAACTTGACGGAGTTCTACCTTCAGTATCAGAAGAACCCCGAACAATGGAAAGCGTTGTTCAAGTGGCTGCAAGAGACGGATTTGCTGGCCATCCCTGCAGGACGCACGCCCATTCCTGGCACCTCGCTGACGGTGAGCGTGGAGGATGGCGACAACTGGTGCTCGCAGGATGACCTCAAGGCGGGGAAAGGTAGCGAGAGCCACTATGAGAAGATTGACTTCATGTATGTGGTGCGCGGCACGGAGGGCTTCTGCCGACTGGACCACGAAACCTCTAAGTCCCGTGCGGCTTACAAGCCCGACCGCTTGGAATACACCTTTGAGTATGACCGCCTGCAGCAGTTCACGTCTATTCCCGGCACGTTCAACATCATGTTCCCTTGCGACTGGCATGTAGCAAAAGTGAAGACCAACACAGGGAGTGAGAACCTCCGAGTGCTGGTCATTAAGGTGGACAACAAGATGTAAGGCTTGTTGCCTGTCTGAACTGGATATCAAGACGGGAAATGGGGGAACATATACAGAACTCCCTCAAAAAGCGAAGTGCCCCACATCGATTCACCGATGTGGGGCACTTCGCTTTAGAGGTGATGGAGGCTTCTCTTGAGCCTCACCCTCGTCGTTTATTCTCTGTAGAAACTTCTGGAAGCGAAGGGCAAGGCGATACGGATGGCCTGATGCCAATATTCCCAGTTGTGCTGTCCGTTGCGGATGCGCAGCTCGCTCTTGATGCGCTTCTGGCGCATGGCCTGATGAAGCTGCACATTGAGGTCGAAAAGGAAATCGTCATCGCCACAGTCGATGAACCACTTGACGCTCTGCAACTGCTTGACAGTCTCGGCGCTGGCGTTGCGGACATAGTCGAGAGCGGAGTGCTGGTGCACGGCCTGAGTGACGAGGAAGACTTTGTCGTCCACTCCCTCGTGACGGCGGCGACCTCCGTCGCTATCGAGCCATGCACTCATGGCATAGACGGAAGAGAACGAATCGGCATGGCGCTGACCATACACGGTGCTGCCACCACCGCCCATCGACAGACCCATCACTGCACGCTGTCCTTTGGAGCCGCCTGCACGATACTTCTGCTCCACCTGTGGAACAAGTTCCTGGAAGAAGAAATCTTCATAATGCCAACCGGGCATGTTGAAGTAGCCGTTCCACGTTTCATACGTATTAGGGCCACCGGCATTAGGCATCACGATGACCATCGGAAGGGCCTCTCCTGTCTCTATGAGCTCGTCGGCCACGGTCTGCATCTGTCCCTTGTCTCGCCAAGCCTTATAGTCGTCGGTGAAGCCATGCAGGAGATACACCACTGGATAGTGCGCTTGGGTATTCCTATCGAACCCGTCGGGCACATAAACATTATACTTGACCCACTCGCCCAGCACCTGACTGCGGATGCTGTCGGTGAGCACACGCCCTGCCTGAGCTGCGGCACACACAGCCAGTGCTGCCGCCATTGCAAAGATTTTTCTCATTGTTCAGTAAATTGATTTAGTTAGTAATCCATCGAGCAGTAGCGGATGCTGTGCCGCTATCGCACGGGACGGGGTGTTTGTTGTTGCAGTTGCAAAGATATGGATTTATTTTGGAAGCATCCTACTGCATTGCATAAAAATAATAGAAGTTCAAAAAATGGGGAGTTGAAGAATAGAAACGAAGCACGAATGATTGGTTGTTTATCAGAATCTTTTCTTACCTTTTCCTTTGCAATAGACCCCAACCGCACATAACGCCGATAAATGCAAAACTCATAGCTAAAGCGACTGGCATTGTCAAACGGCTGAAGGCTACATCACGCAAGTAGGCACACTACACCGAAACACAAAAAAGGCTGAACTCACAACTGCAACGGTTGTAGTTCAGCCTTTATCTTTTAATTCAGCGAGAAGCGAGGAGTTCTACCTTTCACCTCTCACATTTCACATTAAATACTCTGCTCGCAAGCCCATACGAAGGCACGGAGACCGAGCATGGGGTTGTCGTCATCAAGCTTCTTGAGACGAGTGAGCAAAGGTTGTACCTTTTCATCATCCACAATGGTGACGATGGCGCTATTCATGGATGGCCATGCATGGCTGCCAAGGTGCGGGTCGCCCCCTTTGGTGCCACGACCACCTACTTGTTCGAAGAAGGTGTAGCCGCGCACATTGGAGTCGTTAAGGGCTTCCATCACATTGTCGTGATGAGCCTGGTCGTATGCTATAAATACTGTTTTCATGTTGTCTAATAGGATGTGTGTGTTTAACCTCTGAAGTTATTGATGTCACGCTGTGCGTTCTTCTCCATCACGCTGACACGAGTGGTAGAGAGCATCTCCTCAGCCTTGTGCTCACGCCAATAAGCATCAAGTTCGCGCTTTTCCTTGATGATGCGGCGCTGACGCTTCACACCTACAGAACCGAAGATGCAGAACATGGCGGGGACATAGATGAGGGTGAGGATGGTCGATACGGTAAGACCGCCAATCACAGCCACACCAAGAGGACGCCACATCTCTGCTCCAACACCATGACTGACTGCCATTGGCACCATACCGAGGATGGTGGTGAGCGTGGTCATGAGGATAGGACGCAGACGTGAACGTGCTGCCATCACTGCCGCACGAATCAGGCCGATGCCGCGCTCGCGCAGAAGCTGGGTGTAGTCGATGAGCACAATACCGTTCTTCACCACAATACCAATCAGCATGATACCACCAAGCATGGACATGATGTTAAGGTTGGTTCCTGTGAGCACCAGTGCCAAGATGATGCCCGAGAAGGCGAATGGCACGGAGAGGATGATGATGAAGGGGTATGTGAGCGACTCGAACTGAGCAGCCATGACGATGAACACCAAGAGGATGATGAGGATGCCCAGCGTGCCAAGGTCACGGTTAGAGTCTTGCTGGTCCTCGTAAGAACCTGCCACCTGAACAGTGACGCCATTTGGCATGCGGAGCTGGTCGCAGAAGGTCTCACCCAGTTCAACACCGTCGGACAGGGCATAACCGTCGGCAAGCACAGCGCTTACAGTAACGATACGCTGGCGGTCCTTACGCTCGATGGTTGGTGGGATGGCGCTCTCGGACACGTTAGCGATGTCACGAATGCGAATATTCTGACCCTTGGAGTTGGGGATGACCATATTCTCGATGTCCTCGACAGAACGACGTGCAGTGGGTTCATAACGCACCTTGATGTCGTACTCCTCACCGTCCTCACGATAGCGGCTCATGACGGAACCGTAGATGAGAGAACGCACGGCGTTTGCTGCTGTGGAGAGACCAATGCCTTCCTTGGCGAGCTTGTCGCGGTCGAAGTTGACCACAATCTCTGGCTGATAGTCGGAACGGGAGATGTTGACCTGAGTAATCATCTCGCTGGAGCGGAACTTCTCTGCCAACTGCTCTGCAACATCACGCGTGTCATCCATATTGTAGCCATAGATTTCAAATACCGCTGTAGACTGTCCACCCATGCCGCGTGCACCATTGTTACCGCCAAGGTTCACTTGGTACTTGGCCAACTCAGGAATAAGCTTCAGGTCAGCGCGCATCTCGTCACAAATCTGGGCAAGACCCTTCTCACGCTGATTTGAAGGCACCATCATGATGTTGAAGGAAACGATGTGTGTACCGTTATCGGAGAGAGAGGCCCAGGTGTTGTCGTCACCAGCCTGACCCACCGTGAAGTTACAAGACTGCATGTCTTCACCATAGCGCTCCTGCCACTTCTGAACGAGTGACTTGGCTAGTGCTTCGGAAGTCTCCACACGGGTACCGATAGGCAACTGGAGGGTGACACCCACACGACCAGAGTCGTTGGCTGGGAAGAACTCACTCTTGATGCCTGCCACATTGGCCACAACGAGACTAAAGACAAAGAGCAACGCACTGCCTGCCACAACAGTCCAACGGTGACGCACAGCCCAGTTGATGCGATGCTCATACCAAGAGTCCAACTTGTCGAGCGTCTTGGCGATAGGACTGTAGAAGAGCTTAAAGGCCTTGCTTTGCTTCTTCTGCAAGCGGAGCATCTGCGAACAGAGCATTGGGGTGAACGAGAGGGCGCTGGTGGTGGAGATGGTCATGATGATACACATCATCCAACCCAACTGCTTGAAGAGCACACCCGACATACCGGTCACCATCGTGAGTGGGAAGAAAACCGCAATCATGGTGAGGGTGGATGCAATTACGGAGATCGCCACCTCGTTGGTAGCGTGAATAGCCGCCTGTTTCGGGTCGGAGCCTCGTTCAATATGCGTGGTCACGTTCTCAAGTACCACAATGGCGTCGTCGACGACGTTACCAATAGCGATAGACAGACACGAGAGTGATATCATGTTGAACGAACCACCTGTGCCATACAGATAGATAAATGAGGCAATCAACGACATCGGGATAGTGATGACGATGATGGTGGTGGCACGCCAACGCCCCAGGAAGATGAACACGATGAGGGCCACAAATATCATGGCGTATGTGATGGTCTCCACCAGCGTGTCGATGGTGTTCAAGATGTTGTCAGACGTGTTGACGATGATGCCAAGCTTCACGTCAGAAGGCAGGTTCTTCTGCAAGGTGGGAAGCATGTCCATCACCTTCTTGGAAATCTGCACAGAGTTGGCACCGCTTTGCTTCTGCACAATGACCATGGCGCCTTGCTTGCCGTTGGTGAAGGTCTTCTGCGCACGTTCTTCCACATTATCGACAATGCGGGCTACATCACGCAGATAGATATTCACTCCGTCACGCGAACCTACGATAACGTTGTTCATCTGACGGGGATCGTCGAACTCACCCTCCACACGAACGGTGAAGGTCTGTGTGCCGACATCGACCGTACCATTGGTCACATTAAGGTTCTCGGAAGAGATGGCGCTGGCCACCTGCATAGGGCTGAGGTTGTAAGCCTCCATCTTCTGAGGGTCCAGATAGATGTTGATTTCGCGCTGAGGGGCACCCGCAATGCTGACGGTGCCGACTCCATCGATACGAGCCAAAGGATTGGCTACATTATCGTCAAGAATCTTGTACAATGCCTGCTGCGACTCATCAGCCTGAACAGACAGCATCAAGATAGGAATCATGTCCGTTGAGAACTTGAATAGGATAGGTGTCTGCGCATCGTCAGGAAGAGAGTTGGACACCAAATCGAGTTTGTCTCGCACGTTGTTGGTCAAGGCATCAATGTCATAACCATATTCAAACTCCAACGTGATGACAGAGACGTTCTCACGGCTATTGCTGGTCACATGCTTGAGGTGCTCCACAGAGTTGAGCACGTTCTCCAAAGGACGTGTGACGTTATTCTCAATATCCTCGGCACTCGCACCCGTATAGTACGTCATCACCATGATGGTGTTCGTATCGATATCTGGGTAGAGGTCAATAGGCAACTTGATAGCCGAGAAGATACCAAATATTATCACTGCCAAAAAGCAGAGACTTGTCATAATCGGTCGTTTGACCGCACCTTCGTATAGACTCATAAATTCATTTACAATTATTTCATTGACAATTTACCAGCTTCCTTCGCCATTCGAGCCTTCTATTGCGGAAGTGAATCATCGCCTAGTCGTCGCATAGCGAATTGCGAATTGAGCATAGTGAATTGCAAACTGTCAAATGCTCAATTACTTCACTACTTCCACTTCCTTACCATTCGCCAAGCGGCTCTGGCCTGCAACGACTACATCGTCTCCAGGATTGACACCGCTCAGAATCTCGTACTTGTTGCCGATGTGTCTGCCAAGTTCCACCTTGTTGTATGAAACCTTGCCACCTTTGTGCACATAGACATAACGGTCGCCTGCACCAATCTGCTTCACGAGAGCCTCATCAGGCACCAACACGTGGTTCTTCACACCGAAGTTGACCGTAGCGCGAGCAAACATGCCTGGACGCACTTTCTGGCTGGCGTTGTCGATGGTTACCTCCACAGGGAACGTGTGAGTAGCCTCATCAATAGTAGGATAAACAATCGTCACTTTGCCACCGAAGGCCTCATCCTCGTAGGCATCAAGCTGAATGTCAACAGGCATGCCCTTAGTGACCTGCTTGTAGTACACCTCAGAGATGTTAACCAACACCTTCACAGGGTTCAGCTGCTCAATCGTGAGCACAGGGTTGCCGCTATACATGTCACCGTCGTCATAGTTACGAGCAGTCACGACACCGTTGATAGGTGACACAAGCTGTGTGTTCTCTGTGAGCTGTCGGAGCTGAGTAGAATACACATCGAGCTGCAGCTTAGCGTTGTCATATTCAGCCTTGCTGGCACCGCCCACCTGATAGAGCTGCTCTGTGCGCTTGAATTCCACCTTCTGGTTCTCCAGCTGCAACTTGAGCTGACGCAGGTTGCTGGCATCCAGCTGTACGAGTACCTGTCCTTTGTGTACGCGGTCACCCACTTCCACAAAGATTTTCTCAATTCGATAAGGAGTGTTAGGAGCGATGTTGTTCTTCACGTCGCTCTCCACTGTGGCTGTATAAGTTTCTGTCTGTGCAACGTCTTCGCTGGTGACTTTAGCTATTTTCACCTGCACTTTGTCCTGCTGAGCAGCACCGGCTGCCTTATCGCTCTTGTTGTCACATGCAACGGCAAGAAGGGCAAGAGCACCCAATGATAATGTTTTAATGAGTTTCATATCGTTTGTTTGTTTCGTTCAGTTCTTTGTGTTATTTCAGATAGGTCTCACGGCCTAAAGTATAATCGAGATCAGCCTTATTGGACAGATAGTCGTAGATGCTCTGTACATAAGTGAGTTCGGCTTGTGTCTGTGCAGTCTCACTTTGGTTGAGCTCAAGGATGGTTCCACGTCCCACTTCATAGCGCTTGCCAGCAATGTCAACAGCCTTCTCGGCTTGCTTCACTGCTTCTGCATTGCTCTCCACCTGCGCCATGCTGCTGGCCATGTTCTTCTTGTAGCTTTCAGCTGCCAGATTCAACTTGCGCTCGGTGTCAAGACGCGTGTCCTCCAATTGGGAAATCTGCAAGCGGTTGCTCTTCAGTTTAGTCCAGTTGCTTGCATGGAAAATAGGAATGTTCACCGCGATAGACAACGTAGAACTTGGCGTGTAATCATAGCCAAACACATTCCAGTTCTTGTTGGCATAACTCTGATACTGTCCCGTCAGCTGCAAAGCCACAGTAGGCATAAAGTTGGTCTGCAGAATTTTGCGGTTCTGCTGCAAAAGGCCCATGTTGTAATCGAGTTGGCGGAGAGAAGAGTTGTTGCCCAGTTCGTCAGCCGAATGCTCAGCGTCAGCCAGAGAGAGCTTGCCCTCGTAAGCCTTCAGCGAGTCGTCGATAGCCATATCCACATCGGCAGTTACGCCCATGAGCACCTTCAGTTGCAAGAGCGCAAGCGTCTTGCCTGTCTGTGCGCTCACCATCGATGCGTTCATATTGCGAGCCTGCACTTCAGCAGAAATCTTATCATACTCACTCACGCGGCCCACCTTGAACTTCTCGTTCACCACATCAAAGTTCTGCTTAGCCACCTGATAGCTGCGCTTCATCACCTCATAGCTATCGCTAGAGAGAAGAGCGCCGTAATAGGCCTTTGTCACCTGATTGATGAGGTCAAGACGACTGCCACGTGATTTCTCTTGTGCCAGCAGGATGTCCTTCTTCGTCAGTTTCATATTCTGATATACCGCAGGTGCGAACACAGGCAGATTGAGCGATGCGCCGCCCATAGCCGTAACGGTTCCGTCCACACCCATCTTGAACTTACCCATACCAGTCACCATTTCTGGCACCAAAATATTGTCCGTAAGACTCAGCGTTGCATCTACGGTAGGCAGCAACGCCTGCCATGCTTCCTTATCCGCAATCTTTTTCAGTTCGATGTCCTTGTCGGCTACTCGAATGGTTGGATTCTCTGCCAACGCAATCTCGATGGCCTTCTCAAGCGTCAGATTCATAGTTCCGACAGAAGCATCAGTTCGTTCCTGAGCTACCAAACTCATGGCTCCCGCCATCAGAACGCTCAGGCTCATTAGCATTTTTTTACCGTTCATTTTACTTTTTATCCAAATATTTAATCTACACAAAAATCTATGCAAAGTTAGGACATATTCCCGGGTTCACCAACCTCCGTTCTTTCTTATTTAATAAAATATAACACAAAAGCACCTTATAGAATAACGGATTCGACTTTTAGAACGATTTCATGCCATTATTTCAGTCGTTTTCCGCTCTGTTTTCTCCTTATAGAACATTTCGTCTTTCACCTTTCACATCCAGTCGAAGCTCATCTTCAATCAACTAAGCCTATCGCCTTTTTCATATTAAAAACTCCTTCCTCAAGAGGCAGGAAGGAGCTTCATATCAATACATCATCCTATCCGAACTCGATGCCAACAAGTCATACCGGATATGGTCTTCAAGCACCGAAATACCAATTTTCCTCGGCTTCGTTGAAGACGGAGCCGATGCTGTGATGGGTCGTGGACGCACAGGACGGTGAGGATTGGTCGTCTGATAGACTGTATCGGACGCCACCTCACGGGCCAAGAACGTGTCGGCCGTAACAGTAGAGGCAAAGTTTTGTGGCGAGTCTCCAGAGGAAGAGAGATGAATACAATAGCCGAGCACGAAACCGATGAAACAAGCAGCTGGAACAGCTATATACCAAGCAATGCGATTGCGCGATTTCCAAGGGCGCACGTTCAGTCTTCGATTGTCCTCCTCGCGTATGCTGCGCGCAATAGCAATGATGTCTTCATTGCTCATGTTTTCCGTATGTTGTGAAGTTGTTTTCATATGCTTGCAAGTTTTTGACGTATGATTTTCATTGTTTTATAGATTCGCCCTCTCACTACCCCTTCCGACAGTTGTTCAATTTGGGCTATCTGAGGAATGGTCAGTCCTTCTTCATAATGCATGGAGAAGAGCAGATGAAGCGGCGGCGGCAGTGACGAGAGCGCATTTCGAACAGCATCCCGTTGCTGTTCCAGGGTCAGTCTCACCTCCACATCTTCCTCGCTGACTGGCTCTGCATCGAGTGTAGCAAGGAAATTCATCACATGCTCATTGTGGCGATACGTGTTCTTGCACAGGTTGTAGGCAATAGAAAAAAGCCACGTTGCCACATTACTACCTTTTATAAATTTGTCACGCGACTCATATACTCTAAGAAACACATCGTGTGTAAAGTCCGATGCCGCCTCCTCATCACCTCCAAGCTGACGGAAGAAGAAGCCCTGTAACCGTCGGGCATACCGACGGTACAGTTCTTCGAATGCAGAATCGCTATCACGTGCCACCCGTTGCATCAGCTCTTCATCGGTCATTTGCCGATGTGATTTAAACAAGAGGAGGCTCATAGTTCATTCGCTTTTGTGGCTTCATAATAAGAGCGGATGTCCGGCTTCAAATCGTTGAGAAACCCTTTGTCAAATGCGCCCTGTTTGTCCCTTTGTTCTATCGTTTTGAGCAACAGCCCGCTCAGCCAATGGCATCGCTCAGGATTGTACGTTTTGTAATGAGGCAGAAGGCCCTGTAAGAGCACAACGGTGTTGCGCACACACATACTGCCATCAGAGTAATAATGTTCATCCTCTTGGGGCGTCGAAGCTAATGGTCGGTAGAGATAATCAAGCAGATAGCGCTCTTCCACATTACGGCATGTCGCAGCCATGTTGTCATAAGGTTTTGACGAGTAGCGCACAACCAATCCCTCGTTATATAAGTTCTTCAGTAGTTCGCGAGGCATCTTTCGTCTATTGAGTGATGATGCATCTGCCGCATAATAGACGGGGTGCTCACTATGCTTCCCGATCCAATCCAATATCATCAAGTTCTTAATATACCACTCGCTCGCAGGGTCACTCTTGTCGAACTCAGGCAAGGCATTCACCCAGTTCTCATCTGGCATAGGAACTTTACACAACTTCCAAATAATTCCCCAATCGCCATTTCTGTTGACCAGCACCTTGTCTTTGTGCAAGCCAAACACCACCTGAATCATCTTCTTGGGAATCAAATCATTTTCATCATCACCCAAATAAATACCATTCTCTTCCATTCCCTGCATTTGGTTATAATGATAATAAAGAACTTCAGCCGAGTACAAGCCACTTTCATAATAGCGGGTCAGCATGTCGTCCAAACGCTTGCCTCCTTTTTCATACAAAAACCAGCACCACTTATCAAAGTCTTCTTTCAGAGGTTGCTCGGGCAAACGCTTCAAGGCCTCTTCACCATATTTCCGGCTCTTTGCCCACTCGTTGCTGTTCTCCATCGCCAATAGATAATAAGTATAGGTGTCAGGAATCGCCTTTTTGACACGTGCCATAAATGTCTTGTGCCACTCCTCTGATATATAGTCACGGTCATAGTAACAATAAAGAATGCTTGCCGCATACAGATTTCTCCACCCTATCTCGTCCTTAGGATGCTCTTCCACGTATGCATCCCATTTCTGGACTCTCTTCAAGAGGGTGATGGAATCCTTCAGCACATTCCATTTTTCCAATTCCACGCCTTCCGTTTTGGAGTCGCTTGTCCTTTGCGGCATGCGACTTATCCAATTCTCGAATTCCGAGCTTTGCGTGTCCTGACCTTTCTGCTGAGACTGACCGCATGAGCACAGTAGCCCTGCGAGCAAGACCATCAGTCCTATTGTTCTTTTTTTCATATTCTTTATGAGTTGATTGTTGCTTTATTTTGTTTTCATTCTCAAAAGCATCTTGACGTCATTGATCCCTTTCTGTCACTGCATACACTTGAGGATTGAAACCGTCACAACAAATCGCAACTTATTTGCAGAATTTGCCCCTATTCACATACCACGAACGGAATAAAACACGCTCAACAGGCCAAGCACGAGTTTCAAGATTGTTATCAATTTCATTCCTGTTAGTTGTTCACATTCTATTCTACTACACTTTACAAAACGACAAAAAACTCATCCTATTGTCTTTGAGCCATCTAAACAGAGCCCTATAGCCTTGCCTATAAGACGCGGTTCCTTCGTCCCGCCATCTCCAAATAGTTTTCCCCATCAAGTCCACACAGCGGTGTTTGCGCTCACATAAAGATGAAAGAGAACATGAGTATGCTTTCTCCTCCAAAATCGGTGTGACTCAGACCGACCATACCGGTGTGACTCAGACCGAGGGTGCCGGTGTGACTCAGACCGGTTTCGAAGCACAGAAAGAGCGCCGAGAGGTTCGAAAACGATGCTGATGAGAAAGCACACCCTTCACCTTCATCGGACTTTATCCGTAGCCACAATTGACAAAAAAGTTGAAAAAGGGGTGACAAAAACCGTCAAAAATGGCTCGATTTCTTAAAAAAAACAGAAAAATGGCATTGTGTTCGTGCACAGATGTTAAGAAACATGTTTTAAAATTTGTTTAAGAACACAAAAGTCCATACCTTTGCAACATCCTAAAAACAATCTTTTTACCTTAAAAAAATTAATACTTATTGAGAACAGAAAAGCGTGAGTCGTGAGATTCGCGCTTTTTCGCTTTTACTCCCCTTCCCTCTTTGGCGTGTAAACAGATAATTTCGTATCTTTGCAGCATCAAAGTAAACGGTCCGGCCAAAACGCAAGCACCGTTCCGAAACAAACAAGATTATTCACACTAAAACAACAATAACATTATGGAAGTCATACAAAGTTTCACCATCGACCACACTCGTCTGAAGCCAGGCATTTACGTGTCGCGCATAGATAAGGGTTTCACCACTTTCGACCTCCGCATCACGGAGCCCAACAAGGAGCCAGCCGTTGCGCCAGCAGCGATGCACAGCATTGAGCACTTGATGGCCACCTGGTTCCGCAACTCTGAAGCGAAAGAGGATGTGGTGTATGTTGGCCCCATGGGATGCCTCACAGGCATGTACATCATCATGACAGGAACCTACACCGTAGAGGATATGCGCCGCTTGACCATCGAGTGCCTCGAGTGGATTCTCACACAGACAGAAGTGCCAGCCACAACCCCTGACACTTGTGGCAACTACCTGCTGCACGACCTGCCCATGTGCAAATGGGAAAGCGCTCGCTATCTCGACCGACTGAAGAACGATTTCCACAGCGAGTACACCAAACTTCAGGTCACACTCAGCGACGGAAAAGTCTTTGCCGACGCATAATCAGCAGAAAGACAAAGAAAGAAACAACAAAAGGCAAACGGCAGCGTTCACACACACACTTCCGTTTGCCTTTTTAGCGTCTTAGTAGTCAAAAAGACACTTTTTCTTTTACTTATACTTATATAATATAATGAAAAATTGTACCTTTGCACACAAAATAAAACCGAATGGGAAAGAAGCAACTGAATATCGTGTTCGTAATAGCAGGCAGTGAGCCACTGGGCAGTGCCGGCATGCAGGCCGACATCAAGGCCATTACAGCTTGCGGAGGCTATGCGGCATGTGCGCTGACAGGCATTGTGGACGAGGACACCAGAAGAGTGAAGAGCGTGACACCCATGTCGGCCGAGCTGGTGGTGAGTCAAGCAGAATCCTTCTTGGACGATGTAGGCGCCCAATGCATCAAGACCGGCGTGCTGCCTACAGCAGAAATCATTCAGGGAGTAGCAGGCGTGCTGCAACGCCACCCGAAAGTGCACAAGGTGATTGATCCCGTGATTGTGGACAGCAACGGCGTGCAACTGGTGAGCGACGAGAGCATCGGAGCCTACAAGAAAATGCTTTTCCCTTTGGCCACACTCATCACCCCCAACTTCCGCGAGGCAGAAGTGCTGCTGAAACGCAAGATAACAAACATTGCCGAAGACATCAAGGAACTGGGGCAATGGGGCAACAGCGTCATCATTAAGAGCATGCAAAGCCAAACTTTTGCGGGGAAAGGCACATCGCCACAAGAGATGCTGTCCGATTTCCTCTACAACGCTGAAACCGGAGAGGTGAAAGAGTTCAGGAAGCACCGCATCCCCACTCATAACGTGAACGGCACAGGCGACTCGTTCTCCTCCGCCATCGCCACTTATCTGGCCAAGGGCTACAGTCTGTCGGAAGCTGTGGAGAAAGGCGAGGAGTTCATCAGTCGGGCCATTGCTCTGGGCGCAGAATATGAGTTCGGGCACGGATATGGCCCTGTACATCCATGTTTCATGGAAGACAAAGTGATACACGAAAGAATCTATAACTAAATCAACATAAAGAAATGAAACTGAAAATCGCAGTTCTGGCCGGTGACGGTATCGGACCAGAGATTATGGAACAGGGCGTAGCAGTCTGCAACGCCATCGCAGAGAAGTTTGGACACGAAGTTAGCTACAAAGAGGCCCTTTGCGGTGCTCACGCTATTGATGAAGTGGGAGACCCATTCCCAGAGGAGACCTTCCAGACCTGCATGGAGGCCGACGCTGTGCTGTTTGCCTCAGTAGGCGACCCCAAGTTCGACAACAACCCTAACGCAAAGGTGCGTCCTGAGCAGGGTCTGCTGGCCATGAGAAAGAAGCTGGGTCTGTTTGCCAACATCCGTCCTGTCACCACCTTCGACTGCCTGGTGCACAAGTCTCCACTGAAGGACGAACTCGTGCGCGGCGCCGACTTCATCTGCATCCGCGAGTTGACTGGCGGCATGTACTTCGGCGAGAAGAAGGAAGGCAACGACTACGCTTATGACACCAACGCCTACTCTCGTGCTGAGGTAGAACGCATCCTGAAGGTCGCTTATCAGTATGCTCGTCAGCGCAGAAAGCACCTCACGGTTGTGGACAAGGCCAACGTGCTGGCATCAAGCCGTCTGTGGCGTGCTGTTGCTCAGGAGATGGCTCCTCAGTATCCAGACGTGACCACCGACTTCATGTATGTGGACAACGCTTCTATGCGCATGATTCAGGAGCCTAAGTTCTTCGACGTGATGGTGACCGAGAACACCTTTGGCGACATCCTCACCGACGAGGGCAGCTGCATCACAGGTTCTATGGGTCTGCTCCCATCCGCTTCAACCGGCGAGCACACACCTGTGTTTGAGCCTATTCACGGCAGCTGGCCACAGGCTAAAGGACTGAACATTGCAAACCCTCTGGCACAGATTCTTTCTGCAGCTATGCTTTTCGAGTACTTCGACCTGAAGGAAGAAGGCGCGCTGATTCGTGAAGCAGTCAACGCTTCGCTCGATCAGAACGTGCGCACTCCCGAAATTCAAGTGGAAGGCGGCGCAAAGTATGGCACGAAGGAAGTGGGCCAGTGGATTGTTGATTATATCAAGAACAAGTAATGCCTCTCATTCTACCAGATCAACTTCCAGCCATTGATGAACTGAAGCATGAGAACATCTTCACGATGGGCTACAAACGGGCGGGCAGTCAGCAGATTCGTCCGCTCCGCTTGGCCGTGCTCAATCTCATGCCGCTGAAAATCACAACGGAGACCGACTTCATCCGCATCCTCTCGAACTCAGCCCTGCAAATCAAGGTGGAGTTCATGAAAATCAAGTCGCACACGAGCAAGAACACGCCCGTGGAACACATGATGGCGTTCTACCGCAACTTTGAGGATATGAAGAAGGAGAAGTACGACGGCCTGATTGTGACAGGTGCTCCGCTGGAGTTCATCAGCTATGAGGAGGTGACCTACTGGAAGGAGCTGCAAGAGGTGTTTGACTGGGCACACAACCACGTGACAAGCACCATCTATGTGTGCTGGGCGGCCTTTGCGGGACTATACCACTTCTACAATGTGCCCAAGCACAACACACCGCACAAAGTCTTCGGTGTGTTCAAGCATCAGATGCTCGCACCCGAGCTGCCCATCTTCAGAGGATTTGATGATGAATTCTACGCTCCTCACAGCCGTCACTGCACCGTGCTGCGCAAGGACATTGAGAAAGTGCCGGGTCTGCACATCATTGCCGAAAGCCCACAGGCAGGCGTGACTATCGTGGAAGCCCGCAACGGAAGAGAGTTCTTCATCACCTGCCACTTGGAATATTCACCGCTGACCCTCGACGGAGAATACAAGCGCGACCTGAAGAAGGGACTCCCCATCAACAAGCCTCAGAACTACTATCCAGGCGGCGACCCCAAGAAACACCCCATCGTGAAATGGCGTGCAGCAGCCAACCTACTCTACACCAACTGGCTGAACTACTACGTTTATCAAGAAACGCCGTTCAACATCAACGACATCAACTAAGAACAGACGACTGGCAATTGGGAATTGACAAACATCCAATAAACGAGAAAACATCGGGAGCTTAAGATGAGCACAATGAAAAAGATAGAACTCCTCGCTCCGGCAAAGACAGCAGACATTGGCATCGAGGCCATCAGGCACGGTGCTGATGCTGTTTATATAGGTGCTCGTGCATGGGGCGCCCGTGCTGCTGCCGGCAACAGCGTGGAGGACATCGAGCGGCTCATCCGCTACGCGCACCTCTACAAGGCAAAGGTGTACGTCACCGTCAACACGCTCCTCATGGAGAAAGAGATGCAGGACGTGGAGCGGCTCATCTGGCAGCTCTACGAAATAGGCACCGATGCGCTCATCATTCAAGACCTCCGCATCTTGTCGCTACACCTTCCCCCTATCCCGCTACACGCCAGCACACAGATGGACAACCGCACACCCGAGAAGGTGCAGATGCTGGCCGAGCTGGGATTTCCCCAAGTGGTGCTGGCCCGCGAGCTCACCCACGAGGAAATCGCCGACATACATCAAAAATGCCCCGACACAAAGCTCGAAGTCTTTGTGCACGGAGCATTATGCGTGTGCCTGAGCGGACGCTGCAACGCCAGCGAGGCTTTGTTCAGAAGAAGCGCTAACCGAGGCGAGTGCGCACAAGTGTGCCGAATGGCCTTCGACCTGCAGGTGGACGGAAAGACCGTCATGCGCAACAAGCATCTGCTCTCCCTCAGGGACAACTGCCAGCTGGACCACTTGGAAGAGCTGCTGATGGCGGGAGCCGTATCGCTGAAGATAGAAGGCCGTCTGAAGGACGTTGACTATGTGAAGAACGTGACAGCAGCCTACTCACAGGCGCTTGATAAGGTCATTGCCAAGCACCCCGACCTCTTCTGTCGCGCTTCCTCAGGCCAAGTGCATCTGAAGTTTCAGCCCGATGTGCGGAAAAGCTTCAACAGAGGATTTGTGGAAGATGTCAGCCGACCAGATGCCAACATCGACACTCCCAAGTCGATGGGCGAGCCTGTCAACTTGCACACTCAGCTGCACAACGGAGACGGGCTGTGCTACATAGACAAAGGCAGCCTCGTCGGTTTCCGCGTGAACAACGCAGCCTCGTTCCGTCCGGCTAAAGGCATACAGTACTACCGCAACCAGGACCCCGAGTGGGACAAGATGCTGGCTAAACCTTCAGCCGAGCGCAAGATAGCCGTCAGCATCGACGTGCACGACGACCACATCTGCATGACCGACGAAGACGGGCTCACAGCCTCCCTCCCCATTCATGAGGACTTCGACCTCGCCCACACCCACCAGACTGCCAACATCCAACGGCAGCTGAGCCGTCTAGGCGACACCATCTTCGAGGCACAAACCGTGAATGTGCACCTGAAGAAGAACTACTTCATTCCAGCCTCCCTACTGGGTGCTTGGCGCAGGGCTCTGACCGAGCAGCTGACTGCCGAGCGGATGAAGTTCTACCCGCAGGAACGGCAGGAGCACACCCCCATCCAGCTGGAGACAGCCGTTCCGTTCGAAGAGACACACGACACCAGCGAGCCCGTCATGATTTGCAAGTACTGCATCCGTCGGCAAACGGGCATGTGTCTTAAAGAGCCAACAACCCCTCATCACCTCAAGAACAAGCCCTTGGCCATTCAGTTAGCCAACGGGACAACCTTCGGTCTTGAGTTCGACTGCAAAAACTGCCTCATGAAACTCTATCTGCAATGAAAAAACTCGTCTATCTCCTCCTCTCCGTCCTTGTGGCCTCCTGTATCGGAGGCGTCACCCCCTCGCCCAAAAGCGCAGCGCCCCAAGACAGCGACTCGATTCCAACTATCGTGAACATTGTGGACACCACTACCACAGAGGACACCACCAAAATGTCGCTCACCCCACAGCAGGTAGATTCCCTGATGTTCCGACTGACACACCACTATTCCGAAAACTTCAATTTTCTCGTCAAGACCGACTCGCTCACGCTTATTCCACGCGAAGGCGACCTGATGATTGACACGTGCCGAGTGTACCGTGGGGAAGTCGTAGCCGTTGCAGCCATCAAGATAGTGCCAGGCGACTCTATCGACTCCATTTGGGTGAAAGTGGCCAGCAATCAGTACACTATGGGGTGGATTCCCGAACACGACCTGCTTCGCGGTACAACACCCGACGACATCATCTCCGAGATGCTGGACGCCCTGTCCGACAGCCGTTCCATCTGGATGTCAGCCCTGCTGGTGCTGGGCATCTTAGCCGTTGTGGTGGGCAAGAAGCAAGTGCGCAAGCAGCAAATCCTTCACTTCTTCGACGAGATGAACAGCTGCTACCCGTTCCTCTTCCTGCTGCTCACCGCCATGATGGCCACACTTTACGCCTCCGTCCAAAACTTCGTGCCCGAGTTTTGGCAAGAATACTATTATCACCCCACGCTCAACCCGCTGGTGCTTCCTCCCATCATGGCAGCATTAGTGGTGACCACATGGCTGGTCATCATCACCTTCATCGCTCTGACCGATGAAGTCTATCACCACTTCTACTTTCTGCCAGGCATCACCTATCTGGCCAAACTCATTGGAGTGGCGATGTTCGTATATCTTGTGGTATCATGGAGCACCCTCATCTACGTAGGGTACCCACTCGTTGTGGTGCTTGCCTATCATCTGCTCAGGCAAGCTTGGCGCGTCATCCGACAGGATGCGTGAAGATAAAGCGTGCGCCCTTCTGCTTATAAGAAGTGTCCAGCTTAGCCTCACCGCCCAGTTGCGAGGCGATGGTGCGACAAATGGCAAGACCCAGTCCCGTTCCGCCATTGAACGTGTTGAACTTCTCAAAGCGCTTGAAAATCAGTTCAGCCTTGTCGGCAGGAACGCCCTCGCCCGTATCGGTCACAGAGAAGGTCACCATACCGGGCTTCTCCTTCAGCGACACATGTACATGAATCTCGCCCTCAGTCGTATGCTTCACCGCATTGGTGAGATAGTTGATGATAACCTGCTCCACACGCTTTGAGTCGCTCTTGATGGTGTAGGCGTCATCCACCTCCGTAGTCATATACATATTTATATTATCAGGGCAGCGGTACTTCACCGTGCTGAGCGCATTGCGGCACACGTCATTCACGCAGCAAGTGCCGATGTTCAGGCGATACTTGCCGCTTTCCATATCCGAAATATCCAGGATGTCATTCACCAGCGTGCTCAGCAGGTCAGTGTTGCTCTGAATGATGACGCCATATTCTGCAATTTCCTCCTCCGTCATCATAGAACGTATCTGGCTGTTGCACAACAGTTGGGAGAATCCGCAAATGGCGTTCATAGGCGTGCGAATGTCGTGACTCATGTTCTGCAGAAAACCCTTCTGCACGGCGATGCCTTTCATATACTGCATACACTTCTGGCGCTGTCGATAATATAAGAATGACATCACTCCGAGTCCAATAGCTAAAATAACAATAAGTACGATGGATAAAACAATAGACATGCTTTTCTGAATAAAATATCACCGCAAAAGTACACATTCTTTCCTCTACACACAAATCTTTTGTGTGAAAAATCATTGAAAACATCCTCAAACACAAGAAACATGTCCATTCGCGCCGTTTCATGACACTTCAACCCCCTTTTTCGCACATTCTTCCCTTTCTACATAAAAAAAGTCATAAACGCGGTGTGTGCGTACACACATATTGACACACATCAATAATAATGCATTTTTTCATAAAAAGCGGAAATAAAATGAGGTTCACCTTTCGAAAAGCCCGTAACTTTGCATCGTCAAAAGAAAAAAAAGACTATCGAATCTAATTTCAAAAGACAGGTTAGTGAAGGTATTAGTTATAAGGTATATTTCTCAATTAGGTATTAGGATTAGGTAAATAGATTGTTTTAAACAGGATACTTAAGGTATAAAGTAAGAAAATAGACATAGGTTATACAATAGGTTTTAGGTTAGTAAAAGATTTAGGTTCATTTTCTCTCACATTGAAAAAATGACAAAAGAAATGGAGTCCGTGATGGATTTCATTTTTTTTGTGTCTCTTAGTTAGAGGGCTCGTTCTTGCCACAGACTGCCGACTTGAATCATGTCGCACAGATTTCATAAATGACATTTTTTATTCATCAAGAATCAGAGAACGCCGCAGGAGACGGCCCTGAGGGATTCATTTCTAGGCTTTTCCCCAAGATTTTAAACGATTTACCATCATTTTAGGGCGAAGATGCGCCATTATTGAATACAATGTAGTACTTTTGTGCGGCAAAATATCGATGCACCCCCCTAACGAAGGTGCCTAACTCCTAACTCCTAACTCCTAACTCCTAATTTCTAATTCCTCATTCCTAATTCCTAATTCCTAATTCCTCATTCATGAGAAAGCTAACGACTACTTTATTAGCATGCATGGCCGCTGCCTTTGCAGCATTTGGCCAGACATCTGAACAAATCGTTCCAGCAGACACAGCCCTTCGTCAGGGCGTTCTGCCCAATGGTCTCACCTACTATGTGCGCCGAGCGGTGAACAAGAAGCACATTGGCGAGTTCCGGCTGATACAGCGCACAGGGTCGCTGGTGGAGGAAGAGAACGAGCAGGGAATGGCCCATTTCCTGGAGCACATGATGTTCAAGGGCACGAAGCATTACCCTGACAACGCAATCATCGACTTTCTGCGCAGCATCGGTGTGGCGTTCGGTCCCGACGTGAATGCACGCACATCGTTCGAGAGCACCCACTACATCCTTGCCGACGTGCCCCTCACGGGCGAGAGCCGCATAGACAGTTGCCTGCAGATTCTGCGCGACTGGAGTGCCGACGCCGTTCTGGACGCTGCAGCGCTGCAGGCTGAACGCAACGTGATTGTGGAGGAATGGCGCACACGCTCGCTGACTGATGCCGGAATGGCAATGTTCAACGAACGTCATGCGGGCACACGCTATGCGCAGCGCAATCCTATAGGTCTGATGGACATCATCAACACGTGCACCATCGAGCAGATGCGGGCCTTCTACAAGCGTTGGTATCAGCCACAAAACCAGTGTGTCATTGCTTGTGGCGACTTCAACCCCGACCAGATGGTGGAGAAGATTGAGAAGCTGTTTGGCGACTTGAAAAAGGGAAAGACAACGGTGCCGGACTTCAACCCTCCTGCCGCAAGAGAGCAGCTGTTTACGTCGGTCGTCAAGAGCAAGGAAGTGCCGATACCCACTATCCAGTTGCAGGCTATTTACCCTTCCGCGCCCCAGAGCGAGATGCAGAAGGTGGCGTTCTTCAAGCAGACCGAGATAGACAACATCGCAATAAGGATACTGCGTGAGCGCATGAAGAAACTGAAGGACAACAACCCGCATGTGCTCCTCTCGCAGGTGTTGCAGACAAGGCCCATCGACAACTACAGCATCAAGAACAGCCAGGTGATAGCGCTGCTGATGACCTCGCCTGAGGACTTGCGCGAGATGACCAAGAAGATGTTGGCGGAGGTGGAGAAGATGAAGCGCATCGGGGTGACTGATGAGGAGCTTGCAAAGCACATCTCTTATAAGGACAGCTCCGACTTCCGGGCTATCGAGGACACCACCGTGATTGAGTGGAACGACACGCTTGTTGGAGGGGACTCGGATGCTGTTGATGCGAAGGGTGCTGCCGAGAACTGCATTGAGCACTATCTGAAGGGGACAACTGGCGTTTCGCCCAGGGTGCGGGCTATCTTGGACTCGTACATCCGGCGCCACATCTCGCGAAGCATGGTGCAGGCTGCCGCACAGAGGATATTTGACGAGAGCCGGTGCGGACTGATGCTCGTCTTCCCCGAGAACAGCGAGGCGGCAATGCCCACCCGAGAGGATTTGCTGGCCTGGTGGAACGAAGTGAAGGCTGCAGAGTATGCTGCCGACGACGCTTCGGCCAAGAAGAAGGAGGAGAAGAAACTGACATTCGACATCAATCCGAAGGCGGGAAAGGTGGGCAAGAAGAAAGTGCTCGACTACGACAAGCACTTCACCCTATACGCGCTATCTAACGGTGTTCAGCTGGTGATGAACCAAGTGCCCGACAGCAATATGATGTACACAGAAGTGCGCCTGTTTGTGAAAGGCGGTGAGACCTTGCTGGAGAACGACGAGGTGATTTATAGCGAGCATCTGAAGAAGGCTGTCCGAAAGTATGATGAATACGAGCAGCTGGTGTCGATGGTGGAGGTGAAGCCTACGGAGGTGCTTTATGGGGCCTATGCCGACAGCGCCAAACTGGAGAGCATGTTCAAGTCGTTCTACGTGAAGCTCACCACAACCGATGTGGACACGCTGGAGTTCAACAAGCTGAGCGCTACGGCCCGCATGGCTGTGGATATGCCGAGAACGCCCATCGTGCAATCCGTCATCGATATCCTGTCTTTCCCTTACGCTTCGGACGAGCGCACAAGGATGCCCTCGAAGGAGGAAGTGGAGGCGATGAGTGTCGGCAAGATGAAGGAGATTCTTGCTCGCGTGCACGCTAACTACAACGGAATGGTGGCGGTGGTTAAGACTCCACTGAAGACGGAGGACGTTCTTCCCCTTGCGGCGAAATATTTGGGCAGCTTGCCCACAACGAAGCAGCCTGTAGAACGCATCTGCCGCCCGGAACTGCACTATCGCCCGAACGACACCATCGCCGTGAGGATGGTGGACGGGGACACACCGAAGGCTGACTGCATCCTGATGCTGGCCTGGGAGAAGAACTTGAAGTATGATGCTTCACATCAAGCGCATATGGACGCCCTGAGAAGTGTGCTGAGCGAGGCTTTGCTGAACCGCATCCGCCTTCAGCATAGCGACATCTATAGCATTGGGGTTCAACCGAAATACACCCAGTACCCCTTCCCGCAGATGCTCTTCACCATATCGTTTGCTTGTGCCCCAGAGAGGGAGTCGGCTATTCGCAACGACATCAAGGCTCTTCTTCAAGAACTGGCGGACAAGGGCATCGATGAGCAGTTGCTGGCGAACTACAAGGCGCTGAGACACAAGCAGCACAAGGCTCCATCTTTGAACACAGACAAGAGTGCTGACGACATCCGCACGTATTTCGTGAAAGGAGGCATCGTGATAGACAACAACGACCTCACCTGCGTCGATGCGGTTACAACAGCGTCTCTTCAGGATTTCCTCAAGCGTCTGCTCAGCGACGGACACACCTACGAGTATGTCATGAAGACGGAAGGCAAGTGAGCATAAAGGCTTTGTCGTAAAACAGAATCACCATTCACTACGAGCATTGTTAAGCGTATGTGAATGGTGATTCTTTTTGAATGCGAACGATTCTCTAATATCAGGATGTAGAGCCTTGAATGGCTTATGATTAATTCGTGATAAATGGAAAAACTCTGTGACTCATTCCTCGATGTAAGCCTTGAGGATGCGGATGTCGCGTAGCGGTCTGTCGTTAGCGCCCGTCTTGACGCGCTGAATGTCTTCCACCACCTTCATGCCCTCGGTCACTTCGCCGAAGACGGTGTACTCGTTGTCGAGCCAAGGGGCTCCGCCGTGCACCTTATAGGCCTTGCGCAGTTCCTGAGGGTAGGTGATGGGCGGATTCTCGGACACTTCCCAACGGGCTGCATCTTGCAACTTCTCGAGCAGATTGCTGAGCCCGTCGCGGTCGCGGGCAGCACGCAGCGCATCGAGCTTCGCCTTGTTGGCCTGCTGCTTCTGGAGGAAGAGGGCCTCAGCGTCGCGCTGCTCGCGGGCAGTCTCGTAGCCGTCCATATCGGCATCAGCGCAGGTCTTGCCCGTCACGATGTAGAACTGGTACTTGTCGCTGGCGCGCTGAGGATTCTCGTCGTCGCCGTCGCGCGCGGCAGCCAGAACGCCTCGCCTGTTGAAGTGCTGGGGCCAGCGGATTTCAGCCGGAATGCGCTCGGCGATGGTGTCGCCGTTGGCGTCGGTGTGGGGCTTGTAGCCCTCGGGACGTGTGGCGGGATCGCCCGTCTGTATCATGAAATTGCGGATGACGCGGTGAAAGGTTACACCCGTGTAGAGACCCTCCTTGACGTTGCGCACGAAGTTGTCTCGGTGTCCAGGGGTGTCGTTGTACAGTTTCACGCGGATGTTGCCGGCTGTGGTCTCCAGCACGACTTCAGTCTCTTGCTCCTTGTTCTGCCCCGTGCAGCCCACGCTGACCAAGCAGCTCAGCAGCAGGGCGAATGTGATGTTCTTTTTCATTTTGCGGCTCTTGGCTTTTCTGCGGCAAATGTACACATTTTTGCGGGAACTCAATTGCTGTTTCATGTCCTATTTATGTCAGAGTGTAAAAAAGAGAACCTACCCAAGTTGTTTTTTGAACACGAACTTTGTTAATTGACAATTGACAGTTAGTTCGCTGAGGTTTGGGCGCGACTCGGCATAGTTCGAGCGAGATTGACACGCTCTAGCTGCTACAAATGTTGACAATTAGGGCAGGTGTGATGTTTAAGGACACAGAGATTTTTATCAAGAATTAGAGAACGCAGAAGGCCTCGCTTTCGATCGCGAGGTCTTCGGCGTTCCCAAATTCTCTAATTCTTGATATAATAAATAATAAATGCGATTCGTGTCCCCCCTACTTGCCGAAGGACTGCCAAAGCTTGTCGTCGGGCAGCGGTGCCTCGACTGAGATTTCCTTCTTGCTGACGGGGTGGATGAACTGCATCGTGCGGCTCAGCAGGGAGATGCTCCCGTCGGGATTGGAGCGCTTGGCGCCATACTTGAGGTCGCCCTTGATGGGGCAGCCTATCTTGGCAAGCTGGCAACGTATCTGATGATGACGGCCCGTCTTGAGGTTCACTTCGATAAGGGTGTAGTTGTCGGAACGCCCAATGACGCGATAGTCGAGCTCGGCACGTTTGCTGCGAGGCACTTCGTGGTCGTAGGCGTAGGACTTGTTCTGCTTCTCATTGCGCACCAGCCAATGGATGAGAGTTCCCTCTGGCTGCTCGGGCGCGTTCTTCACAATGGCCCAGTAGCGCTTGAGCACCTGTCCGCCAGCAAACATCGCATTGAGCCGCGAGAGAGCCTTGGAGGTGCGGGCGAACATGACGAGTCCTGCCACAGGACGATCCAGACGGTGCACCACACCGAGGAACACGTCGCCGGGCTTGGCGTAGGCTTCCTTGATGTATTGCTTGACAGTGTCGCTGAGGGGCTTGTCGCCGGTCTTGTCGCCTTGCACGATTTCACCAGCCGTCTTGGAGACGATGATGATGTGGTTGTCTTCGTATATTACTTGCACTGGAATGAGTTGAGAGTTGACAGTTGACAGTTGACAGTTGACAGTTGATAGTTGACAGTTGACAGTTGACAGTTGGGCTTGCGCGGTGTTTGTTTTGTTGCTACGCAAGAAATCTGAAAAATCTTATAAAAAATCTAAGGGGCAAAGCCCAGAAATAAGGAGAGCCTCGGTGCGGCTCTGGCTTGCGCGGTGTTCTTTTAATCTCACACAGATTACGTGGATGACACAGATTTTTGGAGCCTCGGATGGCTCTTGGAAGATTGCACAGATGACAATTAGCTTCGCTGAGCTGCTACAAACGTTGAGAATTGACAATTGTCATTTAGGCAGACACCCCGCATGGCTAATTATCAATTATCAATTATCAATTGTCAATTAACCATAACACCCTGCATGGCAATTATCAATTCTCAACGTTTGTAGCAGCGAGAGCAGAGTCAAGTGTACTTGAACTATGCCGAGTCGCGCCCAAACCTCAGCGAAGCTAATTCTCTTTTTGTCAATTAACTGATTACATGTTCATGCCGCCATCAATCTGGATGACCTGGCCGCTCACGTAGCTTGACATGTCGGATGCGAGGAAGAGACACACGTTGGCGATGTCCTCTACCTGACCACCACGACGAAGTGGAATCTTCTTCATCCAGTCGGCACGAATTTCCTCAGGAAGCTGAGCTGTCATAGCGGTCTCGATGAAGCCTGGAGCTACCGCGTTGGCACGCACGCCCTTAGGACCGAGCTCCTGTGCGATAGACTTGGCCAAGCCAATCATACCAGCCTTTGATGCTGAGTAGTTGCACTGACCGGCGTTGCCGTGAACACCTACTACTGAAGACATGTTGATGATGGAGCCGCCACGCTGACGGAGCATGATAGGAGCACAAGCGTGGATGAAGTTGAAGGCTGACTTGAGGTTGACGCTCAGCACAGCGTCCCACTGCTGCTCGGTCATGCGGAGCATGAGGCCGTCCTTCGTGATGCCAGCGTTGTTCACCAAGATGTCGATAGAGCCAAAGTCAGCGTGAATCTGCTTCACAACCGCTTCTGTCTCAGCAAAATCAGCAGCGTTACCTGCATAAGCGCGACAAGTAACTCCGAGTGCCTCAATCTCCTTGCGAGTAGCCTCGAGGCCTGCGGCCATATCGTCGTTGAGCACCAAATCTGTGAATGCAATGTTAGCACCTTCCTGTGCAAACTTCATAGCGACAGCTTTACCGATGCCGCGTGCAGCGCCTGTTACAATCGCTGTCTTACCTGTTAAAAGTCCCATGAATCTTTTGTTGTTTTAAAGTTTATATTATTCTTTGTCTCGTTGATACTGAGCGAGCGGCCAGGGGCGCGCCCGAATCAGTATGCGCCGTATTTCAAGTTTCTTCCAAAATGGCGGAATACCATGTTGCGCACGTAGGGATAGAGTTCCTCGGCGTTCTTGGCTGCATAGCGGCCGTAGATGTAAGGCACCTCGCACCCCTTGAGGCAGTAGTGCATGATTTCGGACGAGAGGCGCACGTTGCGGATGTCGAAGACTCCCTTGTCGATGCCCTCGTTCATGATGCGGCGAAAGAGGTTCATCTCGTTCTTGTCGAAGTTCTTGCGCACCGACTCCACTTTCCACACGTCGCGGAAGAACTCTGCACGCAGGTTGCCGTTCCGATAGACAGCTTCCTTCATCACCTCCAAGTGGGCAAATATGAGCTGCACCATCTTCTCCTCGGGGGAGATATTGCGGCGGGCCACTTCCTCCATGCGCTCATAGAGGCGGTCGAGCTCTGTCTGGATGACCGCCAGATAGATTTCTTCTTTGCTGTTGAAATATGTATAAAGGGTGCGGCGCCCACGATTTGCGGCTACTGCGATATCGTTCATCGACGTGTCTTCAAACCCGTTCTTTGCGAAAAGCTGACGAGCTACATCGACCAAAAGCGCCCTTGTCTTTACAACCGACATGAGTTTGAGTTTTTTGTATTCTACTTATTGTGTATGTGCATGTGTACTTTCATTGTCCGGAAGGATAACAGGCACACAAGTTGTTTCCGTGTGCAAAATTACAGAAAAAAGTTGAATAGACAAAAGTTTTTTTGCACATCTTTTTTACCCGCAAGTGTACCCGTTTGTTTTCTAAACGATTACAACGTGCACATACGGAGGCTCATTTCGTTTATCCAAACAGTTCTCTCAGGGCTTCTTCCACTTTTCGGACTGGCACAACAGTAATCTTGAATTTGCTGGTGTCGAGTCCGTTCATGTTGGCTCGCGGCACAATCATCTTGCGGAATCCCAGCTTGTCGGCTTCGGCTATGCGCTGCAAGATGCGGCTCACGGGACGCACCTCGCCGCTCAGGCCCACCTCGCCCGCAAAGCAGATGTCGCGAGGAATGCCCGTGTCCACGTTGCTGGAGAGCACAGCGGCGATGACGCTCAGGTCGATAGCGGGGTCGGTCACCCGGATGCCTCCGGCAATGTTGAGGAACACGTCGCGCTGGGGCAGTTTGAAGCCGACACGCTTCTCGAGCACAGCGAGCAGCATATTGAGGCGGCGCAGGTCGAAGCCTGTGGCCGAGCGCTGAGGCGTGCCGTAGGCGGCGGTGCTGACCAGCGCCTGGGTCTCGATGAGCAGAGGGCGCACACCCTCGATGGAGCAGGCCACAGCGACTCCGCTCAGCTCTTCTCCGTCTTTCACGTCGCTGAGCAGCAACTCAGAGGGGTTCTCCACAGGACGCAGCCCGTTGTGCACCATCTCGTAGATGCCCAGTTCGGCAGTGGAGCCAAAGCGGTTCTTGATGGCGCGAACGATGCGGTACATATAGTGCTGGTCGCCCTCGAACTGCAGCACGGTGTCCACCATGTGCTCCAGTATCTTGGGACCGGCAATGGCGCCCTCTTTGGTGATGTGGCCTATGACAATGACGGGCACGCCGGACTCTTTGGCATATTTGAGCAACATCGCTGCACACTCGCGTATCTGGGTGACGCTGCCGGGCGACGACTCGACTGTCTCGGTGGCCATCGTCTGGATAGAGTCAATCACCAGCAGGTCGGGCTCCACTTCCTTGATGTGCTCAAGCACACGCTCCATCATCGCCTCGCACACGACGTAGAGCGTGGACAGCTGGGGGCTGGAGCCTTCAACAATTCGGTCGGCACGCATCTTCAGTTGGCGAGCACTCTCCTCACCGCTCACATAGAGCACCTTGTGCCCCTTGAGGCGCAGCACCGTCTGCAAGATGAGCGTAGATTTTCCGATGCCGGGCTCGCCGCCCAGAAGCGTCATGCTGCCCGGCACAAGGCCTCCGCCCAGCACCCGGTTCAGTTCCCCGTCGCCCATGTTGATGCGGGGCTCGTCGTCTGTCTGAATGTGCGACATCAGCACGGGGCTTGTCTTCTGCGCCCCACTCTCCAGACTTGAGAGCACCTGAGGAGCCGCCTTCCCCACTCTGTACTCGGAGAAGGTGTTCCACTCGCCACAGGCGGGGCATTTGCCTATCCACTTCGGACTGTCATATCCGCACGATGTGCACACGTATGCTATCTTTTCTTTTGCCATTCTATTTTGAGTTAGGAGTGAGGAGTTAGGAGTTAGGAGTGAGGAGTTAGGAGTTAGGAGTGAGGAGTTAGGAGTGAGGAGTTAGGAGTGAGGAGTTAGGAGTGAGGAATGAGGAATTAGGAATTAGGAATGAGGAATTAGGAATGAGGAATTAGGAGTTTCACCTTCTTCACCTTTCACCTTGTCCTTACCGAAAGGCAAAGATACGGAACTTTTCTTTGTGTCAGCATTTTTTTCTGCAAATAGTGATTGCCGAATACAAAAAAATTCCTACCTTTGTGTTCAAATCCTTAAATCAAACACAATTAAAACCAGATATCAGTATGCGTCGCATAAGAATTCTCTTCACCTTACTCATATTTAATTGCATTTTACTTGAAGCCAAGACCTCGGAGTCTGACTCCATCTGGCACGACTCTATCACGGGCATCCGCATGCACCTGCAACGTCCAGGCACGCTGAGCCCCTACACCTGTCCTGTGTCCATCTTCGGCAAGAAGGACAAAAGCCTGGCGGACAGCACCCAATTGTCTAATCTCCGTTCTCCTGCCCTCCAGGCACTCACAGAGGCACTCGCTATCAACGCGACGGTGCTCAGCTGGGACTACTTCGTCAAGGACCGCTCATGGGCACGAATCTCTCGCGGGGTCATTCGCGACCACCTCACCAACGGCTGGGTGTGGGACAACGACAGCTATTCAGGCAACCAGTTCTCGCACCCCTATCACGGAGGCATGTTCTACAACGCGGCGCGTGAGCACGGACTCTCATACGGTGTCTCGCTCCTCTACCCCGTGGTGGGCTCCCTCACATGGGAACTCTTCTGCGAGACGAACCGACCCGCCATGAACGACTTGCTCTCTACGGGCATCGGAGGCGCCGCCATCGGTGAAATCACCCACCGCGCTTCAGACATCTTCTTCGACAACACACAAAGGGGCTTCCGGCGCGTGCTGCGCGAAATCGTGGGCACAGCCCTCAACCCTGTGCGAGGCTTTCACCGAATGGTGTCGGGCGAGATGTTCCGCGTGAACCGCCTCAATGCAGGCAAGAAGGAAGCACCCGAGCCTTACAGCTTCCAAGTGGGCATGGGCGAACGTTTTATCTACGACGTGGGAGACATTCACCCCCTGGTGGGAAAGCGCTACAAGCACGGCATCCCCTACTTCGACGTGCACTTCACCTACGGAAACCACTATAATAACTTGGACTTGGGCAAGGCCGCTCGCGCTTTCGACTACTTCGAGCTCTATGCGCTCGTGAACCTTGCGGCGCACAATCCCACTGTGGGCGAACTCGACTTGAGAGGACGCATCGGCTCTATTCAGCGCCAACTGCCCCACGAGTGGAAACTCGACATCGGCTTCTATCAGAACATACGCCTCATAGACCACTATAGCGGCAAGGAGACCCAGTCGCCAGGCAATCTGGCACTCATCTCCGAAGCAGCCAGCTTCGGTGCCGGATTCCACGCTGAGCGTCAAGGGGCAAAAGTGAGTCTCATGCACGACTTGCTGATTTCGGCCGTTCCGTTGGGAGGATGCGCTGCCGACTATTACCCCCTGCGACGCTACAACTTCGGAACGGGATTCTCCGTAGAGCACAAGTTCCAGCTGTTCCGGAACCGTTACCTCTCGCTCTCCAACGAGTTCTACTTCATGCGCCTCTTCATCATACGAGGAGCCGACCTTGACAAGCTCCGCCGCTATCACGAGGACCCCCTGAACTATCACGAAGAGCTGGAGGAAGGCATCAACGCCTGGGGCGACAAGGGGCAGCAGAGCGTGCTGCGCAACCGTCTGCAATTCAATGTGCACATCACTTCCAATACGCAGATTCACCTCATGCACGAGTTTAACCTCCGACACGGAAAGTACGAGTTCTACCCCTCCGTCACCGCTAAGAGTCACGAGTGGAAGGCGGGCATCAGCTACGCAATGTAAGGGAAGGTGAAAGGCGAAGATGGAGATTTCACATCTCTCCTCTCACATTTCACCTCTCACCTTTCACATTTCATAATAAAGTTGTATCTTTGTCGCCAAAACGGCTTGTGGGCAATCGCCACACAAGATATAGGCAACGAAGCGAACAATGAAAAAAGCATTTCTTTTATTATCCTGGATTCTGACCTGTTCTGTACAGGCACAACAATTAGCATTCCCCGGAGCCGAAGGATATGGTGCCTACGCATCAGGCGGACGCGGCTGCACGGTGGTGCACGTAACCAACCTGAATGCTGCGGGCGCAGGCTCTCTGGCCAATGCCGTGAGCCAGCCTAACCGCTTTGTAGTATTTGACGTGGGCGGTGTCATCGACATCACGGGCAAGAGCATCACCATTGCCAGCAACATCACCATTGCGGGACAGACTGCACCCGGAGAGGGAATCACCATTTACGGCGGGCGCGTCATCGCCTCTAAGGCCAAGAACGTCATTATGCGATATATCCGCATGAGAGGCGGCAAGAGCGTGAACAGCAGCAAGTGTACACTCACACTGGACGAATGCGAGAACTTTATCATGGACCACTGTTCTGTGTCGTGGGGACCGTGGGACAATGTGCACATCAAAGATGCTAACAACATCACGTGGCAGTACTGCATCAACGCAGAGGGCATCGAGCCTCAACGCTTTGGCTCTATTACTGACGGAACAAGAAACTGGACGGTTCATCACTGCCTGTGGGCTGACAACAAGAGCCGCAACCCCAAGATGAAGTGCTACATGCAGTATTACAACAATGTGGTGTACAATTACGGCATGGGCATTATCGGCGGACATTCGGCTGCAGACAACTATCAGGACGTGATGAACAATTACTTCATCGCTGGTCCGAACGGTTCAGCCAAGTATTTTGACGACTGGACTGCTACCGACCATTTATATAGCTCGGGCAACTACTTCGACGGCAACTGCGACGGTGTGCTGAATGGCACACTCATCGCCGACCACAACAGCGCCACAGCAATGTCGAAGCCTAACTTCAACACAACGCACCCCATGAATGTGGAAACGGCGAAGCAGGCTTATCAGACGATTGTGGATCATGTGGGCGCCTCACGCGTGAGAGATATGCACGACAAGCGCATTCTGGAACAGCTGACCTCGCTGGGCAAAAAGGGTAGTTTCATCACCAACGAGGATGAACTGGGCGGTATCGGAACTGTTGCCAACGGACCGAAACCCGCAGATGCCGATAATGACGGAATGGCGGATGATTGGGAGAAGGAGAATGGGTTGAATCCTGCAGTAAACGATGCAAATGCCTACACACTGGGAGGAGGATACACGAACATTGAGCACTATGTGAACAGCCTGGCGCAGAAGAGCAGCTACCTGATGTATCCGACCCATCCGGAGGTGAAGCTGCTAAACGCCACAACAGCAGAACTGAAGTGGGTGAACAACGAGACTGAGAATGCGGAGGCGATTGTGGTGGAGCTGTCAGAGGACGGCAAAACGTTTACTGAGATTCAACGCTTGGCAGGCAACGCAGAGAAGACGCAGGTGGAAGGACTGATGGCCGACAAGATATATCATTTCCGGATGAAGGTCATCGGACAAGACGGGATAGAATCGCTCTACTCGGCTACCGTATCGGTAAACGACGAATATATGCGTCCCGGAGGAGGAACCCGAGCAGGAAGCAACCCTTTCGTGCCCACAGAAGGAAAGCTGTACCGCATCATCTGTTATGCAACAGCGCCCTACAACTCGGGCACTACGCTGCAGGGCACTCCGAAGTATCTCACGTTCAACGCTAACGGAACTCTCGGTTCTACTGAAAATTACCTGTGGAATGACCCTGATTTGCTTTGGGTCATCACCCCCACAACAGGAGGCTTTAACATCCGAAACTATGGGAACAAGAAATATATCGCTGACCGCAACGCAAGCATCAGCAACACAGACCGCATCGGAATGTCCAGCAACCCGACGGTGCTGAGCATTAACTATACAGGCGACCAGCAGCCTTCCCAGTCGGGACTGTACAGCGCGGTGTCGATGTACCGAATCAACAGCGCCGCAGCCAGCAATCAGCAGATTCGCGCACGCGGATTCGCAGATGACTGGTTTTGGGGCTCTGGCACTTTTGACCGCGCAGATATGGTGTTCACCTTTGTGGAAATTGACGCCTCGCTGGTGACAGTCTTCCTGACAAAGTTCAACGCGACCTTAGAGAATGCCTTGAAGTTGGCGAGGGAGGCCCAAACGGACGTGACACTGGGCTACCCCTCTGAAGCAGTTGACCAGCTGATGGACGTAATTAACGATGCGAACGCTTTCGCAGAGCACATCACAGGAGAAACCGGCCAAGAGGAAGTTGATGCGCAGGTGACTGCTCTCACCAACGCAATGACAGCATTCAAGAATACAAAAATCTACACGTTTGAAGGCTTTTCCACAGATTTGGCCTACAACATCTACAGTTACGGCACTCACCCGGGAGCTCGCGACGCAAATGCGACAACATCCACTCAACGGCGCTATCTCTATGCGGTGAACAAGAACAGCGGAGAAAACGATGATTTGGTGTACCGCATCGGGCTGTCGGACAACAGCATCAACAGCGGAGAGGTTGATGCCTACAGAAGGGACCCTGCTGCCTTATGGGCTTTTGAGTCGGCTGGGAACGGGTATGTGCGAGTTCGCAATCTGTCAGACGGGCAATATCTGCAAATAGAGAACCAGCTCTCGGTGCAACCTGTCGCAATATACCCCTACTACGCGAAGCAAGACAACGGGAAGATGGCTTTCTATCTGGACGCTACAGAGGAAGGCAAACGTCTTTTCAATGTGGGAGCTGCTGACGCAGACGGCAAAGGTGGACCTTTGGAGTTCTTTGCCAGTCATGCAGACAGAACCCGCTTGCGCTGGGTGATTGAGGAAACGGATGTGGAAGCGAATTTCCCTTCTACCGCTATCTCGCCCATCAATGGTTCACGACCTTTGCCCACTCGCTTTTTTACGTTGCAAGGCATCGAGATGAACCAACGCCCAACAAATGGGATTTACATGGAGCAGACTACAGGAGCCGACGGGAACATCAACACAAAGAAAATCTTAACAAAGTAAAATCTTAGACACGAAACATACATATATTGATTTATGATGAAGAAACATTATACAGGAATGGCGCTGATGGCGCTGATGATGACTGCTTGCTCACAAGGTGACTATTTCCACGTGGAGGGCACTATCGAGGGGGCGAAGGATTCTATGTTGTATCTGGTGCAGAATGGGTTGGAGGGGGTTCAGCGACTGGACTCAGTAAAACTGAAAGAGGATGGGACTTTTGCCTTCAAGGCACAAGCCCCAGGGGAAGCGCCCGAATTCTATGCGCTAGTAGCTGGACACCATGTGGTGCACTTCGCGGTGGACAGCACAGAGACTATCACGGTGAAAGCTAAGTTGTCCTCTATGGAACGGGACTATTCAATCGAAGGCAACGAGAGTAATCTTAAGATTAAAGAAATCAGCAGATTGCAGCAGGATGTACAAGCACAGTTGATTGCGGTTGAGAAGAATCAAGACCTTTTGCCGGGCGATCAGCGAGACAGCCTGGAGAATATCTTGAACGACTATAAGGAACGGATGAAACGTGATTACATTGTGGGAAATCCAATGTTGGAAGTTGCCTATTTCGCTGTGTGCCAAAGCATCACCGACTTGGGAGGCACGTTTCAGTTGTTCAACCCGTTGACGAATCGAGACGATGTGAGATGCTACGCAGCTGTGGCTACAGCATGGGACGGCGCATACCCGGATGCTCCCCGCACGAAGCAGCTTTGCAATATGGCGATTAAGGGAATGGACAATACAGCCACACCCCAACAGCAGACGTTGGAGGTGGACGAGGAGAAGGTTTCTGAAACGGGTATCATCGACATTGAGTTACCCGACATCAACGGAAACTTGCGCAGCATCAAGAAACTGAGGGGGAAGGTGGTGATGATAGACTTCACGATGTATGGCGCGAAGGAGTCGGCAGAACGCACACGAATAATGCGCTCGCTTCATGAGAAGTATCACGAACAGGGTTTCGAAATCTACCAGATTTCGTTGGACGAAGATTTGCACTTCTGGAAATTCGCTTGTGAGAATCTGCCTTGGGTCTGTGTACACGAGACGAATGGAACAACAACCAACATCTATAACGTGAAGAATCTGCCTACATTCTTCCTGGTGAACAGAAATAACGAAATCGTTGTGCGCAGCGACTTTATGGAGGGAAGCCTCGAATCTAATCTTCTGAAACTTTTGGCTAATTGACAATTAGTTTAACAAGGGGCTAGTTGCTATAAACGTTGAAAATTGACAATTGATTATTACCAAGCGGGATGCTGTCTATCAGCAGGCACCGCGTAAGCGTAATCATCAATTGTCAATTTTCTATTATCTATTCTTATAAGAATATCACACGAACTCTTCTCCGAGGTTGAGCTGTGCGTCGTTGACAAACTTTCGGATATTCTTCTGATCGCCTTTCTTACAAATGACAAGCACATTGCCCTCCTCAACCACAACGTAGTCTTCTAGTCCCTGAACCACTGCCACGTGACCATCTGGAAGCTTAATGATACAGTCTTTGCAATCATAAAGGAGAGATTTGGAATCGATTACCACATTGCCCCTATCCGACTGAGGCAAAGCATCGTGCACAGCAGCCCAAGTACCAAGGTCAGACCATCCGAAGTGACAAATCATCACATCTACATTGTCCACTTTCTCAAGCACGCTCTGTTCAAGACTCATGTTTGGGCACTTGGCAAAGAGCTCCAGCAGAAGGTCGGAAATGAATTCACCGCTACTATAGGCTTCTACGACTCTCTGTACAATGAGCGAAAACTCGGGGCTAACATCCTGCACGGCACCTAAAAATGCGTCAGCGCTCCACATGAAGATACCTGTATTCCAAAGGAACTCGCCACTCTCGAAGAATATTCTGGCAAAGTCATTGGCTGGCTTCTCTGTAAAACTCTGAACACGACACACATGCTCCACCCCTTCAACAGGATCGCCCATCTGAATGTAGCCATAGGAAACTTCGGGACGATTAGGCTTTGCGCCCATTGTAAGAAGCACCGAATGTGTACCGATATAGTCGAGACCACTCAGCACATCAGCACGAAATGCATCATAGTCTGTGATGTTTTGGTCAGAAGGACTCACGATGAGCCGGCCTTCAGGACAACGCCTCTTCACCTCGAGTGCCGCCCATGTGACTGCAGGAACTGTATTGCGCCGCATCGGCTCCATTAGCACGTTCTCATATTTTATTCCTGGTATCTGCTCGACTACAAGCTGCCGATAGGCCTCATTCGTAACAACGATAATGTTGTCAGTATCTATGAAACTAGCAAAACGTTCATAGGTCATTTGCAAAAGAGACTTTCCAATACCCAACACGTCAATAAACTGTTTGGGTTTCCGCTCACGACTCATGGGCCAAAGGCGTGTGCCTAGTCCACCAGCCAATATCACACAATAATTTCTCTTATCCATGTCTTGGTATCAATTAGGTTAGTTGGTGTTTGTATTTGCGAATATAGGGATAAAAGCGACACCATCCAAATATTTTGTGAAAATAATGATATCCATCCGCAAAAAGACGTTGAATGAATGTGTTTCAAGAAAAAAAGTCGTACCTTTGTCAGCATTATGAGTATATCAATCGAACTGAAAGACCTCACTACGGGGTATGTGACAAAAAAAGGCAAAAAAGCCATTGCTTCGGGACTGAATGCGACGTTGGAAAGTGGTGAGATGACTTGTCTGCTGGGTCCTAACGGAGCGGGCAAGTCAACACTTCTGCGGACATTGGCTGCTTTCCAGCCTTCGCTAGGTGGAACGATTGAAGTGATGGGTCGAAAGCTTGAGGAATACACAAACAAGGAACTGGCCCAGGTGGTGAGCGTGGTGTTGACAGACAACTCCGACATCAAGAACATGAGAGCGGAGGAAGTGGTGGCTATGGGCCGAAGCCCCTATACGGGTTTCTGGGGAAAATTGAACGAGAAGGACAAAACGGTCATCAAGAAATGCCTGCATTGGGTGGGTATTGAGGATTTAGCAGACCGCAGGATGCAAACTCTCTCGGACGGTGAGCGACAGAAGGTGATGATTGCAAAGGCTGTTGCACAAGAGACACCAGTTATTTTACTGGACGAACCCACGGCCTATCTGGACTACCCCAGCAAGATTGCCATGATGCTCCTGCTGCACCGATTGGCTAAAGCCCTGAAGAAAACAGTATTTATGAGCACACACGACTTGGAGCATGCTCTGCAAGTGGCAGACCAAGTGTGGCTACTAGACAAAGAACAGGGACTCACGACGGGACTGCCCGAAGACTTGAGTCTGGACGGTAGCATTGAGCGCTACTTCAGCAGGGACGACATGATGTTTGACAGAGAATCGTGCACATTCTCCATCACGCATGAAACGGCCCGTGACCTCATTGTAGAAGGCAACCCCAACACACTGGCCTATAAACTATTTCAAAAGGCGCTTGTCCGCAACGGCATCCGCCCCGTCACAAAGCAGGATACCAGCGAGGCGAGCAAAGATGTATATGTGAAAGTTGACACAGACTACTTCCATCTATTGGAAAAAGGGGAAGAAAGTCTCTGCACAAAGAAAATGGGCCCTATTCTTCGGGCTATCGTACCCGCCATCACTAAACATCAAATTTCTGCTATCAGAGAGGCTGCGGACATGAACTCGTATGAATAATCGCTCTGTACTATATTTATGAAAAGACTTCTCACGATCATGCTCATCTTAGCGACAAATTGCTGTGTCGCACTTGCACAGGAAACGGAGATGGAGCAGAACTTATTTGAAACCATGCGTGAAGGCGACAAAGCGGCCATCATAGCGGTGCACCAAGGGGCAGGCGATGCTCAAAGCCGCTTAAGTATAGACCGCTTTAATGCACGTCTGCGCAAGGCATATCCCAATTACTCGTTTTATGAAGCATGGACTTCCAGACGATTCATCCAGCAGATGAGTGTCAATGGAGTCAGTTACGTCCCTACTCCCGATGAACTATTCAATCAACTACAAAAAGAAGGCTATACACATGTGCTCATTCAGTCGTCAAACATCGTAAACAGCGCAGACATGCAATTTTTGCGCCACATGGTGGAAGCTGCTCAACCGCATTTCAAGCACATGCGATTGGGCGAGCCTCTGCTGACTGACGAGCAGGACTACACAGAAGCAGCACAAGCAACAGCAGAAGCTTTTGGCAGCGAGAAAGAAGCCAATGTGCTGATGTGCAGCAGCGAGGTCGGAACAGAGAATGCACAGTTTGCAATGCTAGATTACGCACTGAAGGATCATGACTTCAGAGGTTGGTATGTCGGGACGACAGGAGGATATCCCTCACTGGAGAGCCTCATCCGACAACTGAAACATCAAAAAGTTAAAAAAGTGCACCTGATTCCATTTGTGTTTACTGCCAACGCACAAGCCACCAACGAGATGGCTCACGAATGGGCTCAGCACTTACAAAAGGCTGGTTACAAAGTAACTGCAGAAGTTCGCTGTCTTGCAGATGTAGATGCAATCATGGATATCTTTGAGCGTCACATTCGCCATGCGGAGAAGTTCAGAAGGTTGACAGCGAAGGAACTAAAACTGATTAGATGAAGTTAGCAGCACTACTCAGCACTCCCATACATTTTTTCATTTCACAACCAACATTTTCATTCACCAATGGCAAAGCCATTTCTTGAAATACAAGGACTGACCAAGCGCATCGGCCACAGAGTTCTATTTGAAAACATCTCGTTCACCGTGAACGAGCGTGAACACATCGGCCTAATTGCGAAGAACGGTACAGGCAAATCTACCCTACTCAGCATCATTGCTGGACAAGAAGGCAATGATGGGGGCAAGATGATCTTCCGCAACGACCTGAAGGTGGGGTATCTTGAACAGACTCCTCATATAGATGGGCACAAATTGGCAGGACTTGATGATGAATACCTGCAGCGCTACAAGCAACTACTCACCCAGATGAAAATCACTCCTGAGGAGGCAGAACGTCCCGAAGCTCAATTAAGCGGCGGACAGGTGAAACGTATCGCTTTAGCAAGAGTGCTGGCAGGAGAGCCCGACATGTTGATTTTGGACGAGCCTACCAACCATCTGGACTTGCAGATGATAGAATGGCTTGAGAATCTGTTGCGGCGCTCCACAATGGCCATTCTAATGGTCACCCACGACCGTTATTTCCTCGACCGTATCTGCTCAAGCATCATCGAAATGGACAATTCCCGCATCTACACCTATCAAGGCAACTACGCCTACTATCTGGAGAAGCGACAGGAGCGAATTGACAATATGAATGCTGAGATTGCACGTGCCAACAACTTATACAGAACAGAGTTAGAGTGGATGCGCTCAACTCCATGTGCACGCAGTTCGAAGGCAAGATACAGAATTGAGTCTTTCTACGAGCTGGAGAAGGTTGCTAAGCAGCGGATTGAGGAACGAAACGTAAGGTTAGAGATAGGCGGCACATATATTGGCAATAAGATTTTCGAGGCGAAGGACGTATGCAAAGCCTTTGGAGAGCACATCATTCTGAAAGACTTTAACTACAACTTTGCCCGATATGAGAAGCTGGGCATTGTAGGCAACAACGGAACAGGAAAATCCACTTTCGTGAAAATGCTGTTAGGCATTGAGCCACACGATAGCGGCACTATCGAGATAGGTGAAACCGTTCGATTCGGCTATTACTCGCAACAGGGGATGGCCTTCAACGAAGACCAAAAGGTCATTGACGCAGTAAGAGACATTGCCGAGTATGTTGATATGGGCAATGGAGAGAAACTGTCAGCAAGCCAATTCCTGCAGCACTTCCTCTTCCCTCCCGAAGAGCAATATAGTTACATCTACAAGTTGAGCGGCGGAGAGAAGCGGAGACTCTATCTGTGTACCGTGCTGATGAAAGCGCCAAATTTCCTTATCCTAGACGAGCCCACCAATGACCTTGATATCGTGACTCTCCAAATTTTGGAAGAATACTTGAAGAACTTCAGGGGTTGTCTCATCATCGTGAGCCACGACCGCTATTTCATGGATCGCGTTGTGGACCACACTTTAGTCTTTCACGGCAACGGCAACATACAGGACTTCCCCGGCAGCTACAGCCAGTACCGCGATTGGGAAGAACAAAATGAGAAGCCACAAGAAGTTGAAAAGCCACAAACCAAGTCCGAGAAAAAGACTGACGGGAGAAATCAAAACAGAGCAAGAAAACTCACGTTCAAAGAAAAACAAGAATACAATCAGCTGGAGCAAGATATCGCTGCCCTCGAGACTGAAAAGAAACAGATAGAAACGGCACTCTGCGGAGGCACCACCTCTATAGAAGAAATCACAGAAATGAGCAAACGCCTTCCTCTCCTTTCCGCAGAACTAGAAGAAAAGGAGATGCGCTGGCTCGAACTCGCAGAATTTGCATAATATGAAAATAACATCAGCCACTTACATTGGGTCAAAACCCAACCATACACAATGTCCTAATGACCAGCGTCCTGAATACGCATTCATTGGACGAAGCAATGTCGGGAAATCATCACTCATTAATGCTCTGACGGAACGACGTAACTTGGCGCTGACTTCCTCCACGCCTGGCAAAACCATGTGCATCAATCATTTTCTCATCAACAACGAGTGGTACCTGGTCGATTTGCCCGGTTACGGTTATGCACAACGCGGTAAGAAGGAAATGGAGAAACTGAAGAACATGATCAGCGGATATGTGCTAGAGCGTGAGCAACTGACATGCCTCTTTGTTCTTATCGACATCCGGCACGACCCACAGAAGGTAGATATGGCTTTCCTGCATTTTCTGGGCAGCAATGAAGTTCCGTTCGCTATCGTCTTCACCAAAGCAGACAAACTGGCTCCATCGAAAATCAAACCTACTGTGCAGAAATATCTAGCTACTTTACAGGAAGAATGGGAAGAACTTCCACCCCACTTCATCACCAGCTCAGCCAACAAACTCGGTCGAGAAGACATTCTCTCCTATATAGAGAACATCAACAAGACCTTCTGAAAACAGCACTCAGGAACTTTTCCTGAGTGTTTTTTTATCCTTTTTTTTGTCCAAATGAAAAATAATCCCTATTTTTGCACCATACTTTAGGACAGCACATCTTTTTGTAGCGTACAAAGCGCTGTCTTGAAGAACTTATCTCATTCAAATCATTCCAAGATTACTTAATCAGCAACTCTTAATACATGATTTATAATGTATGGTTAGGGCTGATGCGATGCATTTAAGTCGCATGCTTGTGTACATTATAAATTAAACATTAAGAAAAGCATTAACACCTATATTTTCTATGTACAAATTAGAAGAACTGAACCGCAAGAGCAAAGAAGAGCTTGTGAATATTGCCAACGAGTTGGGTATCAAAAACACCAACAAGATGGATGAGGCAGAATTGCGGCTAACCATCATAGATGAGCAGGCAGCCAACTTTGCTTCGACAGCTGCAACAGAGAAGACTCCCCGCAAGCGCGCCCGTGTCAGTGTGAAAAGCGTGGATCGTGTCTATTCAGCCAACCAAGAAAAGGTAAAGAAGATAGACAAGACCATGAAGATCACAAGAGACGAATCCATGTTCGCAGACCTTTCCGACGAAGAGAAAGCCATGCTAACTCCTACAACAGTACCAGCTGAAACACCCGCTACACCAACAGAAGAACCAGTAGCGACAGAGCCCAAAAAGCGTGGACGCAAACCTAAGGCAAAGGCTGAAGAAGAGGAAGTTTTGGAGACGGTAAAGGTCTCTCAAGCAGAGAGTACGGAAGAACCGGTGACTGCAGAACCCAAGAAGCGTGGACGTAAGCCCAAAGCAAAGACAGAAGAAACTGAGAATACGGTTGAAACACTACAAGAGCAAGATACTCCTAAAAAGATAGAAGAAGCTATCATCCCAGAGGAAGTGTTCGAGTCAACAGAGGACCATCCTCTGCAAACCATCTACACTACTGCAGGAAAGGAGCAGGGAGCCAATAGCGAGGACTTCATCATCATCGAGGACATTCCCAATGAAGCTGAGTACTATCAGCCTCTGGAAATCTTCAACCGCTATGAAGAAGAGAAAAACGTGGAACAGAGCTACGCAGCCCCTGTCTACGACAACTTTGAGGCACCTTTGGCACCAGCTAAGAAAGAACGCATTCAGAAGGAGAAGCCATACGACTTCGACAATATCATACGCGTAAGTGGAGTACTTGAAACGGTAGATAATTACGGATTCCTCCGCAGCAGCGACTACAACTATCTCCCATCACCTGACGATGTTTACGTGAACCTACAGCAAATCAAACACTACGGTTTGAAGACAGGCGATGTCGTAGACGGATTCGTGCGTCCACCTAAAGAGGGCGAGCGCTTCTTCCCATTGGCCAGTGTTGAGAAAATCAACGGATGCGACCCTGCCCGTGTGCGCGACCGCGTAGGCTTCGAGTTCCTCACGCCGCTCTTCCCTGACGAGAAGTTCAAACTTTGCAAAGGCTTCAACGACAGCAAGTCATCACGTATTGTCGACCTCTTCTCGCCTATCGGTAAAGGACAGCGCGCACTCATCGTGGCACAACCCAAAACAGGTAAGACGATGTTGATGAAGGATATTGCCAACTCTATTGCAGCCAACCATCCTGAAGCATACCTCATGATGCTGCTCATTGACGAACGCCCTGAAGAGGTGACAGACATGGCTCGTACCGTCAATGCTGAAGTCATCGCATCTACGTTCGATGCACCAGCAGAGAACCATGTAAAGATTGCAGGCATCGTGCTTGAAAAGGCCAAGCGCATGGTAGAATGCGGACATGACGTAGTCATCTTCCTCGACTCCATCACTCGTCTGGCACGTGCATACAACACCGTTTCACCAGCATCAGGTAAAGTGCTCTCAGGCGGTGTCGATGCCAATGCCCTTCACAAGCCTAAGCGCTTCTTCGGTGCAGCCCGCAACATCGAAAACGGCGGTTCACTCACCATCATCGCTACAGCCCTCATCGATACAGGTTCCAAGATGGACGAAGTTATCTTCGAGGAATTCAAGGGTACAGGCAACATGGAGTTGCAGCTTGACCGCAGCCTTGCCAACAAGCGCGTCTTCCCTGCAGTCAACCTCACAGCATCTTCTACTCGTCGCGACGACCTGCTTCAGGATCAGACAACTCTCAACCGTATGTGGGTACTCCGCAACCACCTTGCCGACATGAACTCGATGGAGGCTATGGACTTCGTAATGAAACAGGTGGAACGTACAAAGAACAACGAGGAGTTCCTCATCAGCATGAATGGCTAATTATACAAAAAGCTTTAGCAACGCTTTTCAAGAGGCAAGAACAAAGAATAAGCAAATATACATTATCAATAGCAAGAGAGGCCCAAACGATATCTTTCGTTTGGGCCTCTCTTGTATTTATGTGACATTCACTCACCACGTTCGCAGCGCTCCATATATAGCCGCACATCCTTATTATTGCGGAACGTATCAGGAGCACGCCCATAAATCTCGTCTATTTGGGGAGTGGTAGTTGGGAAGCCAAACTGATTATATGCATTGTCACACAACACTAAGAAATAGGTAACGCCCAACACATTATCAAAATTATCGACCACAAAATCCGTTTCGAGCTTATCGATGGCCATACGAAGACTACCCTCCTCTTCACCTAACTGACGAAGAATCTCATCCTCCTCAAAACCATCCAGAATCATCCGTGTCTGCTTGCGAGGCAACTCCTGAAGCATAAACATCAACGAGTCACGCTCTGTCATAAAAGCATAGAACTTATCGTTCAGAGGAGTGCCCTCTACCTTCATCGCATTGTTCAAGTCAATCACCTTGATGTTGCCCTCTTCCAAAATGATAGGAATATTGTCACCACCATTACCAAAGAACATCCTCACACACATAACCGAGTCCACAGGACCGCACATGGAGAATGCTCCATGCAGAATCTTGCATGAATCTACAGCCTTAGTGTCATCCCCACCCAGAGGGCGCAGATACACCATATCGCCATCACAGAACGAACGCATGGAAGTACCCGAAATATTGTAACTCGTAGAGCACGCTCCAAACATCGTTGCAAGAATTACTGCCAGAAAAATATAGAATTGACCTTTCATATTGCAAAAGTACAAAACCTACCCCACCCCCACAAACGATTTAGTACTTCTTCACCCACAATTAATTATTTTTAATGATTACACCCATTTCTGCTCTACCATGCCAATACAGCTTTCCTCATGAAAAACATCTCTATACCTCCACACAACGAACATGAACAAAAAGCACCACCAAAGGTCATCCAAAGGCCGGCATAACAACAAGGCACAAAGTCCGTCGGACTTTGTGCCTTTATATATAAATATGTGGAATTGTCGATTAGAACTCGGCAGTCTTTGGGGTGCGAGGGAAAGGAATCACGTCGCGGATGTTCTGCATGCCAGTGACGAAGAGGATGAGACGCTCGAAACCAAGTCCGAATCCAGCGTGTGGGCATGAACCAAACTTACGAGTGTCGAGATACCACCACATGTCCTTCATTGGGATGTTGCGCTCTTCGATTTCACCCATCAGCTTGCCGTAGTCCTCCTCACGGACAGAACCACCGATAATCTCGCCAATCTGTGGGAAGAGCACATCTGTACCCTGCACCGTCTGAGCCATCTCCTGACCGTCGAGCACGGGGTTCTTGTCGTCAATCTTCATGTAGAAGGCCTTGATGGCTTTAGGATAATGCGTCATGATGACAGGCTTCTTGAAGTGTTCCTCCACCAAGTAGCGCTCATGCTCGCTGGCGAGGTCATCACCCCAGTTGCATGGGAACTCGAACTTGCGGCCATCCTTAATAGCCTGCTGAAGAATGCGAATACCCTCTGTGTAGTCAAGACGTACGAAGTCCTCACGGAGCACACCCTCAAGACGTTCGATGAGTCCCTTGTCAATCATCTTGTTGAGGAACTCCAGGTCGTCCTTACAGTTGTCGAGTGCCCAACGCACGCAGTACTTGATGAAGTCTTCCTCCAGATCCATCAAGTCAGGCAGATCCATAAAGGCAATCTCAGGCTCAATCATCCAGAACTCAGCCAAGTGGCGAGGAGTGTTGGAGTTCTCAGCACGGAAGGTAGGACCGAAGGTGTAGATAGCACCCAGCGCGGTAGCACCGAGCTCACCTTCAAGCTGACCTGACACCGTGAGAGAAGTCTGCTTGCCAAAGAAGTCATCGTCATAGATGATAGAACCGTTCTCGTCCTTCTTCAGGTCGTAGAGGTTCTTGGTAGTCACCTGGAACATCTGGCCAGCACCCTCACAGTCAGAAGCTGTGATGATAGGTGTGTGGAAATAGAAGTAACCATGCTGGTGGAAGTATGTGTGGATGGCCATTGCCATGTTGTGGCGGATGCGCATCACAGCACCAAACGTGTTTGTGCGCAGACGCATGTGAGCGTGCTGACGCATATACTCGAAAGACTGTCCCTTCTTCTGCATGGGGTAGTCGGCAGGACATTCGCCAAACACCTTGATGTCGGTAGCCTGCACCTCCACTGCCTGACCAGAGCCGATAGACTCAACCATCGTACCCGTAACAGAAAGACAGGCACCGGTAGTGATGAGCTTCATCATCTCGGGGTCAAACTTCTCCACATCAGCCACCACCTGTACATTCTTGATGGTGGAGCCATCGTTGAGGGCGATGAAGTTAACGGCCTTGCTGCCACGCTTCGTGCGCACCCAACCCATAACAGTGACCTCAGCGCCAAAATCGGTGCGCTGCAAAAGGTCTATAATTTTTGTACGTTTCATCTTTATTTAAGTTAGGAGTTAGGAGTTAAGAGTTAGGAGTTAGGCTAACGCGATGCGTTCTATCCGCATGGCAAATCCTAACTCCTAACTTCTCACTCTTAACTGATTTATTCGTAGTGTCCTGTGTGCAACATTGCAACCTCCTGCTCGGTGAGGAAGCGCCAGTCGCCACGTTTGATGCCCTTCTTCGTAAGACCGGCGAACATCACGCGGTCGAGCTTGCACACCTTGTAGCCAAGGCTTTCGAAGATACGGCGCACGATGCGGTTCTTACCAGAGTGAATCTCGATACCCACCTGCTTGCGGTCCGTGTCAGAGGCGTAGCTGATAGCATCTGCCTTGATGTCGCCATCCTCCAGCGTGATGCCCTCTGCAATCTGCTTCATGTCGGCAGCTGTGAGGTTCTTGTCAAGGAACACGTGGTAGATCTTCTTCTTCAAGAACTTAGGATGTGTAAGCTTTGAAGCCAAGTCACCATCGTTAGTGAAGAGCAGCACACCCGTTGTGTTGCGGTCCAGACGACCTACAGGGTAGATGCGCTCGCGGCAGCAGTTCTTCACGAGATCCATCACCGTCTTGCGCTGCTGTGGGTCATCAGAGGTGGTCACGTAATCCTTTGGCTTGTTCAGGATGACATATACCTTCTTCTCGATGCTGACGAGCTGGTCGTGGAAGTGCACCTGGTCGGTACGCTGCACCTTAGTACCCAACTCTGTCACCACCTGTCCGTTGACTGTCACCACACCAGCCTGAATGAACTGGTCGGCCTCACGACGTGAGCAAACACCTGCATTAGCCAGGAACTTGTTCAGACGGATAGGTGCGTTAGGATCCTCGAGGTACTCCTTATATTCAATCTGCTTCTTCAAGCTGTATTTCGCATTGGGGTTGTAGTCGGCAGTGCGTGGGCGATAGCCGCCTGGACGCTGCTGATAACCGCCGCGGTTGTTATTGTTGTTGTAGCCGCCACGCTGCTGGTAACCACCCTGGCGCTGCTGATAGCCGCCGCGGTTGTTGTTATAACCGCCACGCTGCTGGTAACCGCCGCGCTGCTGATAGCCGCCCTGACGTGGCTGATAGCCACCCTGCTGCTCGAAGTTGCCTTCTCCGTCGCCATTCTGCTGATAGCCACGGTTATTGTTGTATCCACCGCGCTGCTGATAGCCGCCACGGTTGTTGTTATAGCCGCCACGCTGCTGGTAACCACCACGCTGCTGATAGCCGCCATTATTGTATGGACGCTGCTGATAGCCGCCCTGACGAGGCTGGTAGCCACGCTGTTCGCCTTCGTTGCCTTCTGAAGAGCCACCAAAGCCAGAGGGACGGAAGCCGCGCTCATTCTGTACGCCATTAGAACTGTATGCAGCACGCTCGCTACGATTGAAACGAGGACGCTGCGGACGGTCGCCACGATTAAAAGATGGGCGGCCACCAAAATTGTTTTCACGGTTGTAAGATGGACGGAAGCCCTCACGGTCGCCGCCATTGTCAGATCTTTCTTCTGCTGCAGGTGCATTGCCCTGCCATTCTTCAATTTCAGACATAATCTAATTATTAACTATTAACTTAACTTTAAACTATTTATTTTGCGATTGTATCGTTTTTACTTATAACAATCTTCTCTACATTCCGGTATAACTATGAGGAGTAATGGCACGAAGTTCGGCCTTCACGCTTTCGGCCACTTCCAGGCCTTCGATAAAGTTGCTGATGCTCTCAGCTGTAATCGCTGCATTTGTGCGAGTAAGTGCCTTGAGTGCCTCGTAGGGATGTGGGTAAGCCTCACGGCGGAGAATGGTCTGAATGCCCTCAGCGCACACAGCCCAGCAGTTGTCGAGGTCGCGGTTGATGGCGTCCTGATTAAGCAAGAGCTTGCGCAGTCCCTTCAAGGTTGACTGGATGGAGATAACCATGTGGCCCATTGGAACGCCTACGTTGCGGAGCACGGTAGAGTCTGTCAGGTCGCGCTGCAGACGGCTCACTGGCAACTTCTGGCTCAAGAAAGCCAAGATTGCGTTAGCCATGCCGAGGTTGCCCTCCGAGTTCTCAAAGTCGATAGGGTTCACCTTGTGAGGCATTGCAGAAGAGCCCACCTCACCTGCCTTAATCTTCTGCTTGAAGTACTCCATAGACACATACATCCAGAAGTCGCGGTCAAGGTCGATGATGATGGTATTGATGCGCTTCATGGCATCGAAGATAGCGCCCAAGTTGTCGTAGTTGCTGATTTGTGTAGTCCACTGCTCACGCTCCAGACCCAGTTTCTCGCTCACGAACTTGTTGCCAAACTCTTTCCAGTCATAGGCTGGATAAGCAATGTGGTGTGCATTGTAGTTGCCGGTTGCACCGCCAAACTTAGCAGTAATCTTGCAAGCCTTCAGCTGGTTGAGCTGCTCGGTGAGACGATACACGTACACCATCACCTCCTTGCCCAAACGTGTGGGTGAAGCAGGCTGGCCGTGAGTCTTAGCCAGCATAGACACATCCTTCCACTCCTCGGCATAAGCCTTCAGTTGGTCAATCAGTTCCTCCATCAGAGGGTAATACACCTCGTTGAGCGCATCCTTGATGCTGAGAGGTACAGATGTGTTGTTGATGTCCTGGCTGGTCAAGCCAAAGTGGATGAATTCCTTGTAGCTGTCGAAGTTGCCGATTTTGTCCAACTCCTCCTTGATGAAATATTCTACAGCCTTCACGTCGTGGTTGGTCACCTTCTCGATGTCCTTCACACGCTGTGCATCTGCCTCCGAGAAATTGCGGTAGATGTCACGCAGACGCTCGAAGAGGTTCTTGTCAAACCCTTCCAGCTGTGGGAGTGGCAGTTCACAGAGTGTAATGAAATACTCTATTTCAACACGAACGCGATACTTGATAAGTGCATATTCGGAAAAATACGAAGCAAAGTCTTGTGTCTTGCCTCTGTAACGGCCGTCAATCGGAGACACAGCCGTAAGTGCATTCAGTTCCATATTCAGATTGCTTTTTCTTGTCTATATAAATCTTTTACCTTTTCATGCGTCACCCAGACGCTATACTTCTTTTCTCGATTCGAACTAATTCGGGAATGATTCAACTTTTCTGGCCACAAAGTTAAGGGTTTTCCCTTACACATTATTTATATGAAGGGAAGAAAATGGGTCTCACATTCGTTTTTTTCCTATTTTAGTCCTTTTCTGCCCTCGGAATACGAAATGCGGTATATACTTCGACCACCACAAAGAAGACAAATGGGAGCATCCATGATGAGCGTCCCACCCACAAACCGAAGTAGAAGTCGGCTGGCGTCAGCATCAGCGCTGCAGCCACAGCCAAGGCGATAATGCCATACACACGCTGGTGATACAGTCTCCGCAAGGTCAAGTTACGCGGGTCGTGCGAGAGATAATTCTGGTAAAAAGGCTTAGGCAAAAGACGACCCAGCGCCAGCAGCACCGTCGCTACTACCATCACCACACCTGCCGCCGTACGGAGCGACATCTCTGGTACCATCCACATACATGCAGCCGCCATCACCAAGGTGAGTCCTGCCATTTCCACATACCCTAAAAAAAGTTCTTTATTCATGTCAGAAATTCTTATGCGTCTTAAAAAGGCAACGCTGCTGCTTGCCTTGCAGTCCATATTCACATCGCTCGTGGCGAACGCTGCAAAGGTACGAAAACTTTGTCACACACGATTCTGTCGTGAAAGACTTTTTTACCTTTCGCAGAACTTCTTTCGCCTTCTGAGAAACAATCCTTGTATTTGTGATATAAACTGAAAAGAAAAGACTGTCTGGACAATGCTCATTCGTGTCCAAATATCAGCGAAACGAAGCACCGTCTCAACAGGCACTTCTTGTACCACAAAATCGGTGTGACTCAGACCGGCATAGGCGGTGTGACTCAGACCGGCACCCTCGGTGTGACTCACACCGTTTTCGAGGCTGTGGAAGAGCGTCCAAAACGAGGCACGATGCGAGTAGCCCTAAGCGGCACTTATAGGGAATCCCACCTTATGAGGGCGCTGCATCTGCGCCTCACACGAATCGGGTTAACAAATAGCGGGCAATCTTTATTTTTTCCACACTTTTTCACCATTTTTTTAGTGTGTATGTACATTATTGTATAATATTTTTATACATTTGTGCCCGCTATTCAAAAAACACAGATGAAAAAACACATCAACTAATATGAAAACACTACATACATATATTCCAGCTAAAGGCGAAGGTGCGCTTGAATTTGTGCGGCGCATCATTGAGCACCAACCTGACTACAAACCCTTACACATTGTAGAGCATCTAGTGGAGATTGCCCTGGATGAACTGAAGGAGCGGCCATGCGAAGTGTGCGCCGAGACATCGGAGAAGCAACTGACTGTGATACTGCACCACAACGGGAAGCCTATCGATGAACGAACCGTGTGGGTGATGGGCGACCATACCGACTACGTGGACTACTATCCAGAAGGCGACGAATGGGTGCTCACCATCCGCCGAGACGTTCCGCCGCTCTTCATCGACTGGTAAGAAAAACAAAGAGTTAATCGCTGAACGATTGATACGACTCACACAAAAAAAGCGGGAAACAAGCGAATGAAATAAAACAATGAAGGGGCTGCTATCTTGACACATAGCAGCCCCTTCATGTTATCTTTATGCACCTACGAAAATGGCAGCATTCGGCCCCACCATCATTTCTTTTCAAGCTTCATGCCAACATACAGACTCTTGTATTGGCTGAGGATGCTGGAAACGGTGCCCATCTGTGCAGAATAAGCACTAGCCTTAGCAGCAATGGCGTTAACGATAGCAAGCATCTTGTCTGCCTTCATGGCCATTTGCAGCGTAGTAAGTGAAATCTTAACGTTGGTCTTCACAGACTTGGCTGGCTGCTTGAACGTCAGTGTCAAGTCAGGGCCGTTCACCTCATAAGTGCCTTTCACCGTCTTGGTGCCCACCTTGGTGGAGAAGGTCTTATCGGCATTGAAAGTGATGCTCATCTGTCCGGCTTTGATGCCTGCCTTTTCCAAACCCTGCTTCAGTTTCGCCTCAATCTTGGATTGCGCCGCGCTACCGGCCAGGTTGCTGAGTGCGTCCTCGCTTTCAAAGGCTACACAAGGCTGGGAATAGACCCATGTGCCCTCCAAACTCTTGGCAGTGACCTTCTTGGTTCCCAAAACATTCCCGACAACATCCACCACAGTTCCTGCTGCGGGCGACGTGCTGCTGACAACGTCTTTAGCCTTCTTGATAATGTTTGTAAGCTGAGCGTTCATCGCAACAGGCATTGCGGCTGCCATGAAGGCGACAGCCAGACGCAAAATAGTCTTTTTCATGTCAAATAGAAGTGTGAATTGTTATTGATAGATAAATTTCATTGCAAAATTAAGGCTCGTTGGCGACTTTTGCAATAAAATAATAAAGCGATACTTGTAATTTAATGAATTTTAATCTAACTTTGCCACTTATTGAAGAGAACAGAAACAAACAGCACTATGAACAAGAACATCAAACAGTGGTTCTTTAAACTGAAATATGTCATCGCGTTAGCCATTTTTGTTGTGGCAGTGGGATTTGTGGGAGAGAGCAGTCTGTTGAAGCGTATCGAGCAACGCCAGGAAATCTCACGACTGCGCGAAGAAATAGACACATACAACCGCAAGTTTGAAGAAGACAAGAAGGTGCTGAATGCGCTGAAGCACGACCCTGAAGCCGTGAGGGACGTGGCACGCAGCCGCTACTACATGAAGACCGACAACGAAGACATCTTCATTGTGGAAGACGATCAATAAGCTTTTCTTCCGTCTTCCCTTTTCATTCCGTTTTTATGAATCACTTCCCTACTGTTTTCACCTTCACAGGGTGATTCACTGCGTCTTTCCACTTCTCTAAAGAGGAGAACCACTCCTTGGCTGTGTGATAGCCCTGCTCTTCCTTGTCAGCACAGAAGCTTACAAAATAACGGATGCGCTGCTGCTTGTCGGCTTTCAGCACATAGAGGTAGTTCAAGTCATCTTCTTGGGTGTCGCTGACATATTCCTTAGGCACATAGACCGCCAAGCCAACAGGCTCGGGAGCCCACAGCTGTTTTTTGCCCATGTCGGGATAGTCGCATCCCCACGATGCAGCCAGTCCGTCTTTCTTCACGAATCCCTGCGACTTATGCCCTTTGCGTGTAGCCTCATCAGCTGTGGCGCCGACTCTCTGCACGCCCGTGCAGAAACGCTTCTCCTCCATCAGCATTTTGTCCTGCACCGAACAGAGTTCCACATCCACTTGCATGTCACGATGGCCTGCATAGAGGGAATAGTACTGGTGCATGTCGTAGGTGGCACCATCACCGGTCTGCACACCGAGGTCATACACTTCCACCACTGTACGCAAGGGACCTGAAGTGACAATGCGCTGTCCTCTCACCGCCACATTGCTCCAATTGGTCGGCATCCCATTCTGCCAGTCCTTCAACGAACCGCAGCCAATAGCATTTCCTGCCCAAAGCACATCCACACCATAGCCTTCTTCCAACTGTTCGGCTGAAGTGTAGAACTGCGTCTGCGGCAGTTCAATGCGGCGATACCGCTTGCCATACAGGTCGATGTTCTGTCGCTGGTCAAAATAGATGCGGTAGCCCACCAGCTCCGACTCTACAGTGATGCCATGCATATAAATATCGTTGAAGATGTCACTCTTCCCAGAAGCCTCTACCCGCAATACATCAGGATGCTTATCCTGCTTGTCACGCAACTGCAAGGCGGTGTAGATGCGTGCTGGCACTTCGCGTTCTGAGGGTGCAGCATACAGCGTCACGTCATAAGTCTTCGTATCTTTGCCTTTGAGAGCTGCGAGAAAGAACAGTTCATCGGCACGCAAGTCGCCATTCATATCGTCCAGCTGGCACGCCACTTCATTTCCTCCACAAGTTACCTTTGCTCCTTTCACCTCGAAGCCAATTTTCTTCTGTGCGGGCAACTTCACCACGACGGGCTCGTTCTGCTTGTCTTCTGCCCAATTGTTCGCCACCGTCACTTGCAGCGTTTTCACTTGTGCTGATGCAGCCACACAAGAGAGCAGCATCATCCATGCCAATATATTCTTTTTCATCTTTTTCCCTTTTTAGAATGATGGCACAAAGGTAAGGAAAAAGCAGAGAAGAAGAACAATAAAACTGTGCTTTTTTATATCTGCAGGACTGAAGTGACTGATGCATATACAGGAAGTTACAAGACGAGCGCCAACGAGGCTTGCTGAAGGCCTTTGGTCGCAGTTTCCCAATTGTCTAAGAGTGCCGATAGGCGCAATTCCCTATCAAGCAAAGGCATTTTCCCCAAACAATAGCACTTTTCCTACCTGTTTCCAATTTTTAATGCCGTACCTTTGCCTTCGTCAAATCATTCAAAAACCTAAAAATTGAAGCATATGAAAAAGTTCTACTTCCTTTTCAACATTATCGCAGTGCTGAGCCTCTGCGCAGTGTTTACCTCATGCACCGAAGACGAGGACGTTGTTGAAGCCAGAGTGCTCTCCGGTGAATGGACCGGCGATTGGAAGATGTATTACGAAACCAATCGGGGACGCACCTTCTACGCTGATTATACAGACATCGTGTTCTATCGCAGCGGCAGCTACACCAACCATGGTTATGGATATCAAGTGGACTTCTATTCCGCAGGGCCCTATACCTCTATCTATAGCCGCTTCACATGGAGCATCGAGAATGGTACTATTTACATCGATTATCCCGACGATCACCGCTACGACACAACTATCTATGAATACCACTTGGATGACAGATACTTCTCTGGCAATTTAGGCGACAGCTATCTGCATTTCAAGATGAGCAAGATTGCCGGCTTCGACTGGAGCTACTACTACACCTATGATGACTACATCTATGACTATTACTACTGGCCTAACTCTTCCTACATATGGGATGATGGTGACTACTACTATTGGAGCAAGACACGCAAGAACAAGGGCACCACACCATCCACATCAACAGCAGAAGACAACGAGCCCGAACAAATCGTCAAGATTGGCAGCAACCTAGGCAATTAGGCAACGAACATAAATCAAAAAGTGAAGGGGGGAAGCAACTTCCTCCTTCACTTTGTATGTATCTCATCAAGCGATGGAATTAAAGCGCGCACAAAGGAGCGCCTTTATCTTTCACGTTCTAATTTCTTCAGGTGGCAGAGCATCAAGCCGCCCTCCTCATCACGGAGGTGCATGCCCCCGCCTTCACAATAACGGAACATCTTGCAGTCGGCGCAATCGCCCTTCCGCATCCAGTCACGGTTGCGATAGTTTTGGAATCCATTTTCCCACACGTCCCAAAAGCGGTCTTTGTAGATATTCCCTTGGTAATATTTGCCCCGAATGCTGGTGCAGGCCGAGATGCTGCCATCAATCAGCACGGAGGCCACACTGATGCCTGCCGCACACTGATAGAGGTGGTCGCGAACCTTACCTTCATACGCACCCAAGAAACCTTCACAGGCAAAACTGGCATGTATCTTTCCTTCCTGGCGACAGGCAATGATAAAGTCCAACACCTCACGGAGCTTCCCATCAGGCAGTTGCAAGTCAGGATGCAGCTTTGCTCTACCTGCAGGGAAGATGGTGAAGAGTCGCCACTGGCGCACTCCTGCCTCATAAAGCATATCCTTCAATTGTGGCAGATACTGCACGTTGCGGTTGTTCACACAAGTTACTACATCCCATACCACTCGGTTTTGCCCGGCCAAGAGGCGGATAGCACGCAGGGCATTTTTGAAACTGCTCTCATGACCGCGCATCCAGTTGTGGTCTTCCTCATTACCATCGAGGCTCACGGCCACGCTACGCAGTCCGGCCGCATACAACTGTCTGAAACGTTCCTCCGTGAAGAGCATACCATTGGTGACCATACCCCAAGGATACTCGCGGCGGTAAAGTGCCCGACCTACTTCCTCGAGGTCGTTTCTCATCAAGGGCTCACCTCCCGACAGAATTACCATCACCTCATGCGGATTCACATGAGGTGTCACTTCCTCGTCTATCACACGGAGGAAGTCTTCAGCAGGCATGTCGGGCATCAAGCCTTCCATCTTGCAGTCGCTACCACAATGGCGACACTTCAGGTTGCAGCGCAACGTGCACTCCCAAAAGAGCTGCCGCAATGGATGCAACTGCTTCATGTTCTGCCGGAGCCGACGTTCGAGTTCAAGACCGACACGCTGTTTCAATGATAAAGAGACCATGGTTCAGGCGGCTCTCCTCATTTGGTGCGGAGGATAAAACCCGGATCCACTGTCTCAAATTGAACAGGAGCGACGCCATACATCAAACGCATCTCTTTGCCGTCTTTGGGAAAGCGTTGCTGGGCCGAGTCCGGCAATTCAGTGCCTTCGTTTGGTGCACCATACATCACAACAGGAGGGTCCACCGCACGTTTGGACGTGCCACATCCAGCAAGTCCTAACAAGGCGATAGCAGCCGAAAGCACCTTGCTGGTGCCCTGCAGCCAATGTTTGCGCAATGCCTTCATAACCGTCTATTCAATTAACTCGCCAAAATATTTCGTATCGGCCAACTTCAGCAAGTACTGACCATACTGGTTCTTAAGCATTGGCTGCGCCAACTCACGCAGCTTCTCTGTTGTAATCCACCCTTGATGATAAGCAATACCTTCCAGACAGGCGATTTTCAGCCCGGTACGCTTCTCAAGCACTTCAATGAAGGTGGATGCTTCAGAGAGCGAATCGTGTGTGCCCGTATCGAGCCATGCGAAACCACGTCCCAGCAACTGCACCTTAAGATTCTTCTCGTTGAGGAACTCCTGATTCACCGTGGTGATTTCCAGTTCTCCGCGTGCTGATGGCTTAATGTGCTTGGCTACTTCTACCACCTTGTTGGGGTAGAAATAGAGACCCACCACAGCATAATTGCTCTTAGGGTTCGCTGGCTTTTCCTCGATGGAGAGGCAGTTACCATCTGCATCGAATTCTGCCACGCCATAGCGTTCGGGGTCTTGTACCCAGTAGCCAAACACGCTGGCCTTTCCACGCTTGGCATCCTCCACACACTCCTTCAACATGCCCGAGAATCCACGACCGTGGAAGATATTGTCGCCAAGAACAAGGCACACATCATCGTTGCCCACAAACTTCTCGCCAATGATAAAGGCCTGTGCCAACCCATCGGGAGAAGGCTGCTCGGCATACTCAAAACGCACGCCATAGTCACTGCCATCACCCAGCAAGCGCTTGAAACCAGGCAGGTCTTGCGGTGTGGAAATAATGAGAATCTCTCTGATGCCTGCCAGCATCAGCACAGAGATAGGATAATAGACCATTGGTTTGTCGAAAATCGGGATAAGCTGCTTGCTTACACCTTTCGTGATAGGATACAACCTTGTACCCGAACCACCTGCTAACACTATTCCTTTCATATCGGTTCTGTCTTTACACAGACAAAGGTCGCACATTCTTCCCGAAGAAACAAACAAATTGCCGAAAAAGTGGCAAGAAAGACAGAAAGGGCCCTCTAAATGCCATCATACGGGTCCTCACCGCACTACACGGAAGAGCCATAACCCCAAAGCTTCCGGCAAAATAACAGGGCGAATGCTTGCAGACGCTCTGAAATATGCGTAACTTTGCAACACTAACATAAATCCTATGATAAAGGATTCGGGGAAATATCTTTTATAATCATCTCAACTTGATGCAATTACCAATCGAGAGCCTTAATTTACAGATGCTGAACGTGGGACTTGCATTCCACAACGGCGACTGGAACTGGCAAAGAGTGTCTTCACCCTTTACCCGAATCTACTGCGTGACCAAGGGAGAGGCTCGACTACACATTGGTTCGGAGTCCATTCAGCTCCGTCCAGGACACCTCTACATGATTCCTGCCTACACCCTGCATTCGTATGAGTGCGAAGGCGAGTTCGAGCACTATTACCTGCATGTCTATGAGGGATTCAAGAACGAGACTAACGTACTGGAAATGTACCAGTTTCCCACGGAAGTAAGAGCACAGGAAAGCGACAGAAGCCTCATGGAGCAGATGGTGGCAGCACACCCTGAGGCCCGATTGCCCGAGAGTGACCCACAGACCTACGACAACGCAAGCATGTTCACAGGATATGTGAAGCGTTACAACACCTTGCCTCTATGGGAAAAGATGCGGTTGAGAGGCGCCATTCTGCTATTATTTTCGCGTTTTCTGGAGAAAGCCACCCCACGAGTGTGGACAACGGACGAACGCCTGACCAAAGTGCTGGCGCACGTACATAGTCATCTGCATGAGGAAATCAGCGTAGAGACTCTGGCCGAAATGGCTTGTGTGACAAAGCCCTACCTCATCAGAGTGTTCAAGCACGAGTTCGGCATCCCCCCTTTGCAATATATTAACAAGAAGAAGATTGAACGTGCACAACTGCTGCTCATCACAGAGGACTGGACGGTGAAGGAAGTGGCATGGAAACTGGGATTCGACGACCATTCCTACTTCATCCGCCTTTTCAAGAAACTCATCGGTACTACTCCCATGGATTACAGACGTAACCTGGATGTGGAAAGGTAACAGCCATGATGCATGTGAGGCATGAAGAGGCTGCGTCATAAAATAGGCCTTGACTACCTCTGAAGCGACGTGCCCCACATCGGTTGGCTGATGTGGGGCTCTACGACGAGCCGATGTGGGGCACGTCGTTTTTTAGGATGTTGAACTTACGCCATTTTAACACAGTCTCCCTCGATTTCCGGCCTTTATAATGCCCTAAAGATAATTTTGTGCTATCTTTGTAACATTTTATCCCATTATATATAAATAGGAACACGTACCTTTGCAAGAGAAAAACTAATCATACAATATCATGCGGTATACAGAACTGGGCAAAACTGGGATGAAAGTATCCCATCTGGCGTTCGGCGCATCGTCGCTGGGCAGCGTTTTTCATGAGACAAAAGAGGCTGAAAGCATCCAGGCAGTGGAAGCAGCCATCGAAGGCGGCATCAACCTGATTGATGTAAGTCCTTATTATGGTCACTACAAGGCCGAAACGGTGCTGGGCAAGGCTTTGAAACTTATTCCACGCGACAAGTACTTCTTAAGCACGAAGGTGGGACGCTATGGCAAAGACGGAGTGAACACTTGGGATTACTCGGCCAAGCGTGCTACAGAAAGTGTGTATGAGAGCATGGAGCGCTTGAACGTGGATTTCATTGACCTCATCAACGTGCACGACATTGAGTTCCAAGCAGCCATGGAAGGTGGCTTGCAGAAGGTTGTGGACGAGACACTCCCCGCCCTTGTGGAACTGAAGAAAAAGGGGGTGGTGGGACATGTGGGCATCACCGACCTGCAACTGGAGAACCTCAAGTGGGTGATTGAGCATTCGGAAGAAGGCACCGTCGAAAGTGTGCTGAACTTCTGCCACTACTGCCTGAATGATGACAAGCTGGTGGACTTCCTTGATTTCTTCGAGTCTAAGGGCATTGGCGTCATCAGCGCATCTCCTTTGAGCATGGGGCTGTTGTCACAACGTGGTGTGCCAGCATGGCATCCTGCGCCAAAGCCTCTGGTAGAGGCCTGCGCCAAAGCTGCGGCATATTGCAATGAGAAGGGTTACCCTATTGAGAAACTGGCTATTCAATTTGCCGTCAGCAACGAGCGCATCGCCGGCACCTTGTTCTCATCAGCCAACCCAGAGAACGTGAAGCGCAACATCCAGTGGGCCAACGAAGAGCCCGACTGGCAATTGGTGAAGGAAGTACAAGAAATCATCGGTCAACAAAAGAGAGTATCATGGGCCAACTCATAATTGATGCACATACCCACCTGTGGAAGAAGCAAGACACTTGGGTGGACGGGAAACGGATTCTTTCCATGAAGAATGGCAGGAGCATCTTTATGGACGAGGAAGTACAGATGATGCCTCCATTCATGATTGACGAGCAGAACTCCGCAGAGGTGCTGCTGTCCAACATGAACTATGCACAGGTTGGCGCGGCTGTGGTGGTACAGGAAGTGATTGATGGTAACCAAAACGCTTATCTCACGGAAGTACAACGGCAATACCCAGAGCGTTTCTTCTGCATGGGCATGGCATGGGATCTTGACGAAGCGAAAGCCGTACACGCCGCTGGGATGAAGGGCATCGCATTTCCAGGACACCGCATGAAGGAGTCGCTTCTGGGACTAATGCCCGTGTTCAAATACATGGAAGAAGAGAGCATGGTGCTGTCCATGTGCCTGGGCGAGGAAGAGAAACAAATTGGCGAGATGAAGGAAGTGATTCAGGAATGTCCTCAACTGAAAGTGGCGATTGGCCATTTCGGCATGGTGACCACACCTATCTTCAAGAACCAAGTCTTGCTGGCACGTGAAGGAGAAAATGTGATGATTGAATCGGGTGGCATCACCTGGCTCTTCAACGCAGAGTTCTACCCCTACCCTTCTGCCATTCGCAGCATCAAGCAGGCAGCCGACTGGGTGGGCATGGACAAGTTGATGTGGGGCAGTGACTACCCCCGCACCATTACAGCCATCACCTACAAGATGTCCTACGACTTCATTACCAAGTCGGCAGAACTGGCAGAGAAGGATAAAGCACTCTTTCTCGGTAAGAATGCCGAACATTTTTATGGGTTCAAGAACTTACCTAAATTACCTTATATAAAAAATATGTCAGAATAATCCGCCCTGAACAAGGCGATTCTATCTCTGGCATCAACTGCATAATAGATAACAATCATGAAAAAGCCTTTAGTATCAAAGAAATACCTTTTCACATTCATCCTCATCACGTCGTTGTTTGCCCTGTGGGGCTTTGCCAACGATATCACGAATCCTATGGTAGCGGCATTCCAGACAGTCATGGAACTGTCGGCAGCCAAAGCATCGCTGATTCAGTTTGCCTTCTACGGAGGCTATGCCACCATGGCTATTCCTGCCGCACTGTTCATCCGCAGGTATTCATACAAGAGCGGCATCCTTTTAGGTCTGGCGCTTTATGCAATAGGAGCATTCTTGTTTATTCCTGCTGCAGAGTGGCAAGAGTTCTCGTTCTTCTGCATCTCGCTTTATATCCTCACCTTTGGTTTGGCATTCCTGGAGACAACGGCAAACCCTTTCATCCTTTCATTAGGCGAGAAGGAAACCTCAACCCGCCGACTAAACCTTGCACAGGCGTTCAACCCTGTGGGCTCATTGAGTGGCATGGCTGTCGCATCATTCATCGTGCTGCCACATCTACTGTCTGACAAGCGTGATGAAGCAGGACAAATCATCTTCCCGTTCCTTTCCGAAGCGGAGAAGGCGGACATCCGTCTGCATGACCTTGCTGTCATCCGAGACCCCTATGTGGCCATCGGTCTTGTCGTATTAGCCGTACTCATCGTCATTGCTCTCACCAAGATGCCCAAGACGGAAAGTGAGGAACAAAAGGCAGCAGGACAGACACACACGGTAAAGAAAACTTTATCGAACCTCTGGCACAACACCATCTATCGCGAAGGCGTATTTGCGCAGGTGTGCTATGTTGCTGCGCAGATTATGGTGTGGACCTTTATCATCCAATATGCCGATCACCTTGGCATCAATAAGGCCACAGCCCAGTTATACAATATTGTGGCTATGTCCTTCAATCTGGTAGGCCGCTTCATCGGCACCTTCATCATGCGCTACATCAATACACGCAAGTTACTTACCATCTTTGGCGTGGGAGCGTCAGTGTGCACACTTGGCGCCATCTGTATTGAAGGCGAGGTGGGCCTTTACAGCCTTGTCTGCATCAGTCTCTTCATGTCCATCATGTTCCCCTCCATCTATGGCATTGCTCTGGAGAACGTTGACACGAAGGACACTCACCTTGGTGCCGCATTTCTGGTCATGGCCATTGTGGGCGGTGCGCTCATGCCACCACTACAGGGCTTAATGATTGACCAAGGCACCATCTGGGGCATGCCAGCTGTGAACATGTCGTTCATGCTTCCTTTGGCTTGCTTCCTCGTGATTATCGTGTATGGATATCGAGCATACAAACAATTAAACAACTAAATAATGAAAGCTATTCAGATTAGTCACTCTCAAGAGTTGAACATCATTGAAATGGAGAAGCCAGCAGCATTGAAGGCTGGCGAAGTGTTGTTGAAACTGGAATATGTAGGTTTCTGCGGTTCCGACCTGAACACCTTCATGGGACGTAACACCATGGCCCTGAATCCTGTCATCCCAGGACATGAGATTGGTGCTGTCATCGAGGCAGTGGGCAGTGACGTGCCCGCCAACCTTCAAGTAGGCATGGTGGTGACCTGCAATCCCTACACCAACTGCAACCATTGTGCTTCGTGCCGCAACGGACGAGTAAACGCTTGTCAGCACAACGAGACGCTGGGCGTACAGCGCAATGGTGCCATGAAGGAATACATTGTAATGCCGTGGGAGAAGATTATTCCATCCGGCAGTCTCTCCGCCAAGACCAGCGCACTGATTGAACCTATGAGTGTAGGCTTCCACGCGGTAAGCCGTGCACAGGTGACCGATGTCGACACCGTGATGGTCATCGGATGCGGCATGGTAGGCATGGGTGCCATTGTACGCGCCGTCACTCGTGGTGCCACTGTAATTGCTGCTGATCTCGACGACGAGAAACTGGCTTTAGCTAAGCAAATGGGCGCAGCATACGCTATCAACACCAAGACGGAAGACGTGCACCAGCGTTTAGCAGACATTACTGGAGGCTTTGGACCAGATGTCATCATTGAAGCAGTCGGCAACCCCTTCACTTATCAGATGGCAGTCAATGAGGTGGCCTTCACTGGCCGTGTTGCCTGCATCGGCTATGCCAAGAGCGACGTCACCTTCCAGACCAAACTTTTCGTACAGAAAGAGCTGGATATCCGTGGCTCGCGCAACGCCACCCCTGAAGACTTCCGAGGTGTTATCCGCTATCTGGAGCGCGGCACATGCCCTGTAGAAGAACTCATCACCAAGGTTATTCGCCCAGAAGAAGCATTAGAAACGATGCAGTGGTGGAGCGAGAATCCAGGAAAGGTATTCAGAATTCTAGTGAAGTTTTAAACATCATAAGATATGCCTGAGGCAAGAAGCAAGAGGCACACACGCTTCTCACTTCTCGCCTCAGGCTACATACACCTCACACATTATGAAAGTATTTGTTAGTGGTTGTTACGATCTGCTCCACAGTGGACACGTGGAGTTCTTCCGACAAGCAAGCCAATATGGTGAACTGTATGTTGGCATTGGCTCTGATGCAACCATCCTCAATTATAAAAACCACAAGACACTGTACCCCGAGCAAGAACGCCTCTTCATGGTGAAGAGCATCCGCTACGTGAAGGATGCTTTCATCAATCAAGGCTCTGGCATTATGGACTTCATTCCCACAGTGGAAGCCTTGAAACCAGACCGCTTTGTGGTGAATGTGGACGGTTCCAGCGAAGAAAAGCGTCGTTTCTGCGAAGAGCACGGCATCGAATACATCGTCCTTGACCGCACTCCTGCAGAGGGACTAGAAGCACGAAGCAGCACCAGCATTAAGGCCACTCTAGCCCATAAATCAAATGGTGATGCACAACCGGCCAATGGTATCCCCACTCGTCTTGACCTTGCAGGCACATGGATTGACCAGCCTTACGTAAGCACCTATGCACCAGGATGGGCCATCACCATTTCACTCATGCCTACTTTCGAGATTCGTGAACGATGTGGTCTTTCTACCTCCACACGCAACCAGATTAAACGCATCTGGCCCGTTCACCTGCCCGACATGGACCCTGAGATGCTGGCTAAGCTGGTCTTCTGCTTTGAGAATGACCCCGAACGCACAGACGGCATCATCAGCGGTGCACAAGACGCCATCGGTATCTGCGTACCTGGACTCTGCCGCCACTATTACAACGCTCATTACTGGCCTGAACGCATTGAGTCATGCACCGACGAACAGGTTCTCCAATGGTTGGAAAGCCATCTGTGCATGGTGCCCATGTTCCCACGACGTCCCGGTTGCTCCGTAGTGGAAGGCAAGTGTATCAATGAGTCCAATGTCAAGGCGCTGGCACAAGCAGCAGACGACTGCTGGCAAGCGATCCTGAAGACAGACCTCGACGCATTCGCCACAGCCTATCGAGACTCATTCAAGGCACAGACAACCCTCTTCCCCGCCATGCTTCAACCTGGAGTGAAGGATTACATCGATCGCTACGCTCCCCTGCCCGATGTCTTGGCATGGAAGATGCCTGGAGCTGGAGGTGGCGGTTACTTAGCCCTCGTAGTAAAAGATGCTAACGCTTTCTGCCAGCAACACGAGGAAGCCATTCCACTGGTCATCAGAAGGAAGTAAGGAATACAAGAGTGTAACAAGATTCTCATACAACTCAAATATTTCAACCAATAAAAGATGAAGACCAAACGTTACGTACAGACATTAGACCTGCGCGATGATCCGGACATGATTCGAGAATATCGCAAGTGGCACTCCAAAGAGTTCCATTGGAAAGAGGTACGCGACGGCATTCGTGCCGTAGGCATCCTTGAGATGGAGATCTACATTCTCGGCACTCGACTCGTGATGGTAGTCGATACCCCCGAAGACTTCAACTGGGACAAGGCGATGCAACAACTATCCACCTTGCCACGTCAGGCTGAGTGGGAAGCCTTCGTATCAAAGTTCCAAGGCTGCAATGCTCAAGCCACCAGCAACGAGAAGTGGCAGATGATGGAAAGAATGTTCTATCTCTATTAAAACTCATATTCAAAGATAACATTCAATATTAAGACCTATCTTTTATAGGTCACACACAAACAAATTCCCTATGACTATCAAACAACTGACTTTAGCTACACTGACACTAGTTGCGGCACACATGTCCGCACAAAATCAGACTTATCAGATTCCCGTTCAAGAGAATGACGAGCCCATGGCCACAGGAGCGTTCACACCAGACTGGGAATCATTGAAGACTTACGAAGTGCCCGAATGGTTCCGCGATGCCAAGTTTGGCATCTGGGCACACTGGGGGCCACAATGCGTAGAAGGTAGCGGTGACTGGATGGCACGCAAAATGTATATTGAAGGAGATTACCAGTATAAATATCACCGTGAGCACTATGGGCATCCCTCGGAAGTAGGCTTCAAGGACATACTGCCCCTTTTCAAGGCCGAGAACTGGACACCCGACGAACTCGTAAAGTTTTACAAGGAAGAATGTGGCGCTCAATACTTCTTCGCCCTTGGTAACCACCACGACAACTTCGACCTTTGGGACAGCCAATATCAAGAGTGGAACTCCAAGAACATTGGCCCAAAGAAAGACATACTTGACGGATGGGCTAAAGCTGCGAAAAAAGCAGGACTGCCTTTCGGCATCTCTTTCCATGCCGACCATTCATGGACATGGTACGAGCCCTCACGCCGCTTCGACCTCAAAGGCGAAAAGCGAGGAGTGAAATACGACGGATGGCTAACCAAGGAAGACGGCTACAAGCTCAATCCTGACGGCACAGAGAAGTGGTGGAAAGGTCTTGACCCACAGAAACTCTATGCACAAGAGCACGACTTCTCTGACAACACATGGGACAACGGTGCGATTCATCGCCAGTGGGGATGGCAGAATGGTGCGAACCTACCTACACAAGAGTTCGTAACCAACTTCTACAACCGCACGCTCGATGCTATCAACCGCTATAACCCAGACCTTATCTACTTCGATGTGACCGTCCTGCCCTTCTACCCCATTAGCGATGCAGGCATGAAGATAGCAGCCCACATGTACAACCATAGCGCGGCCACACACAAAGGAAAGAACCAAGCCGTGGTGTTCGGCAAGATACTAGAAGAGGACATGAAGGACGCCCTCGTATGGGATGTCGAGCGCGGTGCGCCAAACAAGATTATGGAGCGTCCTTGGCAGTGCTGCAACTGCATCGGAGACTGGCACTACAACACAGGCGTCTATGAGCGCAACGGCTACAAGAATGCACACACCATCGCTAAGCTACTCGTTGACATCGTCAGCAAGAATGGCAACATGCTTCTCTCCGTTCCCCTCCGTGCCGACGGAACTCCAGACGAGAAGGAGCTTGCTATCATGAAAGAGTTTGGCGCATGGATGAAAATAAATAGCGAAAGCATCGTGAAGACTCGCCCTTGGAAGATTTTCGGTGAAGGCCCCATTGCCAATGCCAACATCAAAATCAACGACCAAGGCTTCAACGATGGACAGTACATCAAGGCTGGAGCCGATGAGATACGTTTCAATCAAACAGAGAAATATCTCTACATCACTCCACTTGCCTGGCCGAAGAACCATCAAGTGACCATCAAAGCACTTGCTGAAGGTTCTGAGCACTTTGCTTCACCCATCAAGAGCATAGAGCTGCTTGGCTATGGCAAAGTGAAGTTCCAGCGCACCCAAGATGCCCTCACTGTCACACTGCCCCAACCTATCAACAACATCATGCCGGTGTTGAAAATCAAGAAATAGGGAACGAACCATCATTCCAATTCAGGGGCATCACAAGAGAACAACGTAACAACTACGAGATATGAAAAGAATACTGACAACTATGCTGATGGCCGCTGCTGTGACAGCGGCCCATGCACAGGAGAAACTGTATCACGACGAGTTTCCCCTCGGTGATGTAACCCTATTGGATGGTCCGTTAAAGAAAGCACGCGACCTAAACATCAAGACTCTGTTGCAATACAATTGCGACCGCCTTCTGGCTCCCTATCGGAAAGAAGCCGGATTAGAGTCCAAAGCTAAGACGTATCCCAACTGGGACGGACTCGACGGCCATGTAGGAGGTCATTATCTGACAGCTATGGCGATGAATGCAGCCACAGGCAATGACGAATGCCGACAGCGCATGGAGTATATGATTAGCGAGCTGCAACTATGCGCAGAGGCCAATGCCAAGAACCATCCCGGATGGGGCAAAGGCTATGTGGGCGGCATGCCCAATAGCGACCGCATCTGGAGCAATTTCAAAAAAGGAGATTTCGGTGTGTACTTCGGTTCGTGGGCACCATTTTACAATCTGCACAAGATGTATGCTGGTCTGCGCGACGCATGGCTTTACTGCGGCAATGAGCAAGCTAAAACCTTATTTCTGGGTTTCTGTGACTGGGCTATTGACTTGACAGCGAATCTCAGCGATACACAGATGGAACAGATGCTAGGCAATGAGCATGGTGGCATGAACGAAGTACTGGCCGATGCCTATGCCATCACCCAAGACACCAAATATCTCAAGGCTGCCACACGCTTCTCGCACCGTCGACTGCTTACCCCCATGTCGCAACGACAAGACTGTCTCGACAATATGCATGCCAACACACAAGTGCCCAAAGTGGTGGGATTTGAACGCATCAGTGAGCTCTCCAATGATGAGAACTATCATGAGGCAGCCAACTTCTTCTGGGACATTGTCACAGGCGAACGCAGTCTCGCATTTGGCGGCAACTCACGCAGAGAGCACTTTCCCAGCAAGGAGGCATGCACAGACTTCATCAACGACATTGACGGTCCTGAGAGCTGTAACACCAACAACATGCTGAAACTGACCGAGGACCTGCACCGCCGTAATCCCGAAGCCCGTTATGCAGACTACTACGAACTGGCCACCTTCAACCATATCCTTTCTTCACAACACCCCGAGCACGGAGGCTACGTGTACTTTACGCCTGCTCGTCCACGCCACTACCGCAACTATTCCGCTCCCAACGAGGCTATGTGGTGCTGTGTAGGTACAGGCATGGAGAACCATGGCAAATACGGACAGTTCATTTACACGCACATGGGTGATGCCCTTTACGTGAACCTCTTCGTAGCCTCAGAACTGAACTGGAAAGAGAAGAATATCAGTCTGCGTCAAGAGACCTCTTTCCCATACAGCGAATCCAGCCGTATTACCATCACCAGCGGTAAGGGCCAGTTCCCCTTGCTGGTGCGCTATCCCAACTGGGTAAAGCCAGGTGAGTTCGCTGTGACAGTGAACGGCAAGCCCGTAAGCATTATCAGCGGCCCTTCATCCTACGTCACGATTGACCGCAAGTGGAAGAAAGGCGATGTAGTCAACATCACCTTCCCCATGCACAACAGCATCAAGTACCTGCCCAACGTACCGCAGTATATTGCGCTGATGCATGGTCCTATCCTCTTAGGCATGAAGACAGGCACAGAAGATTTGGCGCACCTCGTGGCCGACGATAGCCGCTTCGGACAGTATGCTGGCGGCAAGAAGCTTCCCGTCAACAAAGCCCCCATTCTCATCAACGATCATATCGATGAGATAGCCGACCAACTAAGCCCCATCGCAGGCAAACCCTTGCATTTTACTCTCAACACAAAGATGGAGAATGCAACCTCCAACGAGTTGCAACCCTTCTTCGAAATACATGATTCCCGTTACATGATTTACTGGCTTGCCCTCTCCGAAAGCAGCTACAAGAGCTATCTACAGCAACTGGAAAAAGAAGAGCAGGAGCGCCAAGCCCTCGAAGCCCGTACCATAGACAAAGTGCAGCCCGGCGAACAGCAACCCGAGACTGACCACCGCATGGAGACCGACCAGTCTCAAACAGGCAACACTAACGACGTATTCTGGCGTGATGCCAGCAATGGGCACTATTTCAGCTACCTCATGCAGACTGCTGGACGCACCGACCTCTCGCTCCGTCTGAAATTCTGGGGAGTTGGCGAATGGAAGAGCCATGAGTTCGACGTCTTCATCGACGACCAGTTACTCACCTCCATCAACAATACTGGCAAATACAGAATTTCCGAGTTCAAATACGAGACTTTCAGCATCCCTGCAAGCATGCTGAAAGGCAAACAGCAGATTCGAGTAAAGTTCGTAGCAAAGCCACACAAACAAATCGGAGAAATCTATGGCGTACGGTTGGTAAGCCCTGCAAAATAAGGAATGAGTAAATATTTCTCCACGTCATCCAGCTTTTCACTCGAAAGGCTATCACTATGACACCCAAATCTCACCCCACTAATAAAAACAGAACACCTAGTACATTGATAATCTATGATTAAAAAAAGCATTATTCTGTTCATGGCCCTCACAACCGCCATGACAATTCAAGCACAGAGAAAAACGTCGCCTGCTACTCAGACAAACAAAACTCTATTTGACAGCAGCTGGCAGTTCACACAACAAGGGAAAACCATCACAGTCGATTTGCCCCACGATTGGGACATCTACACTGCATCCGACCCTTCCACAGGAGCCACTGGCACAGGCGGAGGCTGGTTTCAAGGTGGCAAAGGAGAATATAAGAAGGCTTTCAAGACCCCTGCGGCAGAACTGGTGAAACTCCACTTTGAAGGCGTCTATCAACACGCAGAAGTGTTTATCAACGGGCAGAAGGCAGGACAGCACGCATACGGATACACCCCCTTCACCATCGATGCCACACCCTATTTGCGCAAGGACAAGCGCCTTAACGAAGTGCTTGTTAAGGTGGATAACAGCCTGCAGCCCAACTGCCGTTGGTACTCTGGTTCAGGCATCTATCGCCACGTATGGCTCGAGACAATGCCAGCCCTACACATTGCCGAGAACGGTGTATTCGTGACAACCCCAGAAATCTCTGCCGATAAAGCACAAGTCAAGGTAGAAGTAGCCGTTGCCAACGAGTCCGACCACGACAGAAACGCCACAGTCGTAGTGGGTGGCAGCAAGCTGCAAGTTGCAGTTCCTGCCCATCAAACCCAAACCGTAACGACAACCTATGACATACAAAGACCCCAATTGTGGTCGCCTGACAACCCATACCTCTACGAGACACGAGTAGAGTTGAATGAGGCAGGTACCATCACCGACCAGCAACGAGTACGGTTCGGTGTCCGCTCCTTCTCTTTCGATGCACAGCGAGGCTTCCTGCTCAATGGAAAACCACTGCCCATCAACGGTGCGTGCGTACACCATGACGACGGCGTGCTCGGAGCCATGGCTTTCGATGCAGCAGAGATACGGAAGGTGCGACAGATGAAAGATGCAGGTTTCAACCTCATCCGCACCTCACACAACCCCACTACCCGTGCGTTCCTCGACGCTTGTGACTCCATCGGCATGCTCGTTATCGGTGAAGCCTTCGACGGTTGGCGTTCTGCCAAGTTGGCTCACGACTATTCCACCGTCATCGACTCATGCTACCGACAGGACCTCCATACAATGGTGCTTCGCGACCGCAACCATCCCAGCATCATCTCGTGGAGCATCGGTAACGAAGTTATCGAACGTAAGGATATCCGCGTCGTCACCACAGCTCGCTTGATGAAGAAGGCTATCCTTGAGCTGGACACTACACGTCCCGTCACTGAGGCACTCTGCGCATGGGACCGCGACTGGGAAATCTACGACCCACATGCCGAAGTACTCGACGTAGTAGGCTACAACTACATGATTCACAAGCATGCCAGCGACCATGCACGCGACCCTCAGCGCGTCATGTGGCAGACAGAGAGCTATCCTCGCCATGCCTTTGGCAACTGGGCCATCGTGCACGACTATCCCTATGTGGTAGGCGACATCGTATGGACAGGTCTCGACTACCTCGGTGAATCAGGCATTGGCCGTTACTACTATGAGGGCGAGCGCCCTGGAGAATCATACGTTGAAGGCGGACAGCCCGACTGGCATGGAGCCTACTGTGGCGATGTGGACATCACAGGCTGGCGCAAGCCTATCAGCCACTACCGCGAGACGCTGTGGAAAGACTCTGCGCCCCTTTACATGGCAGTGAAAGAGCCTGATGGCTATCGAGGCAAGATACACGAAACCTCATGGAGCGTATGGCCCACATGGGAAAGCTGGAACTGGAAAGGATGGGAAGGCAAGCCCATCGAAGTGGAAGTGTACACAAAGGCGCCAGAAGTGAAGCTCTATCTGAACAACAAGCTCGTCGGAACAAAAGCTGTTGGCCGCAACACAGAGTTCAAGGCAGTCTTCACTCTGCCTTATGAACCAGGCACCCTGCGTGCTGAAGCTGACGGCAAGAGCGTCACACTCAGCACAGCAGGAGAACCTGCAAGACTGCGCCTCACAGCCGACCGCTCCACCATCGCTGCAAATGGTCAGGACCTAGCATACATCACCGTTGAAGTGACAGACAGCGAAGGTCGCCTCTGCCCCGATGCCGCCATTCCATGCGAGGCATTAGTCAATGGACAAGGCAAACTCATGGCCTTTGCCTCAGCCGACCTTAAAGACCGTGAGCCTTCCACCTCCGCAAGAGTCACCACTTGGAAAGGCCGTGCTCTGTTAGTCGTACGCAGCACAGAGAAAGGTGGACGCATGCAAGTTGCCATCAAGAGCAGCCTGCCCACCTCTACCCTCACTATCTCTTCTGCCAAGCTCTCCAAATAATTTTTCATAAGAGACGAAACGACATTTCACTCATGACGGGACTGTGCCGAATCAACGACACAGTCCCTTTCTTTTTCCCCTCTTCCTGCACCACTTTGGCGGTGTGAGTCACACCGGCATGGTCGGTCTGAGTCACACCGCCACCATCGGTGTGACTCAGACCGATTTTGGGGCTGTGGAAGCAAGGGAGAAGGCGGCATATCAACGAGCAAGCCCCAACGCACGAATGCATTGGGGCTTGCTTGTTATTGAAAGTGGAAGGTGGTTCCTTCCTGTGTAGGAATCGGCTGTATTACCAAATCTTCACACGCTTGTCGGCTGGCACGAACATGGGGTCGCTCTCGGTGATGCCGAAAGCATCGTACCATGCATCCACAAGTGGAAGGGCTCCGTTGACACGCCAACGGCCAAGGGAGTGAGGGTCGCTGGTGGTGAGGTTGCGAATGGCCTCCTCGGTGATGTTGCCTGCCCACACGCCGGCATAGGAGAGGAAGAAGCGCTGCTCTGGTGTGAAGCCGTTCTTCACGGGCAGTGGATTATCCTTAGTCGCATTCTTGAAGGCGGTATAGGCAAACTTGATGCCACCGTGGTCGCCGAGGTTCTCTCCACAGCAAAGGTCGCCGTTGGCATTGAGGTCGGGCAACACCTTAATGGCTGAGAAGAAGTCCTTGATGACTTGGGCACGCTCCTTGTACTTGTCTCCATCGCCTTCTGCCCACCAGTCGCGGAAGTTACCATCCTTGTCGAACTGACGGCCCTGATCGTCGAAGCCATGTGACATCTCGTGACCGATGACTACGCCAATGGCTCCATAGTTGAAGGCATCATCGGCTTCCATGTCGAAGAAAGGATACTGAAGAATACCTGCAGGGAAGCAGATTTCGTTGGTAGTAGGATTGTAGTAGGCGTTAACGGTCTGTGGATTCATGTACCACTCGTCACGGTCAACTGGCTTCTTCCACTTGCGAGCCAACATATCTGCGTGTGCCCACTTGGACACCTCTTTCATGTTCTCATAGAGTGTCTTGGCAGGGTCGATATCGAGCTTTGAGTAGTCGCGCCACTTGTTGGGATAACCCACTTTGACATAGAAGGCGTCAAGCTTCTCGTGAGCAGCCTTCTTGGTGGACTCGCTCATCCATTCTTGTGCGTCGATGCGTTCGCCAAGGGCTATCTGCAAGTTCTTGATAAGCTGTTCCATGCGCGCCTTGTTAGCTGGTGGGAAGTACTTCTCCACGTAGAGCTGACCTACAGCTTCACCGAGGATACTGTTGACCACGCTCACGCTGCGCTTCCAGCGAGGACGGGGCTCTTGTGCTCCGGTCATGATGCGTCCGTTGAAGTCGAAGAACTCTTCATACACTTTGTCACCCAGCATGGAACCTGCTGCATCGAGCATCTGCCACTGTACCCAGTCCTTGAGTACGGCCACAGGAGTGTCAGCCAACACGGCGAGAGCCTCTTTTACGGCTTCGGGCTGAGCTACAGAGAGGGAGTCGATGTCGGTGATGCCCTGCATGTCAAAGTAGGTCTTCCAGTCAAAACCGGCATATTCCTTGACAAAGTCAGAGAATGACATCTTGTTATAGTTTGAAGCAGGGTCGCGCAGCGCCACATTGTCACGTCCGGCCTTGGCCATGCGTGTCTCCAGCGACAAGATGTTCTCCATCTTCTGCTGTGCGGCAGCGGGCTTTTCACCGACGAGCTGGAACATCTTGACGATGTGTGCCTTGTAGGCCTCAAGTATTTTCTTGTTGGCCTCGTCGTCCTTCACGTAGTAATCGCGCTCGATGGAGTATCCGCCCTGAGAAAGCTCCAGCAGATTCTGAGTGGAGTTCATCATATCGGCGCTGATGTATGAGCCCCACAGTTCGCCAAAGCCCACACCTTCTTGGTTCATCTTGTTCATGAGAGCAATGAGTTCAGGGGTGCTCTTCACCTTTGCCACACGCTTGAGGTCGGCCAGCACAGGCTTAACGCCATCTTTGTTCTGACGCACAGAGTCCATGCGCAGGGCATATAGGTCGCCTATCTTCTGACCCAGGGAGCCACGCTCCTGTGGATGAGCTGCCAATCCTTCAATAATCTCGCGGATGCGCTTCTGATTCTCCTCTGCCACCACATCAAAACTGCCGAAGCGTGAATATTCGGGCTTGAGAGGATTGTTCGCAATCCAACCGCCACAGGCATACTGATAGAAGTCTGTGCCAGGCTTGGCAGTCGTGTCCATGTTCTCCAACTTGATACCCATAGTCTGGGCATTCACCATTGTCGATGCTGCCATTGTCATCATCATCAAAAAGTTTTTAGTTTTCATTTATGATTGGTTTTTGTCTGTATCGAGCCGCAAAGGTACGACTTTTTCATGTGAAAGGTGGAATGTGGAATGTGAAAAATCAATAATGAGCAGACGTGATGCAGATATAAAGCGAAAGGGGTGAGGTCAAATGTCAAAGGCGAACAGTGGAGACATTGCCCTATATGAAAGCTCTCGAAGAGCATCAATTCAATCACCTAACAACCGGCAACTTAAGCGTCAGGGCAATTGGAATATGCATTTTTAACATATAAATTATGAATGGTGAATGATGAATTATAAATTAAAACCATTACCTTTGCACCCAAGAATACACAAAACACCTATGACCAAGAAGAAACAAATAGATCAGCTTAACCGTCTCGTCAACCTTATCAGCGATGACTGTGAACTACTTAGCCGCGCCAGCACTTTCATGCAGAACCTTGTGGACAGCAGGACTGTTGTGAATGGAAAGCAGGACCTCTCTTCTCAACTGAGCGAACAAGCCCAGAAGGATGCCAAGGACGAGCGTCCTCAATAGTCTATCTTTTTTGGTTTCTCTACCCTATGAAACGAATTGCCCTATTGTTCCTTGTTGTATGCACTTGGCTCTGCACATATGCGAAGTATGTAGAGTACACACCAGAAGACAGCGCCCGTGTGGTGCAGTTGCTGGACGAGGCAACAAGGCAGCGAGGCAACGAAAACCGTGTCTTCTATTTTGGCAAGAAGTTTCTGGGGCTTCCTTATGTGGCTCACACGCTTGAACTGGGCGACTCTGAGCATCTCATTGTCAATCTTCATGAACTGGACTGCACCACTTTCGTCGAGACGGTGGTGGCGCTTGCGTTGTGTGACTTGCAGGACAAACGCACCTTTGACGATTTCTGTGACAATCTCACCCGCATCCGGTTCCGTCAGGGCCAAATGACCGACTACACTTCACGCCTCCATTATTTCACATGGTGGGCCGAAGACAACGAGCAACTGGGCATCGTGAAGGACATCGCTCCTCAATCGGCTCCTTGGGGAGCTTTCACAGCTGTGCAGACCATCAACATTAACTACATGTCTGCTCATCCCACATTATACAAGCAGCTGAAGAACCACCCCGAGTTTGTGCCCGCCATCGAAGCGTATGAACAGGCCAGCAACGGGAAAAGGTTCCGCTTTATTCCTAAGCAGAATCTGGCTTGGAAGCAAAGCAACGCATTGAAGGCGGTGAAAGATGGCGACATCGTGGCCATGCTGACCAACAACGACGGTCTTGACACCCGTCACATCGGCATCGCCTTTTGGCAGAACGGGCGTCTCCATCTGCTCCATGCCTCAAGCCTCTACAAGAAAGTGCTCATGAGCAAGGAGACTTTCTACCAATATGAGATGAAGCAGCCTAAGCACACAGGCATTCGAGTGTTTAGGATGGTTGAGAATTAAAGGCAAGAGATATGATATATTGTTTTTCCGGTACGGGCAACAGCCAATGGGTGGCTGATAAACTCCAAGGACTGCTCCAAGATGAGACAGACTCTTTTGGACTCATCTTTCCTATCTACGCATGGGGCGTTCCTAAAGTGGTTACACAGTATATCCAGAAGCATTTGGAGGAAATCAAGACTGCCAAGTACGTATGGGCCGTCATGACTTGTGGAGATGACATCGGTTATGCCGATACCATCCTCAACCAACTGCTGGAGGGAAAGCTGGATGCAGCTTTCTCGGTCCACATGCCTAACACGTATGTGTGTCTGCCTGGCTTTGACGTTGACCCCTACGATGTGGCGAAAGCTAAGGTGCAAGAGACCTTGAAACGCTTGCCCGCCATTGCCGAAAGCATCGGAAAGCGTGAGAGAAAGACAGAAGTGGTAAGAGGAGGTGCTGCTTGGCTGAAGACATACGTGCTACGTCCTGTCTTCAACCGTTTCCTCGTCACTGACAAATATTTTCACACAAATATACACTGCATACACTGCAAGCGCTGTGTCCGTGAGTGTCCTCAAGGCAACATCACCCTCGATGCAGATGACAATATTCGTTGGAAGCATGAGAACTGCACGGGTTGTCTCCGATGCTATCACCGGTGCCCCTGCCACTCAGTACACTTCGGCATCTTCACCAAAAACAAGGGACAACACCATCTGTAAGCACTTTTTCCCCATGAAAGTAATCGTATCAAATGAGATAGAGCAAATCTGCCCTGAATTTGTCGGAGCATGTCTAGAGGCTGAGGTGGTCAATTCACCTTACAATGAAGCATTGTGGACAGAGATTAGCTTATTGGGAGAACGGTTCCGTAAAGAATTGACCACAGAATCGCTGAAGGAGTTGACCAGCATATCGGCCACCAGAAGAGTGTACAGGGCTTGTGGCAAAGACCCTTCCAGATACCGTCCGGCTTCCGAGGCGCTGATACGCCGCATGCTCCAAGGCAAGGAACTCTACCAAAGAGACACGCTTGTTGACCTCATCAATCTGGCATCCATTGCCTACGGATACAGCATCGGAGGCTTTGATGCAGACAAATTTGTAGGTGATACACTCACTTTAGGCATCGGACGTGAAGGAGAACCGTATGAAGGCATCGGACGTGGCTTCATCAATATTCATGGTCTGCCCGTGTATCGTGACGAGCAAGGCGGTGTGGGAACTCCCACAAGCGATAATGAACGGACGAAGATGACCCTTGGAACCCGTCACTTACTCGTTCTCATCAACGGCTATGACGGCAACGAGCAACGCGTCCGCGACAATGCAACTTACATACAAACCTTGCTCCAGAGATATGCACAAAGCGATGGAGGTTCTTTCTTTATTTACAGATAAGCACCGACCAAAGACAAAGTGCTGTGGATAGATAATGAGGATTCAAGAAATACGATGGCCTTGCATACAAGGAAACGAAAATAGCCATAAAGTCGAATGGGACTTTATGGCTATTTGTTATGCTATACTTGCTTGAGGAAGGAACCATCAGAATGGATAGCCTACTGCAAAGTGGAAACCGAGGCTGTCTTTGAACTTGCGCATGTTGTAGTAGGAGGATTTTCCCGTATCGTAAGGGGAATGGATGCCGACACCGACATCAAAACGAAGAATCAGGAACTCAAGGTCGTAGCGAATACCTGCGCCTGTACCTACTGCCAAAGACTTGAAAAAGCCACCGTCTCCAAAGCGTCCACCCGGATGCTGGTCGTCACCATGCATGAGCCACACATTACCTGCATCGAGGAAGAGAGCGCCCTGAAGAGCCTTGACCAAAGGGAAACGATACTCTGCATTCATTTCCAACTTCATGTCACCTGATTGGTCTAGATAAGTGCCACGACCATTAGTGTCTTGGTAACGACCAGGGCCAATGCTGCGCACGGCAAAGGCACGGATGCTGTTGGCACCACCAATGTAGAAGAGCTCGCTATAGGGGGCATAGTTAGAGTTTCCATAAGTCCAAATACCACCCAAAAGCACACGCGTGGCAATAGAGGTCTTATCCGAAAGATGGAATGTATTCTTGAGGGTAAACAGGAACTTGAGGAACTGTGAATATTGAGTGAAGAGCAACTTCTTGTCCTTCTGATAATAGTCAAAGCCCAACAAAGAGTTGGTTAGATTGAGGAAGTTGCCTGATTCCTTCACCGTGCCCTCAAAGTGCATGGAGTGCGGAATACGATTGTTCCAGGTGTTATCGTAGATGATGGAATACTGCATGGCAGGAATGAACTGGTCACGCAACGAGACATAAAGGGCGGAGTTGCGTGACACAATAGAGTCAAAACGGGCCGTCGTTTCCTGCATTTTGTTGTAGGAAATGGTGAAGGGAGAGAGTTGATGGCTCCATGAGCGTGAAGTTTGGAAGCCATACGTGGCTTCTGCCATGAAGGACATCAGACGGTAGTAGTTAGCACGGTTCAGTTGATTGACATTCACACGGAAACGTGTGGATGTGGGATACTTGTAGAAACGCTTGTTGAGCCAAGGGAAAGCAATCCAAGGATAAGCCAGAGAGATGTCAGCGCCTATCTCGTAGGAGTCTATACGCTTATTTTGGCCAAACTGCTTTTGGGTCTGCCACTCGTAACTTCCTTTCAGCCCCACAGAAAGTGTCTCACCGTGATGGAAGGCGTTACGCTTGGAGAGGGTAATGCCCAAGTTGGGGCCTATCTGTGAATTGGACTTTTGAGTGATGTTGAAGTCTATCTCCGTGTCCATCAGCTGGTCAAGCGTCAGGTCAAGGCGGATATCAATGGTATCGGACGCCAGTGCCTGCTGGGAGTTGAGAACAGAAAGGCTATCTGTAGCCTCGCGCTGCGTAAACGTGAATTTGACACCAGAAAAGATGTCCATACTGTGCAGGTTAGCCAATGTCTGGTCCACGCTGGATTGATTAAACAGCTGCCGGCGTCGGAACTTAAAATTCTTGAATAGCACACGGGGAGCAATCGGCATGCGATCTCCTTGGTATGCCACTTTTAAGCTGCGCATCACGAGCGAGTCATCGTAGGTGTTTGTAGTACCAGCCGCACGACGCTTCACACCCTCACTGCTACGCATGTTCTGACGGATGTATGTGCTCACCTTTCCGAAATAGTACTGCCGCTTGGCTTTCTCTGGCATATCCCAATCTGCAGCCACCAAAAGGTTTACCCGATACGGGGTATTGACGGAGTCGGCAAGATATGTGACATAATCTGGCCTGTAATAATAAAAGCCATTGTTGCGAAGAGCCGTGACGATACGAGTCTTCTCATTGGTGAGGTCAAGGGTGGAAAACTGAGAGCCCTTCCGTATGTATGGCTCGTCTATAGAAGAGTGAATGATGCTGTCCTCCAACTCAGGGAAGGCATAACGGATGCTGTCGAACAGATAGGGTTGCCCTAACTTCACGTCGTAAGCAATCTTTTGCTTCTTCGGATTTTTCTGTTCAACAATCTCATAACCCACCTTTCCTCTGAAATAGCCGTAGTTCTGCAGGAGGTTGGTAGCCACTTTCACACGCGTCTCTGGCGACACATGAGTCATAGTCACCGGCTGCGCAGCAAACGAATTAAACATCCACTTGTTAAAGCCGACACGTGGCTGGTTCACATAGGCATTGTACACCCACAAACCGACCTGTAAAGGAGAGCGAGCAAATGAACTACCCATGAAAGAGCCATTTGGTGCATAGTCAAGCGCAGCTTGTACTTCCAGAAGGGCATTCTCTTCCTCTGTTGTACCCAGCTTATCATGCACTTTCACCCTGTCTATACCTGTATAGAGGACCTCGCCTTCTGGCAGGTTGGAGGTGGTGGAGCATGCAGCCTGCACCAGTGCCACTATTATATATAATATGTATAGTAATTGCTTCTTCATTGCTGCGTTACATTCCTGTCTGTGATTTCCCTTTCATGGTTGTCCTCTTGTGCTCCGCTTTCTGGCGCTTGCTCCCTTCTCCTCATCGGAGGAACTTCTTCCTTCTTCTTACGCCAGATAAATAGGTCGGAGAACTTGTCCATCTTCTTGCGCAACAGCACACCTGCACCATTCTTGTCCAACTCTCCTTCAATCAAGTTTGAGTAGTCCTTTTCATGGAAGAGCCGCACATACTGCGTGCCACCATTGTCAAGCCTCCACTCTAATGAGACGTCATCAATGTAGGCACCAGATTCGTGATACTGTTCACTACCGCCATCGGAGCTTACCTTACCTCCAATCACCACATTGAGTCGGTCTGAGAAGAAGCGGCGCGAGAATTTGAACGAGTAATCGGTTCGGGTGGTTCCGTCATCACGCGTGGTCTGTTCCATGCCCACGTTCACATCCACCATCGTGGACATCGCCTTGCCTGCGATGTTGTTAATTTCGTTCTGCAAGAAACTGTTCAACGCATTGCCTGCTGTGAAGCCTTTCTTGTTTGAGCCTGAGAGGTACATGCCGGTGGCAAGCATGCCTACGGCCAACTTGTTCTTTTCCTCAGCCGAGCAAGCAGCCAGTTCGTTCTGAACGGTAATATCTTCAGGCGCATCGATGATGAACTCCAGTCCCATGTTCGAGAGCGTGTTCGAGATCTTCAAACCCGCATCGAATGCTACGCTTCGACTGGTTCCATCGCTTTCACCCACGGTTGTCTTCACACGCTCAGTAGCTGTGATGTTAAGCACAGGATTAGCAGGTTCGCCAGCAAACTCGATGTATGAACCATTATGGATGGTAAAGGTTTTCAACGGAATTACCGGGAGAGTGTATTTCATCTCACCCTCATTGATGGTATAGCGGCCCTGCATGTTCAGCACACCTTCAGGCGTGTAGGTCATGGTGACAGAGCCACCTCCTTGCACCTTCACGTAACTCTCATGGTCAGCAGAAAGGTCTGCATTCAGTTTGGCACCGTCCTCAATGCTGAGTGTCAGGTTCATATCCATACCCATAAAGGTCTTCTTCACCATTTCGTCACGAGGTGGTGGAGGAGCGTTGAAATCGATAAATGTCACGATATCTTCCAGACGGTCCGTCTGATAAAGAGGCGTATCTGTCAGCACATAAGTGATGTTGGTCGTAGGCAATACACGCACCATGCCACGCACCGTCATGTCTTGCGTAGAGCCCAGCACACGCACGAAAAAGTCGCCATACATATCACCATACAGAAGCGATTTGGCTGCAGGCTTTGCTTCTATCACGTGAAAATTGCGTCCCATCAGCGAGAGCGACATAAATATTTCTGAGAAGTCAGCGAAATCCACATAACCGTTCAGCGTAAGCGGATTGTCATCAGCACCATAGAACTTGAAGGCATTGAAGTCCACGCGGCTATTGTTGAATGGTATGGGCTGATTATCCAATGCCAAGTCAATACTATAAGGCCTAGAGAGCACATGCACATCCTTCGGTTGCAGAGCACCATTGAAGAGCAAAGCACTCATTGGTCCTGTCACCTTCAGGTTACCAGCCAAGAGACCGTTGAAGGCCAATAACTGGTTCGGCATGAATGCGTCGAACATCGACATGGGCACATCCATGAAGGCCATATTAGCATCAAGAGCACCCTCTCCTTCCGCCAGATATGTACCATCCAACTGAATCACATCACGGTCATCAAGGGCCAGTGTTGCATCCACCGTATGCATCGTCTCTCCCTGTGGCATATAGGTGAAGCGAGTGCCCACATTGCCCACAGACATACCTTCATAAGTAAAGCGGTTCACATCCAGTGTTCCCTCCACCATGAAGTTCTCGCCTTGGTCTATGTAGGTAGCATCTGCCGCCAGCATGCCCGTCATGTTAGGCAATCCCGGAATAGGCACCACCGTCAGGATTTCCTTCAGGTTCACGTCATTCACAATCACATTGGCGATTTGCTTACCAATGTCACTCTCATCGGCATACACGGCCACATAAGCGCTATCAGTCATGCTGGCCAGACGCACATCTGCCATGATAGGCCGATTAGGACGGGTAACTATGTAGTTGTCGCTATTCAGAGCGAACTCACGATACGCAATAATAGGATGCTGTGGATAAAGGCTGAAGGTCACACATGAATCATTGGCCACACCATTCACACCCAAATCAATGCCCTTCTTTCCCTGTTTATCGAAGAAGGTGAGATGAGCATCCACTTCATCCGCCTTCAGGAATCCATCCACATAAGCACGGAAAGCAGGCAGCAACAACTGTTCCTTACACTGCACGCCCACGTGGTAATCCAACTTCGCAGAATCTTGTGCCAAGTCAAAGAAGGCGGTATCAATCTTTACACTATCCGTCTTGAAGGAATACACATGTCCTTTACCCATCAAACCTGTTTCAGGAGATGCTTCCACATGCGCCACAAATTCATCGAATTGTATGCCATACACTTTCAGCACGTCCATCAACGGATTCTGCTTGCCGGCAGAGGCATGCACCCACAGTTCGGGCAAGTAGGAGCGCAAGACATTCAAGTCCACATCACGCTTCTTGAACTGTTTCATCGTTTCCTTCTCCAGCTTCTCTATCTTGGGCATCAGGTTAAACATGTTGTTTGGGGTGAAGAACGAGAAATCCAAGTCGCCTGTTTGCAGCATGGCAAACGTAGTGTCCTTCTTGGCCTCAGCCTTCAAGTCGAAAGTCTCTGTCAAGATGCTGTCGTTACCCAGTTTCAAACTCAGCGCATCAATGTGGGAATCCACACGGAAGAGCTTGTCCATGTTATAGGAGAGTTCCACTGTTCCGCTCGTGCTGGCCTGCAACACATCCTCACTGAAGCCCATAGCTTGAGCATCCAGCCAAGGCAATTGAAGATTCAGCAAGCCCTTCAACAGATTCTTCTTCAGTTCACCGTCAAACGTCAGGTCTGTCTGCACCTGATTATTATCGGCTGTCAAATCCAGCAGCACCTTTCCACCCTTCTTCGTCGCATTAGCTGTGATGTTGCTCAAGTTCATCTTTCCCATGCGGGCATCAGTCAGCAAAACATCCGCCTCCAGAGTTGTAGAGGGCGAGAAGAAGTCAAACCCATGGCCGGAAGCCTTCATATGTCCCGACAGCATCGTCTGTTCCGCCATCGGCACAAAGCGATTGAGCACAAACTGATGCAGTCTGACATCGGCTCGATATGCCTCCTGTGCCATCACATAACTTGCCTCAATGTCAGCTTTTCCGCCACGCAAATCTTCTGCCTTCAGCTTCGTCTCCAATGACAAGTCGTCCACTACATTCCACAACATTGCCTTACCATCCACCTGAGCCAGTCCTGGCACTTTCAGATAGAGCGTGCTCACATCGAGTGCCTTCAGGTTGCCTTCAGCCTTAAGCTGCACCTCCGAAGGGCGCACGGGCAACCATTGGTTCATCATTGAACACACATCGCGCGTGTCCGGACCTCCCATACGGGTAAAGAACAAGATGTCGCCTTTGCCCACTTGCCCTTCACTCACTACAGAGAACTGGCCTGGATTCTCCTCATCAAAGGCATCCAAATCCATCTTATAGGCAGTAGTCAAGTCGCTGTCCGCCGTCTTCAAATGAAGCTTCGGAATGGTCAGCGACAGAGAATCCATCTCCAATCGGCACGTCGTCTCCTGAATGGTCAAGCCCGATTGCTCAACAGCAGCAAATTGGCTCAAGCGCATTGAGAGGTCCTTACCCACCGCCGAAAGCGAATCCACCCGAAGGTGAATGTCGTCAAACAGCAAATGGTTAGGGTCAAGTTGCTGAGGTAGCTGAGGTTCCTTCTGGCGGTCATAAGCCACCATCGACTCTTGCATCTCCAGCCAATCCACCTTATACGCCCCTTCCTTCAAGTCAAGGAAAGCCTTCGTCTGCAGGTTGCCAATATCAGCAGCCACCCAGGTGCTGTCCGCATTCGGTGTCAGCAACACGTTCAGCTTCACTCGCTTCAGTTGCAAGTCATCCAGCTGCACACGCCAATCAATCGTAGTCGTGTCCTCAGGCACCGAGTCTGCCAAGATGACCGTCAAGTCGGCATCTCTCAGCAGAGCCTCATTTATCACAGCAAGCCCATTCTTGATGTCCGTACTGTGAGAATTGAGACTGAGTTCGGCAAGGTTACCCTTCAACACACACAAGTCAATCATTCCCTTCGTGTTCAACTTGGCATCATACAGATGGACTCCATCCACCTCCGCCTCCAGCCGGAACAGCGGCAAAGCCCTCACGCTCACATCCAGTTCTCGCGCATCCAGCAGCGTGTCGCCCTCATCTACCGCCAGCACCCCTCCCATCGAAAGGTCAAGCGGGAACTTCAGACACACACGCTCCACCGACACCTCCATGCCCGTTTCCTCACTCAGCATCTCAGCGGCCTTATCCACCGCATACTTTTGGACAGGAGGCACATAAATCAGCACGAAAAGCAACAATAACAAGAAGATTGGAGTTAGCACCATTCCCAAGAGAATGCGCCAACTCCAACCTACAAGCGTATACTTTCCGTACTTCTTCATAAAAAACAAGAATTAGGAATTAGGAATCAGGGATTGTCTCAACCAGCATTGGTTCATTCAACTCCTAATTCCCCATTCCTAATCTCTCATTAAATTACAAGTTTGGATTAATCTTGCTCCACTCCGAAATAGGAGGAACGATGTTCAATGTCACGAGCTCGTCGCGCATCTTACAGAGGTGCTCATAAGAAGCATCCAGCTTAGCCATCTCCTCAGGAGTGCCAGTAGGCATCTTGTAGGTGCAGCCGTTCGTGTCGAGCGTAGTGTCCATAGCCATCATGATGTGGTTGTACTTCTCGTTGTTCACGTAAGTACCTGCAGGCCAACGGAACTTCTCGCCACCCATCACAGAGCGAATCATCTCTACAGAGCAGAAAGCAGGGCTCTGCCAAGAGCTGCGGCCACGGAGCTCGATAATCTTCGCGCCACCCTTCGTCACAGCCACCTTCAGCTGTTCCCATTCCTCCTCAGGAAGAGCAGGAGTGCCGATGAGCTCGTTCAGAGGCTTGCCAGCCACCTTCACAGCGCTGCCAAACACAGCCATCTGCTCGCCATGACCGCCAAATGTAGCACAACCAGTCACCTCATACTGCTTCACGCCAAACTTCTTGGCCAAAGCAGACTGCAGGCGAGTAGAGTCGAGTGCAGCCAGCGTAGTCACCTGACCTGGCTTCAAGCCAGAGTACAGCAGCGTAACCAGACCAGTCAAGTCAGCAGGGTTGAAGATGACAGTCACGTGCTTCACGTCAGGGCAATATGCTTTGATGTTCTTACCCAGGTCTTCAGCAATCTTGCAGTTGCCAGCCAGAAGGTCCTCGCGGGTCATGCCAGCCTTACGTGGAGCGCCGCCAGAAGAAATGATGTACTTAGCATCCTTGAATGCTTCAGCCACATCCGTAGTAGCGGTGAGGTTCACACCATCATATCCGCAATGGAACATCTCTTCCATCACGCCCTCCATACCTGGAGCATACACATCATAGAGACACACATTAGGAGTCAGCTTCATCGTCAGAGCCAACTGCACCATTGTGGAACCGATAGCGCCACCGGCACCCACAATCACGAGCTTATCGTTAGTCAAAAATCCCATAATACTAGTGGTTTTTAAAAGTTATAAATATTATCTTTTGCAAATGTACCCCTTTTTTCGTTACCCGCCAACTATTCCGCCACTTTTTCTTGATTATTTTTCAGCAGACGACATACTCTTCAGCCGCAAACGGGGGCCATCCGCACACACCTTAAACAAAAGCTCAGCGAACCACTTCGGTAAACTCCGGCTGAGCCCCTTCTTCCTTACCTACAGTCACATAGATAGTAGAAGTGCTCTCCGCCCCATTCATACCCATGCTCGTCACAGCAAACTTATAATCCGTTGAAGTTTCCGTCTCGCGTTTGCCCACCGTCTTAGGGGTGCCGAGAGGGAATTGATAAGTGGAGCAAGCAGCGCTGAACACAGCCGAGTCCTCTGGAGTCACAGGCACCTGTTCACCGTAGGCAGGCAGAGGAGCCACTTTACCCTCCTTGTAGCCGTTTTCAATCAAGAAACGATCCAGCTCTTTAGCTGCTGCAGCCACACGTGCCGTACGCACGCCATAGCCCTGCTTGATTTTAGCCTGTGGCAGCGCCTCTCGCAGCGCCTCAGACGAAGTATTCAGACCACCGCTGCCAAACGTGCAGAACGGCACAATCGTCTTGCCGGCAAAGTCATTCTCCTTCACCAGTGTAGCGATAGGCATGGCATAAGTGCCAAACCAAATGGGATAGCCTAAGAAGATGACATCATAGTCAGCCCATTTCTTCTGAAGAGGCTGAATAGCAGGGAGTGTTCCGCTGTTCTTCTCCTCATTTCCGCGCTGTATGGTCGCTTGGAAGTCCCCATCATAAGGATTCACAGCCTCAATACGCTCCATGTCAGCGCCTAATTGTTTCTGCAACTCTTCGGCAACAGCCTGTGTTGCGCCATTCTGAGAATAATACAGCACCAGCACCTTTTGCTGCGTGCAACCCGTGATGAAGCATGCCATCACGGCCAATGACATCAAAGTCTTTTTCAGATTCATATACAATAAGTTTTAGATGAATGGACGCAAAGATAGTTATTTATTCTCGACACCCACAAGAGATAAGGCAACAAAAATCCTCTGCTCCAGCATTTTCTGCTGCAGCAGGCCGTAAACTGAAAAAGCAAGATAACAACCTTTTTCGTACAATCCAAACAACTTGTGGGCAAAACGCACAAGTGTTAGCGGACAAGCCATCATTGTGTTACCGAGCAACTCATCATGGCATGACTGGGCAAACCACAATGCACCCTCTTCCTGCACCTCTAAACCGACCTCGTCGACGTCGGTTCACCGATGTCGTCGAGGTCGGTTGACCGACGTCGACGATGTCGGTTTGGAGGGGATATTTAAGTCCTTGTATGAACTCACGAAAAAGAGGTTTATTTTTTACGAACACGAATTGCACGAATTACACGAATATGAAGCCTTTTCAAGGCTCTAAGATTGGTATAGATTCGTGTTCGTCTTAAAACATCGTGCCTGTGCCGAAGGCACCATCTGCTCAATCAGATAAAATCAGAGAAATCTGGTCAATCTGCGTAATCACCGCGAAGCGGTATGTTTTACATAACCGCCCCTCCAAATATATTTTTGAAGATTGATGTATCAATTCACGAAGATTGACGTGTAAGAAAAAGACTGATAATGATTCATTCGACGTGAATCTCCGTCAATATAAACGTCAATCTACATCAATTCATTAACTTAAGTAATAGACACGACCTCTCTGTTATACGCCGTGGAATCAGTCTGCGTCCTTGAGGACGGGGAATTTGCTGCGGAAGTCGCGGAGTTTCTGCAAGTCGAGTTCGACGGTGATGACGGATGGCTCACTGAGCGGACAAGCGGCTACCGTACGGCCATAAGCATCGACGAGCATAGTGCCACCACTGTACTGACAGGCGGGATCGGCGCCGATGCGGTTCACTCCTACCACATAGCACTGGTTCTCAATGGCACGAGCATGGAGCAGGGTGTCCCACACAGGAAGGCGAGACGAAGGCCACGAAGCCACGTAGAGGGCACAGTCATAAGGCACCTTCTCGTTGTTGCGCGAGAAGACTGGGAAACGGAGGTCGTAGCACACTTGCAGCAAGAATCGGCAACCACGGAACTCGACGACGGTGCGCTGGTTGCCACGCTGGTAGTGACGGTGCTCGTTCCCATAGGTGAAGAGGTGGCGCTTGTCGTAGGTGACCACCTCTCCATTGGGTTTGACGAAGTAGAAACGGTTGTAGTAGTTGCCACCTTCTTCTGTGGCCACACTGCCACACACGGCTCCTTTCAGTTCTGCTGCCATCTGCTTCATCCAGGCAAGAGAACTGCCATCGGCCTCGGCAATGTCTGCGGGCTCGACAGCAAAGCCAGTAGAGAACATCTCAGGCAGTACGTAGAGGTCGCTCGGTGCTGCCTCTCGCATCATGCGCGCCAACGCTTCTTGGTTGGCCTGGGGATTGCCCCACACGATGTCGGGCTGGAACAGAGATAGCTTCATAAATCAGTTGACAGGTGACAGTTAATTCTCCTTCTTTTTGAGGAAAGGAATTGAGGGGGCCACAAATGCCAAGATAATCAGCAAGACAAGGATACCAAGTGCCACGTAGGCGATGGTTTCGGTAGTGGAGACGCTCTCAGGATGGAAGGCGAAGACCACTTCGTGCTTGCCAGCTGGCACATTGAGGGCGCGCAGCACGTAGTTGGCACGACCTATCTCTGCAGACTGACCGTCGATGGTAGCGGTCCATCCAGGATAATAGACTTCGGAGAAGACAACTAAGCCGCCATCTGCAGACTCGACCTCATACTTGGCCTCGTCGGAGCCGTAGGACGTGAGACGGACGGTGCCGGCACCTCCTGCCTTCAGGAATCCAAAGTCGGACTTAGCGACGACAGCGGTATTGCGGAGGTTCACCTGCGAGAGCGCATCCAACTCCTCATTGGCATTGGCTGCCCAATGGATGTCGCGAACGAACCAAGCGTTACCCATGGCTGTAGTGTTCTCCACAGGGAGTTTGACTTCACCCTTCTCGCCTGCGCCGAGGATAAACCAGCGCGTGTTGAGCATATTGATGACGGGGAAGAGGGAATCGGTGTTCACCTCAGAGAGGTCGTAGATGGGGAACTGAGATGCCTGCTGCATCATGGCAACGGTATCGACTGGCGCCATGCGCAGAGCGGCATACACCTTGGACATCTCGGGAGCGATGTGCTGCTCGATGAGTTCCTGATAGCGACGGAGTTTTGCAGCGTGATAGCCACCCACAGAACTGTAGAAGGCGCTGGTGTTGTTGTCGTTGAAGGTAGAGACGGTGAAGTTCAACACGCGGTAGTCGCGTCCGTCACCACTCTTCTCCAAGATATAGGAGTCGGCCTCGGTCTTCTGGATGCGTGCCACACCTTGTGGCTCCACGAACATATCGTCGTAGAGGTAGCGCTTGTTCACGCCCCACATATCGACAAGGCAAATTGCCAAGAGTGCCACACACAAGATGGTGGTGTGGACAGGCTTGAGCTCTTGCTTCTTGGCATACCACCACATGGCCACCACACCCAGCATGATGAAGAGGATGCTGCGCCAAGCGTCGGCCTTGACCATTGCGGCACGCATATCGGAAAGGCTGCGGAGAATGTTCTGTCCGAAAGCCTCATCGAAATAGCCAGCACCGACATACTGCGACACGGCCTGACGGTCGGAGAGGCTGAGGAGGTCATGCCCCAAGCCGGGAGCCATCACGTAGATGAGGCAGATGACGACAGTGAAGATGGTGGCGGCATAAAGCGGTTTCAACACAGGCTTTTCCACCCACTCCTTCAAGCCCCACAACGCAATGAAAGGCACCACAAACTCGACCACCACCAAGATGCTGGCCACGGTGCGGAACTTGGCGTACATGGGCACATGATCAATGAAGAAGTTGGTGAATGGCATGAAGTTGTGTCCCCAAGAGAGCAAGAGGGTGAGCAGGGCTGCTGCCAAGAGTGCCCACTTGAGCGGATTGCGGTGAGGGATAACCATAAGGCCCAAGATGAAGAGCATGCACACGAGGGCGCCTAAATAGACAGGGCCACTGGTGCCAGGCTGGTCGCCCCAATACTGCGTAAAGGCGTTGTAGATGCCCATCTGCTCCAACTGACCATCGGCCTGCTTCATGGCTGTCTTGTTCAGAGAGAGAGGCACGCTGGCTCCACCCTTCACGTCGGGAATGAGGAAGGTCATGGACTCGTCGATGCCATAACTCCACGCTGTGATGTAGCTGCGTTCCAAGCCGCTGTCGGTCTGGTCGTCGGTCTTGCCGTGCTTGACCAGCTCGCTCTTGCCACGCATGGTGTCCTTGGCGTATTCGTAGGTGTGGTAGAGGTTGGAGATGTTCATGCACACCGCCAAGACGGCTGCAACCGCCATGCAAGCAGTAGCCTTGCCGAAGGAAGCCAGTTCCTTCTGCTTGATGGCCTGAATCAGGAAGGCCACCACCATGAAGAGTTCGGGAATGAGGAAATAGTAGGACATCTGCACGTGGTTGGCCTGCACCTGCAAGGTGGCGAAGAGAGCCGTCACGATAGTGCCCACGAGGTATTTCTTGCGGTAGCAGAGCACCATGCCGGCAATCGTCGGTGGCACATAGGCCAAGGTGATAACTTTCCAGATGTGACCTGCTGCAATGATGATGAAGAAGTAGCTGCTGAAGGCCCATACCACAGCACCCAAAGCAGCCATCCAGCGACGGAAGTCGAAGGCGCGCAGTAGAATATAGAAACCCAGCATGTAGGCAAACACATACCATACATAGTCAGGCAGCCAAAGGTGATAGGCCTTCTCCACAGCTGCCATCGGACGGGTGGAGCCATAGGAGGGAGCTATCTGGTAGGTAGGCATGCCGCCAAAAAGGCTTGTAATCCAACGAGGGGTTTCCCCGTTGTGAGTGTCGCGATAGTGTTCGATTTCTACACTGATGCCTGTACCGGCACCGCTATCGTGCTGTTCCAAACGATAGCCCTTGCTCACAGGCGAAATAAAATACATCAGTGCAATAGCCACGAACAGCAGGACGCAATAGACGTCGGGCAGCACTTTCTTCCAGTTAAATTTCATTGAAATACAGTTTTTAGCGGCAAAATTACGAAAAATCCCTAAAAGGGAAACGGCTTTTAAGGAAAAGTTGCGAAGAAAAGAAAGGTAACCTCATGAAGATGTGCCGAAAAGTCTGTATTTTTGCAAAAGGAATGAGGAGTGAGAGGTTAGGAGTGAAAAGTGAAGGGTGAAGGGTGAAAGGTGAAGAGTGAAGAGTGAAAAGTGAAAGTTGCTTGTCAACCGCCTCACATTCGTCCTGCGCATAGCGCTTAACTCCCAGTTTAACTTCCAATAAAAGACATGAAAAGATATAGTATATTAATGATAATGTGGGGCTTGCTCTTGATGGGCTTGAGCGGAGCGAAGGCTGCCACGCAGCCTGAAGGCAAGCCTAAGAGCATCGTCATCCTCTTCGACAACGATGTGCATTGCGCCATTGACGGATACACACGGATGGCAGGACTACGTGACGCCATCACCAAAAGCGACACAGCGTATGCCGCCATTGTCTCCTGTGGCGACTTTCTGCAAGGAGGCAGTTGCGGCGCCTTGTCACGCGGAGCGTACATTGCCGACATCATGCGGAACGTGGGGTATGATGCCATCACGCTGGGCAATCACGAATTTGACTACGGCGTGCCGCGCATGACGGAACTGCTACAAAGGATGGAAGCCCCCATCGTATGCGCCAACTTCTTCAGCGTGAACGACACTCTTCCCTGCTATGCGCCTTACATCATCCAACGGTATGGCTCCACGGCTGTAGCCTATGTGGGGGTGTGCACACCGGATGCGATGGACAGTGAGCGCTATGCGTTTTTCGATGTTCAAGACACACAATATTATGACTTGTGCACAGAGAGAATCAACGAGCTGGTACAAAATGCGGTGAACCGTGCCAGAAGCGAGGGGGCAGACTATGTGGTGGCGCTGTCACATCTGGGAGAACTGGAAGAGGGTACGAGCATCAGTTCGCACAAGATGATTGCTGCCACAACGGGCATCGACGCTGTGCTGGACGGACACACCCACTCCATCATTGCTCACGACGAAGTCAACAACCGGGACGGAAAGCTGATTCCGATTTGTCAAACGGGCACTCAGTTTGCGAATGTGGGACAGCTGCTCATCAAACCCGACGGGAGCATCTCCACGATGCTCTTCCCTGTGGCAGACATCCAAGAGGAGAACAGCAGGGTGAGCGCTACCATCGACAGCGTGAAAAGGGAAATGGAACAGGTGGCTACACGAAAACTCGGCTTCACTCCCTATACGCTCGTCACGGAAGATGAAGCAGGAATCAGTCTGGCGCGTCTGGGGGAGACGAATTTCGGTGACCTCGTCACTGACGCTTTCCGCCATATCATGCAGGCAGAGATTGGCATCTACAACGGAGGGGGCATTCGCCACAACATTGAGGCTGGCACCATCACTTACAACGATGCGGCCAATGCCCTACCCTTTGACAACCACATGGCGACGATTGAAGCAACTGGAGCTGACATCCGCCGCATGCTGGAGGCGTGCACGGCAGACCTGCCGAATGAATGTGGCCAGTTCCCTCAGGTGTCGGGCATGCGCTACACCATCCATTTGAAGAGCCATGCCATCACGGACATTGAAGTGAAGGACGCACAGACGGGAACATATCGCCCCATCCAAGATAACCAAAGCTATACCGTGGCCTTGTCGGACTATTACCAAAATGGAGGATATGGCAACACGCTAAAGGCCTGCAAACTGCTGCATCAATCACAGCTCTTGACACGCGATGCTCTGGCCGATTACATTGCGGACGTGCTGCAAGGAAATGTGGGCGAGACTTATGCCGTGCCGCAGAGACGCATCACCATCGTAGAGGAGTGAAGACAAAGGAAATCAAAAGGGCAACAACGAATACAGGTAGCTGCCGAAAGAGATGAGGAGCCAAATGGTGGCGACAATCAGCGCAAGCAGTAGAATAAGCACAAGAACGGTCTGCAAGACACGACGGTTCACCTGACGGATGACGGCCCTGTCACCATCCACAAAGCCCTGCATCATCTCCATGTTCTGCACATGGGAACGATGGAAAAAGTCAATCACATCGCCCACATAAAAAGGAAGCATCCCCAAAAACACATCTCGCAAGGCATTAGCCAGAACGGCTAATGTCAAGGGTACACTCCGGATGATGAACAGGGAGAAGTATACGAACGGAATCACACTCACCAGCGCAATGACATCACCCCACCCCGGAATCAGGCCGATGATGGCGTCCAGATAGTAGCGGTCCATGTAGCGTGTCAGCACGCCCATCACCTGATAGACTTTATTGTCCATCAAGCGCTTACGCCGCAGTTGCCGTTTCGTTTCCTTATCAATCTTCATCAGAAATTGTTCTTGTGGCGAAGGTACAACTTTTTTCTCATTACCTAAGCAAAAGACATTAAAAATGTCAAATTATAAACCTCTGCCTTGAAAAACTCTTAGGAGAACACACCCAACTCGCAATTATTCATTATCTTTGCAGTCCAAACCGGCTCGTCGGAAAACGGTAAGTCCATGAGTCGGCATATTGTGAAACTAAAAAACACGAAATGGCAGAAAGAAAGGTTAGGGTGCGTTTTGCACCAAGTCCAACAGGACCTCTTCATATTGGCGGTGTGCGCACAGCCCTCTACAACTACCTCTTTGCGAAGCAGCATGGAGGAGATTTGATTTTCCGTATCGAAGACACAGACTCCACTCGTTTTGTACCGGGTGCGGAAGAATATATCATTGAGGCGTTCAAGTGGTTGGGCATCCAATTTGACGAGGGAGTTTCGTTTGGAGGAAATCATGGACCTTATAGACAGAGTGAGCGTCGCGACATCTACAAGAAATATGTGCAGGTGCTGCTGGACGCAGACAAGGCTTACTATGCATTCGATACGCCTGAAGAGCTGAACAAGAAGCGTGAAGAAGTGGAGAATTTCCAATATGACGCAAGCACACGCGGACAGATGCGCAACTCGCTGACGATGTCGAAAGAGGAAGTGGAAAAGCGTATTGCCGACGGCGAGCAGTATGTGGTCCGCTTCAAGATTGAGCCAGGACGCGATGTGCTGGTGGATGACCTGATTCGTGGCGAAGTGAAGATTAACTCGTCGATTCTTGACGACAAGGTGCTTTATAAGAGTGCAGACGAACTGCCAACCTATCACTTGGCTAACATCGTGGATGACCACCTGATGGAGGTGACCCACGTGATTCGCGGTGAGGAATGGCTGCCTTCTGCCCCACTCCACGTGTTGCTGTATGAAGCATTCGGATGGGCAGACACAATGCCTCGCTTTGCTCATCTGCCACTGCTTCTGAAACCAATTGGCAACGGAAAGCTATCGAAGCGTGACGGTGACAAGCTCGGTTTCCCTGTGTTCCCACTGGAATGGCACGACCCCAAGAGCGGAGAAATCTCATCAGGATATCGCGAGAAGGGCTATCTGCCTGAAGCTGTAGTGAACTTCTTGGCTCTCCTCGGATGGAACCCCGGCAATGACCAGGAGTTGATGACCTTGGATGAGATGGTGAAGTTGTTCGACTTGTCAAAGTGCTCCAAGAATGGTGCAAAGTTTGATTATGTGAAGGCTGCGTGGTTCAACCACCAATACCTCATTCAGCGTCCTGACACCGACTGGTGCCCCGCCTTTGACAAGGTGCTGAAAGAAAATGACATCAATGCCACAGCAGAGCAGGAAGCAGAAGTGGTGAGAATGATGAAGATGAAGGTGATTGAGTATGTGGACGGACAAGGAAACAAGAAGAAACGCAATATCTCATTCCCATCTGACTTGTGGCCACTCACAAAATTCTTCTTCGTTGCCCCTACGGAGTTTGACAAGGAGAACGATAAGTTTATCCGCAAGAACTGGAAGGAAAATACTGGCGAAGAGTTGCAGCAGATGTTGACGGTGCTGGAAAGCATCTCGGACTGGAGCGTTGAAGGCCAAAAGGCGGTCATTGACCCTTGGACCGAAAGCACTGGCATCAGACCTTGGAATGCATGGCGTGTAGCCCTTGTCGGCACAGGACAAGGACCTGACATGTATGAGTTGTCGGCTTTCCTCGGCAAAGATGAAGTCATCAAACGAATGAAGTTTGCGATTGAAACGTTAGGCTAATGTACACCTTAGGAATATACATCTATGTATTAGGCATGATTGTTGCCGCTTTCTTCCACAAGAAAGCACGGAAAATGGTATTCGGTATCAGTCAGACCTACATTTTGCTGCGCCGCCATATCAAAAAGACGGACCGTGTGGTGTGGTTCCATGCCGCATCGTTGGGTGAGTTTGAGCAAGGAAGACCTTTGATGGAACGACTTCGTGTGGAGCATCCTGAATACAAGATTCTTCTAACGTTCTTCTCGCCATCGGGATATGATGTGAGAAAAGATTATGAAGGAGCTGATCTTGTTTGCTATCTGCCTTTCGACACTCCGGGCAATGCACTCTCCTTCTTGAGACTGGCACATCCTGAGATTGCAGTGTTCATCAAGTATGAGTTCTGGACGAATTATTTGACAACTTGCCGACGCAAAGGCATTAAGACCTATAGCGTGAGCAGCATTTTCCGCCCAGACCAGCACTTCTTCAAGTGGCATTTGTTCAACAAATACCCCGCACTTAAGCCCATTCGGCAGTTCAACCATCTGTTTGTACAGAACGAGACGTCGAAGAAGCTCTTGGCCGAGTATAACATCACGAATGTAACCGTTGTGGGAGACACTCGCCTGGACCGTGTGATTGCCATCAAAGATGCTGCCGCTCCTCTACCACTCGTAGAGCAGTTTGCCGGCAATGCTCCTTGCTTCATCGCCGGATCGTCATGGGGACCTGACGAGGAAATCTACATCCCATACTTTGCTCAGCACAAGGACTGGAAGCTGATTATTGCTCCGCATGTCATCAGCGAGACACACTTGAAAGAAATAGAGAAGTTGCTGGACGAGAACGGATTCACATCCGTGAGATACACCGAACTGGAGAAAGGGGCAGAGATGCCTACAGAAGACGGCAAGGGGCAAGCCCTTATCATCAACTGCTTCGGCAAACTCTCGTCTATCTACCGATATGGCAAGGTCGCACTTGTCGGAGGCGGATTCGGTGTGGGCATTCACAATGTTCCGGAAGCTGCAGTATATGGCATTCCTGTGCTGTTCGGACCTAATAACGAGAAGTTCCGTGAGGCTCAAGCACTTAAGGCGTGTGGCGGTTCTTTTGAATATCAGGACGACGCTTCGTTTGCCTCTATCATGGATAACTTCATCAAGAATCCGGAGGCGCTGCAAAAGGCGGGAGAAGCTGCAGGAGGCTATATCAACGCAAATGCTGGTGCAGCTGACAAGTGCTTTAATGCCATCTTCAACCAATAAGATTTCTAAAGACCCAAAGATCCCCCTCATTCCCCCTGCATAGAGGGACCGAGGGGGATCTCGTTTTATATAGACACATTATTTTATATAATATATGTACACAGACCTTTTCATCGACTTCGACGACACACTCTACGACACTCATGGCAATGCTATCATAGCCTTGAACGAGTTGTATGAAGAGTTGCACTGGGAACGGCACTTTACTGACCCGAAGGTCTTTCACGATGATTATTGGAACACCAACATCCGACTGTGGACACAGTATGCCAAAGGGGAGATTGAGCGTGACCACCTCATCGTGGAGCGTTTCCGTCATCCGCTCAGTCTCGGAAAAGGATTGAATCCAACTCCTGAGTATTGCAGGGAGGTAAGCGATAGATTCCTTTCCCTCTGCTCTGTCAAGCCAGGGCTGGTGGAAGGAGCAAGGGAATTGATGGACTATCTCAAGGAGAAAGGATACCGTATGCACATGTGCAGCAATGGTTTCCATGAGGTACAATACAAGAAGCTCCGTTCATGTGGGCTTTCAGAGCACTTCACTACAATCATTCTCAGCGAGGATGCTGGCGCTAACAAGCCTTCGCCACACTTCTTTGAATATGCGTTCCAACAATCGGGTGCTAAACCGGATACGACGGTGATGATTGGAGATAACTTCAACACCGATATTCGTGGGGCAAAACAGGTTGGCATGGACACCATCTTCTTTAACCGTTTCCCTGAATATCCAGCGCCAGAACCTGTCACTCATGAGGTGCATGCACTGAAGGACATCATGAAATTACTATAACGATTCCAGTTTCTGCAGTTCAAGGGCGGAACCAATAGAACAAAAAAGAAGGCCATCATTTGATGACCTTCTTTACTTTCTGTATCAATTGCTTTGATGCCTCTACTGGGGAGGAGTCGGGTAACAGATACCACCGAACAGTCCAACTCAACGATTCCATAGGCTTCAACTCGGTGTAGGCTCCTTGACTCTCTAACTCTATGTAGGTCTTGCCTCGATTCACATACACTTGTATCTCGGCCTCATCGGGAGCAGGATCTGTAGGCGTCAAGTCTTGAAACTTCTTCACCAGCAACAAATGCTGGTTCTTATAGGCCAGCCAACCCTTACCGTCTGCATTGATTTTTCGGTTTGAATCTGCGGCATCCGCCCGATACCAAGACACGCCTTCTGCAGATGTGAATGCCATTAGACCTGCAGGAGTGATGCCTGCAACAGGAGCATCGAAGAAAATCAGCCCGTCTTCGTTTGGCACACGAGTTATCTCCCAAGGAGCGACACGGCGCACTACACCTGATTCGTTGATGATAGAATAAGTTATGACAAAAGAATTGTCTTTCTTATCTGTGGCAAATTCCTTACGGATGCGATACTTGAGCCTGTCTGATACCTGACTATTCAGAATAAGCGTCCCTTCCTCTTCCTCGACTGAATAGGGCATCTTATCATACTCCTGCACAGGAGGCCAGTTCCACTCCTTCTGAGGACTTGTCCAAAACGTGCTGCCAAATGTTTCGCGCATGGGCGACTGGGATATGACTTCTACATCCTGACACTTAAACGAGAGAATCTTTCCGCCATGGCCTGCATCGACGACCATAATAAGGTCTCCCATCTCAATGGCATACTTTGAGTCGTCCAGCTGCTTGATGAGCGTCTCTTTCTGGATGTCAGCATCCCCTCTCAATGCTGAAGGAGAGGGATATTCTCTTGCCAGCACAGCATGAGCCTGCACAAGACACATCAGGGAAATAAATAAAGGCTTCAATTGCATCATATACGGTTCTGCTTTGATTTTAGTCCTCAATAAAGACTACTTAAGATATTCTGCTTCTGGGCTTCCAATTGCACGAAGTCCCATTGCCACGCTCTGGGCTGTGAGACGCGCACCTTTAAGCGAAGTATGGGTGTGGTCGTGATTGAAATAAGCTGCAGCCTTCTTCTCCCCAACTTTGTCCAGCACATTAGCAGAGATGTTGTGGACATCAACGAACTGACAAACGGTCTCCTGCGCTACATCGCGATACCAAACGCCATAAGGTTCGTTGCGGCGTTCTATGTATTTCTTACCTTTCTTCTCTCTGACAGGATAGATGAAACCACGTGGGTGACCATTTCCTTCATGCCACTCATTACGAGGAGTAAGAGAGAGAAGAATGGGAGTTGCGCCTTTCTCTTGAGCATCACGAATCATCTTCTTGAGATACCAGCCAAAGGAATAGACAACCTTATAGATACCTGTACTCTCCATGTGATACACACGACTGGAGTCCTTGGAACAAGCAATGACACCACGCTCTCTACCATCTTTAATTCCGCCAATATCATTATGACCAAATTGGATAAACACCACATCGCCTGGCTGAAGCGAGTTATACACTTCATCCCACAAGCCTTCTTCTATATAGGAACGTGTAGAGCGTCCTGCACGCGCCTGATTCTGGAACACACACTTGGTAGAGTCAAACACAGTATATGCCTGACTACCCCATCCCCACATGCCATTAGGGTCATTGTCTGCGTTCTTACCAGTAGAGTCGCCACAAAGGAAAACCATTGGCTTGCCCGGCTGACGTCTTTGGTCACAACGCCTCGGATGAACATGATCGTTGAGACAGATTTTCAAGAACGCTAACCGAGGATCGGTGGAGGCAAGGATGCCTTCAGCTGCACTCTGGGCGTTCATGCGCGCACCATAGGCAGATGAATGGATTTTATCCAAGTAGAAATGATAGTCTGTCTTCCATGGGCCATATTGCTCCAATTTGGTTGCTGAGATGTCGTTAAGGTCAACAACCGGAACATCCATCTCTTTGGCCAAAGCAAAGATGGCAGGAGTGAAATCAGTCAATTTACGTTGAATGCGCTTAGGGTCATTCGGCTCATAATCATTACGAGGAGTGAGGGTAAAAAGAACAGGGATGGCACCTTTGGCACGAATGTCGTTGATAAAACGACGCATATAGCCACCAAAGGTATAAACCATCTCATGCGCCTTCGTCACCTTATTATATATATATGTAGAATCCTCACGCACTTCTATGTGGCCATGAGGCCGATAGCTGGAACGAGCACGAATCGAATCGATTGGTCCGTTATCGTTATGCCCCAGTTCCAAGAATACATAGTCGCCTTTCTGAACAGCCTCAAGCACAGGCTTCCAAAGCTGGTTGTAGAACGTACGAGGAGACGTTCCACCAAGCGCATGATTCTCCACTGTTATCTTCTGCTCATCATAGTACTCATGCGCATAGAATCCCCATCCCCACTGGCCATTGCTCCCGTTACCAAGAGTGCCTGTACGCATGGTGCTATTGCCAATCAGGAACAACACAGGATTATTTCCTCGACGACTGCTACCTGGTACAGGACGCGCCTGATTGGCAATGTCTATAGAATCTGCTGTAAGGTCACGAACACCATTGATGTCTAACCATATATCTCGCTGAGCTCGTGCAGACTGCAACGAAATACAGAATAAGAATAGTAAAAGTAATTTGTTCATACAGGTTATTTAGTTAATTAGGTTTACACGATTAAGTTCGCTTTCGAAATTCGGAGTGAATACTCCCTTTCCTAAATGCTTTTTGATATCTGTTACGGTCCAGAACCGTCCTCCATCCAGTTCGTCAGAAGGAGCTATTTCTCCATCATAGACTGTCTTATAGACAAAAACAAGTTCTTTCTCACGCTCGCTTTCAAATACATAATGAGTGATTTGTTCTGGTGTATAATCAGTCAGGCCCAATTCCTCACGCACTTCACGACGCAGCGCTTCTTCTATACACTCGCCCAAATCAACGTGTCCGCCAACAGCGGTGTCCCATTTACCTGGCTGTATGTCTTTCCATTCAGGACGTTTCTGCAAATAGAGTTCCCCCTGACTATTGAACACATGCAAATGCACCACGGGATGCAAAAGCTTAGTGCCACTATGGCACTCGCCACGTGTGGCAGCACCTGTTATGTTGCCATCTTCATCAACGATGGGGAAAAGTTCTTCTTGATTATCTTTCATTTTATGAAGGTATTAAAAGTGAGGAATCTCCGTAGCTTAAGAAACGGAAATTGTGGGATAGAGCATAGTCATAAACTTTCTTCCAGTCTCCATGCAGAAAAGCTGATACCAGCAACAAAAGGGTTGACTGAGGCTGATGGAAGTTGGTAACCATGCGGCGCACAATATGGTATTCATAACCCGGAGCAATGATAATCTGTGTGGAAGAATGAAGAACATCAAGATGATGTCTGTCCATATAATTGAGCAAGTTCTGCAAAGCTTCCAATGTGGACACGCCACCATGATATTCGTATGGCATCCATTGTGGCACATGCAAATCCTCTTCTCCCTGAATGGCAAGAACACCCATATAGTAAAGACTTTCAAGCGTGCGCACACTAGTGGTACCAACAGCAATGGCTTCTCCACCATGCGAAATAAGCTTTTCAATGGTCTGACGACGCACGGCAATGTGCTCAGTATGCATGTCATGTCCCCCAATCTCTTCACTTTTTACAGGCTTGAAAGTACCTGCACCTACATGCAACGTCAATTCTTCACGGTCAATACCGGCTTCATCAAGAGCTTTGAGCACACGCTCTGTGAAGTGAAGTCCAGCAGTTGGCGCAGCAACGGATCCTTTAATTTTGGAATAAACTGTTTGATAAGTCGTCTTGTCGCTCTCTTGTGTCGCACGATTCAAATAAGGAGGGATAGGCAATTCACCTACAGCATCAAGCAATTCAGCCCATGTATAATTGCCATTCCATGAAAACTCTACAATATGGGAAGTTCCATGCAGTCCCTTGCGTTCACAGGAAAGGGTAATGAGAGCTCCATCAGGCATCGCTATCTCGCGGAAAAGCTTACCTTCTTTCCATTTCTTCAAATTGCCCACCAAACAGTACCACTGCACACTACCCTTCTGTGAAAAATTCACTTGGTAGTCGTTGGGCACTGCAGGTTCAAGACAGAACACCTCAATAAGCGCTCCCTGTACACCATCGACCGATGCCTTTCGAAAATGCAGACGCGCTTGAATAACCTTCGTATTATTAAAAACCATCAAGGCACCACTAGGCAAATACTTTGGTAAAGAGGAAAAGACATCCTCACGCACTTCACCTTGATTGTAAATGAGCAACTTGCTGGTGTCACGCTCTACCAAGGGGAACTTGGCTATGCGCTCGTCGGGCAAGTCGTAGTTATAGTCTGCTATATGTATATTCTTTGGATTCAAAATCTTCGGTATTTTAATCTTTGATAAATTGCACTTCTTTCAACTCATAACGCACCACATTGCCATTCTCAAAACGGAGCAAAAGATGTCCCGTGGGTTCCACCCCTGCCATCTCAGCCATGAATTCACCACGAACATCACGATAACGGTGCATACCTTCACGACGATAAAGATGTTTCATATATAGCTGGCGAACGGTTTCTTCTCGACCTTCCTGCAGCATTGCATAATAAGTCTGAAAGTGCTGCATAATAGAAGCCAGCACAACTTCACGATCGTACTCCCGGCCCGCCAACAAGGCTAACGAAATTGGATTGGGTACATCACTTCGAAATTCCAGCTGGTTCACATTGAGCCCTACGCCAATGATACAGTTCGAAATACTCTTGCCCTGCAAGTCACACTCTATTAGCGTACCACTAATTTTCTTGTCACCCACATAAATGTCGTTGGGCCACTTCACCTCCACACACTCCACATACTGAGACAAGGCCTCACGAATGGCCACAGCCATGCATTGTGACAACAAAAACTGATGCGATGCAAGCACAAAATCAGGATGGCATAACAGTGAGAAGATAAGATTCTTACCCCGTTCTGTTTCCCATGTATTACCTTGCTGTCCGCGTCCTTTCGTTTGGTCATCTGCCACCACCAAAGTGAATCCTGGCAAAGATGCTGCCGAAACAACACCACCAGTCCCTTCTTCCGTCAACATTTCACGAATGAAGGAATTAGTAGAATCCACAGTTGGGAGGTTTATGCGAGAAACAGTTGTCATGGACTTCATTTTTATGCAAAGTTAACATAAAACACACATAAAACATCCATCGCAGACCCTTTTTAACCCCTTTTAAAGAAAAAAATAAGCTTTTTCTTGCAAATTTAACAGACAAATCTCTACATTTGTGATTAATTAGTAAACAGAGAGTTGAATCATCCCTACATTACTAACCCTTAAAGAAGATACAACACATGCGGTTTATCCGTCATTACATATTCATCTTGGCGACTCTCTTCCCCATCTTGCTCCATGCCCAAACGAGCACATACAGCAAGGCTGAGATTGAAGAGATTTTGGTGATGCTCGACAGTGCTATCGCCCATAAAAATGAGTATCAAGAGCTCCGCAAACTACGTGCAGACAGCTTAGAGCGAGAAGTGAACTCTTGTTCTCCTAACATGTATATAGAAAAATGTAAGGAACTATACAATGCTCTTTGGGATTTCGACGGAAAACGGACTCTGAAGGTTTTAGAGCGTTTAGAAAAGACCAGCCGCTATCAGGAAGACAAAAATTTCCGTGCATGGGTTGACCTTAATGCATCGCGCACTTATGGAGTGATGGGATTATACCACAAGGCAACCAATATCACCAATGGCATTGACCCCAATACGTTATCCAAGGAAGAACGCTTACATTACTATAACACTTGTAAGGACAACTTCGCCAAGATTGCTGAATACATATCCGATGTCACCATTGCACAAGACGAAGAGAAACAGATGGTTGCATACTATGATAGTATTCTGTCCTTGCAAGCGCCAGGAGTAGCAAGAGACATTACTCTTGCAGCAAAAGAAGTCTATCTCAATCGCCCCACAACAGCCATCAATGCCATTACTGCAGATATTCTGTATGCACAAGGCGAAGAACACAGCCAGATGAGCATGATTCTTGCATTCGCCTACAACATTCTGAATGAGAATCAAAGTAACATCTATTATCTTGCCACGACAGCCATTGATGACATTTTGCGAGGTTCCACAGAGTATACCGCACTGCCTCATCTTGTATTGGCACTCTACACTGAGAATCATATAGACCGCGCATACAACTACCTGATGTGTACCATGGAAGATGCAGACTCCTATCCTTCAAGAGGTTTAGCGCTTGACGTTTCAAAATACTTCCCACTCATCAACACATCTTATAGCGCGCATCAAAAGCAGTTGGAGAGGTCTGACAGCCTGAAGCAAAAATCTTTGGTCTTCACCCTCATCATTCTTGTTATCACCCTCGGCATCGCCTTCTACTTAGGCTGGCACCAGAATAATGCTGCTGCCGAGAAGAAGCGTGCTGACCGCTTGCAGAAAGCACTTGACCAAGCAGCAATTGCAGACCGTATCAAAACGGTTTTCATCCAAAACATGAGACACGAAATCAGAACTCCGCTCAATGCTATCATGGGATTTGCACAGCTCATGTCGAACGATCTCACAGATGAAGAACGAGAGCTCTACAACGGCTATATACAAGAAAGCAATAACCAATTGCTGTCCACCCTTGACAGTATTATCGATGTCAGCAATATGGAAGTGGGCACCTTCAACTTCCACTTTGAGCACATTGATCTCGACCAGCTATGTGGTGAAACAAGAGCTAGTCTCACTGACCTTATGCCAACAGGGGTAGACTTTATTTATCAACCCACAAGGGCAGGCATGCGTCTCTATTCCGACCGCAAACGCGTAGGACAGGTGCTCTACAATCTACTCTCCAATGCCTGCAAAAACACGACATCTGGAAGTATTACACTGAATGCGACTTTCCTCCCTGCTAAAGATAGTATTCAGTTTATCGTCACAGACACAGGGCGAGGTATTCCTGCAGACAAGACAGATGTCATCTTTGAACACTTTGAGAAGTTGGATCACTATAGCCCAGGACTTGGACTTGGACTCTATGTATGTCGCCTTATTGCACGTGCCCTTGGAGGAGACATCATTCTCGACACTTCTTATACTACAGGTGCTCGATTCATTTTCACAGTACCCAATAATTCCGCCCCACTCCCAAATCCGGAAAAAGAGAAGGCCAACAACGATGAGAAGATAAAGGAATCAACCCTCTCATTCAGCAACATTACAGCATGAATTTTCGACGCACAGTACATATCATCAAAACATCACTAACCCGCGCAGCCCATCGGCGCGGGTTTGGTGTACAATCCCCATGGGCATACGAACTTATCCGAGATGTTCTTTTCGAGTCGCTCCCGTATTATGCCTACCAAGAAGAAAAGCTCACCACGCCACTACAGCAACAACTGTATCGTATTCGCAACCACTACCGTAACCACCCCATCATTGTCATTGAAGAAAGAGGCGATGCTGCCTGCATCCATTACGAGCAAGTCCTTCAAACGATTACTCCTGACACCATTATCGTTGTTGAGCACACTCACAATGACAATGCAAACTTATGGAACCGCATAGTACAAGACCCACGTGCTATCATAACATTTGATATGCGACGCCGTGGAATGGTCACATTTGACTCTCATCGCATCAAACAAAACTACTTACTCTAACAGTAATACATCTTATGAATATTTATACTCGAACAGGCGACCAAGGACAAACGTCACTCGTAGGAGGACAACGTGTCAGCAAAACTTGTGCCCGTCTCGAATCCTATGGCACTATTGACGAGCTCTGTTCACAAATTGGCTTACTCATCACCTATTGTACCCAGCAGTCTGACATCGAAACCCTGACAGACATACAAAGAAAGCTCTTTGTGGTTGGGGGATATCTTGCTACCGACAACACCCAACGCGATGTACGTCCAGGCAATATCGTTACTACTGAGATGGTCACATCTCTCGAGCAAGAAATTGATGCTATCAACGCTTGTTTGCCACCATTCCGCTGTTTCATTCTGCCAGGTGGATGCAGAGCAGCCGCAGTGGCACACGTTTGTCGCACGGTGTGCCGACGTGCAGAGCGCCGCATCTTATCACTCAAAGAAGAAGGATGTGAAGTTAACGAACAAGTGATTGCCTATGTCAATCGCCTCAGCGACTATCTCTTTGTACTGGCTCGGAAACTCAATCAGGACCAACAACATGACGAAACGATTTGGGTAAGGCAAAAATAAAAAAAATGTACAATTATTTTGAGATTCTCAACATTCGTACTATCTTTGCACGCCATAAATTAAATAGAAACTAAACTATGTATTGGACACTTGAATTAGCATCAAAACTGGAGGATGCTCCTTGGCCTGCAACCAAAGAGGAGCTTATTGACTATGCAACACGTTCAGGAGCTCCTCTCGAAGTAATAGAAAACCTCGAAGAGATTGAAGACGAAGGAGACATCTACGAGTCAATTGAAGAAATTTGGCCAGACTATCCATCTAAAGAAGACTTCCTCTGGGACGAAGAAGAATATTGAGTTCCTATGAGAATTTGTTATGTAGTAGCGATGGTGGCAGAAGCAAAGCCATTCATCGAACGATATGGCATTAAAGAAGTAGAGGGATTCTTTGCCCCATTACCTTGTCTACTTTATGAAGGGAATGTGAACGGAGCAATCCTTGACGTAGTGTTGAACGGGCAGCAGCAAGGGAGCGACCTCGTGGGTTGTGAAGCGGCTTCTGTCGCTACACTCTCTGCTATCCAGCGCCTACATCCAGACATTATCATCAACTCCGGAACCTGTGGTGCATTCCGTTCCAACGGAGCTGAAATCGCTGAAGTCTATATTGGCAATGGTGTCATGTTCCACGACCGGCGTGTACCAGGCGATGACGCTTGGGGCACACAGAGTCTGGGCAACTACCCTATTTGGGAGGGCAGCGCACAACTTGCACAAACTTTAGGATTTAAGATGGGTAAAGTGACTACAGGTTCGTCGCTTGACATGCAGCCATGTGACCTCTCCATTATTCAGGAACATGGCGGCGAGCTGAAAGACATGGAAGGTGCGGCTGTAGGCTTCGTTTGTTCTCTATTCAAGACCCCCATCCTCTATGTCAAATCCGTCACAGACCTCTGTGATGGGGGTGCAGAGACATTCGAGGAGTTTTCCCGCAATCTGCATCATGCCTGCGAAACGTTGAAGAAGGCCAACGAACAGATAATAGAATACCTTACTCAACGTTGACAGAATAATTCATTGAACACATATAAGAACGCATACAAGACAAAAGGGAGGAACACCATTGTGATGTTCCTCCCTTTTGTCTTGTATGCGTTTAGAAAAACGAATAGAACAAACTATTCTCCATTTACTATTCGTTCGTATTCTCCTCTTCCAAAGAATAGAATGAACTACCATCGAAGCAGTGGGTGCAGATTTGGCATTTATCCAAACCAATAGCTTTCACGATAGTTTCAATAGTAGAGAACTTCAAGCTATCCAAATTGAGTCTGCGCGCAATCTCGTCCACCATTGCCTTGTATTCAGGAGTACCTGTTGTAGCATAAGCCTTAATACGATCGGCAGGAACCTCAACATTGTTAGCAGTTTGAGCATCTGCCAACATCGTTGCTGTATGCGAGTGAGTTTCCAAATCCTTGATTACACGGCGTGTAATCAGCTCCAGTTCAGACTTACTTGCCGAGAAGTTCACAAAAGGACATGCATAAATAAGTGGAGGACATGCAATACGCATGTGCACCTCTTTAGCACCCAAGTCCTTCAGCACTTTTGTATTCTCACGCAACTGTGTACCACGCACAATTGAGTCATCACAGAAAAGGCATCGCTTGCCGCGCAACATATCCTTATTAGGAATAAGCTTCATTTTAGCAACAAGGTTTCGCACCTCTTGACTTGGTGGCATGAAAGAGCGTGGCCACGTTGGGGTATACTTACTGATACCTCGCTGATAAGAAGTATGATGACCTGCACTATAGCCCACAGCCATGCCTATACCCGAATCGGGAATGCCACCTACAGAATCCACCTCTGTATCATCCTCTTCGCCCATTACGCGACCTGTTTCAAAGCGTACTTCTTCCACATTCTTGCCTTCGTATGAAGAAGTGGGGAATCCGTAATAAATCCACAAGAACGAACAAATCTGCATCTTCTTGTTAGGTTTCCGCAACTGCTCCATTCCATTGGCACGTAAACGTACAATCTCACCAGGACCAACAAAATAAGTCGTCTCATAACCGAGATTAGGGAAAGCGGTATTCTCACTTGTGGCAGCCATTGCTCCTTCTTTCTGTCCAATGATAATTGGCGTGCGTCCCCAAGCATCACGAGCTGCAATAATACCGTCCTCCGTAAGGAGCAACATAGAGCATGAGCCCTTCACTGTACGGAACACATTCTCAATTCCGTCCACAAAGTCCTTGCCCTTCACAATCAACAAACCAATCAATTCTGTAGGATTGATTTTACCCGAAGAAAACTCTGACAGATGCATATTTTCCTGCAAGAGCTGGTCGGCAATCTCATCTATATTGTTCACCTTAGCCACCGTGACGATAGCAAAACGTCCCAGATGGCTATTGAACAACATGGGCTGTGCGTCTGTGTCGCTGATGATGCCAATACCGGCTTCACCTTCGAACTTAGACAGTTCCGACTCAAATCGTGTACGGAAATATGTACTCTCCAAATTGTGGATGGCGCGATAAAAACCTCTTTCTTTGCTATAAGATGCCATACCGCCCCGACGCGTTCCGAGGTGCGACTGATAATCAGTTCCATAGAAAAGGTCAGCCGCACACTTTTCTATGGCTACGGTTCCGAAAAAACCTCCCATAATTCTTTTCGTGTTTGAAATCGAGTACAAAGGTAGGCATTTAATTGGAAAGTTGAAAATTGAAAAAATGAAAATTGAATATTTTATTCTCCAGCATGGCTCGCTGCATAAAAAAACGAATTTTCAATTCCCTTTTTTCCGTTTTAAACTAAATATCTTTATCTTTGCGCTCATAACAACAAAACAGCAAAACCATGAGAAAGAGAGCGGACTACATCCAGAGCATTGAGATTAAGGCTCTATGGAAGGGGGGCAGACACATTGCGTGGCAGCTACAGCCAGATGTCAATATCCTCAGCGGAATCAACGGTGTAGGAAAAAGCACTATCATTAATCACTCTGCACGCATGCTTGATGCCATTGAAAAAGGCGAGCTTGCCCCTGATGATGCCCCCTATGGCGTCAACATCCAGCTAATGCCAACCGACGCCACCTACATCAAGTTCGACGTGATACGTTCCTTCGACCGTCCTTTACTTCATAGCGACTTGCTAGAGAAACTGTCCGATTCACGCGTGAAGACAGAACTCGACTGGCAGATTTACCGTTTGCAGAAACGCTTTCTCGACTATCAAGTCAATATAGGCAACCGCATCATCGAGCTGCTCACCTCCGGTGCCTCTGAAGACCAACAAAAAGCAGCAGAAGTGAGTGCTCCCAAAAAGCAGTTTCAGGACATGATTGACGAACTCTTTGCTGATACCGGCAAAAAGATTGACCGCAAGAGCAATGAGATTCAGTTCATCCAAACCCAAAACCAAACCACACAGCTCATTACGCCTTATCAACTATCCAGTGGTGAGAAACAGATATTGGCCATCCTACTCACTGTGTTGGTTGAGAATCGTGAACCATACGCTCTTCTGATGGACGAGCCAGAAATCTCCCTTCATATTGATTGGCAGCAACGTCTCATTGACCTTATTCGTCAATTGAATCCCCACGCTCAAATCATCCTCTCCACCCACTCTCCCGCCCTCATCATGGACGGCTGGATGAGCAATGTGACAGAAGTCGGAGAAATCTCAAACTAAAACAGCATGAAGCATCTCCTCTCCAACATCAACTCCGCCTATATGGAAGCCGCCAATCGGCTGCGTCCCAAGACGAAGAAACGGAAAATCGTCGCCTATGTAGAATCCTACGACGACATTTTCTTCTGGCGCAGCGTGTTGAGCGAGTTTGAAGACGAACAGACTGCCTTCGAAGTGATGCTTCCCTCACGCACCAACCTCAACCGCGGCAAGAAAACCGCGCTGATGAACCGACTTGGCGAATCATTAGGCACCTGCATGATAGCGTGTGTTGACGCAGACCTTGACTATCTGCTCCAGGGTCACACCCCATCCTCCATGCGGATGCTTTCCAACCCCTACGTCATCCACACCTACGCTTATTCCATCGAGAGCTATCAGTGCTATGCACCATCACTCCACAACGTATGCGTGATGGCCACCCTCAACGACCGCGACCTCTTCAACTTCGAAGAGTACCTCAAGCAATATTCCGAGATTATATATGAACTCTTCGTATGGCTCGTATGGCTGCATCGCCGCGGACGCTTTAATGAGTTCCCGCTCAACAACTTCAACAATATCATTGCTGTCGAGCAGCTCAACATCCACAAGCCCCTTGATGCCCTCGAGCGAGTTCGCCGTCAAGTGAACCGCAAGATTGCATGGCTTCAGCAACACGTGAAGGATGCCAAAGGCAAGCTCACACCCCTAAAGATGGAGCTCGACACACTTGGGGTACACAAAGACAACACATATATGTTCATCCAAGGGCACCACCTCATGGAGAATGTTGTAGATGCGGCCCTCACGCCCGTATGCACCATCCTGCGCCGCGAACGCGAAAAAGACATCAAGATTCTGTCACACGGCAACACCCAGCAGATGAACAACGAGCTCGCTTGCTATTCTCATAGCCAGTTCATGCCAGTCCAGATGCTACGCCGCAATACACAATACCAAGACTGTGAAACTTATCAGATGCTTCGCGAACATGTGCGCAACTTCTTGAGCAAGACTGGCCACATCCCTTCTTCGCAGCAATAAAAGGGAGGCCGAAAGACCTTATAAATAAGAGTAAAGGGAGGCATGTGCCTCCCTTTACTCTTATTTATATTTATAATCAATTGTATCAACCTGTCCTTACGGATTACTTCACCTTAATCGTGATAACATTTGCAGAGAATGGCTTCACAGCAAGCGTCATCTTCGTGGCAACCTTGATTTCCTTGGCAAATGGCGCTACAGGCTGAGCGTTGAAGTTGTTTTCCACGTCAAGTGACGCGCCACTGATTGTACTCATCAAAGCCTTTGATGAGATGCCCTTAAACTTGCTCAAGTCAATCGTAGCAGTCTTTTCCTCTGCAGCGGCGTTAATCAGTTTGATGTACAGTTCACCCTTCTTTGTGTTGAGCACAGCAGAAGTTCCTTGATACTTGTCACCACCTTCAAACGTAGCCACATCACCATAGTAGTAGTCACCAGCCGTTTTGCCAAACATCTGCTGCACATAGTAGCTGCAAGTCAACACCACACTTGTATTGTCGAAGTAAATGAGGTCTGGGTTCCAGCTCTCATGGTTCTTCTTGGCAAAGAGAGGCGCATAGCTTGTCATCGTCACCACATCACCGTTGCGCTCCACGCCCAAGAGGTAGAGGCCTTCGTAGAGAGCATCAGCCAGCTTCTTGTCCTTAGCGGCATACTCACCCAGATAAACCTTTGTCTTGCGGTCACGTGGATAGTTGTCATAGTTATGCTGATTATTCAGGAAGTAGTCACGAGGCTCATAGTAGTGCTCATCCAGCACATCCACACCCGTCTGGTCAGCAATGCGCCAGCCGTTCTCATAGTCTGGATTGCCTTTGTGAGAGCCAGGACCAGCCGTACCCACAATCACAATGTCAGGATATTTCGCACGCACGCGATCATATATATACTTGAAACGCTCCTCAAATTCAGGAGTGATCTTCTCCTCGTTGCCCAAGCCAAGATACTTCAAGTTGAAAGGTGCAGGGTGTCCCTGTTCGGCACGCTTTTTGCCCCATTTGGTGTTCTCGTCGCCGTTTGCCCACTCGATGAGGTCAAGCGCTTCGTCCACCCATTCATCCATCTCATTCATGGGCACCACATCCTGAGCCTGAGTCTTCATGCTCCAACCGCCGTTCGTACCCTGGCAGCTCACGCCACAAGGAAGAATTGGCAGCGGCTCCATGCCCAAGTCCTCACAGAACTGGAAATACTCATAGTAGCCAAGACCCATTGACTGGTGATAGCCCCATGTGTTCTTCAGGCCACGGCGCTGCTCCTTCGGACCAATCGTTGTCTTCCAGCGGTAAGTGTCCCAGAATCCGTCGCCACCGCCATGCACCACGCATCCGCCAGGGAAGCGCATGAACTTAGGCTGCAAGCCCGCAAGCGCCTCAGCCAAGTCCTTGCGAAGACCATGACCCTTGTAAGTGTCCTGTGGCATCAGCGATACCATATCCACATCCAAATCACCATGATTCTGCACCAGCACCTGCAGGATACCGTTTGCGCAATCCTCCGTAGGAGTCAGCACAGCCTCATACTTTTTCCATTCAGCATCAGCCACATCAATCGTAGCCTCAGCCAGCACCTTCGGATCCTTTCCCCAACCCTGTGGCACACCCAGCACGACACGTACCTGCTTGGTGGCACCATAGTTGCGGAAGAACGCTGAGAAGTCATACTTTGCGCCAGCCTTCACAGCGATACCGTCGAAGCCGCTGTTCTCCAAGCCGAAGCCCTTAAAGCCTGCATAATCATAGTACTCCTTCACACGCTCTGTATGCAGACGCATGTAAGTAGGGTTATTAGGATGAATGGGGCTGTCCATTCTCACTTGAAGAGTGCCCAACGAATGACCTGGGCGAATCTGCTTCCATGCAGTACCTGGCCCCCAGCCATCACGCTCAGCAGGGCTGTATTCAAACGAGCCATTCTCCACCAACTCGGCATACAGACCGCCATCGGCAGAATAGCTGATATCTTCAAAGAAGATGCCCAAAAGTTCATTACTGATTTTCTTTCCTCCAGCAGGAGCTTTCACGCCCTGAGCCATTGCACTGGCAGGAGCTCCCAAGAACGCTGCAAGCGCCAATGCCTGCAATGAGTGTTTGAGTGTCATGATTATACAAAAAGTTTTAGTTAATAGGATTTAATGTTGCAAAGATACGAATAAATTGAAAATCGAGAATTGAAAATGGAAAATTATTGGTACCTTTGCAGTCAAAACCACTCAAATAGTACATACATGAAAGATTTTGTAGAAGAACTCACCTGGCGCGGCATGATTCATCAGATGATGCCAGGTACAGACGAGTTGCTCAAGAAAGAGCAGGTCACAGCATACCTCGGCATTGACCCTACAGCCGACTCACTCCATATTGGTCACCTCTGCGGTGTCATGATGCTCCGCCATTTTCAGCGTTGCGGCCACAAGCCTCTCGCCCTCATTGGCGGTGCTACAGGCATGATTGGTGACCCCTCAGGCAAGAGCCAGGAGCGCAACTTGCTCGATGAAGAAACACTGCGTCACAATGTAGCCTGCATCAAGAAGCAGCTCTCCCACTTCCTTGATTTCGACAGCGATGCGTCTAACCGTGCAGAGTTGGTGAACAACTATGACTGGATGAAGGACTTCAAGTTCCTGGATTTCGTGCGCGACATCGGCAAGCACATCACAGTCAACTATATGATGGCCAAGGAATCTGTGCAGAAGCGGCTCAACGGTGAGGCGCGCGACGGCCTTTCTTTCACCGAGTTCACCTATCAGCTCCTTCAGGGCTACGACTTCTACTATCTGAACGAACATAAAGGCTGCAAGCTCCAGCTGGGTGGTGCAGACCAATGGGGAAACATCACCACTGGCTCTGAGCTTATCCGCCGCATGAATGGCAAGGAGTGCTTTGCATTGACTTGTCCGCTTGTCACCAAGAGCGACGGTCGTAAGTTCGGCAAGACCGAGAGCGGCAACGTTTGGCTCGACCGCAACCGCACCTCCCCCTACCAGTTCTACCAGTTCTGGCTCAACGTGCCCGATGAGGACGCTAAGCGCTACATCAAGATATTTACCTCACTCGAGAAAGAGGAAATCAACGCTATCATTGCCGAGCAAGATGCTGACCCAGGTCGTCGCGTACTCCAGAAGCGCCTGGCAGAGGAAGTGACTGTGATGGTACACTCTCGCGAGGATTACGACATGGCTGTCGAGGCTTCCAACATTCTCTTCGGCAAATCCACCAAAGAAAGCCTTCTCAAGCTTGATGAGCAGACGCTGCTTGACGTCTTCGCCGGCGTGCCTCACTTTGAAGTGGAGAAGAGCCTCTTTGAAGCAGGCGTAAAATTGGCAGACCTTGCCGTGGACAACGCATCCATCTTCCCCAGCAAGGGCGAAGTCAAGACTCTCGTCAAGGGTGGCGGAGTGAGCATCAACAAGGACAAAGCTACAGCCCCCGACCAGTTGCTCACAGCTTCTGATCTTCTGGACGGCAAGTACCTTCTCATCCAGCAAGGCAAGAAGAAGTACTTCCTGATCATCGCCAAGTAAGCATACATCACACAACTATATGAAACGAGCGAGGGACTGGCAGTTGCCAGTCCCTCGCTCGTTTTCTTTTGTCATTCAATTAACGTTTTCACACGCTGCGAAACTCACCACACAAAGCCTGTCTTCTTCACGTCGTAGCCGTAGATGGTACGGAAGTCGTTCTTCATAGAGATCACATAATAGCCCGCATCGCGCCAGTCCGAAGCCAACTTCGCAGCCTTTTCAGGGTTAGCGTGGTCACGTTCTGCATCATCGGCCACCAGCATGAAGGCCGCTGTGCGATGCTTGCTGTTACCCAGACAGTAGTTGTGCATGGCGCAGTCGCCGCCACTATTGCCAAACGACAGGACGGGCACCTTTCCTATCTCTTGCGATATCTGCAAAACCTTATTAGTTTTCAGATTTTTGATAATCAGTTCATCCGTACGAATCAAGTCTTCTTTTTGTTGCATTGTGTAATTGACACCGGCCTCTTCGCCTTGACTGCTGGACATCAGCTTCACATCCATTCCAATCACCCTGTTGGGTGCGATTCCAAGAGGCTCAACCAATGCCCTGCAGATGAATCGGTCAGAACCTGACACTACATAATAGGTGAAGCCGTGGGCTTTCAAGTAGTCGAACACTTCAAGCATGGGACGATAGAAGCTTTGCCCATAGGTCATCCCCGTGAATCCATTGACAGGCTTGGCGGCATAAGCTTTCACGTAAGCATCAAACTCCGCAATGGTCATTCCGGCATAAGCTTTTGCTGCTGCCTGTGCGTGCTGCATGTCAAAATGAGCAGGGAGGGCTGTCCCTTCGCGAACAAAGTTCCGGATAGCCAGTGCCGTTTGGCGCACGTCTTCGGGAGCCTTATTCTTATATGCAGCATCGTCCAGCACACGGTATTCAAGAAGGTTGTATTCGAAATAAGTGGGATAAAGTTCGCCCACAAATGTCCCGTCCATATCGAAGGTGGCTATACGGTCTTCCTCACTGATATAGTCTGCAGATTTAGGATTGGTCACGTCCTCCACATACTCTTGCAGAGCTGTCAGCGCCTCGCACTTGTTCCACGATGGGAAATAGTCTTTCTTTACTTGAGCATCTGAATCGTCGTTGCTACACGATGTCAGACCGCTTATGCCGCATAAAAGAGTGAAGATGGCGGCGAACATCCACAATTTGTTTTTCAACATGGTCTGTTTCTTATTGGTTTTTCAATTAGTTGGGTATAACATTGAGAGCACAAAGATAGTATAAAAAAGGAGACAATACAACATAAAACACAAAAAATTGCCAAAAGAAGACTGGATGAATGACAGAAAGAGCAGAAACCGAACCACACAAAAACACTTCCCCGAAATAGGGGTTTCCTGCACCACTTTGGCGGTGTGACTCACACCGCCACCCTCGGTCTGAGTCAGACCGGCACCCCCGGTGTGACTCACACCGTTTTTGAGTCACAAAAAGGGGCATAAACCAACAAGGGGGCGCTTCGGTCATGAAGCGCCCCCTTGATGGTTGTTTAGCTGCAGTCGCAGAGCATGGAGTCCTTTACTGCTTCAGGAACTTCTTGCCGTTCTTGATGGCAATGCCCTTATAGGAATCATCAACGGGCTGGCCCAGCAGGTTGTAGATGATGCCGTCGCCCTGATCTGACGGTGTGTCTTCCGTCACCTGATCAATGTCGGTGTTGAGTACGCAGTTAAATTTGACCTTATCAATGTTGCAGCCAGCGGTAGCCACAGTGAGACGAATGATTTGCTCACCTTCCTCAAGGTTACGGTTGAGATTACCCGTGACGGTGGTATAAGTATCCCAATCTGCAGTCTTGGGCACATTGATAGTGGCCAACGTGGTAGTGGCTCCGTTAACCACACGAGCAATACGGATGGCAGCGCCCGCAGAGCCTCCAGAAACGGTGGCCTCATAGGTGTATTTGCCCGGCTCTTTCACTTTGACTGAGTACTCGAGCCATTCGCCAGCAGCCGTGTAGCCAATGACATATCCATTGTTGCCTCTTACGATGTCAACACCTTCCAAATCTGTACGGAAAGAAGAGGCATCTCCCTCTGCTTTGGAGTCTGAATCATGGAAAGTGAAGCCCTCTCCACCCTTATCGAATCGCTCGGCCTGAATGGTGCCTGGAAGAGAGATGGGCAAGGTTCCGTATGGCTGACGCTTGGCATTTACTTTGAATGCGTATGTAGCCGCCTTTGAGTATTTGCCTGCCGGATCGATTGCTTCGGCTGTCACGCTATAGGTGCCTTTGGCCTTGGGCGTATAAGCCACTTCAAACGGTTTCTCAGTAGCTGTGCCGACAAACTGGCCGTCCACATAGAAGTTGACGCTCTGGGCTGTCTGGGATGTACCTGAAATAGTACCCCGGAGAGTAGCTTCCTCCCCTGCGGTACCGGTAGTGGGCAGAGACTTCACCGTCAATCGGAGGGAACTGTTCAGTTCTATATGATTGAAGACAATCTTGTCGAGGTCACCGCTGGCTCCGGTCACATTGACACGCAACACATGCTTTCCTTCGGCCAGAGAGACGAGGGTGCGTCCATGCACAGGCACATAGTTGTCCCATGTGCCAGAACCTGTCTGCGGAACGACAATGGTCTCGCTCAACTGCTGAGCCACGCCATCTGTCACCACCTCAAGAAGGAAACTAGAACCTGTAGTACCCGAGGAAACATAAGCATCGTAGGAATAATAGCCAGCCTCTTTTACATTGAGCGTGTATTCCAGCCATTCACCAGGCTGAGTGTAACCTATCGTGTAGCCCACTCCCGTGACTTTCTTGATGTCAACGCCGCCCACATCGGTACGGTAGGAGGATCCATTGCCTTCGGCGTTGGAACTGGTGTCGTGATAAGTAAGGCCTTCTCCACCCTTGTCAAAGCTCTCTGCCTCAACAGTGCCTGGCAGCTCAATCTCTCCCCGGAAAGGACTACGGGGATTGTAGGCGGTGAAGGAACCCTGACGCTCGTACTGGTTACCTTCGGTGTCGAAGACAATGGCCTTGAGACTATGCTTGCCTGTAGCAGAAGGAGTGTATTCAGCTTCGTAGGCACCATCAAGAGTCTTCTCGTTGATGGAGGCTGGCTCAGTGATGGTTGCGTATTTTACACCTTTCACATAGAGGTCAATGTGGTCGATGGTCTTTGTGCGCAGGCGGGCATTGACCGTAATCGTGAAGGGTTCACCTTTAGTGGGTGTATCTCCAGGTTTGATGTAGACTGAGGCCTCCTTCTTCATACCGGGGAAGGGACTTTTAGCTGTCTTTGCTTTATCAGAAGCCATATAAGTGCGAAGCCATTCCATCGCAGGACGGTCTTCATTGTTCCTGATAAGGCCCGAATTGCCATTGGTAGTCCAAGTGTGCCCATAGATGTAGCCCCACAAGGTAATGCCAGCGCAGTAATCAGCCTCCCACATGTAAGGAATCTGCTCTTGGTAGCGCTGCAGCTGAAGGGCGTCGTCTTCGGTGCCAATATCGTACTCGGTGCTGTACATGGGCATCTTCAAGGCGTTCTGAATCTTCACCATCGCCGATTTGAAGTTGGTGACGTTACAGTCTGTCAGGTCGTGCGACTGACAACCATAGGCATCAATCGGCGCTCCGGCATCGCGGATGGTGCGCACAAGGTCAATGTACTGATCGGTGTTCCATTGGAACGTGTTGAAGTCGTTATAGATGAGGATAGCATTGGGCCATCGCTCGTGGGCCATCTCGAAGGCACGGATAATCCAATCGTAACCGGTTTTGCCCCCTCCACCCAATGCATCCTTGATGTAAGGAGTATCGGCTTGGTGCCCCTCAACGGCCTCATTCACCACATCAATGAGCTCAAGGTCGGGAAAGTGCGCCTTCACGGCATCAAACCATGACACAATGGCTTTATAGCGTTCATTCACCGAGAGGTTTTTCATCCAGCCAGGGAACTGTGAGCCCCACACAAGGGTGTGAAACTTGAAGGGGAAACCCCACTTCTTTGCATAGTCGGCACTCTGGTCAGCCCCTCCAAAGGTATAATTGCCCCTAGTCCACTCGCAAGCATCCCATTTAGTAGCATTCTCCGGCGTTATCTGGTTCCAGAGTGTATGGAACGCTTCTTTTCCGTAGTCAACCTGATTGTTTGCCGTGGTAATATTACCAAGGAATTTGTCGGGGTTGGATGATAACTGAGCTTGAGCCATCTGCGACGACAGCATGGCACCACCCAGCAAAAAGTATACAGGCAGTGCGCGCAACACTCCCCTTCTCGTCCTCTTGACGAGTTCTCTCACATTTCCCTTCATACGTTTTAGAATAAGAATTTGTTAGTTTTCTATTTCATACGGTTTGTATGCACAAAGGTACACAGTTTTCCACCTTCATCGTTTATGCTTCGTAACACGGACTTTAGATTTTCGAACAGAAATGCCATAGATTCCACAAATTCCACAACATCAAAGCACTAAAATTCTCAGTTCCTTTTCCCTTTTCATTCTAATTAATTATCTTTGCAACATCATCAAATCTATCTAGACAATACCTATTATAATGGAAGAACTCATATTGCTACGCATTACAGGCGAGGACCGTCCGGGATTGACAGTAAGCATCATGGACATCTTATCACGTTACGACGTGGACATCCAAGATATTGGACAGGCAGACATTCACTCAACTCTTTCGTTAGGCATACTGATTCGTGTGGCCGAGGAGCATTCTGGACATGTGATGAAGGACTTGCTCTTCAAGGCAAGCGAACTGGGCGTGAACATCGGCTTTGCCCCCGTGACAATGGAGGAGTATGAAGCATGGGTGGGCAGACAAGGCAAAAACCGCTACATCCTGACGGTACTGGGCAGAAGACTGCGTGCCCGCCAGATTGAGGCCGTAAGCAAGCTCATCACCGAACAAGGACTGAATATTGACGGCATCAAGCGTCTTTCTGGCCGCGCAAGTATCCAGCACCCCATGGAGAAGACAAGGGCCTGCATCCAGTTCTCCGTGCGTGGCGTGCCTAAAGACAGAGAGGCGCTGCACGCTGAACTGCTGAGAATGTCTAGCGAGCTGGAGGTGGACGGTTCGTTCCAAACGGACAACATGTACCGCAGAATGCGCCGCCTCATCTGCTTCGATATGGACTCTACGTTGATTCAGACGGAGGTCATTGATGAGTTGGCAAAGCGGAATGGCGTGTACGAACAGGTGGCAGCCATTACGGCCAGCGCTATGAGGGGAGAAATCGACTTCAAGGAGAGTTTCACGCAACGATGCAAGCTGTTGAAAGGACTGGATGTGAGCGTGATGCGTGAGATTGCCGAGAACCTTCCTTTCACTGAGGGCGTGGACCGACTGATGTATGTACTGAAGAAATATGGCTATAAAATCGCCATCTTGAGCGGTGGATTCACGTTCTTTGGTGAGTATATCCAGAAGAGATACGGCATTGACTATGTGTATGCCAATGAACTGGAAATTGACGAGACAGGACACCTGACAGGCAACTATCTAGGTGAGATTGTGGACGGCAAGCGCAAGGCTGAACTGCTGAAGCTCATTGCTCAGGTAGAGAAGGTCGATTTGCAGCAAACTATTGCCGTGGGCGACGGAGCAAACGACCTGCCCATGCTCTCACAAGCTGGTCTTGGCATCGCCTTCCACGCCAAGCCACGTGTGGTGGCTAATGCCCAGCAAAGCATCAACACCATCGGACTGGACGGTGTGCTTTACTTCTTGGGATTCAAAGACTCGTATCTGGACGAGAAAGCACAGTAAAGCGGTTAACCTGCACACAGTTCCGCCACCCGAGCAAGCACCCACCACTGCAAAGAATAAACAACTAAATAAAACACTAACTAATTAAAACTAGACAAAAATGAAGAAACTTATCCTGACCATCGCAACACTGGGCCTGCCTCTATGGACTGTGAACGCGCAGACTGGGGCAGACTTTATGAAGGCGTTCAAGAAAGCGGACGTGAACATTCCCTTTGACGTGACGGCCAAGGGACAGACGTTTCGTGTCAAGTGGGGCATGGACACGGCCTGGAACTGGGACTTCAACGTCAACAAGGGCATTGCCCACATCGGCAAGGGAAACTTCGAGACGGGACGCATCTCGTTCCAGCCTACCGAGGCGGTGATTGACAGAGGCAACGGCATTTACGAACTGACAGACAAACAGAAATCTGCTTTGAGAAGCCGCTGCAACAACATTCTGATGACTGGCTGCAACAAAGTGTCCATCAACAACGACCAAGAAGATGCCTTGAACAAGGAGAACGGCAACTACGAGAAATACCAATCCATCTATCTGAACAAGCCTGAGGCTTGGTATAAGCTCATCAAAGCCAGTGTGGCCTATGCAAAAGAATGCGGCGTGGACGTGGTGAGCATCTCACCTTTCAACGAACCGGACTATGGCGAATGGGGACAAGGCACCAAGGACAGCATGAAAGAGATTTGCCGCCTGATTAAGGCAGACCCCTATTTCGACAACATACGCGTATGTGCAGGCAACACACTCAACTGCGACTATGCTCTGGAGTGGTACAACCATTGTCTCGACTACATTGACGAAGGCAACACGCACCAGCTAGCTGGCTCGTTTGACAACTATGCCAATTTCTTCAAGAAGGTGAAAGCAGACGGCAACGTGGCTACGGCAGACGAATTGCACAATGTTGGCGAGGCCATTGTCGGCGTAGAATATGGCATGGAGACAGGCATCTGGTGGGGATTTCACGCAAAGGCACGCGGACAGTTCTGCCTAGACTCCAACGAAGGCGTGCGTTTGGGCTATGGAGAGAATAGACCAGCATGGACCAGTGGCGCTGTGTATCGCAATGACAAGACGGGAGAAGTGCACGGCTATTTCGGTTCGTCTGAACGTCAGGCTCTCGCATCATCGTTTGCCTACATTAGCAAGGGGAAGGATGTATTCTTCAATGGTTACGGACCTACTCGCATGTTTGTCTATGACGTGCCCGGCGGCAAGACGGGAGACTATCAGGCCAGTACGCAAATCAACGCAGAACGTCTGTTCGACATCACTTGGGGCGAGGATGTAGCCCCCGGCACAATTGATGGCACATATCAAATCATGAATGCTTCCAGCAAGAAGATGCTGACCTACAACGGCACCAGCAATGTGCAGAGTTCAAGCCGCAAGACATCCGGCACCACACAGCAGTGGAAGGTTTACCCTGGCTATACTAGTATGGATATCTCGTATTGGTTCATCGACAACGTGGCAACCAATACGACGAAGGTCAACTTGAACGTGTTGAACAACAACTTGAATTCGGGCGCTGGCGTCATTTGCTGGGATGCCGGCCACGGTGATGTGGAGCAATGGTATCTGAAATATGCAAAGGATGGTTATTACTACATCATCAGCTGCTTGTCTAACAAATACCTCTACTGCAGCAGCGTGACTTCGGGCACCAATGTCACCTTACGGTCAGCTCCGGCCAGCAACATCTCAAACTCTGAACTGAAGAAGTATCTGTGGCGTTTCCAGCCCATCGATTCAAAGGCTGAGGTTGTAGCTCCTGCTGCACCTACGCAGCTGAGGGCGGTGCAGCGCAGCAGCAGCATCGAACTGTCTTGGACGGCTCCGACCGACGAAGACTTGAGCAGCTACACCATCTTGCGTGGAGTACAAACAGAGGGCGAGGTCGAATGGAACACGATTGGAAGAAACGTCACACAAACAACGTTCTTTGACAATACAGTCGTAGCAGGCAACAAGTATATATATAAGGTGGTAGCCGTCGACTATGCAGGCAACCGCTCTAAAGCCTCTGAGCCTATTCAAGCCGCTCCGCTACAGGAAAAGGCTCTCATTTGCCAATTACAGTTTGACGACAACTTAACGGACAACTCGGCCAACCGTATAGACCTGTCTTTCTATGGCACTCCCAGCTATTCTTCCACAAAGAACTCTGGCACCAAGAGTTTGAACCTCTCAGGAGCAAGCTACGCCATGCTGCCTTATGCCGCAGCCCATCAGGACGAAATAACGATTGCCACATGGGTGCGCTGGAATACCAATGGCAAGAACTGGCAACGCCTCTTCGACTTCGGAAACGGAGAAGATCAATATATGTTCTTCACTCCCAGTAACGGTTCACAGATGCGCTTCGTGATGAAGAACGGAGGTGACGAGCAAATCCTCACCAACAACAAGAAGCTTGCCACCACCACCAGCTGGAAGCACATCGCCATCACCTTGAAGCCTGTTGGCGACAAAGTACAGGCCATCCTCTACCTTGACGGAACGAAAGTGGCAGAGAGTAACGACTTCACCATCAAACCTTCCGACATCGCTCCATCCCTCTGTTACATTGGGCGTTCCATGTTCCCTGCCGACCCGCTCTTCAATGGTCGCATCGATGATTTCCGTATTTACAACTATGCCCTCACAGCAGATGAAATTGCCAGTGTGATTGAAGACCGCGACGGACTGTCAAAGGATTTGAGCGACCATTCTGAAGAAGCTATACCAACAGACATCAACGACCTCAAACCAGCACCTTCAAATCAGTCCCAGAACTGGTACGACCTCAACGGAAGACGCGCAGAGAAGGGGCAGAAAGGCATTCTCATTCAGGCTGGCAAGAAAAAGCTGAACTGGTAACATTCCTATGCGAAGGACACTCACACATATCATCGGGCTGTTGTGCACCATTTATTGCTGTGCACAACAGCCTGTTTTTGTCCCTATCGACACCTCTAAAGGACTGAGTGATAACTTCGTTCTCCATATCATTCAACTGCACGATGGGCGCATAGCTGCCACTACCCCGAGCAGCATTGACCTGTGGAACGGACATTCCTTCTTGCATATTGCCAAGGATAGCACTACCGCGATTCCGCTGCCAGGCTACAAGGGGGCATATCACGTTTATACCGACAAAAAGAACCGCTTGTGGGTAAAAGACTATCAACGTCTGTGGTGCTACAACGCTGACCTCACGCCACAACCCAACTGCTTGCCAGATAGCGCCAACGATGTCTTTGTGGACGATGCCGGAGAAGTATTCTTCGTGCAACAAGACACCACTGACATGCTGCTTGACCTTAAGACGCTGGAGGGACGCCTCTACCGTTTCTACGCCAGCGGCCGTGTGCGCTGCAGCCAAGGCGGGAAAGAGCTGTATACCGTCAGAGCGCCACTCGATTCCACTGCCATCACATCACTGGTTATTACCGACACGCTACGCAAGAAATTCTACCAGTTAGTAGACCAGCGCCTTTGCCTCGAGTTCGACACTCAACAGCGCCGCTGGGTGGAGATATTCCGTTCAAAGCTGCTCCACACCATCTCACAGACGAGTGCTAACACCGCCCTCATCGTCAGTCACGACGGCATGTGGGAAGTGGACCTTAAGTCACGACATGTAAAGCCCATTAACCAAGTCACACTAGCTGACGGCTCCTACATATCGTCCAGCCGACTGAATACCATCTGCACAGATAAAGAAGGCAACATCTGGATAGGCTCTTACGACCACGGACTGTTGCAAGGCTGCGCTGTTACTACTTCTATCGCCGAGAAAGCAAGCTGGTGGATTATCATTATACTCATTTTGATTGGCACGGGCATCATCGTGACAATAATTCGAAGGAAACAGCATCAAAAAACAAAGAATGGTCTGCAAGACCAAAGATTAGAGACCAATTGCCAATTGCCGATTCCAGACACTCAACTTTCAACCACTGAAGAAGCCTTTATACAACGAGCCACAGCCTTAGTGGAAGAGCATCTCGCTACGACCAACTACACGGTGGAGCGCTTGGCGCAAGACCTCTGCATGGACCGAACCGGTCTCTACAAAAAAATGATGGCTATGCTGGGCAAGACACCTACTGTCTTCATCCGCAGCATCAAAGAGAACCGAGCTGTTCAACTTATCCAAGAAGGCAAGCTCACAATGACCGAAGTGGCAGAACAGACGGGCTTTAGCTCTGCCTCCTACATGGCAAAATGCTTCCAAGAAGATCTTGGCCACAAACCTGCTGAATACAGGGCGAATCAACCAGAGTGCTCTGTTGAATCAACATGAGTGGTGCGCCAAATCAACTATACTACCCTGTTGAATCAACCATGATATTCCCTTCCCTTTATAAAAAGGACCTACCTTTGCATCAACAAAAACTTCTAACCAATAAACCAACGTATGAAAAGAACAATTCTGCTACCATTCGTAGCTCTGCTCTCCTCAGTCACCCTTGCACAGACCGTGGAATTCTACACACCACGCACTGTGCGCATCGTGAAAGAGAACGGGCAATCCTATGAGAAAAAATCACTCGTAGTGATTGCATCACCCCAGAAAGTGAAGGTGAGCCAATCACAGCAAAACGGTGCCACCATCTACAAGTCTTCAGCACTCACAGTCACCGTCAAGGACGGCTCTGTCTCATTCGCAGATGCCAAGGGAACTCCTCTTACGTCCGAAGGGAGCTGGGGCTTTCAAGCTATTACCGACGGACCAGACAAAGGTTCCTACAAAGTCAAACAGTCATGGAACGTCGAAGCCGATGAAGGCATCTATGGCGTTGGCCTCCTCCAGAATGGCAAGATGAGCCAGAGAGGAGAAAACCGCCGTATGGAGCAGAACAACCTCGAAGACTACGCCCACTTCTACCAAACCATCAAGGGCTATGGCATCTATTGGGACAACTACTCACCCACTCGCCTTGTCACCCCTGCAGAAGGACAGGCAGGCCAAGTGGAGCTCGAGTCTGAAGTAGGCAACATGGTTGACTACTACTTTATTTATGGCGGTGATGCCGACGGCGTGATAGCTGAGATGCGCCATCTCTCAGGCTCCGTGCCTATGATGCCACTCTGGACTTATGGCTTCCACCAGTCACGTGAACGCTATAAAACACAACAGGAACTGCTCGAAGTGGTGCACAAATACCGCAATCTGAAGATTCCATTTGACGGCATCATCCAGGACTGGCAGTATTGGGGCAGCAACTACAACTGGAACGCGATGGAGTTTCTCAATCCTGATTTCGACCGCGCACAGCAAATGATTGACGAAGTGCACAAGCAGAATGCGCACATGAGCATCTCCATCTGGGCCTCTTTCGGTCCCGAGACTAAAGGCTACAAAGAGCTGAAGGAGAAAGGGCACCTTTTCACCTTCGAGACATGGCCCCAAAGCGGTCTGCCACAGTGGCCACCACGCATGGACTACCCTAGCGGTGTGCGCGTCTACGACCCGTTCAGCGCTGAAGCCCGCGACATCTACTGGAAGAATCTCTCACGCCTTCACCAAATGGGCATTGATGCATGGTGGATGGACTCTACCGACCCAGACCATCACAGCTATAAGGACAGCGACCTTGACCAGCCCAGCGCTATGGGCTCCTACCGCAGCGTGCGCAATGCTTTCCCTCTTATGACTGTAGGCGGCGTGTATGACCACCAGCGTGCCGTGGACAGCACCAAACGTGTGTTCATCCTCACTCGCTCCTACTTTGCCGGCCAGCAGCGCTACGGAGCCAACACATGGAGCGGTGATATCGGTTCCTCATGGGAAAGCCTGCGCAAGCAAGTGCCCATCTGCCTGAACTACACGCTCACTGCCAACCCACATGTCAATGCAGACATCGGTGGCTTCTTCGCAAACTCTTACAATACGCAAGGTTTCAACTCCGCCACCCGCAATCCACAATACCAAGAGCTCTACACTCGTTGGATGCAGTTTGGAGCCTTCACACCCATGATGCGCAGTCATGGCACCGAAGTCTACCGCGAACTCTACTACTACGGCAAACCTGGTGAACCCGTCTATGACGCCCTCGTTGATGCCGTCAAGCTCCGCTACCGCTTCCTGCCCTACATCTACAGCCAGTCATGGCAGGTGACCAAGCACAACGACTCCTTCATGCGAGCTCTTTTCATGGACTTCAAGGCTGACAAGCAGACCTGGAACAACAACCGTGAGTACATGTTCGGACATAACGTCCTCGTCTGCCCTGTCATCGATCCTCTCTACACCACAGAGAAGATTGTGCGCACCGACCCCATGTCAGGCTGGGACAAGAAAGAAGGCAAACGCGAAGACTACGCACCCGTGGATTGGAATGCTGCGAAGACTTACAACGTCTATCTACCTGCAGGAACCAAGTGGTATGACTACTGGACCAACACCCTGCTCGACGGAGGACAGACTATCGCCGCAGCAGCCCCTATCAGCCATTCGCCCCTCTACATTAAGGCAGGAAGCATCCTTCCTCTGGGTCCCGATGTGCAGTATGCCAACGAGAACCAATATGACAACCTCGAGCTTGTAGTCTATCCAGGCGCTAATGCCACCTTCACCCTCTACGAAGACGAAGGCGACAACTACAACTACGAGAAGGGACAGTACAGCACCATTCCACTGGTATGGAACGACAAAGCCAAGACCCTTACCATCGGCAAGCGTTCAGGCACCTTCAAGGGCATGAAAGCCACACGCACATTCAAGGTGAAGTTCGTTGATGGCACAGAGAAAACAGTCACTTACAACGGCAAGGCACTCTCTGTAAAGAAATAATCCCTTCATACTTTACTTTATTATCAAAAGCAAGGCTATAATACAGAAAAAACAGTCAATATATTGCTAAAGCTGTATAAAAGCCTTAAATTTGCAACCCCATGTTCTATTCCAGACATGGGGTTGCTTCATGATGTGGCAACACGAGATGGCTGACCCACCAACTCCTACTCTGGACAATAAAAAGGTGCCCTTCTACAGCCAACAAGCAATGTCTACTGTCACCTATTAACTATAAACAATCATAACGTGTATGGCTTATCAAGAAACTAAAACAACAGGCTATGGGACCCGCATGGGTCGTTCATTCAAGAGTATTGGTTCAAGCTTTATCCTTTTCTGTGCTGCTACAGTGTTGCTGTGGTGGAATGAAGGGAATGCTGTCAAAACAGAAAAGATGCTCAACGAGGCTGAGGGTGCTTATGTAGACATGGAGAACCCTAACAAGAAAGACGCTTCTTTAGATGGTGAACTGGTCTGTGCCACAGCTTTGGCCACCACCGAAGACTCTTTGTCCGATGGGCAGTTTGGTATCGGAGCAAAGGCCATCTCCCTCCAGCGCAAAGTGGAATACTACCAGTGGACAGAGCATGCACAAGAGTCAAGCGAAGACAAATTGGGAGGCAAGGAAGTCACCACTACCACATACACCTATACCAAGGAGTGGACTTCAGAGCCCATACAATCAAGCGAATTCAAAGACCCAGCCTATCAGCAAAAGAATATGGTGCTGACCACTTTCGACGATAGTGACTGGTGGGCCGAGAACGTCAGCTTTGGAGCCTATAAACTCAATGAGAGCCTCGTACACCGCATCTCTTCCGAAGAGCCTCTGGAACTGGCTATCAGCAATGACTTGCTACAGGCTTTAGACAAACAAACGCTGGTAGCTTACGAGCGCTTTCATGGTCCTGCCACGCCCAAGACCCCTGGCACAAATCCTCTACCATCCGCAACCGTTCCCGATTCGGTGAAGGTTACCAATGACTCAGCCCGAATAGCCAACGATTCCATCAAAGCCGTTACAGACAGCTTGATGGCTCATGCGGAAAATCAAGTAAGCCTGCAATACGTGCATCAAGCTGGCAATATGCTTTACATTGGCCTAGTCCCTGGTGCGCCAGAAGTGGGTGATGTACGTGTGACATGGACCCAAATTGTTCCTGCAAAAGTCACCATTATCTCGCAAGTGGACGGCGACACTTTCAAGCCTTACAAAGCCAAGAACGGCAAGCGCTTCCAAACCCTTGTGATGGGCAAGAAGGATGCTGCCGACATTTTCGAAAGCGCACACAATTCCAACACTTTCTGGCTCTGGACACTTCGCATAATTGGCATTCTGTTAGTCATCGCCGGCTTGAAAGGCATCTTCGGAATTCTCGAAACACTCTTCAAGGTAGTGCCCTTCTTGGCAGGCATCGTTGGCTGGGGCATAGGTCTCGTCTGCACAGTTGTCGGAATCGTTTGGTCACTCATCATCATAGCGCTTGCATGGCTTTTCTACCGCCCATTGCTAGGCATCACCCTCTTAGTGGTCGCTGGTTTCCTCATCTGGATATTCGCATTCAAGGGAAAGGACAAATTAAAGGAATTGATGGCCAAGAACCCGAAAGCTGAAGAATAAGCATAATTTCCAACAATACACTTACATCAGAAAAAGCCAACTCTTATGACATTCTCCAACGAATTGGGACAAAAGATTTTTAAAGGATGTGGCTGCCTGTCCATCGGCTTTGTCGTGCTTCTCACCATCTTCGTCATCGTCATAGCGCTCTGCATAGACGATGAGGAAGAAGAGGATGGTGTGGCACAGACTGAACAGACGGGAAAGGCTGAGCAAAAAGACAGCATCGTCGTCAACGAAGTGCTGGAAGGAGACCCCTACAAAGAACTGGACGAACTGATTGGCCTGGAGAATGTGAAAAGGGAGGTGCGCACGCTGGCCAACTTCGTCAAGGTGCAGAAAATGCGCAAAGCCCAAGGACTGAAGACCCCGAAGATGTCCTACCATCTAGTATTCACAGGAAGTCCAGGAACAGGCAAGACCACTGTGGCACGTATCGTGGCACGTATCTACAAGGATCTTGGCGTGCTGAAAAAGGGACACACCGTGGAGACCGACCGCTCAGGCCTTGTGGCTGAATACATGGGACAGACTGCGGTGAAGACCAATGCCATCATTGATTCAGCCCTCAATGGAGTGCTCTTCATTGACGAGGCTTATGCGCTTGTGCCCGAGAGAGGCAATGGACAGGACTATGGACAGGAAGCCATCTCCACATTGCTTAAACGCATGGAAGACGACCGCGACAAACTTGTTGTCATCATCGCGGGCTACCCCAAAGAGATGCAGCGCTTCATTGACTCCAATCCAGGTCTGCAATCTCGCTTTACACGCTACATTGACTTCCCCGATTATAGTGCAGGCGAACTGACGGATATATTTAAGATGTACGTGCGGAAGAACCAGTACACGCTGACTGCTGAGACCGAGCTATATCTCACGCAGAAACTTGACAGCGTTGTGCGGCATAAGGAACGCAACTTCGGAAATGCCCGCTACGTGCGCAACATGTTCGAGAAATGCATCCAGCAACAGGCCAACCGCCTGTCACGCCAGTCGAACGTCAGCAAGTCACAACTGACCGAACTCACCCTTGCGGACCTCCAGCAGACCTTTCGCTGAGCCAACAAGCATTGAAGCAAGTTCAAAATGCTCATGCTGCTCTCACAAGGCCATCATCTTCTTCCGCTTTTCCTATACTCCCCTGGAAGTACACCAAAAGCTGCCTTGAAGCACTTGGTGAAATAAGATGGAGTGGCAAAGCCCGTCCGGCTTGCTACTTCTGCAACAGGCAGGTCGTCCGTACGAAGCATTTCTGCTGCCACAGTCAGACGCACCATCCGGATAAACTCCGTAGGAGTCTGCTGAGTAGTGCGCTGAATCTTCCGATACAGACTCATCCGGCTCATGAAGAGGTCGCTGGCAAACTGTTCTGCGGTGTAGTTGGGGTTGTCTATATTCCGTTCCACACGCTCTTTCGCCATCCGCAAAAACTTCACGTCCCCCTTCGACAACACACGTTCCACACGCTCCACTTTCTGTGCTTCAGCAGACACATCCTCTACGCGTGCCCCACTCTGCCCTGCTGCCATTACGGCATCCTTCACCTGACTTTCACGCTGTCCACGCATTTCCTGTGCCAGAGTCACCAACTTTTCGATTTCCATCCGCTGCATCCTGCTTCGGAAATAGTAATAGAGTATGCAGACCACCACACCAGTTCCTGCTAACAGATAGAACAGCTGCATCCACCAAGTCTCCCACCAAGCCGGTTCTTTCACAATAGTGAGGCTCGCCACATCATCCCCCCAGTTTCCATAGATGTCAGTCGCCTTCACGTCCAGCACATAATAACCTTTTTCCAAGGCTGCAAAGTAAGCAGTGTTCTGCCCCTGCGGCAAGTATGTCCACGGAGCAGCATTATCTCCCCGGCGATACAAGCGGTAAGCATAACTGATACGATCGGCATTCAAGTGGTCAAGGGTACTGAAATTCACAGCCACACTCACTTCATCTGGAGCGATAGACCATTCATGCTCCCCAAGTCCCAAAAGGTGCTTCTCCCCATCCACAACCACCGAGGAGAATAAAGGAGGCCTGACACGAGAGTGGCGGTCGAGCTGCATGGTTGAAGAAAACAGGCACAATCCTCCAGCCCCACCCACACAGACGCGACCTTTGAGACGGCTCAGACAAAGATAATAATCCAAACCGATGCCAACATCATCAGCACCATACATACGGAAGGTCTCCCATTGCGGACTATACTCCTTCACGCATCTGCTGGTCATTACCCACAGGTGCCCCACACTATCTACCACCATATCCATCACAGTCCCTCCGTTCGCAAAACTTGCGTCAGCATCCTTGCTTATAGAACCAGAAGCTGCATCATAGTGAAATACATCCCCCAATCTCGTGCCCAGCCACACCTCGCCCTTAGAGGAAACAGCCAACGACGTGTAATCACTTGCCTTGCTTTCCACCACCTTCCTGACCTGTCCACGCGCGGCATCCAGCACATTCAAGTCAGACTGAGACACAATGAAATAAAGACGCTGACTCGCATCTGCCCATTTCATTGCAGTCACACCGCCAAGAGAAGAGGCTCGCTTCCGAAGCTTTTTGGCCACCAAATCATAAGAGAAGATGGCATCGGACGTCGCTATCCACAAATGCCCATGCCCGTCATCCTGCAGGAATCTCACCTCCTGCCCCACATCGGCCACATCCTGAAAGTTTACTTTTCCAGCCTCTAGCCACAGCAACTTCACCACCGTTCCTTCACAACTCCAAACCCCTCCTCCATTCCGCCGCTCCATGATGCGAGAGCCGGCTGCCTGTTGCGTCTCCAATACAATACGGCACTCGTCCGTCGCGGGATTCCATACCAAAAGTCCGTAACGCAAATGCCACAACCAGACCCAACCATTTGCATCCTCCACCACATTCTCAGCAACCATCTCCATGCCAGTATGTGCCTGCACAGAAGGAAACATACAATGAGTTACCCCCTCATCTTGACGGCAAAGAATGAATGTGCGAGGCGAATAACTTGCCACCCACACATTCTTCTGTTCGTCCAAGTAACTGGCCGCAAAAACTTTCTTCCCCGACGGAATGAGATGTTCAGTGGAATGAGGCAAGAGAGTGCCATCTTCCTGTATGTCGTACGCATAAAAGCCATCCATGGCCGAGCACCACAAAGTCTTGCCATCGGATGTCATAGAGATAATCTTTCCTTTACTCTCATTCAACGTTCGACCCTCAAAAGTGCATGGCTGGTATTCCACCCGATGAGCATGATCGCTGTCACCCAGCACATACTTCACGACTCCCATTCCCCATGTACTCACCCAGAAACATCCATGCGCCACGTCTTCATAAAATCCGCCATGAGGTTCACATGGGCAGTCCCAATGGCACGGCACAAACGAGTCTGTAGCCTTATCGTAACGGCGCATTCCCCCACGGCACTCATAGAGCCAATAGCGTCCACGGCTGTCCTCGCTTATGCTATTCACAAACTTCTTTCCATCACCAGCATTAGGGGCCTTATACACTTTAATTACCATCCCCTCAGCTGTCATGTGCACGATATGCCGTGCAACCATCACCCACAATGAGCCGTCACGGGTCACATCAAGATGATTAATCGGACCAGACGGGAAAGCCTTGTCCCTAATCTGCCTCAAAGCATAATCGTTCTTATCTAAATAATATAATCCAACCTCTGTAGCGACCCAAATGCGGTGGCCTTTCCCCACCGCCAAATCTACAATATGGTTAGAGAGCCAATAATCAGGATGAGCATCATCACTTCGAAACACATCAATCTGATAGCCGTTGTCGCGGCACAAGCCACCCTCTGTTGCATACCACATATACCCCTCTTCATCTTTCACGATGTGATGCAGGTTTGCCGACGGCAAAAAACGCTGTGTTGGCAGGTTTTTAACCACAATATTCTGGGCATATAACCCATGGTACAATAGAACAAACGTAACAACAAACAGACAGGCCTGATAAAGAAAACGCATACCGCAAACTAGGTATAAATATATTGATTATGAAAAGTTTATGCCACAAAAATAAGGCTTTTCAAGCACTTCTGCAAACGAACCACAAAGAAATTTGTTACATATGTTCTATTTTTTGTTACATGCAGACAATGGAAGTCTCGTTTGTACACCCTAATTTTGCAAAGATTTATTAGAGTGCTTCACTAACATCTAGTTATTATCGCACCAGCCTATAAAGATTTCATATACACTAACACATTAATTATATATTACTAACTAAAATTTACCAACAATGAAGAAACTATTACTTTTATCTTCACTCTTGGCATCTACTCTCGCCACACAGGCACAAGTGACGCCCAAGGTACAACCAGAAACGCTGGTCAGTGGCAAAGAGTACTTGCTCGTGAACAGAGCTCAAAATGCCAACCAGTACACAAGCCGCACGTCATGGGACGGTGCGTTGTATTTCTTAGGAGAAAGCGATTCTAAGTATGCCGACCACTTGCTTACCGCCATCGACAACGGCGACGGCACATGGTCGTTCCGTCAGCAGAATGGCACAAAAACTGTAGAAACGGGCGAGTTCGACATCGACGAGAACCCCATCACCGAGGAAGTACCTGTGTACAACTACCTCGTGATTCCCGCTGGAACAGACAATGTGAATTTGAAAGAAACCGATCCTGTATTCTGGACCGTGACTGCTAGCGAGACTTTCGACAACTTCTACCAACTGAAGGCAGGCGAAGGCAACAACCCCAACTGTATGGGCAAGTTCCTGCACCTCAACGCAGGCGGTCAGTACTTTGTCATTTCGGAGGCAATCAACGGTGGCCAATGGTTCCCTGATTTCTACGGAGGCGCAGAAGAAACAGGCGAATTCGATGTGAACGAAGACCCCATCTACAACTTCAAGGATCCAACCTCACTGAACTGGGGTTTTGTCTCTGCCGACAACATTCCCGCTTACTATACCAGCCTTGCCTATGTAGCCGCTTTCGATAAGATTGCACAGCACTTCGACGACGACGAATTCGGCGAAGGCTATCAAGCAACTTACAATGCTGCCAAGGCCATCTACGACGGGGCCACTACTCTGGAGGAGCTGGAAGCAACAAAGATTCTCGCCATGCTGCAAGCCAAGATTGACTTACAGGCAGAGATTGAAAAGGCTATCCTGCTTAATGAGGAACCAGAGGACGCCGTGCTTCAAAATGCTATTGACGCAGCAATCAGCACCTTCAACAACAAAACCGATGCTGATGAGGTAGCTTCCGCTGTGGAGACTCTTGCAGAGGCAGAGCTGAACTTCTCATTGGGCAATGGCGACGTCACTGCATTGGGCACGAATATGTCATTCGAGGATTTGTCAGCTCAAGGCGGAAACGCGACTTCGGGTGTTGCCGCACCTCCTGCAGGCTGGAACATTCTCATCAATGGCACTCCTGTCACTTCTGAAGCCGAGGTAAGAGCAGCCGGCGTGACAGCATGGCACGGCGTAAATGCCGATTGCACAGGCGACGAGAAAGATGGCAACTATGGTTTTGGCATTTGGAACGGAAGCATTCCCAACTATGAGCTCTCACAGACCATCAATAACATAGAAAACGGTAGCTACATTGTCCGTGCAGCCCTCATGGTAGGTGCTAACGGCAACGGAAGCCGTCGCACCACACAGCGCATCTTTGCCAACCTCAACTCCACTTACTTCGGTTACGATTATGACTATGACGAAGACGAGCTGGACAAGAGCGAGGTATATGATTTCGCAGGTCTCACAGAGCCACAGACAGACACAGAACTGCAGGGCCTTGAGGTGCGTGCCTTTGTCTATGACGGAACACTCACATTTGGTGTGCGCACTGACGGCAATTACAAAGCAGCACTCCGCACTTCCGGCAACGGAGCTGGCGGCGACGGTTGGTTCAAAGTGGACAACTTCACCATCCAGAAGGTGAGCTACGAGGCTGATGACGCGCTGAACATCCTGACTCACTATGCTGAAATTATTGACGATTATGTTTCTGAAGCAGTGATGTCTGATGCCAAGCGCACCAAAGCAGAAGCGCTGCAGGAAGTTTACGTAGACATTGACGAGACCAGCGCTCAGGAGGATATCGTAAAGGCCATTCTCGACGCAAAGGACATGCTGGTGGAAATCAGCGCTTCCATAAAGGCTTACCAGCGTCTGCGCGATGCCATCGACAAGCACTACGACTACCGCGACATGTATGACTACAAGAAGGGCATCCAGGCCTACTCAGATGCAATTGACGAGGCTGACGAAGCCTACGGCGATGCGCTGCTGGACAGCGATGAAGACATCAACGCACTCATCGCTGCACTGGATGATGCGTTGCAGGCTTGCATCCAGTCCGATGACATTGAGGCTGGTGACGACTTGACAGACTACATCCAAAACCCATCCTTCGAAGACCTCTCTGCTCAAAACAACAATACATCTGATGTCGTTGCCAATGCGCCTAAGGGCTGGAACCTCTATGTGGATGGCAATCCAGTCAACTCTGTGGCTGAAGCCGGTGTAAGTGGCTGGTGTGCCATCAACCGTGGTGACAACCTCAACATCACCAACACACAGGGCGAAGAAGTAACCCATCAGTACACAGACGGCGAGTACCTCTGGGGATTGTGGAGCAACGCTGTGCCTGTGATTGAAATTTCACAGACCGTCAAGGGTCTTCCTGCTGGTACATACAAGCTCTCTGCTGACATTGTGGTACAGAACGACTGGGCTGGCGCAAACCTTGGTATGCAACGTCTCTTTGCCAACGACTACGTAACCATGTTCGGTGCAGAGGAAGACTACATCCAGAATACCGACGAAACGCTGTATGAGACATTCCCTGGCGACGTGCGCATTGCTGCTGAAATTGACCGACTCAGCGAATACGCTCCTGTAGCTCACCTCAACTATGCTGGCAACTATTCAGCAGAGAACTATGGCGCTTCAGGCGCTCCTTACACCACAACCGTGACATTCGGATTGGCAGAAAAAGGCGACGTGACATTCGGTTTCCGTTCCAGCCGTATCAGCCCTGTAACAGGCCAGCTTGTTGAACAAGCATCATTCGGTTGGTTCAAGCTTGACAACTTCCGTCTCGTGTTCGAATCGAACGAGGTGCCTGCTGGTGCAGACATCACTGGTGAAGAAACAGAGATTGACGAAGTGGAAGAGTCTACACAAAGCGCTGTCGAATTCTACAACCTCAACGGTGTTCGCCTCACAGCCCCTCAGAAAGGCGTTAACCTCATCAAGATGGCTAACGGCAACGTCGTTAAGACTTACGTCCAGTAACTCATACCCACATATATTAAAAAAGCGGAGGCACAACGTTGTGTCTCCGCTTTTTTATTCGTACCTTTGCAGCCGGAGGTTAAAGACTCATGGCTCAAGGCAGAAGCATTCCGTCTATCAAACCTCAATTCATCTACAGACCAATCAATACTATTAACAATATCATGTACCATACTCTTAAATCTATCAGCGACATACTGAGCGGCAAAGCAAGCATTTTCATCATCCTCACTGCCGTAATCACATTCTTCTTCCCCAACCTCTTCGTGTGGGTGAAGGGCAACACACAAACCATCATCCTAGGCATCATCATGCTGACGATGGGGCTGACACTGACCCCTAACGACTTCCGTTTGCTAGCCAAACGTCCTGTGGACATTCTCATCGGAGCCGCAGCACAGTTTACGATTATGCCATTGGTGGCATTCTCACTCTCATGGCTGTTCAGCCAAGTGCCCGCCTTTGCCCCTTACAGCACAGCAATGGCTATTGGCATCATACTTGTAGGCTGCTGCCCTGGTGGCGTATCAAGCAACATTATGTCGTTTCTCTGCGGAGGCGATGTAGCCTACTCTGTGGGTATGACTTGCGCTTCCACATTGCTGGCTCCAATGCTCACTCCCCTGCTGGTGCTGTGGCTTGCTGGCGAACGCGTTGAAGTCAATGCAATAGGCATGTTCCAACAAATTCTAATCGTCACCATTATTCCCATCGCCATCGGTTTCTTCCTGAACGTGTGGTTGGGACACAAAGATGTGTTTCAGAAAATTCAAGGCTGCATGCCTGGAGTGTCAGTACTTAGTTTGGCATGCATCGTTGGAGGTGTCATCACCACAGTGCACGACCCACTCGTTGAAAACGGTCTCACTCTCTTCCTGCTCACTTTTGGTATGGTTTTCTGCCATAACACCATCGGCTACATCCTGGGCTATTCGGTGGGACGACTTTGCCAGTTCTCCACAGCCAAGAAACGAACGCTCTCCATTGAAGTGGGCATGCAAAACGCAGGTCTCGGCACGAACTTGGCAATGACGTTCTTCGTGGCAAGCAACCCTATGTCAGTTGTTCCTTGTGCCATTTCCTGTGCTTGGCACAGCATCAGCGGCACCATCTTGGCAAACATATTTGCGAGGAAAGACAAACGCTTAAAAGCCAAAGCATAAGGCACCCTCATACATCGCAGTACATATATCTAAATCTCATACATAACTATCATGGTACTTAATTACATTTGGATAGCATTCTTCTTATTGGCTGCTGTATGCGCCATTGTGCAAGGATTCATCGGCAATACAGGTGTGTTTGCCGACATCATCGGTTCAACCTTTGACAATGCCAAAACTGCCTTTGAAATCTCACTTGGTCTAACCGGCGTGCTCTCACTATGGATGGGCATAATGAAGATTGGCGAAAAAGGAGGAATGGTCAATATCCTTTCCAAAGCACTCAGCCCCGTGTTCACAAGACTCTTCCCCGACATTCCCAAGGGGCACCCCGCTACGGGACATATCTTCATGAACATTGCCGCCAACATGCTCGGACTTGACAACGCCGCCACCCCTCTCGGTCTGAAAGCCATGGAGAGCATGCAGGAACTGAACACAAAAAAAGACACAGCGACGAACCCGATGATTATGTTTCTGGTACTGAACACATCCGGATTGACAATCATCCCAGTAAGCATCATGGTGTATCGTGCCCAAATGGGCGCCGCACAACCCACAGACGTGTTTGTTCCTATCCTGCTTGCGACCTTTGCCGCCACACTAGCTGGCATCATCGTCACAAGCCTCTACCAGCGCATCAACTTGCTGCAGCCAGTGCTCCTCATCACATTGGGCGGTCTCTGCGCCCTCGTGGCTGGTGTCATCTGGGGGTTCTCCCAAATGGACAAAGAGACAATGGACATGGTAAGCACCCTTTCCGCCAATATCATCCTCTTTAGCATCATCCTTGCATTCATCATTTCAGGCATGACCAAACGCATCAATGTGTATGAAGCATTCATCGAGGGAGCTAAAGACGGCTTCACCACAGCAGTCCGCGTCATTCCCTACCTCGTCGCCATCCTCGTTGCCATCGGTGTGTTCCGAGCCAGTGGCGGCATGGACCTTTTAATACAAGGCATCAATTGGGCCGTAGAATCCTGTGGAGGCAACACGGACTTCGTAGCTTCCCTGCCCACCGCACTGATGAAACCCCTGTCAGGCTCTGGAGCCCGCGGCATGATGGTTGACACAATGACCACCTACGGTGCCGACTCCTTTGCAGGACGCTTAGCCTGCATTTTCCAAGGATCCACCGATACCACATTCTACATTCTGGCTGTATACTTTGGCTCTGTCGGCATCCGCCACACACGCCACGCTGTCACTTGCGGACTCCTTGCCGATTTGGCAGGCATCCTCGCAGCTATTGCCATCGCATACTTCTTCTTCGGATAAGCAATTACAGGATGAGAAAAGGAGGGGCGCACCATCATTGATGTGCCCCTCCTTTTTTTCACTATCGCATTTTACCACCTCCTTCCATTTGACCTACCCGCAGAGTTCAACAATAATCTTATCCGGCATTCAAAGTTGATGTAAAAGTCTTACAAAGCTACCAGAACCATTGCATAGGCATAGCATAGGCATAGCGTAAACATACTCTAGCCATACTCATGGAGGAGCCTAGGAGGAGCTTAGGAGGAGCTTAGGAGCAGCCTAGGAGGAGCTAAGGAGCAGCTAAGGAGCAGCTAAGGAGCAGCTAAGGAGCAGCTAAGGAGCAGCTAAGGAGCAGCTAAGGAGCAGCTAAGGAGCAGCTAAGGAGGAGCTAAGGAGGAGCTAAGGAGGAGCTTGTGTAGTTCGCTGATTTAGGTTGTCAGTTTTCTGTCTGACGACTAGATAGAGTTGACCGGTTATGAAGTAACGTGCTTAAATTGCTCGTTGAGGAGAATAAAAGTGAAGAAAAAGATATAAAATTGACTGTATTTTACAGGAAAATGGGTTTCTTTTCTTCGTTTTGCGGAAATTCAATTAATTTTGTACGCGTATTATTATATAATAAGGTACAACTCATCTAAAGAAGAATGGAAAATAGAATCAAAGTGGTTCTCGCAGATAAGAAGAGGACAAACAAGTGGTTATCCGAGCAATTGGAATGTGCACCAACTACCGTAAGTAAATGGTGTACCAATTCCAGCCAGCCACCTATGGAGACATTCGTCAAGATAGCAGAACTCCTCGAAGTCGATATAAACGAACTGTTGAGAATCGAGAAATAAGTCAAATGATAACAAAAGACGAAATACAAGAACTGTTGCATAGCACAGAAACCTACCGTGTGGAGCGAACCGTGTCAACAGGTGACATGGATAAGTTCCAGGAGGCTATCTGTGCTTTTGCTAATGACTTGCCAAACTCGCGAAAGAATGGCTACCTGATATTGGGCGCTAACGATAATGGCACATTGTCAGGGCTGAAAGTCACCGATGACCTGCTGAAGAAGATTGCAGCCATACGCAGCAACGGGAACATCCTGCCTATACCTGTTATGAGCGTTGACCGTTTCCAGTTCCCCGAAGGTGACTTACTGGTTGCTGAGGTGAGTCCGTCCGACCTACCTCCTGTGCGCTATCGCGGACGTACATTTATACGTATCGGACCACGTCGTGATATAGCTACTGAGGCAGAAGAGCGCATCCTTGCAGAACGAAGAATGTCATTCATGGCCACCTTCGACACCATGCCTTGTTTGGCAGCAAAACTCTCTGACATGAACACGGACTTGCTGCGCACAAAGTATCTGATACCGCTATTAGGTAATGAGTTAGTGGAATCAGATACTCGTCCCATCGAGGAACAGATGACCGCTGTGGGTATGTATGACACTGAGCACCAATGCCCCACATACGCAGCAGTCGTCTTGTTTGGCAACAAGCCGCGTCGTTTCATGCCTGGTCTGTATGTGCAGTATGTACGCTTCAAGGGTGAGGATGTGACAAGTGAGGTTGAGAATGAGATGCAGCTGGAAGGCAACTATTGCGAACTGCTTCCACGTTTGGAATTATTGCTTGAACTGTCTGTCATCAAGAAGAAACCAGTTTTTGTGTCGATCTTGCGTGAAGAGATGGTCAGCAACTATCCCTACACGGCTATACGTGAGCTGCTGCTTAATGCTTGCATGCACCGCGACCTTCAAAGCAATATGCCCCTCCGACTCTATGAGTTTGCCGGCCATCTGGAACTCACAAACGCTGGAGGTCTGTATGGAGATGCACGCCCAGAGAATTTTCCCACCATCAACGACTATCGCAACCCGCTCATAGCCAGCGCTATGAAGACAATGGGCTATGTTAACATGTTCAATCGAGGCATCGGTCAGGTGCAGACAGATCTGAAGGAGAATGGCAATCCCCCAGCTGAGTTTGATGTGACCCTAATCACAGCATTCCGAGTGAATGTAAGGATTGTGGAGAGTCCTACAAGTTTGAAGGACAAGGTTGCTACCTCTGCTCCAAAGGTTGCAAGTTCTGGTGGAAAGGTTGCAACCTCTGAGCAAAAAGATGCAACCTCCAGTCCCAAGGTTGCAACCCTAAAGAAGAAAGTCTCATCTGAAGAAATGGCCATCTACATTCTAGAATACTGTTCCACATGGCGGACAATGGACGAAATAGCACAATTCGCAAATAGAGACAAGAACTACATAAGGAACAAAGTCTTGCCGAGATTGGCTGAGAAACTGGAAAAAGAGCATCCAGACATTCCCAACCATCCCCGGCAGAGATACAGAACCATAGCAAAGAAGTAGCAAGGTCATTCCGTTGTCGTTCGAAGGTTGTAGCAAGGACGTAGATAAACGTAGAATAGGCGTTCGATAGTCTCTCGATAGGGAAAGAAGATTGTAAGAAGTAAACAAAAGAATAAAAACAAAAATGAAGATATGATTGCATTTATTGATACTGAGGTGAATCCGCGGACGAAGAAGGTGGCGGATTACGGAGCTCCTGAAGTATACTTCTTTGAGGGGTAATTCTACGATTGTTGATACATTGTTTCTATCTCCTTTGCTTTTCCCCAAACGCCCCTATCATCATCTGGTAAAGGATGATAAATTGCAAGTGGACGAACTGAACAATCCCGTAAATGACTCGATGAAGGCTCGTGACCTGCTGAATGATGAGGTGACTGCTTGGAATCAGTTATCGGATAATAGAAGGGAAATCTACTACTACCTGCTGAATGAAACGCAAGAGTTCGGAGGCTTCTTTAAGTATATCGGATATTCGCCCAATATCAGTTGGATATCAGCCATATTTGCATCTAAACCAGATTGGAGGCGGTTGATTCTAAAAGAATATGATGGGAAGGTGTGCAGTCATGCAGACTTTGAGACCTTGGTCAAACAGTATCCTATTGAGTTGGCGTATTGTTTGGCAGTAATCGGTGCTGACGATATTTTTTCTATCACTCCAGCATGGGTGATACGAAATTACCCACAGGTGGTGAATGTGATGAACATGCTGTGCAACACATCTTGTGGTGATTGCGAGTATTGTCATCAGCGTTTAGATGCTCATTACGGGCTGAAGGAATTCTTTGGCTATGATGAGTTCCGTATTTTCGATGGCGTCCCTATGCAGCAACAGGCAGTGGAATCTGCTATTCGGGGAGAATCTTTGCTAACGATATTTCCTACGGGTGGTGGTAAGAGTCTCACATTCCAACTGCCAGCTTTGATGGCTGGACGGAATACGCATGGGCTAACTGTGGTCATTTCGCCTTTGCAGTCGTTGATGAAGGACCAGGTGGATAATCTTGCTGCTCGTGGTATTAGTGACGCTGTGACCATCAATGGGCTGTTAGATCCTATCGAACGTGCTACAGCTATAGAACAGGTGGCAGATGGAACCGCCAATCTGCTATACATCGCGCCAGAAATGTTGCGCAGTAAAACCATCGAGCGATTGTTGATGGGGCGCCATGTTGTTCGTTTTGTGATAGATGAGGCACACTGCTTTTCTGCTTGGGGCCACGATTTCCGTGTGGATTATCTGTACATAGGTGATTTCATTCGCCAGTTGCAGGAAAAGAAACAATCGGAACAGTCCATTCCGGTATCTTGTTTTACAGCGACAGCCAAACAAAAAGTAATCAGTGACATCTGCGACTACTTCAGAGCAAAGTTGGGCTTGGAACTGAAAGTGTTTGCTGCCAATTCAGAGCGTAAGAACTTGCGTTATTCTGTGCTTCATGCTGATACTGCTGATGAGAAATATAACCTACTTCGCTCATTGATTCTTGGGCACAAATGCCCTTCGATAGTATATGTATCACGAACCCGAAGAACTCGCGAATTGGCACAGCATTTAGTCAATGATGGCATTCGAGCTTTGTCATTCAATGGAAAAATGGAGGCTGCCGAGAAGGTGAAAAACCAGAATGCTTTTATGAGTGGTGAGGCTCAAGTGATTGTAGCCACTTCTGCTTTTGGTATGGGAGTTGACAAGAAAGATGTGGGATTGGTAGTACACTACAACATCAGCGACTCGTTGGAGAACTATGTACAGGAAGCTGGCCGTGCAGGACGTGATCCACAAATGCAGGCAGAATGCTTTGTACTATATGCTGACAGCGACCTTGATAAACACTTTATACTTCTCAATCAGACGAAGCTCAGTATCAGTGAAATTCAGCAGGTTTGGAAAGCCATTAAGGATCTTACGGCTAAGCGAGATAAGGTAAGCTGTTCGCCATTGGATATAGCACGTCAGGCTGGATGGGGTGAAGATGTAGAAGACATCGAGACTCGTGTAAAGGCTGCCATCGCTGCACTTGAGGATGCTGAATTTATACAACGAGGCAGTAACTCCCCTCACGTCTTTGCTACCGGCATTGCTGTGAAGAATATGGATGAGGCACGTCGAAAGTTGACTATCTCTCCACTATTTGATGAGCAATCACGTGAAGAAGCTGCCCGTATCATCAAGTCA
>CADAEK010000002.1 GCA_902786925.1 uncultured Bacteroidales bacterium
GTAAGATGTAAGATGTAAGAAGTAGCGTATGAAGAAGAATCGTATTATTGAGCTTGTGGTGAAGGTTGCAGTAGCCGCACTCACAGCTTTCCTGACGGCACTGGGAACCACCAGCTGCATGGGACACGGACCAATTTGATGGTTCATGGTGAAGGGTTCATGGTGAAGGGTTGTTTTCAACTCGCTATCCAACCTTGAACCGAAGTGGGTGAAGAGTCCTGCGGGCAATGTGCTTGCAGGGCTCTCTTCGTTTCGTTTAAACCGATATACCGCTTCGCGATGATTTAGCAGATTTGCCGCCTGCTGCGGCTATCTCTTTTATATCCTTCGGATAGAAATCTATCAAAAATCTATTAAAAGAATTTGGGGGCAAAGCCCTGAAATGGTAGAGCCTTGCGAGGCTCCTTTTTTTATATCAAGAATTAGAGAATTGGAGAATTTTTCTCTTTAATCTTTAATTTATCAAGAATTGGGGAATTGAAGAATTTACTCTAAACGGATACGGATGATTTATGACAAATTCTCTAATTAGCTACGCTGAGAAAAGTTCTCTAATTCTTGACCTTATGTTAGCCTATTTCTGGGCCTTGCCCCAAGATTTTCATTTTTTTGAGTGATTTGACTTCGTCGAGCTAAAGGTTCTTGCGAAGCAATCCCCCAACAAAATAACTTGCAAAAATAGCGAGGAGTCTCTGCTGAGGCTCTTCGCTTTTTGTTCTTATTGCCTTTCAAACCATCCTTCATGCTTTATGAATTCAGAGGATGACTCCCCAAATGGGTGCTGTGCGTATTCCACTTTCACCGGCGTTCTCTTAGCGGTTCAGGTATTTCTTGCCCTTGTAGATGACAAGACCTTTGGTGTACTGGCTGATGCGCTGTCCGAGGACGTTGTAGCACTCTCCGTCAACGTCGCGCATGGTGGCTGGGGTTGCCTGGCGACGGCCATCTGCCTTGACAACCGGAATGTCGGTGGTGCCAGTCAGCGCAATCAGACCTGCAAGGGCGTCTATCTTGCCTGCTCCTACCTGCCTAACATCGTGCGAAGGGATGTAGTCAGTATCGGTGACGTATTTATCCTTCATGCTTGTCTCCTTGATAAGATTGCGCACATCGGCATAGGTGAGGTTAGGATTTGCCTGCAGCCACAGGGCTATGATGCCCGTAACGTGCGGCGCTGCCATAGAGGTGCCTTCCTTAGAACCATAGTAGTGCCAGCGGTTAAACAGAGAGACACGCTCAACCAAATCATTCGACAAATCGAATTGAGGATAGTAGTTTCCATTGTCATCAAAGTAATATATATCATGGATATTATACGCAGAAATGATGCAGCCACCCGGTGCGATGACATCTGGGTGGTTGACACCATTATCGTCCACACCCCATGAAGAGTTTGCGTCTGTCTTATCTATCATGGATGTGTCTGAATACCCCCAGTTCTTGCCATTGATACTCACGTAACTGTTCGTAGAGTAGTATGAGCCTACACCAATAATCTCTTCGCCGCAAATCCATGAGTTGAAGGCACCGTTATCGCAACCGTCAACATATCCTGGCAGATTGCAAGAGTGGAAACCTATAGTTTTTCCTGTTCTGTTATCAAGAGCCCTTAATGTCTTGCCGGCTGTGCTCTTGACAAAATATGCCAACTTGAGGTTTGGCTCGTGGAACAGGCATTTAGTGCGCAGTGTATATCTTATATAGCTCTTATTATTGATGGTGCCTTTTCCACTTAATTTGTTCAGACTCGTTATTTCAGTTCCTACTTCTGTATAAAGTGGTTTCTCTGCAAGAGTATATAGCGTTCCTGTCGTCACATCGACCACCTTTACATCTACATCCAACTCGCTACCGTCCAGATTATAGAAGAAATTACTGATATTTGTGTATCTGTTTACTTCTTTCTCTTCATAATCAACCTTATTCGATTCGCCGAGCACAGTCTTGAGATTGTACCCGTCAGTGCCGGCAGCAGGCAAAGTGGTATAGATAGCTGCCTGATAGTCCCCTGAATTACTGGAAGAGAATACGCATATCCTGCCTTTCTTGTCGTCTTCTGTCTTGTAGTATTCTTTCAGACCCTGCACTATGATAGATGTGTCGTCGTGGAAATCAACAATAAGACCTATACTGGTATTGACAACGCATGGTTTTCCTACAGATTTGGCATAGTCAAACACCTTCTTAATCATGGTGATGATATTAGAAGCATACATGGCATCGCAGAGACCACACAATATGATGTCAGCCTCTGGTGCCATGCCCTGATATTTTGTTCCTTCGACAAAACTTCCTGCAGCAGTTCCAGCAACATGTGTACCATGCGATCCTTCCATGTAGTCTGTTTCCATCTCAGCAATATCACTGGCTGTATATGTCTCATAGCCAGTATTGCTGATAAATCTGAAAGCCATCTTTACGCGAGTGGAACCGTCGGCATTACGGAAGGCTGCATGATTATAGTCGATACCAGTATCAACAACACCTACCACAACGCCCTTGCCGGTATAAGCCTGAGGCAGATTATGCGATAGAGCCTTCTCTAAGGTGTTGACCTCTGACACGTTGGTCTTATCTCTGCCAATATTGTTCATCACCTGGCACATCTGGTCGGCACTGACGCTCTCCACCTCATCCAAATCACCAAGGGCCGTCAGACTCTCGGCAGGAACAGTGAGTATAAGCATACGGCCTATCACCTCCCGTATATTCACGCCAAGCTTCTGCAGCGACGCCGTAGGACACTCCGCGTCTTCCTTCAGCATGACAATTACGCTGAAACTCTTTACGGTGCAGTCGCTGTTGAAACTGACGTTGATATCTTGTTTCACAGCAGCAGTATCTATCTCCTGCTGCTGACCGCGCACAGCTCTTTTAGTTTTTGAAACACCATTTGCATCTGACAACAGGCTTGTCAGCCTTTCATCAATCTTCTGTGCCTGCGCGCTGGTGGCTGCTATCAGGCAGATAATGGCAATGTGGATGAATGTTTTCATAGATGGTGATGAATGAAGATTTAAGTTTTATAAGGGGATTACTCTGTTCTTAGATATGCGATTAGTAGATGAAGTAGTTAAGCCATGTCTTTGACGCTTGGATGACAAACGACGAAGCAATGGCTTAACTACTATATGCAGCGGCCTTTTAGAAAGCCCACTTGAGTGCAATGGTTGGATTCACGAAGAAGCTCTTCTTGTTGTAGGTGTTGTACACGAAGTTGTTGCTGATTTCTACCTCGGTACCGATGCTGAGGTGAGTCTTCTTGAGTCCGTTGATGGTGTTGAGGTTGTACCAGAGCTGAGGCTCGGTGAGGAATACCAACTGACCGTGACCATCGCGCCAGTCCTCGCCACGCCACAAATCAGCAAAGCCGGAGAAGGTGAGGGCTTTGTTGGCAAATGTAGTGCTCCACACACCTGTGAGCTGGAAGCTGGCATAGGCGTGGGTGTAGGAGTAGCTCTTGAAGTACTGCTTGTACATGGCCTGGATGGAGTAGGTGGTAGAGAAGTCTGCGTTGTGTCCGTTCCATGCTGGACCGATGAGGGCTGACTGCTGGAAGCTGCCACCGAGGTTCAGACCACCGTCGTACTCGATGTGGGCAGCAAAGGGTGAAGTCTTACCCAGGTTGAACTCGCGTGAAATCTCGGCATATGCGCCTTCGGTGAACTTGCGGCTGAAGTCCACATCTACGAAGTAGAACCATGAACCCCATTCGTCAGCCTTGAACTGCTCGACAGTCATGGTGACTTTCTGGCGACCGGCCTCTTCATCAGGGTAGATGTTGCGGCCAAGGTCGTAGTGTAACTGGATGTTTTGCGCGTTGGCGCTAATGGCAGCGATGAGTGCCATTGCGAGGAAAATAAATTTCTTCATAATGTATGATTTAATTTGTGAATTCTTCGATATCAATATCCAAACGGTGAGGAAGGATGGCGTTGAGCAGAATGCCGACGATGGCTGCTAATGCCAAGCCTGAAAGATGAACGGAGCCAATGGCGATGGAGTCGTTGGCACCGTATTTCACGCCAATGGCGATGACGAGGATGAGGGCTGCGATGGTGATGTTGCGCATCTGAACGAAGTCAATGTTGGCCTCCACCATGTTGCGGATGCCGATGGCTGAAATCATGCCGTAGAGGATGAGTGACACACCGCCGATGGTGGCTGATGGCATCATGCCTACAAGACAGGTGAATTTGGGACAGAAACTCAGCAGAATGGCAAAGACGGCTGCCAAGCGGATGACGCTTGGGTCATACACTTTCGTGATGTTCAGCACACCTGTGTTCTCACCATAGGTGGTGTTGGCTGGCGCGCCAAAGAGGGAAGCGAGGGTGGTGGCAACACCGTCGCCTGTGAGTGTGCGATGAAGTCCAGGGTCTGCCAAGAAGAATTTTCCCACGGTACCAGAGATGGCACACATGTCGCCGATGTGCTCCATGATGGTGGCAAAGGCGATAGGCATAATGGCAATGATGCTGGACATGAGGAGTGAATAGTCGGGATTGTCGAATACGGCAAGCGCAGTGTTTTGACGGGCGACGGGCCAGCCAATCCATGCTGCCTCTTGCAAAGACGTGAAATCAACTTTTCCCATGCAGGCTGCCAGTCCGTAAGAGGCTACTACACCGAGCAGGATGGGCACGATGCGCACGATACCTCTGCCCCACATATTGCTGATGATGACTACCAGGATGGCCACTAGTGCGATGAGCCAGTCCTCGCTGGCGTTGGTGATGGCTGAGCCTGAGAGGCAAAGGCCAATGGAGATGACCATGGGGCCTGTCACAACAGGGGGAAAGTATTTGAGGACGCGCTCAGAACCAAACCCTTTGATGAGTCCTGCCATGACGAAGTAGCAGAGTCCTGCACAAGCCACACCGATGCAGGCATAGTCGAGTGAAAGATATTCAGGGAGTCCTTTGTCCATGCCGATTTGCTTGATGGAAAGGTAGCCTCCGATGAAGGCGAATGAACTGCCGAGGAATGCAGGTACTTTCCATTTGGAGATGAAGTGGAACAGCAAGGTACCGATGCCGGCAAAAAGGAGAGTGGCTGACACGTTCAAGCCTGTGATGGCAGGAACGAGAATGGTGGCGCCAAACATGGCGAAAAGGTGCTGAATACCGAGGATGCCAAACCTCACAGTGCCCAACTCACGGGCATCATAAATGGCTTTTTGTGATGGGGTTTCCATTAGTGATGTATAAATCTTTTATTGTATCATTGTGGATGTCTGAAGCCATTGCTGCGGCTCCAGCATTACTCTGTATGTGTTATACGAAGATGTATCGCAAGACGAAAATGATGGAAAGGAATACGATGGTGGGGTTGAGCCTTTCCCACTTCTGTGCAATGATGTTGAGTGTGACGTAGGAGATGATGCCCATGAAGATGCCATCGCTGATAGAGGCTGCCATCACCGTGATGAACAGCGTGATGAAGCAAGGAATGCTCTCGGCGTAGTCCTTGAACGGCATATTCCTGACATTAGCGAACATCATCAGTCCCACGATGATGAGGATGGGCGATGTGGCTCCTGCTGGAATGGCAAGGAACAGGGGCGCGAAGAACAGGGCGATGAGGAAAGCTATCGCTGTGGAGCATGCGGTCAGTCCAGTCTTGCCACCCTCGCCGACACCTGATGCTGATTCGACATAAGTGGTGGTGGTGGATGCTCCTACGCAAGCGCCTGCCGTGGTGGCAATGGCATCGGCAAGGAGTGCCTCGTCTATACGTGGAATGGAACCGTCTTTCCTAATCATGCCTGCCGAGCTCATGACACCGATGATGGTGCCTATCGTGTCGAACATATCGAAGAAAAGGAAGGTGAGAACCACCAGAGCCATGTCGAGCGTGAAGATTTTATTCCACTCGAATTGCATGCAGATGGGAGATACATCGGGGGGCATGCCAATGATGCCGTCGAAGTGGGTCAGTCCTAATGGAATACCGACGAGAGCCGTCAAGAGAATACCTAACAGCATGGCTCCTTTCACTCGGTAGATGAGCAGGACGGCAGTGATGAATATGCCGATGATGCAGAGCAAAGGAGGTCCTGTCAGGATGTCGCCCAATTCCATGAGATTGGAAGAGCTATCGACGATGATGTGCGAGTTCTTGAGACCCAATGAAGCGATGAAAAGTCCCAAACCTACAGAGATGGCTTCTTTCAGTGCCAGCGGAATGGCATTGATGATGAGGGAGCGCACCTTGGTGATGCTAAGTATAATGAAAATGATACCTTCCAGCAGAATGGCCGTGAGGGCAAATTGCCACGTGTAGCCCATGGTGAGGCAGACGTTGTACACGAAAAATGCGTTCAAACCCATACCCGGAGCAAGTCCGAAGGGTAGTTTGGCATAGCACGCCATGGTCATGGTGCCGATAACTGAGGCGATGACAGTAGCGGTGAAAACTGCGCCGGTGTCCATGCCTTGCTCTGCTAATGCGGAAAAGATTTGAGGATTGACGGCCAGGATGTAGGCCATAGTGAGGAATGAAGTGAGACCAGCCATGATTTCTGTTCTCACGTTGTGCTTCGTGGAATCGAATCCAAATAATTTCTGTAGCACCATGATGGTATGGGTAATGTGAGTGTTCTGTGATGTGCGGTTGCTCTTTGGGCAGGAGCATCCATAGTTTAACGGCTGCAAAGTTAGGTAAATAATTGTTAATTGAGCATTGATAACCGAAATTTTTACTGCTTACTCACCTTCGTGACACAAAATCATATTCATTCTTGCTGTTTTTTTAGTAGTCTGTATTCACTTTTCAAATTAAAACTATATCTTTGCCTTCGCAAATACAGTTTAACATGAAAGTTATAGCCTTCTATTTACTAACTTTTACCTTCTCTTTGAATTGTGTGGCACAGCCGGCACAGCTTGATGTGATTGCTGCCATGGAACGTGCCAATAATCGTTTTATACAGAAATATCCTGACCCGGGTGTGCCTACATTCGTGAAGAAGGAACGTCCATCAAACCTTTGGACTCGTGGTGTCTATTTCGAGGGCCTCATGGAACTCGTAAAGGTGGAATGCCAGACGGGTAGGGAAATGTATGAGACTTACCGTTCTTATATTAATAATTGGGGCGAAGCACATGAGTGGACACCACGAAATGGTGTGACTACGCGTGATGCTGATGACTATTGCTGTGGTCAGGCGTATCTGGACATGGGACATGCTGGGCCTACAGAACAATGTATGGACCACCTGATTGCTTGCCGAAACGTGCCTCAGACGCAGGGCAACGGTTCGTCGGAAGGCTCGTTTGGCGACTGGACATGGATTGATGCCATTCAGATGGGATTGCCCGTGCTGACGAAGATGAGCCGTATGCAGCGTCTGCGTGGCGATGCGGATTGGGCGCGCTACGCAGAGCAGGGATGGCAGATGTATCGTGCCAGCCGTGATTCCATAGCCGGTGGTCTCTTTAACCGGAAGCATGGACTATGGTGGCGTGACAAGGACTTTGTGCCACCGTTCACCACACCGAACGGCAAGCAGTGCTACTGGAGCCGGGGCAACGGGTGGGTGTATGCCGCTTTAGTCAGAGCGATGGAAACATTGCCTCAAGACCCTCATTATAATGACTATTTGAAGGACTATCTGCAGATGACGAAGGCATTGCTGAAGCGTCGCCAAGCTGATGGATACTGGTATGTGTCGCTGGATGACCCGCAGGACTTTGGAGGGAAGGAGTTGACAGGCACAGCGCTGTTTATCTATGGCATGGCATGGGGTGTTCGCGCCGGAGTGCTGCCTGCCAACAAGTTCTGTCCCATTATTTATGAGACATGGAACAATATGGTGAAGGACTGTCTGCATGCCGACGGAGCCTTGGGCTATGTGCAGGGAACAGGCAAAGAGCCGAAAGACGCACAGCCTGTCACATACGATAAGGAACCCGACTTTGACGATTATGGGTTGGGCTGTTTCTTGTTATGCGGTACAGAAGTGTATAAACTATTGAATAGATGAAATTAAGATATTTTATATATATAATAATAAGTGTGTCCATGCTGATGGGCACATCTTGCTCATCGGACAAGAAGGCGGGAAAGAAGGAGGTGACTGCGAAAGTGCAGAGCGCTCCCTATGAACTGCTTGTGGTGGCGAATAAAGATTGGCTGAAGACGGAAGCGGGTCAAAGCCTGGTGCAGACCGTAGAGGCGCCCATCGAAGGGTTGCCACAGGACGAGCCCAATTTCCGTGTCACATACATCAACCCGTTTGCATTCGATGGAGTGTTCAAGACCTATGCCAATATCGTGAAGGTGGAGGTGGAGAAGAAATATGCGGAGGCGAAGATGGTGGTGCAATACAACGTGTATGCACGGCCTCAGGTAGTGGTGTATCTGTATGCCCCCGATGCTTCCACCTTCGTGTCCTATATGGCTGCGCATGGTCTTGAGGTGCTGTCTCTCTTGAACAAGAATGAGTTCTCGCGCGAGCGTGGATTTTTGCAGAAGCATTATAGTGGAGCGCTGATGCGTGCGGCTCAGCAACAGTTTGGTGTGAGCCTTAACGCTCCCAAGGATGTGGATGACATGAAACGCGGCAAGGACTTTCTGTGGGCATCAGCCAGCAAGCAAGAGTTCAGACAGAATGTGTGCCTGTACACAATCCCGCTACAGGATTTGACCTTGGAAAGGCTGGTTGATGTGCGTGATTCGGTGATGATGGTGAATATCCCGGGAGGACGGGAAGACCAATGGATGGAGACCGACCGTCGCACGGTGAGTTGCAGCGTGGTGATGGAAAAAGGACAGAAACTGTTTGTGGTTCGTGGCTTATGGGATATGAAGAATGATGCGATGGGCGGCCCATTCGTCTGCTATGTCTATCCCGACGAAGCGCATGAGCGCCTGTTGGTGGCAGAAGGATTCGTCTTTGCGCCCGAAGAGAAGAAGCGTCCGATTGTCCGACAATTGGAGGCGGCTTTGCAGACCGTGACGTGGCTTGAAAAGAAGTGAAAACTCCCCATCGATGATGTGAAATCATTCGCAGATGTAAGAGTGGACTAACGCCGACGGTCTCGCTCGTTGACGAAGTCAAATGAACATTTGCAAACTATCTCCAACGTGCTTGAACTACTCATATGTAGGTATGATTTTGGGGCGGGGAGTCATTTTCTCTACCTAAAATTTGGTAGGTAAAAGAAAGTTTTCTTACATTTGCACAGTCAACTAAGATTCATTAAGAAAAACCTAAAGAGAAAAGACTATGGCTTACGTAATTAGCGACGATTGTGTAATGTGTGGAACTTGCGCAGGTGAGTGTCCATCAGGTGCTATCAGCGAAGGTGATGGCAAGTATGTAATTGATGCAGACGGATGTGTTGATTGTGGCACATGTGCAGATGCTTGTCCAGCAGGCGCAATTGCTCCAGGTGAGTAAAGATATTCTGCAAAGAGTACATCTAAGCAATAAAAACAGATGTTTAAGCGGCATTCCTTTGGTGGGTATGCCGCTTTTTTTGTACCTTCGCCGCTGATTTGACTAACTATTTATGAATCTGAACTCTATTTACCGTAGACTGTCAGTGGCATTTGCCCTGATTTTGTGTGTATTTTCTTTGTTGCCTGCTCAGACTATTGACTTGAGCGGCGTGTGGCAATTCCAAATGGATCGTGAGGGCAAAGGTGCTCGTGAAGGGTGGTTCAAACCGGATTATCAGTTGAACGACCAAATGACGCTTCCTGCCTCTATGCCCCAGCAACTAAAAGGCGATGACATTAGTGTGGATACCAAGTGGGTAGGCTCGCTTTATGACTCCAGCTATTTCTTCAATCCTTATATGAAGAAGTATCGTCAGCCGGGGAAGGACATGAAGTTGCAATTCTTCCTCACACCCGACAAACACTATGTGGGCAAAGCGTGGTATAAGCGTACCGTGGTACTGCCCGAGGATGAGGCTGTGCCCATGTACACGCTCTATCTGGAACGTCCTCATATCACTACTGAGGTGTGGGTGAATGGTGAGAAAGTGCGGGATGAGAAAAACTCGCTTTCTGTGCCTCATGAGTATTATCTTTACGGTCTGCTCAAACCAGGCAAAAATACTATTGCCATTTGTGTGAATAACGACCCCGAAACGGTGAAGGTGGGGCAGGACTCTCATTCCGTGACCGACCAGACGCAAGGCGACTGGAACGGTGTGGTCGGAAAGATAGAGTTGCGTCCTTTCAACGTCTTTGACTTTGTAGCCATCTATCCCGATATTGATACGAAGACAGCTCGTGTTCATGTGGAACTGCTTGATTACAAGCCTCGTCAGAAGGCTACGGTTGTGTTGCGTGCCACCGCTTTCAATACAGACAAGCAGCATGTTGTGGAGAGCAAACCTGTAGAGGTGACACTGGCCGATGGCGTCATCGTGACCAAGGACATTACCTTGCAGATGGGGGACGGGATGTTGCTTTGGGATGAGTTTAATCCTCAATTGTATAAGCTGGAAACTATCGTGAAGACACAGGATGGACGTACATACACGGACGAAAAGGTCTTCGGCATGCGCAAGATTGAGATTCGAGACAAGATGTTCTATCTGAATGGTCGTGAGATTCTTTTGCGTGGTACGGTGGAGAACTGCGACTTCCCCAATACCGGCTATCCTCCTATGGATTTGGACTCTTGGCTCAAACTCTTCAAGACCTGCAAGTCGTATGGTTTAAATCACATGCGTTTCCATTCCTATTGTCCTCCTGAGGCGGCATTCCTTGCAGCCGACATGACGGGTTTCTACATTCAGCCCGAAGGCCCCTCTTGGCCTAACCATGGTGTGAAGTTGGGACGAGGCGAATTTATTGACACCTATTTGATGGATGAAAGCATGGCCATTGTGGATGAATATGGAAACCACCCGTCTTTCACCTTCTATGCTTTTGGTAATGAACCTGCTGGAAACTGGGTTAAATGGTCCACAGAGCATGTGGCACGAATGAAATCATACGATCCACGCCATCTGTACTGCGGCTTCTCAGTAGGCGGTGGTTGGGCATGGCAACCAGGCAGTGAGTTTGCCGTGAAGGCTGGTGCACGCGGCTTGGCTGAATGGGCAAAGCGTGCTCCCGAGTCTGTGGTGAACTTTGAAACAAACATCACTACCTATAATGGAAAGGATATGCCCAACACGCCTATCACGATGCCATTCGTCAGTCATGAAACAGGCCAGTGGTGCGCCTTCCCCAACTTCGATGAAATCAGCAAGTACACGGGCGTAAACAAGGCGAAGAACTTCGAAATATTCCGCGACCTTTTGAAAGACAATGGCATGGAGTCCCGCGGTCATGACTTCATGATGGCATCGGGCAAGTTGCAGGCGTTGTGCTACAAGGCAGAGATAGAGCGCACGCTCCGAACTCCCAAATACGCCGGCTACCAGTTGCTTTCTTTGAACGACTATTCAGGTCAAGGCACCGCATTGGTGGGTGTCACCGATGTGTTCTTCGACGATAAGGGCTATTGCTCCAGCGATGAGTTCCGAGAATTCAGCTCGCCTATTGTTCCTTTGGCTAAAATCAAGAAATTCACCTATAAGGCAGGGGAAACCTTCGAGGCGGACATCGAGTTGAGTCAGTATTCCAGCCAGACACTCAAGGGGGCTGCTCCTCATTGGGTCATTTATAAGGAATACAGAAAGAAAGACCACCTGTCACCTGATGGCACGCCCATGATGGGGATGGAAGCACCCTTTGCACTGGGCGATTTGCCTGCACAAGACCTTCCTGTAGGAGGCAATATTCAGTTGGGTAAAATATCCGTTCCCCTGACAGGTATCACGAAGCCCACCAAGATGACGCTGGCCGTCACTATCCCAGGCACTGAAGCCCAGAACCATTGGGACTTCTGGGTGTATCCCTCTCCAGCCGAAGGTGATGTGCGTTACGACAAGAACTGGGTGCCTAAAGGCATCTATATTACAGACTCTTTGGATGCCAAGGCAGTGAAGACCTTGAAGAAAGGTGGCAAAGTGCTGATTTGTGCAGCCGGAAAGGTGACGTATGGCAAGGAAGTGGTTCAGCAGTTCACCCCTGTGTTCTGGAACACTTCATGGTTCAAGATGCGTCCACCTCATACAACTGGTATCTATGTGGAGAACACCCATTCCATTTTCGACCTGTTCCCCACAGACTATCACTCCGATTTGCAATGGTGGGAACTCGTCAATCGGGGTCAAGTGATGCAGTTTACCGACTTCCCAGCCGACTTCCAGCCTCTTGTGCAGAGCATTGACACGTGGTTTGTCTCTCGTAAGATTGGCATGCTGTTCGAGGCAAAAGTAGGCAAGGGAAAATTGGTGATGACCACCATGGACATTACCCGTAATCTCGACAAGCGCATTGTGGCCCGTCAGATGCGAGAGTCCATCTTGCATTATATGCAGTCCAAACAGTTCGAGCCGCAGTGGACGCTTGACGAGCAGCTGATAGCTGACCTCTTCACAAAGGTGGCTGGCGACGTGAACATGTTTACGAAAGACTCGCCGGATGAACTGAAACCTGCGCTTGACAATTCCGTGAAGCCCCAAAACAAATAGAAACTGATGAAAAAAATACTTCTGCTTTCCTGCCTTTGCCTCGCACTTTCAGCCGCGTCAGCCCAGACCTATTCGTTTGATGGACGTGACAAGGCAGCCATTCAGGTGAAACCCTCCGACTCGTTTTCGAAGGAGAAAGGTTACGGATATGACTTCCAATCCGTAATTGCTGAGGCACGTAAGGCACAAAACGAGACCTATCGCCTCTCGGATGGCATCTTCTACTTCTCTGTAGCGGTGCCTGATGGCAACTATCGAGTGACAGTCACGCTTGGCTCTAAAAAGACGAAGGGTAACACCACGGTTCGTGCCGAGTCACGCCGTTTGTTCCTTCAGAATGTAGTGACCAAGAAGGGAGAGTTCAAAACCTGCTCCTTCATCGTCAATAAACGTAACACCACAATCCTACTTCCAGATGGAAAAACGGACCGTGTGCGCATCAAGAAACGTGAGGAAACCAAGATGAACTGGGATGACAAACTCACGATTGAAGTGAACGGTGATGCTCCTGTCCTTTCGTCTATCAAGATTGAACCAGCTGGTGATGTGCCAACTCTTTGGTTGTGCGGCAATTCTACAGTTGTGGATCAGGATTATGAGCCCTGGGCTTCATGGGGACAGATGATTACTCGCTGGTTTACCGATCAGATAGCAGTGGCCAACTATGCTGAAAGCGGCGAGACGGCAACCTCCTTCATCGGTGCGGGACGCCTGAAGAAGATAGTCTCGCTGATGAAGCCTGGTGATTATATCTTTATGGAGTTTGGACATAACGATCAAAAGGAGAAACGTGCGGGAAGTGGGGCATATTATAACTTTGCATATGCCTTGAAGCAGTTCGTAGATGAAGCTCGTGCCAAAGGCGTTACACCTATCTTCGTCACGCCTACGCAGCGCCGTATGTTTGACAAGGACGGCAAGATACAAGAGACCCATGCCAACTATCCAGAGGCTATGCGCTGGGTGGCGAAGGACTTGGGAGTGCAAGTGATTGAGTTGCACGATATGACCCGTACGTTCTATGAGACTCTCGGTGTAGAAGGCAGCAAGCATGCATTGGTGCATTATCCAGCTAATACCTATCCAGGACAGTTGAAGGCTTTTGAAGACAACACCCATTTCAATCCGTATGGTGCTTATGAGATTGCCAAAATGATGGTGGAGGGAATGAAGCAGCTCGGACTTCCCATCGTGCAGCATCTTCGTGGTGACTACAAGTCCTTTAACCCTGCTCAGCCTGATGACTGGGCCTCTTTCCACTGGAATGACGGACCTTTCATCGATACCGTGAAACCCGACGGAAATTGAGTCTATTTACCCTATAGTGCGCACCCTGCGCTATAATAATCATGCACCCTGCGCGACATCAATTGCGCAGGGTGCGTTATTAATGTCGCGCAGGGTGCGGGCCTTCCTATGCTTAGAGCACCGAAAAAACGTTGTAAAAAAAAAGCATTTTTTTTGTTTCAATAAGGAAGATTTTTCGTACTTTTGAACCAAGTTTGTGGTAATGCCTCCTTACAAAGTGACCTTTACCAGTCGTAATCAAGTGAAAGAACGTTCTAACGTTCTGAATTTGACCCGCTTGTAACTGAGCGGGTGAAGTAAGGTTATGCATATTCCCGATTTATCAATATTTTATGCCTTTTGATGTGAAGAATAGGGAATTTGGCAAAATCGATAGTTAAAAAATATTAAATATGAAAAAGAGCTTTTTGTCCTTCGGTGTATTGACGGTGGCCGTACTAGCCCTGTTTAGCTCATGTTCCGTGCCCCAAGACATCGCCTATTTCCAGGATTTCAACGCCGGTAAGTCTATCATGGTTCAGAATCCTGTGGAGATTAAATTTAAGGCTGACGATGAAATCCGAATTCATGTGAGCAGCCAGCGTAAGGAATTGTCTGACTTGTTCAGCCTCTCTTCGGGAACTACAACTGGCGAAGGCTCACGCTACACGATTGACTCCGAGGGTTATATCCGTTTCCCTATGTTGGGTATGATTCATGTGGCAGGCTTGAACCGTCAGGAATTGCAGGAAACCATCCGCAACATGATCATTGAGAAGGACTTGATTAAGGACCCCATCGTGACTGTCGATTACTCTAATCTTTATGTCATTGTGCTGGGTGATGCCGGTGCAGGACGTGTGGAGATAGACCGAGACAAGTTTACCATTCTCGATGCTATTGGCACACGTGGTGACTTGAATATCACAGGACAGCGTACGAATGTGAAGGTGATTCGTGAGAACTATGGAAAGAAGACTGTATACGAAGTAAATCTCTGTTCGGCTGAGGATCTCTATTCTTCACCTGCCTATTATCTGCAGCAGAATGACGTGATTTATGTGGAGATGAACAAGAAGCAGAAGCGTAATGCTACTGTGATGGGAAACTCGGTAGTTCAGCCTTCGTTCTGGATGGGTCTGGCTACATTCGTTGTGTCAGCACTGGCTTGGTTCAACAAATAGTGTCTTTTTGTTCTCGAAACTTTAATACTGAATTTCAATTTAATATCATACAGAGATATGTTGCCTCTTAACAACAATCAGACAGCAAAAGCCGGTGCTCTGCCGATGAGTGCGGTTTCCCCTTCGCAGAAAGGTGCATCAGCCTCTGCGAAGGTGCTGGATATGCTCACGGTTTTTGCCTCGAAGTGGTATTGGTTCATTATCTGTTTGGCATTAGGACTGGGAGGTTCCTATATGTACTTGCAAGTGACACCTCCTGTCTACACACGAGATGCATCCATCTTGATTAAGAACGACTTACAATCTTCTTCGAGTGGAGGCGCATCGGGTTCGTCCATGAATATGTTTGGCGGAAGCGTGGATGTGAATAACGAGCTCTTTACACTTCGTTCTCCTCATATCGCGGAGGCGACTGTTCGTAATCTGCATCTGGAAGTGAATTGCTATTCACATGGGCACTTCCATGATGAAATCGTTTATGGCACGTCACTTCCTGTTCAGATTGTTCCTTTGGAACTGGATGATCAGGAGTCAGCAGACTTCATGTTTGACCTCAAGTCGGATGACACCTTCGTCATGAGCAAGTTTACACGAGGGAAACAGGACCTGTCTGGCGTCATCAAAGGCAAGATTGGAAAAATAGTGAACACGCCAATAGGTAAGGTCAGCGTGGAGAAATCCGCCAATTATAAGAAGAACAACGTGTCTTTACACGTAAAGCGCGTCCCTCTTCAAAAGGTTATTGATCAAGTCTCATCAGGACTGACTGTGAGTGCGGTGAGCGAAATGTCCACCATCATCAAACTTTCCTATAACGATGTCAGCTCACAGCGTGCAGAGGATGTGCTGTCCACCATTATTGCGGTCTATAACGAGAACTGGGTGAAAGACTGTAACCGTCGTTCTGTTTCTACCTCTGAGTTCATCGAAGAGCGCCTCAAGGTGATTGAAAAGGAACTGGGCAATGTGGAAGACGACATTTCCTCCTTCAAATCAGCGAACTTGATTCCGGCCGGAGAAAGTGATGTGGCGAGCATCTATGTGGGACAGGCTACTTCGGCAACAGCCCAGTCAACGGAAATCAGCAACCAGTTGCACATGGCGCGTTATGTGCGCAACTACCTGACGAACGAGGCCAACCGTTACACGCTGATTCCAGCCAACCAAGGTGTCAATAGCCCTAATATCAGCGGACAGATTGCGGAATATAATGCCTTGCTTCTTTCTAGAAACAATCTGTTGAGCGCCAGCTCGTTGCAGAACCCTATTGTGCAGGAGAAAGACTTGCAGCTTGCTGAGCTTCGTTCTGCATTGATTGCTTCTGTGGATAACCATATCGCATCACTCAATGTTGGACTGCGTTCAGCACAGTCTATCCGTGGACAAGCCAACAGTAAGATTGCTTCTTCGCCATCACAGTCCAAATATCTGCTCTCTGTGGAGCGCCAGCAAAAGGTGAAGGAGAACCTCTATCTCTACCTCCTGCAGAAGCGTGAGGAGAATGAGCTGTCTCAGGCTTTCACCGCTTACAACAATCGTTTGATTAATCCAGCTTCTGGTTCCAATATTCCAACCTTCCCTGTGCCCAATATGGTATGGGCGCTGGGTGCATTGATTGGTCTTTTGATTCCAGGTCTGATTATCTTCCTGGCTGAGGCTATCAATAATAAGGTGCGTGGACGCAAAGACCTTGCCGAACTGACCATCCCATTCATTGGCGAGATTCCAACGCACCGTCACCACCGCACGTTCAAAGAGAAGTTCTTTGCCCCATGGAATAAGTTCCGTGACAACCTGAAGTCTCTTTTGGGAATCGGTGAGGTGCAGGAGGATAAGACACTTCATATCTTGGTGAAAGACCATTCACGTAATGTCATCAACGAGGCATTCCGTGTGATTCGTACCAATCTTGAGTTCATGACGGCTAAGGGAAGCCGAGGAAAAGTTATTATGTTGACATCGTTTATGCCAAACTCTGGTAAGACGTTTGTGGTGACCAACTTGGTTACGTCATTCGCCATCAAGAGGCAACGTGTGGTGGCTATTGACCTTGACTTGCGCAAGGCATCCCTTTCGGCGATGGTCAATAAGCCCAAGATTGGTATTGCCGATTACCTTTCAGGTGTGACAGACAGCTTTGACGATATTGTCGTGCGTGATGCAACACACGATTATCTGGACGTGGTGCCAGTGGGAACTATCCCTCCCAACCCGACGGAGCTCCTTTTCGACGAGCGTTTGGCCAAGCTGCTGGAAGAGTTGCGCAATCAGTACTCTTACATCATTCTCGACTGTCCACCTGTGGAGATTGTGGCCGACGCCAGCATTATTGGCCGCTGCGCTGATGCCACATTGTTCATTATCCGCGCCGAGATGCTTGACAGAAGTCTTCTCCCAGACATTCAGCAGTATTATGACGAGAATCGACTTCCAAAGATGTCTGTCATCTTGAATGGAACTACCGACTCCTTCTCATATTACGGCAGTCACCGTTACGGAGCTCGTTATGGTTACTATGGTGGCTCAGGCTCCTATGGCGGCTACACCAAGGATGATGATTAATCAATAAGTAAACAATGTATTATTAAATATGGTATCAAAATAGTAAAGAAGTTATCCTAAATTAAGATATTATGAGTAATTTGAAGCAAAGAGTACTTTTCTTGATAGAAAATCTGGATGACAACAAGGCGGCAAAGCCATTGTCTATCGTTGTGCAGTATATAGACAAGTCTAAGTTTGACGTGACGGTATGTGCCATCAACGCCGGTGGCCAGTATGAGTCTGTTATTAAGGAAAACGCTAATTATGAGGCAATCCTCACACCCTCTTCAAGCTTGAAGCGCAAGATGGTGTACAAGAATTTGCCCATGTCGCTGGTATATAAGTTCTACGTGCCTGGAGGCTATGACGTGGAGGTGGCTTGCTCGGAAGGCTTCGCGACCAAATTGCTGAGCTGTTCTTCCAATAAGAAGGCCCGCAAATATGCCTGGGTGCATACAGACCTGAGCCGCAACCACTGGACACGTGAAGTGTTCTCAAGCGATAAAGACGAGACAGAAGCATATAACCGCTTCAACAAGGTGATAGGCATCACGAAGATGATTACAGAATCATTCTGCAAGGAGTTCCCAAATGTCAAAACACCAGCAGATACTATCTATGATCCAGTTGATTCGCTGTCTGTACGTCTGAAGTCGTTGAACACCAGCAATGAACCGAAGGAGGTTAAATACAGGTTGGTTACTCAAGGACGTCTTGAAGCCCAGCATGAGTATGGACGTTTGCTCCGTGTGGTGAACCGTCTGGTGCAGGACGGCTATGACTTGAGCCTATGGATATTTGGGGATGGTTCGGAGCGCGGCATTCTGGATCATTATGTGCGTGAGAACAAGTTGGAGAAGAATGTGAAGTTGTTCGGTGCTCACCCTAATCCATACCGCTATCTCATCCAGGGCGACTTGTATGTCTGCGCATCTTATAGCCAGTCCGTGGTGAAGGCCTTGATTTTGGGACTTCCTGTTTTGGCAACAGAAACACCAGAACTGAAAGAGTTGCTTAAAAATGGTGCATGTGGCTACATGGTTCCCAATAACGAGACTGCTCTTTACGAAGGTATCAAGAAACTCCTTGACAATCCTCAGTTGCTTGCTGAATACAAACAGAAGGGTGAAGCCCGTGGCTGGGACTTCGATATCGAAGCGCTCATGGTGCCTATTGAGAGCTTGTTCGGAATGTAAATCGTAAATTCTATTCGGAACACAAAGAAAATGCGAATAACAGAAATAAAGCCATACAAAAAGTGGTTTGACATAGATTTGAAGGGGTTGTGGAGGTATCGTGACCTCTACTATATGTATGTGCGTCGTGACATCGTTACACAGTATAAACAGACAATATTAGGACCATTGTGGTATGTGATTCAACCGCTCTTTACGACAATCATGTACATGTTTGTTTTTGGCGGTTTGGCAGGTATCTCTACTGATGGAGCTCCACAGCCACTCTTCTATATGGCAGGTATTGTGCTATGGGGGTATTTCTCCCAATGTTTTAACGTGAGCAGCGATGTGTTTGGCGCTAATGCTAACGTGTTTGGAAAGGTCTATTTCCCTCGTCTGGTCGTCCCTCTATCCGGAATTACCAGCAACCTTCTGAAAATGTTGATTCAGTTGGGAATGTTTATTATCATTTATGTTTATTATGCGATGACTCTTCCTGCAGGGACATTACGTGTGGATATTTCATTGTTGCTTTTCCCGGTATTAATTTTCTTGATTGCGATGCATGGCATGTCTTGGGGACTTATTATTTCATCCATGACGACAAAATATCGTGACATGAAGTTCTTGATTCAGTTTGGAATCCAACTTTTCATGTACGCAACTCCAGTTATCTATCCTCTCTCTGCAGCACCCGAGAAATATCGCGATATCATCGCCCTCAACCCTCTCACCCCCATCTTTGAGGCTTTCAAATACAGTTGTTTGGGCTGTGGCACTCTCGATTGGAGTGGACTTCTCTACAGCACAGTCTTCATGTGCATCACCCTCTTCCTCTCTGTCCTTGTCTTCTCACGCACCGAACGGAATTTTATGGATACGGTGTAATGTTATCCATTCATGGTTACGAATGGATACTGAAAGTAAATGCGGGGTAAATACGAAGTAAATTAATTCGAGTAAATTAAATGAGGTTTTGTCTTCCAGCGTCTAATTATTAATTGCTCATTGTACAAAATGTTCATTTACGGGTCAAAATTTACTCCGCATTTACTCCGTATTTACTTTCCGAGCAGAGTCGTTCACGACTCCAATAAAGGATACATTTATATTTAGATGTAAATTCTAAACAAATATGAGCAATATAGCTATTGAATTTGAAAACGTTGGTAAAATGTACCGCCTCGGCCGTGTGGGAACTGGTACGTTGTCCCATGACCTCAATCGATGGTGGACTACCAACATCCTTCGTAAAGAAGACCCATATCTCAAGATTGGCGAAACAAATGACCGCAGTAAAAAAGGACATTCGGATTATGTATGGGCACTCCACGATATATCGTTCAAAGTAGAGCAAGGTGATGTGGTGGGTATTATCGGTAAGAACGGAGCAGGAAAATCCACACTCCTTAAGCTCCTTTCTCGTATCACCTCTCCTACCACTGGCTCCATCCGTTATCAAGGACGCATAGCCTCGTTGCTTGAAGTCGGTACTGGTTTCCATCCAGAAATGACGGGGCGTGAGAACATTTATATGAATGGTTCCATCATGGGAATGACGAAGAAGGAAATTACTCGTAAGCTTGATGAGATTGTTGATTTTGCAGGTGTGGAACGCTATTTGGATACTCCAGTGAAACGTTACTCCTCAGGTATGACTGTTCGCCTTGGTTTTGCGGTCGCTGCTTTCCTTGAACCAGAGATTCTTGTTGTGGATGAGGTACTGACAGTTGGAGATGCTGAATTCCAGAAAAAGGCGATAGGAAAGATGAAGGATGTAAGTCAAGGAAGTGGACGCACAGTTTTGTTTGTAAGTCATAATATGGCGAGTGTTCGGACATTGTGTAACCAAGGAGTTGTCTTAAAGAATGGATGTGTAGATTATATCGGAACTGCAGATAAATGCGTGGATTATTACACAGAGCAGAGTTTGATGAGTGGAGATTCCTTTGACTTTGCAAACCGGAATACTTCTCATAAACGAGCTTTCATATCGGGCTTTGATTTTACCGATGAGTTAGGTAATGCACAGACATCATTCTCTTTCTCTGATACATTATCTTGCAAATTGACGGTACAATCCAAAGAGGATTTCAACGTGACGGCCAGAATTACATTGTTTGACGTGAATCACTCGCGTGTGATGGCTTTTGACTCACAGGACGTTTCGTCCGTATTCCCTGTAAAAAAGGGAAGCGAGAGTGTTATTACCTGCAAGGTTCATGAGCCCTTGAATATCAAACCGGGTAGATACAGTGTAAATGTTTCTGTTCGACAAGGAAATGAATTGTTAGATCATATAGAAAATGTATCGTATATCGATGTGAAAGAAGAAGACTTTTATGGCTATGGCCGTTTCAGCGTGGGGGATATGCCAATATGTCTTCGTCATCATACATGGGCAATTTAATAATAAGTAATGAACTCTATCTATCATATAATGGTTTTGTGGGCTAACGCCCTCGATCAAAAGGACTTTATTTTAAAGGATTTGGAGTCCCAATTTGAGATATATAAAATTTTTCATGTGCATTGGGACAAAGAACAGTTTTTGGATAACTATACCGTTTTTTATGCCCACTCGCAGAAGCATTTGACATATACTCAGTATAGAAATCTCCTTAAAGGAAAACTTGCTCATTGTGGGGATGGGGATTTTATTGCCATTATTTTTCGTGATGATTCTCCTGTTTTTGAAACTCGTAAGACTTCTAGTGGGGAACGTCAGGTGAATATTAGGGTTTTTGACAAGAAGACTCAATATCGTGAACTAACTGGAGGCGGACATAAGGTGCATTCTAGTGATGATGCTTGGGAAACAAACAAGGATTTAACTCTGATGTTTGGGTTAAATACCGAGGACTTTATACAGCACTATTCTCCATCTTCAGAAGTAGAGTCTTTTGCTAGCAATTGTGTAGGCGTTGGGGGATATTCCTCCATTCAACAGTTCTTTTATGTATTGAATAATACTATAGAATATGTTGTCTTAAGAAACTTTGAATGTATCCCTGATGAGTATACGGTAGAAGGGCATGGCGACATAGATCTTCTGGTGGAGAATAAGAATTATATTGCTTATTTGACTTTAGCAAAGCCAGTCTTCCCTGAACCCTATCGTGTATATCATGTTTTGAATATAGCAGGCAAGGAAGTTCCGTTCGACTTCAGAAATGTAGGAGATGATTACTATGATAAGCCGTGGGAAGAGAATATATTGAGAAACCGTTGCCTGATTAAGTCATTGTTTTATGTGCCATGTGATGAAGACCATTTTTATTCCTTGTTGTATCATGCCTATATTCAAAAGCATGAAGTAAAGCAAGATTATGTCCCTAAATTGGAATATTTAGGAAAGTCCATAGGCATCGACTATCGCAATGACCGAGGTTTGGCAATCCAACTTCTTGATGCATATTTGCGGGGGAAGAAATATGAATATATTAAGCCACAAGACAAGTCTGTTGTTTATAATGAAAAGAATTTGCAAATATCAGACTATGCCTTGCGCTTCGGACATTTCATCAAGCGGGTAAAAGAGACCGGATCTAATGGGTATATCTATACATCCTTAGTATATGAGAAAGAAAAGAGTTTCATTAAGATAGGAACTCCGTGGCTGATTAACAACGAAATCCCATTCCTTAAAGAATTGGCAAAATATGATTGTTTCCCTCATCTAATTTCAGAAGGGGTTGAAGGGGACTTGAAGATGATAGAAATATCTCGAGTGCCAGGTTCCAACTTCACCGATTTCTTCAAGGACGTTAGGCATCAACGGAAAGCATATCTCTGCTCCTTTATTGATGAGGCGTTAAAAGTGTTGTTTATCTTAAATGAAAATAATATTTGCCATCGTGACTTCCTCCCTTCTAATCTAATGGTATGGGAGGAGAATGGCCGTTGTAGGGTCGGTCTAATAGATTTTGGCTGGGCGGTGGAAAATAATCGTAACGTCATGGCTCATCCATTGCATCTAGGGGGCTATTATCGCCATAAAGACAAGGATTCCGATTTGTATACATTAGGTTCATTGTTGATGGAGCAATGGTATGATTTGCCATATGTGAGGAGAATCGCAAAAGTGTTGAGAAGCAATGGAGTCTTAGGTGCTGTTGATGAGAAGTGTGCATTACTGAATGTTAAGGCGAATTTCACGGGGCCTTTTACTCCTTATGATGAGTTGCGTTTATTCTTTAGACGGCATCAGCGCCCTCGTATGATTCTAAATTCAATAAAAAGCAAATTTCGTAAACTAAGAAATAAATGACATTTGAACATTATATTGTGACGAGGTTTAATCTTCCTATTTTTCAAGCAAAGGTTGGAGGTGAATCTTCTAAGTCTTGCGATAAGGCCTATCTTCAATACCGTTTTGATTTATTTGAAAAGTATTGTATGCCTTCAATTGTAAATCAAACTTGTCAAAATTTCAAATGGCTCGTCCTCTTTGATGCGAACACTCCTCAAGAATTTAAAGATAGGGTGTGGAATCTTCATGCCAATTATCAAAATCTAATACCTTGTTTCCTGAATCTTGACGATTATTCGTCAATTTCGCAAGAATACGAAGATTTATGTACGGAATATGATACCATTGTGAAGAAATATTATCCATCTCGTTCTTTGGATTTAGATGTGGATAGAGAAAGGGGCTTACGAAAAGTGACTCCGCAGTTCGTGTTGGATGCAATTAAACAATGCTCTGCAAATACTCCCGACTATTATCTAACCACAAGAATCGATAATGATGATGCTTTTCATAAGGATTTTGTAAAAACTGTCCAAGAAAGATTTATACAGAATCCCAAACATGTTGTTTATGACTATGTTTATTCTTACAAATATATACTGAATGAAGGTATTGTTTATCGCTATCCGTTGCAAAATGGACATTTTTTGACATTGGCCGAGCCTACAAGTAAATTGTTTCAGTCAATATTATATTGGAACCATTTGTATATTGATAAGTTTGTAGAAGTTGAACATATTTATCAGCAACCTTTGCAGACGGAACTAATACATGGGAATAATGTGGTGAATGACTTTACGGAACTTTCTATTTCTGGCTTGATTTATGCCTTCTGTCATTTTAGACAAAGCGATTTTGGTTATGATAAAGTTTATAGGTCGTGGGGCAGATTCTTGAGAGTATTGGCTTTTTTAATAAGAAAGAAATGGACTGTAAAATAGTCTACTAAACGAATCTATGTGCAAAGTCTCTGTTATAGTTCCCTGTTACAATCAGGAATCTTTCCTTGCGGAATGTTTGGAGAGCGTACGCTCCCAGACATTTGGTGATTGGGAATGTATAATTATAAATGATGGTTCTGTCGATCATTCAGAAGAAGTGGCAAATGAATACGTAAGTAAAGATTCTCGATTCAGATATTTGTATCAACAAAATCAGGGAGTTGTAGCTGCTCGCAATAACGCCATAGCTGTAAGCAAGGGGAAATATGTCCTTCCGCTTGACGGTGATGACAAGATTGATCGGCAATGTTTGGAGCTGTCCGTTGCCATCATGGATGCTGATGACAGGATAAGACTTGTATATTGGGACGTGGAGTTTTTTGATGCAAAAAGTGGAAAATTACAACTTCGTCCATTGACGGCACGAAACCAATTGGCTGGTGGATGCTGTGTTAATACATCTCTCTACAGACGTCGTGACTATGACATTGTGGGTGGGTATAAGCCAAACATGAAGAATGGTGTTGAAGATATGGACTTTTTTATTTCATTAGTTGCCATGGGGGGGTATTTTATCATATACCTAAGGTGCTTTTTTACTATAGAGCTGTGAATAACTCTCGGAATCGGCTTGAAGATGAAAAGGTGAGGAAACAGCTTGCGAGAAACATGGTAAGTAATAATCCAGACATATATGCAAGAGAATATCGAAAGCTCTACAAAGATTGGATGAGATGCTATGAAGACAATCCGCTAATGCGAGATACCTATGAACTTATTACGTCGGGAACTTTTTATACAAAAATAATACATGCCAATGTGCTATGTGTTAAAGCACTCAGAAAAGTCTGTGATTATCTGTTGGCAAAGTTTAAGTCTAAAAAATGAATGACCTAATAAAGGCGTATTTGAAAGCATATGTATGGCCACTGCCAAAATTTAAGCGTGAGGTCGTGGTAATGGTTGATGGGGTACATTCTCATGGAGGATTAACGGATAGATTTCGACATATATTGTCTATATATTCTTATTGTAAACAGAAGAAGATTCCATTTTACATATATTATGTGTACCCATGTGATTTGTCTCTTATATTAGAACCCAATCAATATGACTGGAGAATTGACTGTTCGGAGTTGACATATACGCGTTATGATTCAAAAGAGATTTGTTTATGGGTTGAAGACCCGGATGAATCTCTCCAAACCAAAAAGAAGATTAATCAACAGCATGTGTCGATGCTGGATAAAGAGATAGGTTCTGGTAAACGTGTTCAATATCATATTTATGGGAATAGTTACTTTTCCGAGGGACATTATCGTGAGTTGTTTGTGGAGTTATTTAAACCGTCCCAATATTTGCAGGAAAGAATAGATGGTGTACGTGAACAGCTACCTGATAGTTATGAAGCTGTGACCTTACGTTTTCAACAGTTGTTGGGCGACTTCACAGAAGGGAGTTTTACAGTGCTTCCAGAATCAGAAAGAGAGAATCTCATTCAATGTTGTATTAAAAAAATAGATTCTTTGTATTCTAACCGCTATTTCTCGACGTCTAAGCTTTTGGTCACATCGGATAGTCCAACATTTTTGGAACGAGTTAGAGAACTTCCTTATGTACGTACCATTCCAGGCAAGATGGAACACATGGATTTTACGAAGAATCGTGATTTAGAGATGAACGCGAAAGCTTTTGTGGATTTATTCCTTTTGTCTCAAGCACAACGTTTAACTTTGATACAAGCAGGAGGAATGTATAAGAGTGGATTCCCTAAGTTCGCTGCAGAATTAGGCGGGAAACTTTATAATGAATTGTTATACCATTGATGAATCCCGATAGAAATTGGTGAGGATTCTATACATAATAAATATAATAAAGAGCATTTTCAATACTTGACATTTGGGGTGCTTGAGGATGAACATGATGGAATGAATATGTGTGAGAAAAGAGTTTGGATAATATTTCTTTTTATAGTAGTGTTTTGTGTAGGGGGTATCACTGGCACATTGTTGTGTCGGAAACACTATCTAAAGGCGATGCTGCTTGCTAATCCAGATCCTAATCATAATCCCAACAATATGCCTGATAGCATAGGGGTCAAGATTGATAGCACGAATTTGCCTATAGTATTTATCAATACGTATGGAGAGCAAGTCGAACGCAACGGGTATATTACAGCATGGATGAAAATTATAGACAATTTTGACGGGGAAAATTATGGGGATACACTTGCCCATCCTCATCAGGAGGTCGATTTTGAAGGGTACGTAGCTCTTAAATACAGAGGAATGTCATCTTATGGATGTTCTCCTAAGAAATCTTATGCTATTCGTGCTTTAGATAAACCTCTTTCAGATGGTGGAAAGAAAAAGAAATCCAAGTTGTTGAGTATGCGGAAGGGAAAGAAGTGGGCATTAAAAGCTGTACACATTGATAAAAGTATGATAAGGGATGCGCTATCTTTTGAACTTGCAAGGCCTTGGATGGAGTTTGTTCCACAACAGAGATTTTGTGAGGTGATTATTGATGGCATTTACCGAGGTATTTATGCTTTATCAGAACAGATTACAGCTGATAGATTAAAAATTGAGAAACCTGGTGAAAGTGGTGATGCACTAACAGGTGGGTATTTATTGCAGATAGATAGACGTAAGCAAAAAGGTGCATACCTGTCTAAATATTGGGATGTAGGTTATAGTTATGAATATCCTGATAGTGAAAAAATATCATCTTCTCAAAGAGAATATGTTAATCATTTGATTGATAAGGTAGAACAGACGATGCTTGTAAAAGAAGAAATGGCATTTTCTGATTTAATTGATATATACTCTATGATAGATTGTCAACTTATTGTAGAGTTTAGCTGTAATACAGATAGTTATAATCAAAGTACCTTTTTTTATAAAACAGTAGATAGTAACGATTCACGGATAAAATTTTGTGTATGGGACTTTGATTTAGCTTATGGCAATGTTTCTGAAACAAATGTTATTAGGCCCAATATATGGGTTTACAATAGTTACGATAATCGGAGATTTTGGTGGACCGAGGCCATGGAAAACGTTGAATATTCAGAGATGGTACGTCAACGCTGGAGACAATATAGACAAACTAATTTCTCGAATGAACATATAGAACAAATTATTGATTCTTTGACGAATGTCCTTACAGTTGGAGGGGCAGAAAGACGTAACTCTGATGCTTGGATTATATGGCATGGTACTGATTGGAGAGGCCCTAATAAGATTTTTGCGGAAAAGTATCTATCTACTTCATATGATGAGGAAATAGAATTTGTGAAAGAATGGATTAAAAGACGTCTCTACTTTATGGATGGGGAGTTGTTGGTTAAATAATGCCATAATATAGTTTCTCAACAATGGAGAGAAAGAGAATAGCAATCTTTGCAGAGAAACTCTATGAAGCTGTGAACTTACGTTTTCAACAGTTGTTGGGCGACTTCACAGAAGGGAGTTTTACAGTGCTTCCAGAATCAGAAAGAGAGAATCTCATTCAATGTTGTATTTAAAAAATAGATTCTTTGTATTCAAGTTGCTATTTTTCGACATCTAAGCTTTTGGTCACATCGGATAGTCCAACATTTTTGGAACGAGTTAGAGAACTTCCTTATGTACGTACCATTCCAGGCAAGATGGAACACCTGGATTTTACGAAGAATCGTGATTTGGAGATGAATACAAAAGCATTTGTGGATTTATTCCTTTTATCTCAAGTACAGCGTTTGACTTTGTTACGAACGTGACAGATGTATAAGAGCGGATTCCCTAAGTTTGCAGCGGAATTAGGAAAAAACATTATGAAGAAATTGTTACGATTGTGTAGTGTTCGAAAAGTAATAGATATAAAATAACAAAATGAGAAGTTTACATATCATAATGCCTATGGCCGGCGAAGGAAGCCGTTTCTTAAAAGAGGGATGGACAACACCTAAGCCATTAATAGAGTTAAACGGTGTTCCTTTGTTCAAAAGAGCAATTGGGAGTGTGGCCGTTGCCGGTGCACCAATGAAGTATAGTTTCATTGTCCGTAAGGAGCATATTGACAAGTACCACATAGATGAGCAAATAAAGGCTATCCTTCCTGATGCAAACGTGTTCTTCGTAGAAAAGACTACACGAGGAGCCGTTGAAACATGTCTAATGGCTGAAAGTGCTATCTCAGAGGAGGACTCAATTGTTGTGATGGACTGTGATTTGGAATTCCGTAGTATAGGTTACATAGAAGGAATTAAGAGCATCCTTGAGAAGCCGGTAGAACAAGTCAATGGTGGTATGCTTGTATCCTTTAAATCAACAGAACCTCGCTATAGTTACGCTGAGGTAGATGAAAACATGATAGTGAAGCGTACGGCAGAGAAAGAGGTGATAAGCAACCACGCTCTTTGTGGCGCCTACTTCTTCTCTTCAGCAAATGGGTTCTTAAATGCTGCTCACAGATTGCTTAACGAGCCCGTTTTCACAAAGCCGGAGTATTACGTGTCACTTCTGTACAACTATCTGCTGGCTGACGGAGAATCCGTAAAGTTGGCAACAATGGAAGACTATCGTTCGTATGGAACTCCTGAAGAATTAAAGCGTTATCTATGATTAGTGCAATTATAACAGATTTTGACGGGACGCTGGTTGACACCTTTGAGGCCAATCTTAGAGCATATCAGAAGGCATTCAATGGCGTTGGCTTAAATCTGACTGCTGAAAAGTACAGGCAGTGTTTTGGGTACCGCTTTGAACGTTTTATGACTGCAGCAGGCATTAATGATGAAAAGACCTGGAATTACATCAGGGAAGCCAAAAAGGATTACTATCCGCAGTTCTTTGACTATCTCAAACCTAATAAGGCTTTGATTGAACTCATAGATGGTTTTCATCGAATGGGTGGAAAAACCGCTATAGCTTCCACGGCAAGGAAAGAGAACCTGATGAATGTGGTGAATCATCTTGGTGTGGGTGAGATATTCGATTTGATATATGCAGGGATAGATGTGAACCAAGGGAAACCTTCACCAGAAATTTATCTAAAGTCAATGGAGGCTCTTGGTGTAAATCCTGATGAAACTCTGATATTTGAAGACAGTGAGGTGGGCATAGAGGCTGCAAAGGCATCTGGAGCAAATTACATGATAATTATACCTGATCAATTTAATAATTATATATGGAACTCAAAGTTAAAGGCCACTCTGGCTGTGTCATAGATATTGTCAATGAGGGCAATAATCTGAGGATCCATAAATGGTCTAAAGACCCTAAATATCTTGCCCGGCTTGCCAAACAGGCGGATAAGCAGCAAAAGGCATACAAAGATGAGTATCAGCATATCCGTATTCCGCAAATCTTCGATGTGGAGAGGGATGATGAGCATGTGCTGATAAACATGGAGTATGTATATAGCCGTAACTTTATTGAGTTCTTTGAGGCGGCAGGATTTGAGCAGATTGATTACTTCATCAAAGCTTTGATTCTCTTTTTAGAGAAAGAACTTAAGGCATCTCCGGTAAAGAGTGTTCCGACCTCTGTGACTCTGGATAAGTATTATGATGTGGAGAAAAAAGTCAACGCAAATCCGTTGCTTGCCTCTGATCCTAAAATACAAAGGCTCATGGCTCTTTCACGGCAGCGGTTTGAGGAACTCGCAAAGCAATCCACAGTTGACCTTCCTATGGGTATTTGCCATGGCGACCTTACTTTTTCCAATATCTTGTTTAATGGCAATAACTATTATCTCATCGATTTCCTGGATTCCTTTATTGAGTCACCCTTACTCGACATTGTTAAGATTCGTCAGGATTCAGCTCATCTTTGGTCGCAGTTGATGTATATGAAACAATATGATAAACTTCGTCTAAAGATTATAAGTGAAAAAATCGATAAAGAGATACATGGATATTTCTTACAGTACGAATGGTACAAAAGGTATTATAATGTATACCAGATTTTGAATTTTTTGCGTATTCTTCAATACGCAAAAGAAGAAAAAGTAATAGCTTTTTTGAAAAACACGATAGAAAAACTTCTCACTCTTTCATCTGTCGTAAATGATGAGGAAAAGATCGTTCGTGAAAGAGACAATAATGTTTTCTCTTTAATAGTACCAATTGCGGCGGATGACGAAGATCACCCGGATAAAATGCCTTATGTTTTTTGTTTGGACAACAATGGAGTTATGCTATGCGTTCGTGCCATTCAAGGTTTGAATCTTGATGTCTTTGATGAAATATATTTTACCATCCTTCGTAAGCATGCAGAAAAATTTTATCTTCCAGATCTTTTTATGCTACAGTTCAAACGGTTGGGCATACAAAATGCCCACTTGGTCATTCTTGATGAACCTACACATTCTCAAGTGGAAACGGTTTATAAGACTGTAATTCGGGAGAATATTCGTGGAGGAATTTTCGTCAAAGATGCTGATGGCTATTATAAGAGCGATGTAAGGCGGGATAATAGTGTTGCCCTATTTACTTTAGAGCAATTACATATGTTGGATCCTCAGCATAAAAGTTATGTTTCGGTTGATGATATGTATAATTTGACTAATATTATTGAACGTAAAGTTATAAGTCATTATTTTAATGCTGGTGGAATATGTTTTGACAATGTTGATGATTTTTTGTACTATTATAAACAACTTCTTAAGGAAAATTTGCATATCTGTATGTCCCATATAGTTTACTCTATGTTGTTGGATGGAAAGAACTTCCGTCCAATTATCACAAAAGATTATATGGATTGGGGGAGTGAGATGTTGTTTAACTATAATTATTACACAAAACAATTGCAATGAAATATAGAATCGTTTTTTCTTTGCCAATCCATGAACATTTTGAAGTGGTTTTGGATCAAATTCTAAATATTACGACATTAAATGCTGAATGCGCAATAATTATTCATGAGAGTCCTGCTTTTGATTATGGTAAAAGCGTATTAAGTCGTGAACAATTTCTTACTGCAATATCTAATTTGGGATTAGAGGAGTACGTTTATATTAATCCTGTAAAGGTGAGGACAGGAATGTATGATATTATTCAAGCACATCTTTCAAATTTCTCATATGCTTCCCAAAATTTGGATTTTCATTTTTTTTCAATGCTTGCAAGCAATGAATTGTTTATTAAACCAGGTTTGTATGATGAGATTAAAGATTTTGATTGTGGTTTAAACCATAAACCATTAAGAAGTGTAAGTAATTGGGCTGGAGAAAAATTAGCTTATGAAGACAATGATTTATCCAGTATTACAAAAGCAACAGGTGAAGAAATCTATATTTCTCAAGTTGAAGGCTCTTTCTACCGAAAAGATATTTTTCAGATGATATTTTGTTTAATAACAAAGTATTTCGATTATAAAAATATTACATCAAAATATGCAAGAGAAGAAATATATTTCCCAACTTGTTTTTGGGGATTGAATAAAGATCATAAATATAAGGTGTGTCATAATTTTACATTTGTTCCGTGGAAACGGGCCTCATTATTTGTCAATTTTCAAGAAATAAAAATGAATGAAAAAAGAGGCTCTTCTAAATATAGCGTAAAAAGAGTTGAAAGGGTCATTAATGATGATTTAAGATCGTATATTAGACAACATTGTCACTATTTTGAGAAAGAGAAAAAATATATTAATATTAAGAAAGTTAATGTGTGTTCATTATATTCAGAAGAATTTTTTAACACACTAAAAAGGACTGTAAAAGAAGTACTTTCGTTCCTTTCACGAAAGAGAGTTTACTAATTTCTATCGACTGTACTTAAATTTCAAGTTGAGATTGAGGATTATATATTAGGGATGAAAAGAAAAAGGATAGCCATATTTGCAGAGAAACTCTATGGAGGTGGTGTCGAAAAGATTCTGCAAATTATATGCCGTAATTTCGATTACGAAAAATATGATTTGACAATATATGCTAGTCGAAGAGAGGAGTATCCTCAAGGAACATATCCAGAACATCTGCCGATTAAGTATATCTTTGATAGTGGCAATAGCCTTATCTCTAGGATAAAGAATAAACTAAAACTGTTTGTCTATTATCATTTTTCTCCATCTGTTTATTATCTGTTGTTTATACGTCAGGCATATGATGTTGGTATAGCATTTATTGAGGGATATGCAACCAGATTTTTGAGCGGAGCACCAAGAGGAATGAAAAAGATTGCATGGGTGCATATTGAGCTAAAGACATTTCATTGGACACAAGTTGCTTATAGATCACAGAAAGAAGAGTGTATGTGTTATCACACCATTGACAAGGTGGCATGTGTCTCGAAAGTCGTAAAAGAACAGGCTGATATATTATGGGGAATTTCTGATAAGACATTAGTGTTGCATAATCCAATCGAGTCTGAAAGAATAATAAGATTGGCAGAGGAAGATATGCCGTCAATTTACAGGCATAAAAAGCATGCGTTTAGAATCGTTTCATTAGGGACTTTGAATAAAAGGAAATCGTATGATAGGCTAATCCAAGCTGTTGCCAGACTTGATAAAGACGGTTATGATGTTGAATTGTTGATCCTTGGTGACGGGGAGGAAAAGGAAGCGTTGGAACAACAGATTCTTGATGAGAATTTGAGCGGAAAAGTCTTTTTAGTGGGATTCGTCCATAATCCATACCCCTTTATTGTGTCATCTGATGTATATGTCTGCTCGTCTTATGCAGAAGGCTATAATACAGCGGTTACAGAAGCGCTGGTGTTGGGCCGCGCTGTTGTTAGTACAGAGGTTTCAGGCATAAGAGAGCAGTTAGGAGAGAATGAAGAGTATGGTATAATAACTCCCAATACAGAAGATGGACTTTATGGGGGATTGAAACGAATGATGAACGCAGGTTGTATAGAAGAGTATCAGAAGAGGGCAGAGAAGAGAGGGCGTGAGTTTACTCTTGATAAACAAATGCAGAAAATCTACACTCTGATAGAAGAATGATATCGGTCATAGTGCCTGTATATAACGTCGTGTCGTGTCTAGACAAATGTGTTCAATCCATTGTCTATCAGGAGTACACAGATTGGGAGTGTATATTGGTTGATGATGGCAGCACAGATGGTAGTGGATTGCTATGTGACCGATGGAGTGAGAGAGATTCGCGTATACGAGTGATTCATCAAAAGAATCAAGGTGTTTCGGTTGCAAGAAATCGTGGCATAGAAGAGTCTTGTGGACAATCTCTCGTGTTTGTAGATAGTGATGATTGGGTTGAGCCTACATATATCTCTCTTTTAGTGGAAAACAGCAAGGATGCTGATTTGGTCGTAAGCGGTCTCTTTAGAGAAAAAGTTGATGGAGGAACAGACCTGTCATGCCCATTGTCCGATGGTATTTTTATGATAGGACCTGAAGGAGCTCATTTTTTTACGCAATTGAACGAAAGTTATTTGTTGTATGCTCCATACAACAAGTTGTATCGTTCTGATATCGTCAAAAATAACCATGTGCTCTTTCCTGTAGGTTGTTCTTATGGAGAAGATTTACGGTTCAATTTCCATTATCTTGAATATGTAAACAGCATATATATGGTGAATGCCCCAACCTACCATTATATGCAGGCCCTTAGTGTATTATCAAGGAGATTTCGTGCGGATCAATTTGAGAATGACTATAATCAATGGTGCATTAGGAGAGATTTTTTTGTAAAGAAAGGGATGTTTACGAAAGAAGCTCAAACTGTCATGTATAGATTCTTATGGGGGATAATATATGATGGTCTATTCCTATATCCAAAGTTGAAAGATGTACCAGAGGGGTATCTGAAGGAGATTCTTTCCATACCAGAAGTCAAGGATTTGCGAGAATTCTCAGATGTGTTCCATTGCGCATCTTGGATAAAAAAGAGTGTTATATACAGATTGGATTTTGTTTTTAAATTGTATTTTAGATTTACCAGATAAATGAGAGGAAATACCTTGATAATCGTTTTGCCATGTTTTAATGAAGAGGAGGTCCTTCCTATTACGATTGCTCGGATGTCGGACCTTCTTGAGAGGATGATTGCAGGGAATAAGGTGTCTGATGACAGCCGACTCCTTTTTGTTGACGATGGTTCAAAAGATAAGACTTGGGAGATAATAGAGTCAGCACATAATAATAAGCCATTTGTCTGTGGACAGAAATTGGCTCGTAATGTCGGTCATCAGAATGCTTTGATGGCAGGAATGGAGAATGCGGTCAATGCGGGTGCAGATATGGTTGTTACCATTGATGCAGACCTTCAGGATGACATCAACGTCATACCTGAGATGGTAACCCAGTATACAGAAGGTTTTGATATAGTATATGGTGTTAGACGAGAGAGAAAAACAGACACATGGTTTAAGAAAACCACAGCTCAGACGTTCTATCGTATTATGAAGTTGATGGGCGTCGGTCTCGTTTACAATCATGCGGATTTTAGATTAATGTCTAGTTTTGTTGTGAAGGAACTTTTATTGTATCGCGAACGGAATCTGTTCCTTAGAGGTATCGTCCCCTGCATTAGTGACAATAGTGCATTTGTTTATTACAACAGGATTGAGCGTCAGGCAGGAGAAAGTAAATATCCGCTTCGTAAAATGATTCATCTTGCTTCTGATGGGGTGACATCATTTACGATCAAGCCAATAAAGGCACTAATTGGGCTTGGTGCAGTCTTTATTATTATTTCTCTCTGTATTCTTGTATATGTTTTGTACAATTACTTCAGAGGTCATGTCGTGGGAGGTTGGTCTTCATTGATGCTGTCAATGTGGTTTATCGGTGGTTGTATAATGGTTGGGCTTGGAATCGTTGGTGAATATATTGGGAAAATATATATGGAGGTTAAAGATAGACCTAGATATAATGTGGAAAAAACTCTGTTGAAATAAGTTGTAATAATGAATCTTTTACAGACTAAACGACTATTCAGATCAGACAGGCAAACCCTATCGGAATTTCTGAGATTTGGTGCAGTGGGAGTTCTTGCCACTGGTATCCACTATGGAATTTATTGGCTGTTGAAGAAGTGGATTGATGTAAATGCCGCATTTGTTTTTGGTTATTTATTTAGTTTTGTCTGTAATTATTTCTTGTCGGCTGGATTTACATTCAAAGTCAAGACAAGCATTAGAACAGGAATGGGATTTGCTTGCTCTCATCTGATTAATCTGGTCTTTCAAACAATCTTGCTTAACTTGTTCTTGTATTGGGGACTGAATGAAAATATGGCGCCCATTCCTGTTTACGCAATCTCAGTACCCGTGAATTTCATGTTGGTGAGATATGTTTTCAAGGGATTAGATCGATTCTTGGAAAGAAAAACTGGTAGTTGCGGGCTTTCTGTGATGAAGCTTACACTAATTACGTTTCTTATTGTATCTGTCGGATTAATCCCCGACTGGCTTCAGTATGGATTCTTTTATGTCGGAGGAGATTTTGCCGACCAACAGATTCCTTTCATTATGGAAACGAAGAGAATGATGTCATCGGGAATCCCTTTCTGGAGTTGGAATACGTATTTGGGACAGAATTTCATGGCTTCTTATTCATTTTACACCCTGACTAGCCCATTCGTCTGGATAAATTGCCTTTTCCCATATGATCTTATCCCGGTTGGCATTACTTTCACGTTATATCTTAAATTCATCTGTGCAGGAGTCGCTGCATTCTTTTTTCTCCGTGAAATGCATGTCACAGAAAAAATGTGCATTGCAGGTGGTTTGTTCTTTGCGTTTTCTTCCTATGTCATATACAATGTTAATTTCTACCATTTCTTTGAACCACTTATTTGTTTTCCATTGCTGCTTCTTGCATTGGAAAGGTTCATCAATGGAAAACAGTATGCATTTCCATTATTGATGGGTATCTCATTTGCAACAGCTTTCATTAATTGGTATTTTATACCCTGCTCTTTTATTGCTGCTTTACTTTATACTGCTTGTAGAATTTATGGTAGGAAAGGAATACCCATCTCTTGGAAGAGACTTCTAGTGGGATTATTCGCTGTTTTGACGGGAATTCTCATGTCTTCATTTGTCTTAATCCCAACAATCCAATATCTTGCAGGAGGCTCAAGAGCTACTACGTCTGTTTCGATGGGGTTCACCCAATATGAGATCCTTATCTGGTTGCAACAGATAAGGTCACTCTTCATTCCGAAAGTGGAAGAAACAGGGAATTCTTCTCCATGGATTTTCAACACGTTTTCAAGTTCGGCAGCAAGTATTCCTATTGCAGGGATGCTGTTGCCCACGCTGTATATTCTGAAGAAGAAAGACTGGCTGAAAGCACTATTAATAATTTCCATTGTAATTTTTGTGACTCCTTTGAATGGAATATTTTCTCTCTATACGGATCCTGGATATTCTAGATGGGCTTATGCTATTACTCTTTTTTTTGTACTTGCTAGTGTCAAGTATCTTGACGAAGGAGGTAGAGTTGGTATTAAAGCCCTTCTGTTATATATCCTGACGTCTATTGCTGTATATCTGTTTTTCCAATTTCCTGTATTTTGGATGCGCTATAATGACACTGACACATCTACTCAAGGGAGTCGAGAAACAGATTTGTGTATCTTTATGGTTTTTGTCTTGAGTCTATTGTTGCTTATTGTTTATCAGAGAAGACAGACGTGGAAGATGCTTGTGGTCTTGATTACAATTTTCTCCTGTTTCCATTTGGGTGTGAGAATATATCAAAGGACGGATTATTTTTATACACATGCTGATACACATCACAATAAAGTTTTTGGCACATATATAGCCTCGAACATTTCTCGTTCTGATAGGAATATGAACTACAGAACCGATTTCTTCACAAGAGAAAACGTGGTCTATGCCAATATGGCAATGCTTAAGAACATACCTAGTGTATCCACATATAATTCTGTTAAAGATAAAGGCTTGGAAAGACTTTTTTCCATTGTTCAAAAATCCGAAGGATTAAGTAATCATTTTGTGCCAGAACAGAGCAGAACTTCTTTTGATGCATTAATGTCTGTAAAAGAAATTATTGAATTCAAAGATTCGCAAGCACAATGGGAACCTGTTGAGGGTAAGACTCTAGTAGAGAGTAATGAGGATTATACTAAATATACTTTTGATTATTATATCCCTATGGGATTTACCTATGACAGTTTTATCTTAGAAAACGAGATTCAGAAGTTGTTGGATAGTGAATCATTGCAGGACATTCCGAAGCAATTGTTAGCTAACCTTGTGGTTGACGAGAGCAATGTGAACCTGCTTGAGGGTCTCCTTCCGAAAGGTAAGCTTATTTCAAATGAGGCACCATTGGACAGTCTTATTAGCGAGCGTCGTAAACAGGTCTGCTCCTCTTTCATCGGAGACACTAAAGGTTTTAAAGCAACTATTAATCTTGATAAGGATAATATAGTGTTCTTCAGTGTCCCGTCAGATCCAGGTTTTACAGCTTTTGTAGATGGGGAAAAAACTTCAATCATTATAGCGAACTTGGGTTTATCCGCTATACAAGTTCCCTCTGGTTCACATACTATTGAATTCCGTTATATGCCGCCAGGACTTATGTTGGGTGTAACTGTCAGCATAGTGGCATTATTAGTGTTCATTCTTTCATTCTTTGTGAGACGGGGGATATGATTGGCAAAATGGTAAGTATAATAATCCCTGTATACAATTCGTCTCAATATTTGCTACGTTGTATAGAATGTGTATGTAACCAAACTTACACAGATTGGGAACTAATGCTTATTGATGATGGTTCCACAGATGGCTCTGGAGACATTTGCGATGATGTGGTAGAAAATTATAAGCAGAATGTTCATGTAATACATCAACAAAATCAAGGAGCGTCCTTTGCACGTAGGGTGGGGATAGAGTCCTCTAGTGGAGAATGGTTGACTTTTATTGATAGTGATGATATGATAGAAGATGATTATTTAGAGAGATTATATGATGCAATGAACCAATATGAAGTGAAGATTGCAGCATGTGATCAAATCAAGCATCAAGAAGGGACGGAATTGATTGTAGATAAAAGTGGAAAAGTGATGCTGCTTGATGAAAAAGCAATACATGATAGATTCTTCAACTATCAATTTTGGGGGTTCGGGGGAAAGATATATCATAGATCGGTCTTTGAGGGAGTGTTTTTCCCTGAATATACGATTAATGAAGACTATGTTGTAATGGCTCAGTTGTTTAACCTGTATAAACAGATGGCATACGTTCCAATGGGGCTGTATCATTATATGACTCATGGTGATAGTTTGTCCCACCAGAAATTGAGTAAACGTATGTTTGATGAGTATTATAATAAGTTGTGGGTGAGGGATTTCTATCAGCAACACAATCCCCATTATCTTCAGCAGGCCGAGGCACAACTTGTTGAGAGCTGTATCAAGTTGGTCAGATGTGCCCAGCGGGATGATAAGGAAGGTCTGTATAATGGCGTTGTTGAAGAGATGAAACGGTATCTCAGGAGCAACAGGTGGTCTATAATAAGAAATCCCCACTTGAAAAGTGGACAGAAAGTTTTGGCATTGGCCTGTTAATGGCATGAAACCGCGAATACTTATTACAATGCACTATATGGAGTTGGGTGGGGCAGAAAGCGCATTGCTCGGACTCTTACAGAGTGTGGACCCTGCAAGGGTGGATGTGGATGTGTTTATCTATGATCATCGAGGTGAGTTGATGCGGTATGTTCCAACAGATAAGATTCATCTGTTGCCAGAACTGACTGCTTACAAGATGATTGAACGCCCGTTCATGGAGTGTGTGAAATCAGGGCATATAGGCGTGGCTTTGGGGCGTTTCCTGGCGAAGCAGACGGTTGATAAAAGCCCTGTCCCTGCAGGGAAGGACAATATCCGTATCTATACGCGTGTGGCTGATTGGGTGGAGCATTTTGTTCCCAATATACAGCCTGATGTTGAATATGATTTGGCCATCTCTTTCTTGATGCCACATAATTATGTTGTTAAGAAAGTGCGGGCGAAGAAGAAGCTGGGATGGATTCATACGGATTATTCGACGGTACATGTGGACGTGAAGCGGGAATTGCCCGTGTGGAGCCAGCTAGATTATATAGCCAGCATTAGCGAAGAGGTGGGGGAGAAGTTTGTAGAGACCTTCCCGACGTTGAAGGACAAGATTATACCAATTGAAAATATCTTGAGTTCAAGGTTTATTCGTCAACGTTCAGAAGAAGAGACGGTTTCTTTGGACACCAATCCATCAACAGTCAAATTGCTGACTATTGGCCGTTTCTCGCATCCCAAGAAGATGGAAGAGATTCCATTAATCTGCAGGAAGATGGTAGATAAGGGAATTGACATCAAATGGTATATTATTGGATACGGTAACCAGGAGATTGAGCAGGAGGTTCGGGAGAATGCCAAGCGGGAAGGTGTGAGTGATAGAGTCGTCTTATTGGGCAAAAAAGAAAATCCTTATCCTTATATCAAGGCTTGTGACATTTATGTGCAGCCCAGCCGCTATGAAGGGAAGTCCATCACGGTGCGAGAGGCCCAAATCTTGTGTAAGCCTGTGATTGTGACGAATTATCCAACAGCATCATCGCAAATACAGTCTGGTGTGGATGGGGTGATTGTGCCATTAGAAGTGGATGCTTGTGCACGCGAGATGGCTGACTTCATCCGCAATAGAGAGGAACAGGCTCGAGTGGTAGAATATCTGGAAACCCATGATTATGGGAATGAACGAGAAATAGAAAAAATCTATCAGTTGGTGGGAGCATGATACGCACTGTCTTTCTAATCGCATATAATGTATTCCGATTTGCTTTGAATAAAGTGGCAAATTGGAATCGTTTTGATGTGCATTGGTTGCAGCGTATCAGCCCTTTGTGTGCCTTGAAAGTTTTTCAACGTGGCGTGATTCGGGTGGCAAGAAACTGTGAGTTTGCTGCCTATTGTGACTTCGAGGCACATGGTGAGGGAGTGCTGGAGATTGGTGCAGGCACCTATTTCAACCGTTATTGTATGATTAGTGCGCATGAGCGTGTGACGATAGGCAAGCATTGTATGTTTGGGCCAGGTGTGAAAATCTTTGACAACAATCATGTGCACTCACCGGAGAGTGGTGTGAGTGGGGCTTTGACCACAGGAGCCATCTTTATAGGTGATAACAGCTGGATTGCCTCTGATGCTATCATCTTGAAGGGAGCACATATCGGTAAGAATTGTGTAATTGGTGCCGGATGTATCGTGAGGGGTGAGATTCCGGATGGAAGCGTAGTCGTTAATAAGCAAGATATAGAAATCAAGAGGTTCTGAAAATGTTACACCTGTAACACATACGGTGTAACATTTGTAACACAGGGTGTGTGACATTTGTAACATACGGTGTGTTACAAACGTAACACTGGCGGATGTTACATAGACTGTAAAGGAGACACAAAATGATTCCAAAGCTTATTCATTATTGCTGGTTCGGGCAGAAGCCATTGCCTTCTATTGCTGTAAAGTGCAAGAAGAGTTGGGAAAAGTTCTTCCCTGATTACGAGATAAAGGAGTGGAACGAAAGCAACTATGATGTGAATGCTGTGCCTTATACAAAATATTGTTATGAACATCAGCTGTGGGCGTATCTGAGTGACTATGTGAGGCTTGACGTGGTGGAGAAAGAGGGCGGTTTGTACTTCGACACAGATGTGGAGGTGGTGAGAAAGCCCATTGACTTGCTGAATTCATGTAGTGCATACTTTGGATGGGAAACGCCTGAATACATCAACACCGGCTTAGGATTTGCCGCAGAAGCGCATCATCCTTCAGTACAAGCTATGCTTGCCATGTATGAGGGATTGGTACAAAATGGATTGTATCAATATGATAAGATGCAGGGATGTCCGCAACTGAACACGAAGGCGCTTGTCGCATTTGGCATGAAGTGTGATGGAACGCGACAGAGAGTGTGTGATGCGGATATTCTTCCCATAGAGTACTTGTGCCCGTTCTGTGATGCTACAGGTGAATTGAAAAAGACGGAGAAAACCATTTCTATTCATTGGTTCAGTAAGTCGCCTCACGGGAAGTGGGCCGCATGGAAAATGCATTTCACGCGCCCATTACATCGTTTATTTGAATTTTGTGGTTTCAAGAAAGACTAGTTTATGACTACATCTTCCAAACTGTATGCTGGTGTTGACCTGCTGAAGCTGATATGTGCACTGTTAATAGTGTTCATGCATACATATAACCATGATGGGGGAACGATTGGAGAATGGGTGTATACGACATTGTCTCCAATAGGCGTGCCTTTCTTTTTTATCGTATCAGGTTTCTTTTATGCTAAGGGATTGCAGAAATCGAGTGATAAGAAGGATTATCTCAGTCGGTATGTCAAGAGGATTATATATATGTATGTCTTTTGGACGGTAGTGACTCTTCCTGTAGCATGGATGAATTTAGGGTTTGCCCATCCCGATTATAGCGTGGCATATAAGTTGCTATATATCGTCAGATGTTTCTTCCTGACAGGCAGTATCGGCATTTATTGGTATTTGTTGGCCCTCATTTATAATAGTGTAATTATATACTATGCATTGAGGTGGCGAAAGGAATTTCTGCTGTATGCATTAGCATTGATGTTGTTTGTTGTAGGGGTGTTGTATGACGGAGGATTATTAAAGGATACGCTTGTGGGGGATGTCATACATGTTGCTGTAGGATCAGAGCGGAATTTCTTGAATGTCGGGCTGTTTTATATGTGTATTGGATTGTTGTTCGCAAAGAAGGTTGTACAGTTTCCTATTGTGGTCACATTCTTGTGTTTTGTGTTGATGATAGTGGCAGCAACATGGTATAATTCCGTGTCATCATATCGAATCATGCAGGCACCTCTTGCAGTTTTTCTCTTTATTATAGCATTTCAATACACCTATGCCTACCTGCTCCCATATTCTTTGGTGATGCGTAAATTGAGCACTGCGATCTATTTGGGCCATTTCCCACTAATTCTTGTGTTTGATTACTATTTAGTACGAGGGACAATATTGGATTTCTCATTGGTTGTCGTCGTCTCGTTGGTTCTTTTTTATATATTGTTGTTTATTTGTCCTCAACGAATCTTGAAGATGATATATGGTTGAGTTTTCCATCAATGAAACGAACCAAAAGATAGGGCGATTTGATTATATATGATGAGTTGTGGATGTGTGTTTGATTGTCAGTGTATGTACCCGTTGATTATTGCTGGTGCTGTCCGTCCGATTGCATTTGGAGATATCAAGGTAAAAGGGCTGCGTGGAAGATAAAACTCACAAGGCCATTTCATCGGTTTTTAAATTATTGTAAAGGATAAAAATGACTCCACTACCAATACAAGCTCAATTGTTCCCCCAAATTTATTATTGGGGGGTCTTTCTTGCTTGCTTATTTTTATATTTCAATTATTCGGGCTCGGATAATTGTAATAAGTTGTTGCAGAAGAATTCTATGGCTCCAGCACTTGTCTTTTCGGTGTTATTGATTGTTTTCATTGGAATGAGACCATTGAGCTATATGTTTGGAGATTCTGCAAATTATGCTCATGGATATGCATTTGATCCGATAAACGCAGTATTCTCTGTCGATCTGAGCAAGGAGTGGTTTTGGCGATTTCTTCGAGATACGTGTAGAGTAATGGGGGGTACTGTACATTTTTGGTTCTTTATTATTGCAGTTGTATATATAAGTTTTCCATTGATCGGCTTTCGGAAGTTGGTTGGAGAAAATGCTTGGATGGCTATGCTTTTCTTTTTATCAGCATTCTCAACTTATCAATTTGGTGTGAATGGCTTGCGTAATGGATTCGCGTGTTCCATGGAAATCTTGGCTTTTGCAATAGCTGCCAATGGGAATATTAGTAAAATGCTTCTTGGAGGTGTTGTGTTGATATTTGCTTTGGGAAGCCATAAATCTGTTATGCTGCCCTTGGCTGCATTTCTTGCCGCCACTTACGTCATCAAATCTCCGAAATGGGCAATCTATTTCTGGATTGCAAGTATTGGAGTATCATTGGTTGCAGGTGGAACAATGGTGAATTTTTTTGCGGGATTAGGTTTTGATGATCGAATGTCTGCTTATGGTAATTCAATGGATCAATATGCGGATTCCTTTTCTTCTACAGGCTTCAGATGGGACTTTTTGGCATATAGCGCCATGCCCGTGTGGTTGACATGGTATGTCACAAAAAAGGCTGAAACGGAAAGGGCTTTGTATGGTGATACAGTAGAGGAGGCGGAGACGAATATCACAGGTGCAGGACGTATTGCTGATGCTCACAGTATGCGTGTGTTTAATATTTTAGCAACTACTTATATTTTAACCAACTCATTTTGGGTGATGGTCATTAAGGCAGCGTTCTCAAACCGTTTTGCCTATCTGAGTTGGTTCCTTTATCCAGTGGTATTAGCTTATGCTGTGATTCGTTTGCACATATGGCCAGATCAGGATCGAAAAGCAGGCTTGATTTTGTTGCTTCATGCAGGTTTTACCTTAATTATGTATATGTTAGGAAAATGTTAGAAGGGATGGGTGTGGGACACTTTACGTATTCAGTAGCCATTAGAACTCTTGGTACAAATGTAGAGGTACTGAAGCGTGAGTTGCAAAGTCTCGTGTGTCAGACAGTCCAGCCTGAGAAGGTTATTATATATATCGCGGAGAAATATGAAAGGCCATCTTTTCAGATTGGCAAAGAGGAGTATGTGTGGGTAAGGAAGGGAATGGTGGCACAACGCGCATTGGAGTATCGTGAGATAGATTCGGATGTTGTTCTGATGTTGGATGACGACGTTGAGCTTGCTACAGATAGTGCGGAACGAATGTTAAAAGCAATGGAGGAACATGGTGCGGACTGTGTGGCGGCAGATACGTTTAAGAATCAAGAGATGACGTTGAGGCAGAAGTTGCTGGCATTTATATCCAATGGCGTGTATGTTCGAGGTGATGATGGATGGGCTTTTAAGCAGAATCGTGATGGCGGTTTTTCGTTTAATGGGGATCCCCAGAAACAATTTTGTTGGACCGAGACATTTGCAGGGCCATGCTGGATGGTGAAAAAGACAGCGCTGAAATCGGTGCATCTTGAAGACGAGTTGTGGTTGGATCGAATGGGCTTTTCATATGGTGACGATGCCGTGGAATCATATAAATTTTTTGTAAACGGATTCAAGTGTGGGGTGTTATATGATAGTGGTGTCAAGAATTTGGATGCAAAGACTTCCAGTGGTGTTTACCACAAAACGGAGCGGAAATTCTATACACGTTCATACGGAATGTTTGCGACATGGTGGCGTATGATATATACAAGCCGAGATAAACAATGGCTGTCCGCTTTGTTATTTGGATTGAAGGCATGGTGGCAACTGAATCTCCATATTATGTTGGGGATTGTGAAGCTGAATGCCAAAATCCCATATAATTACATGAAGGGGCTAAAAAATGCTTGGGCATTTGTACATTCGGATGAATTTAAAGCCATACCTCCATACATCATCGGTGACTTGTCGAGGAAAGAAAACGAACACGAATCTTCCTGATAGATGTCACGGATTCCATATACCTTGAGCCTTGTGCGGTATGGGTTAAGGTTATCGGTAGCGTTAAAATGCTATCCGTGTTCAAGAAAAAAACATCACCGCTTTGTGGTAGATTACGGGAATAACGCAGATTTTTTAGTTTTGGAATATAATCGTTATGGCTATTGTTAAAATAGAATTCGTATCTGTCATCTGTGATTGAAACAAATGAAAATGAAGACATTAACTGTTTTTACTCCAACATATAATCGGAAACATACGATTGTAAGAACCTACGAATCGTTATGTCGCCAATCATGTGCCGATTTTGATTGGCTAATCATTGACGATGGGAGTTCTGATGGTACAAGAGCTTGGGCTGAAAGTTTGGGTGAAAAGATTGTCGATTCTGGTACGCGATTCGATTGGATGGGGCGCTTGATGGACGGTGAGAATGAGGATCATTTTGTGATTCGGACAGAGAAGTTTGATATAGAGTATATTTATAAGTCAAACGGAGGACTTTATACCGGCTATAATGTAGCATACGCAACGATTCAGACAGAATTATGTGTATGTATAGATAGCGATGACTACATGCCAGATGATGCCGTGGAGAAGATAATTGCTCTATGGAGAAAGTATTATCCAACGGATGTGAGATGTATGGATGTTTCTCCGGTGACCTCAAGAACATATTGTGGCATACAGGGATTAGATTATAATGTTGTGGATGGACAACCTATTGGTGGAAAGTTCCCGGAGAAACTGAACGAGGTTTTTTTGCATGAACTTCATTTGAGAAAGTTACATTCTGGAGACACGAAACAAGTCTTACGGACGGATTTGATGAAAAAGGTATCACCTATGATAGGATTCGAGGGGGAGAAAAACTTCAATCCGATATATATGATGCTACAGGTTTGTGATCAATATCCTCTTTTAATCTTAAATGAGAATCTTTGTTGGGTGGAATATCAGATAGGGGCTGACAGTATGTCACAGGGTATTTTTAGACAGTATGTTAATAGTCCTCGCAGTTTCGTAAAATTGAGGCTATTGGAGATGACACTCAAGCATAATACACTAAAAGACAAATGTCGATCTGCTATCCATTACGTTTCTTCATGTGTGTTGGCGAAAGACAAAGACTGGTTGCGTAAATCACCCGAGAGATTGTTAACCGTAATGCTTGCTCCATTGGGAGTGGCATTGTATGGTTATATTCGATTCAAAAATAAGTGAAGAAGTTGTTCTATAACGCATAACTCAAAGTCGTATATCATGAATGAAAAATTGAGCCCGATTCAGAAGGTGCTTTAGAAACCTTTAAGGCATTTGTACAATTCTGTAAGGAAAATGATATTAAATATTATGCTGCTTCAGGAACGATGTTGGGGGCTGTCCGGCATAAAGGATTCATTCCGTGGGATGATGACATCGATGTCTTTATGTTGCCAGAAGATTATGAAAAGTTGTTGTCATTAAAGGATAATTTGAAAACTACTGATTATAGGGTGGCTGATTTTCATGATGACGGTTATCCATACCCATTTGCTAAATTTTACGACACGACAAAGACCTTTTGGGAATATAAACAATTTCCTTTTATAATGGGTCCTTTCATCGATTTGTTCCCACTACATGAGTATGATGATCTTAATGACGAACATAAGCAATTGGATGATGATATCCATGCTGCTTTTTGGTCGTATAGAAAGTCCATATCCCATCAGACCTGGAGCGAGATTTTTAAGGATATTGTGACTTTGAATGGATTTGAGAGATAAGTTAAATTGGTGAAGAAAATGTTTTATGCCCCTCAAAAGAAAAGGCTTTATCAGCGGATTGATAAGTTGTATCAAAAAATCTGCTCAGCAAAGGACCCCTTGTACAGACCTTATTGGGATATTAAACATCTGCATCATCGTAAGGATTGGTTTGCGAATGCGATAGCTGTTCCATTTGAGGACATGGAGATTATGGTTCCTAATGGTTATCATGAGATATTGACAGCTTTGTACAAGGATTATATGACTCCGCCACCAGCGCCTTCTCGTTCAGGACATCATACGGCTTTTTATATGAATCTTGAAAGAAGGGTTGACATGAAAGAGATTTTGAATGAGAAAAAGAATGATGTACTGGAGAGAAAGCCCATGTCGTTGTCTGTCATTTGGGATGAATTGAAACATCGGAGAGGGTACAACTAGTGGTGAAAACAAATACGTTTTTCATCCCAACATTTTATTTAAATTAGTCTGTAATTATATGAATATTGGTTTGATTATAGCAGGAGGGTCTGGTAACAGAATGGGCCAAGATATTCCTAAACAATTTATGCATGTGGATGGCGCTCCAGTCATAATATGGACAATGCAAGCTTTTCAACAACATCCAGACATAGATGCTATTGCTGTTGTCTGTTTGAAAGGATGGGACACAGTTTTGCAGAGTTATGCCAACCAGTTTGGAATTGACAAATTGAAATGGATCTTTCCTGGCGGCGATTCGGGTTTCGAATCAATTCATAATGGAATTTATGGTCTAAAAGAAGTCGGATGTGCTGACGAAGATTTGGTGCTGATTCATGACTCTGTTCGACCACTGTTGTCTCAAGAAATTATATCTTCAAACATTGCCATCTGTAAGGCTTATGGATATGCTATTACAGGCATTCAGTGTAGGGAAGCAATACTTGCAAGTGATGACGGTTTTACAGCAACGAAGAGTATTCCTCGTGATACACTGATTCGTACCCAAACTCCTCAAACTTTCTTCTTGAAAAACATTATTGAAGCTCATAAGGAGGCTAAGACAAAGGGTATAACAAACTCCGTGGCTTCTTGTACACTTATTGCGGAACTTGGTTCTGATCGAGTAATGCATATAGTCCCAGGGTCGGAGAAAAATATAAAGATAACAACTGTCGAAGATCTGGAAATGATAAAGGCATTAATGCATACATCTAAGGAATCATGGCTGAAATAAGTATGTATCAGCAAGACATTCTTCAATTATTCAAAGAGAATCTTCCTTGGTGTAAACTCTCTGGATGCAAGATTCTTGTGACTGGAGCTACAGGTTTAATCGGGGGGTGTCTTGTAGAGGCATTAATGATGAATCCCAAGAGAGATTATCAAGTATATGCTTCAGGTCGCAACATTGAGCGGGCATTGCTACGTTTTAATTATTTCTATAATGATACTTCTTTCCATTTTATTCAGTACAATGTTTTGGAACCTCTCACATGTGATATAAACTTTGATTATATTATCCATGCAGCCAGTAATGCAAGTCCCAACTTTTTTGTACAGAAACCCGTGGAAATCATCAAGTCAAATATTGATGGAGTGGAAAATCTTATGGAATATGGATTGCGCCATGGAATGAAACGATTCCTTTATGTGTCATCTGGGGAGGTATATGGAGAAGGCGATGGGCGTGTTTTCACGGAAGATTATAGCGGCTATGTTGATTGTGCTAAACCTCGTTCATGTTATCCTTCTTCAAAGCGTGCCGCAGAAACTCTCTGTGTTTCTTATGTGGCAGAATATAATGCGGACATAGTCATAGCTCGTCCCTGCCATGTTTATGGGCCGCATTTTACAGAACAAGACAATCGTGTCTATGCTCAATTTATCCGCAATGTGCTTAAAGCGGAGAATATTGTGATGAAAAGTTCTGGAGAACAGTTCCGTTCATGGTGTTATGTCGTAGACTGTGTGTCAGCGTTGTTACACATCCTTTTGAATGGTGAGTGTGGAGAAGTCTATAATATAGCAGATGCCGAATCAAACATAAGTATTCGTGAATTGGCGGAAACAATCGCTTCTATTGGCGGTAGTAAAGTTGTTGTTGAATTACCTGAATCAGATGAAAGAAAGGGATATAACCCTGTTGCCCGATCCATATTCTCTGTCGAAAAACTGAGTGCATTGGGATGGGAAGCAAGATCAAATATAAGACGGGGATTAGAGAGTACAATCAGTGAAGTCAAAACACGTAATATGGCACGAAATCCAAACCCTTGAAGAACGATGAGAATTCTGCATGTCATAACATCTCTCCGAACAGGTGGGGCTGAAAAGTTGATGGTGGATTTGCTTCCTCGTATGAGGGCGAAAGGGCATGAGGTGGATTTGTGTGTGTTTGATGGTGTGCGTACCCCTTTCTATGAAGAGTTGGAATCGAAAGGGGTGAAGGTCATCCCGTTGGGGTGTTCTGTTTATTCTCTGTTCAATATATGTAAACTTATCCCAATAATGTGTGACTATGATATTGTTCACAGTCATAATACGGCATGCCAGTACTTTGTTGCAATAGCTTCTTTGTTTGCCCAATGTCGTGTTTTCACAACAGAGCATAATACATCAAACCGCCGTAGAAATGTATGGTGGCGAATGCTTGACCGTTGGATGTATGGGCGATATGAAAAGCTTGTCTGCATTAGTGAGTTGACTAAAAAGAATCTTATTCAACATATAGGGATATCTTTTGAGGGGAAATGTGTTGTCATCTATAATGGCATAGATTTAAAGACCTTTGCAGGCATCTCATCTTCTTCTATCACCAATGAGAAGAAAGTATTGATGGTTTCTGCTTTTAGAGAGCAGAAAGATCAGAAGACTCTCATCAAAGCCGTGAAGGATTTGCCGTCTGATTATGTGTTGGAGTTGGCAGGGGGAGGAGAAGAACGTCTTATAAATGAATGTAAACAATTAGTGCGGGAACTACAATTGGACGAACGTGTTGAGTTCTTGGGCGTGCGAACTGATATTCCTGCTTTGTTGAATGCGGCAAATGTAGTGGTGCTATCATCCCATTACGAAGGGCTCTCACTATCTTCCCTTGAAGGAATGGCAAGTGGAAAGCCTTTTGTTGCAAGTGATGTGGAAGGACTTCGTGACATTGTTAGTGGATATGGTGTGCTGTTCCCCCATGGAGATGCTAAAGTTTTGGCTACCGAGATTCGAAGATTGTGTGAAGACACATTATACGCGAAACAGGTCGCTGTGAAATGTCAAGAACGGGCAAAGATGTTTGATATTGAAGTGATGGCCCAGAATTATTGGTGTTTGTATCAAAAATAGGTCTATATTATGTTATCAGTGATAGTTCCAGTTTATAATGCGGAAGCATTCTTGGTGCGTTGTCTTGATTCATTGTTGAATCAAGATGTGGAAGATTATGAGATTGTATGTGTGAATGACGGAAGCACGGATAAGAGTGGCTCTATTCTGAAAGAGTATAAGAATGCCTATCCTCAAGTGTTAACTCTTGTGGAACAAGAGAATCAGGGGCTTCCAGCTGCACGGAATGCAGGAATGGCTGTTGCGAAGGGAGACCAAATTGCATTCTGCGACTCGGATGATTACGTTATACCAGGTGCGTATGGGTATATTTTGAAGACATTTTGGAAAGAGGACGTCGATGTGCTTAAGTTTAATTCTATAACAGTAGATCGGTATGTCCAAAAGGAATGGAAAGAGACAAATGATGTACGTGGTAAGGTGCTATTTGAGGGACGTGGCACACGATATGTAGTTGAAAGAGCGCCAAACTTCAGTTTCGTATGGTCATATATATATAACAATGCCTTCTTGTCTCGTAATAAGATTACCTTTCGTCCTATCAGGCAGTGTGAAGATGTGGCGTTTAATTTGGATGTGTATATGTGTGATCCTTATGTGATGCAAGTCTCATCTAATATATATAGATACACGATTTCTGATGGACAGATTACACGTGTCAGAGAACCACATCGCATGCGAAGCGTTGTGGATAGTTATATGTATTTGTTTGAAAACATGAATGCATATATGCTGCAGGAACCTGAAATTAAAGAAGCTCTCCTGGCTTATAAGCAACGAGAGACGATACCATGTATGAGTAGGGTGCTTTCTGCGGATTATACAAGAAAGGAGTTCCTTTCGGTAAGGCATTCTTTTCTGAAATTAGAGGTGTTACCCATGCGTCTTCAGGGGAAGGCCTCGAAGGTTATTAATGTTGTCATGGCGAATTATCTTATGTATTGGATGGCAAGTTTTCTTTATCGAAAGTTGTTTTTGCCTTATGTATTACCTCATTTGAGACGAAATTAAAATGGGAATATGGAAAAATGGATTATTCAGACAAAGATTTGAAACGGTTACATTGGGAACTATATGATATTCTTGGAGAAATACAACGAGTATGCGAGATTCTGCAAATAAAATGTTTTATTCAAGGTGGTTCTGCTATTGGAGCTTTTTTCGAAAAGGCAATATTGCCGTGGGATGATGATGTTGATGTGGGTATGTTGCGTTCAGATTATGAGCGTTTCCTGCTAGAAGCACCTAAGCATTTGAAACCCCAATATTTTCTGCAGTGGATTGGCTCAGAGAAGCACATGCCACATGTTATGGCGAAGGTAAGAAAGAATGGAACTGAGTTCAGAGAGTACTATTATAGAAGTGTTCAGATGCATCATGGTATTTTCGTGGACATCATGCCTTACGACCGTGTGTCGGACTACGAGTGGGTACAAAACCTTCAGCGTGGCGTTTTGCGATTCCTGACGCTATGTGTCATCAATAAAGAAGTGTGGGGATGGAAGTATTTTAAGAAGAGTCAGGTGGATAGACCTGCAACGAATAGAGCTTTTACCTGTTTCGGCGTGCTGATAATTTCTTCACTTATTCCGAAGAAGTGGATATATTTCTTTTATTCGAAAATTAGTTCCATGTTTAATGGGTGGAATACAACCTATTATTCTCAAGCGAAAGAGTACCGAGATCACATTAGCGCAGTTAGTTTGGAAAACCTCCACTTAGTGCCGTTTGGACCACTTATGGTTTATGTCCCCAATGATGTCGAAACGTATCTACGCCATCATTATCCGAACTTACGACGTACCATCCCCAAAGAAGAACAGCAGTCGCATTGTCCTGCAGTGTTGAAATTTAGTGATGATTCTGTGAATTTCGATGTGGATATTTGATAAAGGAGGGTAATTTTATGCTATACGAATTAGCACATTGGCTACAGAATAAGTGCCCATGGGTATGGGATGGAATCGAGGCTTTGAACTCATGGATATGTGGGATGAGAATAGGAGGGATACAAAGGGTGAAAGATTTGGTTGGGAATGAAGTGAGGATTGCAGATGTCAATGATGCGGGACGTTTGGCAGACTTCTTTGCCTATCAGCCAGAAGAGAGCTTCAGGTGGTTCCGTCCTCATGCGTTTGATGAGAAGACATTGAGAAAATTGTTGGAACGGAAGTCCTATGTGATATATGTGTTGGAGGAAGAGGGAGAGATTATAGGATATGCTTTTTTGCGATGCTTTATAAATGGGAAGTGTTTCCTCGGAAAGATGGTGGATGTGAATCATCAGGGAAAGGGTGTATGTACAAAGTTGTGTGAGGTCGGAATGAATATAGCACAGAAAACAGGTTTCCGTATGTTTGAGAGTATCAATAAAGAGAATATCGGGTCGATGAAGGCGAGTCAGAAAGCGTGCGATGTAATTGTGGTGGAGGAGTTGGAAGGAGGAGATTTGTTGATAGAGGATAAGCCTCGTAAGAATTGATAGGCCCACGAATTTGTCGAATTGAACGAATAAGAGATAAGAAGTTGTAATTGCTATCAGATAGTGTCTGCCTGGGGAAATTCGTATGATTCGTTCAATTCGTGGAAGAAAAGAAAACAATGTAAAGTGGGTATAACAATGATGAAGTGGTTGTTTGACAGAGTGGTCTCGTTTGTGGGATTGTGCATTTTATGGCCAGTACTTTTGATTGTATGGGTGCTGATTCGGGTGAAGATGCCGGGTGGTCCTGCCATCTTCAAGCAGAAGAGGGTCGGGAAAGATGGTAAGCTGTTCACCATGTATAAGTTCAGAAGTATGACCGTTGGACATGGTGGCAGTTCTGTGTCTGTGGCTGGTGAAAATCGTATTACACCACTTGGAGCCAAGTTGCGTAAGTACAAGCTGGATGAATTGCCGGAATTGTGGAATGTGCTGATTGGTGACATGAGTTTTGTAGGGCCTCGTCCTGATGTTCCGGGGTATGCAGATCAGTTGGAGGGCGAGAATCGGCTTATCTTGAAGTTGAGACCCGGAATTACTGGACCTGCATCGCTGAAGTATAAGAATGAGGAAGAGCTTCTTGCACAGGTGGAAGACCCTCAAAAATATAACGATGAGGTTATCTATCCGGACAAGGTGAAAATAAACTTGGATTATTATTACCACCATTCATTGGTTGGTGATATAGGACTAATCATAAAAACTGTTTGTGGGTAAGAAAATACTACGTGCGACGACGGTTGGCATGTCGTTGAACATCTTCTGCAAGGAACTGTTAAGTGAACTGAAGGAAGAGGGTTATGAGATTGTCGCATTGTCTAGTCCTGATTCTGATTTGAAAGAATTGGGTGAGCGTGAAGGTGTGCGTACTATCGGGGTGCAAATGGAACGCCGTGTGAATCCTTGGAAAGATTTCATTTCATTGATGAAGCTGATAAGGGTTATGCACAAGGAAAAGCCTGATATGGTGCATTCGATGACACCGAAGGCTGGCTTGTTGTGCATGATAGCTGCATGGCTGGTTGGAGTTCCGGTCCGGCTGCACACATTTACGGGCTTGGTTTGGCCTACGGCCTCAGGGCTTTCGCGTAGGATTCTAATTCTGACGGATAAAATCACGTGTGCATGCGCGACTCATATTATTCCTGAAGGAGATGGTGTGAAACGGGATTTACAACGTTGTATCACAAGTAAACCGATGGAGGTCTTAGGTTATGGGAATATACGAGGAGTGAATTTGAACTATTGGAGAAAGACTGCAGAGAGGCAAGAAGGTCCGCTTACGTTTATATTTGTAGGTCGGATTGTGCGAGAGAAAGGAATGAATGAGTTGGTTGAGGCTTTTGTGAAATTAAATCAAGAATATCCAAAGACCCGCCTGCTGCTTGTTGGACCCTATGAGAATGATTTGGACCCAGTGTCCTCTAAAACAAAGAACTTGATTGAGACATGCCCTTCTATTGAAGCGGTTGGAAGTCAGAAGGATGTTCGTCCATTCTATGAACAAAGTGATGTGCTGGTGTTCCCAAGTTATCGTGAAGGCTTCCCCAATGTTGTAATAGAGGCGGGAGCGATGGAATTGCCAAGCATTGTTACGGATATCAATGGATCGAGAGAGATTGTTGAGAATGGGAGGAATGGATTGATTGTTCCCCCATGTGACGAACATGCCTTATATGATGCGATGAAATGGATGGCGGAGCATCCTGATGAGAGGAGAAGGATGGCTGAGAATGCCCGTCCGATGGTTGCAAATCGTTTTGAACAAGGATTCGTGAGGAAGTGTCTCAAAGAATATTATAAGGAGATATTGCCTATATAAACAACACACACAATGTAAAAACGACATTTTTATGAAACTCTCTGTCATTGTACCCGTTTATAACGTGGAGAAATTTCTTCCTCGTTGCCTCGATTCGTTGCTGCGTCAGGGCTTAGAATTGGGTGAATATGAAGTGATTTGTGTAAATGATGGATCTCCTGATAATTGCGCCGCCATCTTGGCAGAATATGAACAAAAGCACCCCGATATTTTTAAGGTCATTACACAAGAGAATAAAGGGTTGGGAGGTGCACGAAATACAGGCATGAAGGTGGTGCAAGGAGACTGGGTTACATTTCTTGATAGCGATGACTACATCATAGATTATGGTTACAAATATATTCTGGATCATTTTTGTGAGGAAGGAATAGATGTGATACATTTCAACTGTATGCTCACCTATACAGATGGCAAGTCGCTCTGTGATAGTGACGCAAAACCGGACGGGAAGGTTTCGTTTGATGGCGACGGTGCAGAGGCATACAATTATATGTCTTTACCTTATGTGTGGTTGAAATTTTACAAACATTCTTTTTTGGACAAGAATGGCGTTTTCTTTGAAACAGCTTTTATGGAGGATGAACCTTTTAATTTTGATGTTTTTCGTCATTCTCCTCATTTGCGGATTGTTACAAGTACCATATATCGATATGAGCAAGGGAATCCGACATCTCTGCTGACTACTAATGATAAAGAGAAAATATTGCATCAGTTGAAGTGGCTGCTGTTCGTGGTAGACAAGATGAATAATTATTTACAAGAGGACAATGGGGTGATTGCTAATGCGGCAAAGAGGAATATAAACACTTTTCTAAAAGCATATTATAATAAGATGTTGAAGGCACGCTTTAATCGAAGTGAGTGGCGCGAATATACAAATATGCTTCAGAATGTGCCAGTAAAGAGGATTGACACTTCTCGAGAGATAACAAATTTTGGTAGAATTATTAATCACTTAAAGAATCTATCAACTACTTCATACTTGATTTACTGCATTATGGGATTCGTTCTAAGAGGAGTTTTCACAAGTTTAGTTCGTCCACGTATTATAGCGTCGTATTCCTCAAAGAAATAATCAGAATGAAACTATCAGTTGTCGTTCCTGTCTATAACGTGGAGAGATTTCTCCCCCGTTGTCTTGGCTCATTGCTTCGCCAAGGTTTGGAAGTGGAAGAGTATGAGGTTATTTGTGTAAATGATGGCTCACCTGACAATTGTGCAGCCATACTCGCAGAGTACGAGCGTGAGCATCCTGACATTTTTAAGGTCATCACGCAGAGGAATCAAGGACTAAGTGCTGCTCGGAATATGGGTTTGAGGGTGGCACAAGGTGAATGGGTCACATTTGTGGATTCCGATGATTATGTGGTGGATGACGCATATAAGTATCTACTCGAACATTTCGGTAAGGAAAACGTTGATGTTGTGGCATTTGGGTATCATTATGTATACACTGATGGCATTGAAAGACCATATGCGGGAGATGCAATAAGAGGTCATGTTGTATATGATGGGGATGGTGCAGAGGCTCATAATAAGTATGAGCTGCCTTACGCGTGCTCGAAACTCTATAGACGAATGTTTTTGCAGACACACGCTGTTTCTTTTACATCTATCTATATGGAGGACTTGTTGTTTGTTTTCCAATTGTTAAGAAATAAGCCTCACCTTATTTATACTGATTGTAAGGTATATGGATATGAGAAAAATAATACGGTTTCACTAATGCATATAAATGATAAGAGATTGGTGCTCAAACAGATGGAATGAACTCTTTCCGGCGCAGAGTGTCTGAATTGTTATATGCAAGGGGATGATATTGGAATGGCATCAGCAGCATTGCGAGGGATTCATATATACGTTGACCATTTTTATCGTAAGGCTTTCCGTGTCTTCCTTACATGGAAAGAATGGAAACTCTTATTTCGACGGCTCAAGCGGATGCCAATCCACAAGGCTACGAAAACGCAAATAACACCGAAAAGAATAGCCTTAATTAAGAACATGTCATCTTACTCTTATTTGGGCTATCTCATAATCAGTGTCTTCTATAGAAAGTTTATCTACAAAGCAGAATGAAAAAACAGGCAATGAATAAAATTGATTTTGTGGTACCTTGGGTGGATAGTAGTGATCCTGAGTGGATTAAGTTATATAACTATTATCGCCCAGAAAATCCCATTATGGATAGGGGACGATTTAGAGATTGGGGAATCTTCCTGTATTGGTTTAGGGCTGTTGAACAGTATGCTCCATGGGTGAATAAGGTCTATTTGGTAACTAATGGGACGTTCCCGAAGTGGATTAATCCTGAATGCCCTAAACTGGTATTGGTCAAACATGAAGATTACATTCCTAAGCAATACCTTCCTACTTTTAGTTCCCATACGATTGAATTGAATATGGATAAGATTCCTGGCCTTTCGGAACATTTTGTGTATTTTAATGATGATGTATTTTTGAATGCGCCAGTTAGTCCTAAGGATTATTTTCGGGATGGCTTGCCTTGCGATTGTAATGAAGAAACACTTTTCATTAATCCTTGGTATGACCATACTAATAGATTCTGTGTAAAAATCGCGCTTTTTTGTGATATGGCTGTGATTAATGGTCATTTCAACCGTTGGCAGACTGTGAAAAATGCACCATGGAAGTGGTTCGGACCGCATTTGTGGGGGAAATCAATCATCTCTAATTTACTGCAGATTGGATTAGAAAATTTTGAGTTTTTCCGTTGGCGTCATTGGGAGCAGCCATTGCTAAAGTCTGTTATTCAAGAACTATGGGAACAAGAGCCGGATATTATGAGTGAGAGTTGTTCTCGTTTTCGCAAGGAAGTGTCCCTTAATCAATATGTATTTCGCTATTGGCAGTTTGCCAGCAACCGTTTCCATCCAGTAAAAATGGATAGTGGTGCTGTTTTCCCAATCAAGCAGGTGAATAATATCTGTAACGCTTTAAAGAGTGGTAAGTTGAAGTCTGTTTGTGTCAATGATGGGCCCTATTGTACCGATGAGGAGGCAATATTGATTAAACAATCCCTTCAAAAGGTTTTCGGAGAAAAATTCCCCAATAAATCTATGTTTGAAATATAGAGGATGACTCGGTAACACAACATAAACACGTTCTTATGAAACTATCAGTTATTGTCCCTGTTTATAACGTAGAACAGTATCTTCCCCGTTGTTTGGATTCATTATTGCGTCAAGGTCTGGAAGTTGGGGAATATGAAATCATTTGTGTCGATGATGGTTCGCCTGATAACAGTGCTTCCATACTTGGGAAATACAAAGCATACAAACCTAATATCTTTAAAATTATTACACAAGAGAATCAGGGCTTGGGTGCCGCGAGGAACGTCGGTTCTTCATTGGCGCAAGGGGAATACATCACTTATCTTGATAGTGATGACTACATCATTGATAATGCATACTCTTATCTGTTGGAACAATTTTGTCAAGACAAACCTGATGTTCTTTGCTATCAGATGCTCCGTATTTATACAGATGGAACAGCGGTACATGATTCAAATGCCCGACCTGATGGTGAAATAATTTTCGATGGTGATGGTGTGTATGCATATAATCATTGGCCCTTGCCGTTCGTGTGGTCAAAGTTCTATCGCCGTGCTTATTTGGAAGAGCATCGCATCAAATCGGAAATTGTAATATGTCAGGATGAAATCTTTAATTTTGATGTGTTTAGCCATCATCCTCGCACGCGTGTTGTTAGTAGCAACGTGTGCCGTTATGAACAAGGTAATTCATTTTCTATCCAGAAGATTGTTGATAAGGAGATGGTTCTCGTGCAATTGAATGACTTGATTTATAATATTGGTTTGATGCGAAAATACATTGAGTCGGGGGATGGGGATTTGCGTCCTGCGGCTCGCCGTAATATTGATAATTTCTTGAACGTGTATTATCGGAAGATGACGAAATCGGAACGTCTAACTAAAGATGAGTGGATGAGAAACCGACGTTTGACTAAAGACTACTCTTTCTCTGCTGAACGACGACAAGAAAAATGCGATATTCGAGGGAAAATATTACGATGGATGCAAGAATGGTCTGGTACATCTTATGTGGGATATAATGTCGTGTATTTTATACGGCATACGTTGTTCCAACGTTTTTATTATCCGTTATTTGTCGAGCGGCATAGGAAGAAAGCGTAATAGCAAAAGAATGATAAAATGTTAGCTCATTGGTGGAGATTCAATTAAAAACGTGCCTCGTCGAAAAGTGCCTGAGGGATTGTTACAAGAGTGTTTTGATGATAAATCTAATTCGAAATGATAAAGATGAGCTAACAACCCCCTGTCCCATAAACCTATAGTGATGTTTCTGAAGTTGGGATGTTTCTGTAGCTGCATTTAATGAATAGTTTTGAGAGAAAAGTACCCTTTTAAATAGAAAAAGGTGTAAGTTTGAAAAAATAGTGCTAATTTTGCAAAAATTATTGTTATTATATGGATAGAATTAATTTGTGTCTTGCTCACATGAGCGGCAACGAAATGCAATATATTCAAGAGGCATTTGATACGAATTGGGTCGTACCACTTGGCCCAAACGTGAATGCTTTTGAAGAGGATTTGGAGGATTTCGTGAATGAAAATGGCGCGTTGGATAAGAAAGTGGTGGCATTGAGTGCAGGTACGGCGGCGATTCATTTGGGACTGATTATGTTAGGGGTAGGTAAGGGTGACGAGGTGATTTGCCAGTCGTTTACTTTTGCTGCTAGTGCAAATCCTATCGTTTATTTAGGAGCATCGCCTGTGTTTGTGGATAGTGAGCCGGATACATATAACATGGATCCGCAATTGCTGGAAGATGCGATTAAAGGCAGAATCGCAAAGACTGGTAAGAAGCCAAAGGCCATTATTCCAGTTTATTTGTATGGCATGCCTGCCAAGATAGATGAAATTATGGAGATAGCATGCCGCTATGAGATTCCTGTGCTTGAAGATGCAGCAGAAGGCTTTGGCTCTCGGTATAAAGGCCAAGTGTGCGGCACTTTTGGCACTTATGGCGTGATGTCATTTAATGGTAACAAGATGATTACGACAAGTGGTGGTGGTGCTCTGATTTGTCCTGATGCGGAAGCCAAAAAGCGTGTGATGTTCTATGCAACTCAGGCGCGCGAACCATATCCATATTATCAGCATGAGCGGATTGGCTACAATTACCGGATGTCTAATATTTGTGCAGGAATTGGCCGGGGACAAATGACGGTGGCAGATGAGCATATAAAACATCATCAGTGGGTGCACGAGCAATATGTGCAGCGACTGGGTGATGTGGATGGATTGATTGTGCATTGTGCGCCAGGAGATGAGATGCAATCGAATTACTGGCTTTCAACCATTCGCTTCGAAGATGGCAAGCATGTAATCTCCGATGACTTGCTGCCTTTTGCGGAGAGATTGAGTGAAGCAAATATTGAGACCCGTCCCTTGTGGAAACCGATGCATTTACAGCCCGTGTATAAAGATGCTCCCGCATACACTAATGGAGTGAGTGAACATTTGTTCAAGAGCGGGTTGTGTTTGCCTAGTGGCCCATGTGTGAGAGAAGCGGAGCTGGACTATATTGTAAAGAAAATTAAAGAGAATCTGTAACGGCTCAAATGTGGTGAGACTGAATATGAAACGTTTTTTCTTGCTATTGGCTCTGAGCATGTGTGTATTGTTGCTTGGAGCCCAGAAACCCTATAAGTGGAAAGCTCCAAAGCAACCCAAACGACCTAAATGGGAGGCTCCCAAACCAGAGCTGCCTGAAGTAATAGATGTATGGAGACCATACGGATTAGCGGATAACTGGTTCGTTGAATTGAGCGGTGGCGCAAGCATCTCAAGGGCAGAAAATATGGGTGGACATGGACTCTTGAAAGTGTGTGCTCCCGCTTTCGATTTCGGTTTGGGCAAATCCTTTTCGCCGATTTGGTCCACTCGATTGGCTGCATCTTATAAGAAACAAAAGGGGTGGGTAAGCCCTCAAGTGCTAAAGTCTATGTCGGCACTAGTCGGTGATGGCGATTATAATTTTAATATGTTCAGTGTCGGCTTGGATGAGATGTTTAGTATCACAGACTGGTTATGTCCTTATAGTGAAAAACGTCTGTTCAACATACAATTATTTATTGGCGGAGGCTTTAACTATTCCTTTGATTACGATAAAAAGGTGGCGCGGTGGTACCGTTATGGATATCCCGTGGATGATGCTGACAGGGTGAACGTTTACGTGCGAGGCGGAGTCAATATGCAGTGCCGTTTGAGTGATATTACAGATCTTTTTGTCCAGGGTGCGTATTATTGGGTCGATGATAATTACAATGGCGTGCGTCATTCGTCAGCCTCTGCCTTCGATTCTTTTGCGGATTTGATGGTGGGTGTCCGAATTCATCTGATGGATCATTATGGCGATTATCGTTACTATAAGGTACGTCGTTGGGAGGCTACGTCCTTGCGTGGCTCCGAATCAAAAGTCTCGGATTACCTGAATAAGGAGATACAGGAAGAATACCAAGTTCTTGAAAATGTTGAGAAAGTCGCTTTTGGAGAGCTGATGAAAACGCGTATATCATTTTATGTAGACCGCTTTTATGTAAATGATTACCAGATGGAGAACTTGCGTATTGTGGCCGATTTCTTGAAAAAGCATCCAGACGTGAACCTGATAATTAAGGGATTCAGCGACGCATCTGCAAAAAGGGAATCTCCGACTATGCACTTGGCTCAAAGACGTGCTGAGTCAGTGAAGAAAGCGCTGCTCCGATATTATGGCGTAGACCCTTCACGTATTGATGTCGAATTTGATGAACAAGCGATTGCCCCATTCCCAATGGTTGGTGAATGGATTGATGGTGTTGTTTTTCAGATGGTGGAGCGATAGTAGGCCGTCTTTGTTTTCTGCTATGGCTGTTTTGGGTGCATTAATGCAAGGAAATATACAAGATGGAACCTTTTTCATGCGGTTTTTTCTTTTTTATACAACAGTTTTTCGTAAATTTGCCACGTTTTTGATAGTAGAATATGAAGAGAGGGCGTAGACAGCATATCGTACAGAAGTTTTCTAGTTGGTATTTTTCGCGTGAAGCGCTTCCATTTTGGGCAATAAGTGTTGTGGACATGATGCTAATATTCATGTCTATGATTTTGACCTATTCACTTGTTTATGGTCCTGCCAAATTGGTCGGCAATGGCTCTCTTGTATTTTGTACTCTGACGCTAGATCTGGTATTTTACGTCATAGGTATGCGTTTATTCCATACTTATGCGGATGTATCCAAGATATTGGAGTTTAGAGATTTGGTCCGTACGGCATTGGCAACTTTGACGGGCTCGCTGATGTGTATAGCTTTGAGATGGAGCATCGATATGCTGCCATTCACGACATCTATTCCATATCGTGTATTTGTATTGACATTCCTAGCTTCTACGGCAGCATTGTGGTTGTGGCGTATTGTCGCTCGTAATTTTGCTGATCTTGTTCGTGCTCATGTTCGCGAGGAAGTGGAACTCTTGCCTCGTCATGAGATTGAAGTGAACATGGAGAAAATCGGAGAGCTTTTGCGAGGTAAACGCGTATTAGTGACAGGTGCGGCTGGTAGTATCGGCAGTGAGATGGTTCGTCAAATCGCGAATTATGCTCCAGCTAAGCTTATTATGGTTGATCAAGCCGAAACTCCCATGCATGACTTGATGTTGGAAGTTCGAAATAAATGGGAACAGCTTGATGCCGAGTTTGTCGTTTCAACTATTACTAATCGTGAACGGATGGAATGCATCTTTAGCAATGATAAGCCTGATTATGTGTTCCATGCAGCTGCTTATAAGCACGTGCCAATGATGGAGGATAATCCTGCAGTGAGCATTCAAAATAATGTTGTAGGTACTCGTATTTTGGCTGATTTGGCCGTCAAATATCATGTTCGAAAGTTTGTGATGATATCTACGGACAAGGCTGTCAATCCAACCAATGTGATGGGATGCTCAAAACGTTTGTGTGAGATTTACGTACAGAGCTTAAATGCCCATTTAGTTCAGCAAGCAGCAGGAGCTGAAACCATCAACACACAATTTGTTACTACTCGTTTCGGAAATGTTTTAGGATCCAATGGCTCTGTGATTCCATTGTTCAAAAAGCAAATAGAAGCAGGTGGCCCTGTGACAGTGACTCATCCCGATATCATTCGCTTCTTTATGCTGATTCCTGAGGCATGTGCGTTGGTGCTTGAAGCAGGAACAATGGGCAATGGCGGGGAAGTATTTGTCTTTGACATGGGTCAGCCAGTAAGGATTGCAGATTTGGCCAAACGACTGATTCAGAATAGTGGACGACGTGATGTAAAGATTCAATATACAGGACTTCGTGATGGAGAAAAGCTTTATGAAGAAGTGCTTTTCAAAGGCGAAGAAGAAGTTCCAACAGTACATCCAAAAATCTGTGTTGCCAAGGTGCGTCAGTATGAATATGGCGAAGTTTGCTGGCAGTTTGATGAGTTAGAAAAGTTGTCTAAGACATGTGATGAAATGGCGATTGTTCGAAAGATGAAGATAATTGTGCCAGAATTCAAGAGTAACAATTCAAAGTATGAGGCTATTGACAAGGAATTGGTGCGTGAAGGAATTAGGACGGCATAAAATGTCGTGAGATTGTTTAATAGAGATAATAAAGCAAGAAGTTAGAAGGAAAAGTTTGTTATCATGAATCATATGTTGAAGAAATGTTCTATCATGGTGCTATCGCTTATCGTATTCTGTGGTGGGATGACTGCTCAGGATGTGTCTGATACTACGATAACGATTATTGAAGATTTGGAAGTTCCCTTAGTGGAGAAAAGGTATGTTGCCAATTCGAATTTCCACGATAACTGGTATTTGAGCCTTTATGGAGGTGTTACATCTAACTGGGGAAGTGATGGCTCTCATGCGGGCTTCTTCCAAGTAATGGGACCTGCAGCCGTTATTGCAGGTGGTAAGGAAATCACCCCAATGAGTTCGGTGCGTCTCCAGATTAACTATAATCGCAATACGGGCGTTACCACTGATAAGTTTAACGGTTTTAGTGATTATGCTCATTTGACGCATAACCGTTTTAAGTGGAATTCATACGGAATTAGCGTGGACTATTTGCTGAATTTCACCAATTTGCTTTTGGGCTTCCGTGAGCACAGAAAGTTCCATCTCCAAGGCATTGTTGGTATTGGTGGCTCAGTTTCTCGTAATTATACAACGGGCGATTTTGTGAAAGCAATTGCTGATATTAAAGGCGATCCTAACTATAATGACCATGAACATCAGTTGACAAATGAAGATATGTATGACAATCGTCAGCACTCACTGGTTTGTCTTCGTGCTGGTGTTGCAGGAACTTTCATGATTGCACGTAATTGGAGTCTGCATTTGGAAGCCATTGGCAATTTGCTGGATAACTCGTATGACAGTAACCCTACTACTGGTAATACATGGGATGGACACGTGGATTACTTGGTTGGTATTAGTTACCGTTTCAATAACAAAGGCGGGCAGGCTCCGGGCTTTTACTATCCCCGCCATGATATGAATGAGTATCGTAAGCGTATTACTGTGATTCAAGATTTGCGTAATCAAACCAAGCGCAGAAGGGCTGAACTGGAAGCTATGACTGATACCATTGATGTGGATGCACAGGTGATGTATACGCTGATTGCATTTGACGAGGGCAGTACCACTGTTGACCGTCTGCAACAGACAAATATCTTCACAGCTGCTTATGCTTGGTCAAGATCACCCCGTAGCATCATTTATATAACCAATAGCACAGGTGTTGACGATAAGTTGTTCCGTAAGCGTGCAGAAGCGGTAAAAGATGTCTTGCTTGAACGTTATGAGATACCTTATATTAAGATTCGTGTGGTGGCAAGCGAAAAGGACATCAAACCGCAGGGTGACTATGTTGAATTAATCATTAATGACTGATTAGTCTTTTAGATTAGTTCGTGCGTGAAGTACGAAAGGAAAGAAACATGATGAAGAGAATATACATATTAATTGTTGCATTTTTAGCAAGCTTCGTAGCGATTGCACAGAATACAGGAGTCGCTGACTCCCTCTTTAGCCGTTCGAAACTGGATCAAGACAGCCTTTATTATGACGAGTTTGCATATTTGGATGATTACCATTTTGCGGATAACATCTTTTTGCTCGGACAGGTAGGCATGAGTCATTCGATGTCAGAGAACACTCGTTTTGGTAACTTCTTTGCCAATGAGCGGCCTAGTTTCAATATCGGTGTGGGTAAATGGATTTATCCTGCATTTGGTGCCCGTTTTACACTCGGTTTGCATCCACAGGTGGGTCGTGCAGAGTGGGAGATTAGTGATACATGGCCAAATGTATTCGGGAACTACGGCTATAACATGTTTTCAGCCTATGTGGATGGCTTGGTCAATCTGACGAATATCATATTTAAGTATCGTGAGGACCGTGTTTTCAACCTCATTGGTATCATTGGTTTGGGTTACAACCATACGTTCGGATTTGATAAAAATAAATGTGATTTGATGAGAAGGGGTATCTCTGTATCAGGTGGGAAAATTATTCCTGGCACAGATGAAAAGCCTGGAACAATCCGTTATGATGTCAATACCGACCCAGGCAACTTCTTCGCTGCTCATGTGGGACTTCAAGGACGTTGGAAAGTGAATGCCGCTTGGGATATCATTGGTGAAGTGACATTTAATGGTACGGATGATAAGTATAATGGTCACACTTATGACCGTGTGTACGATACATACTTCGATATATTGGTTGGTGCTCAATTCCACTTTAAGGATTGCCATGGCCGTCGTCGTTTCCATTACGTCAAGTACCTCAATTCTGAACTGATTGAGCGTTTGGCCAAGATGCTTAGCGATGAGAACGAACGTTTGAGTGAAGCCAATATGGCAATACCTGAAATCTTTGAAAAGATTAAGTTCAGTGAAGCCTTGCAAACGACGGTTTCTTTCTATGTGGACCGTTACTACATTACGGAAGCACAAAAAAAGAACGTGAAGAGTGTGGCTACATTCCTCTTTACTCACCCCGATATCAATTTGGTCGTGACTGGATATGCTGATGTTGAAACAGCCTATCCTGCCTACAACCTCCGCCTTTCACAAAAGCGTGCTCAAGCAGTTTACGATATGTTGGTCAATGAATTCCATGTGCCTACGAATCGTCTTCGTATAGACTATAAGGGTGACACCGTGCAGCCATACGCAGCCGTAAATGAATGGAACCGTGCTGTTATCTTCTTCTTGGACCGCAATGGCGGAAAGAGTCAGGTGCTTGAGTCGGACACTCCTGTGGAATAAATTTTGTAGATCCAATAGAAATATCATATTTTGAATCGTGATGAAATATATTCTTTTTGCAATGACTATGTTTGTCTCCCTCTGTCTGTGTGCTCAGGAAGACGAAAGCGATGAGGCAATCCCTGCAGGAATGACCTCTATCCCCGATTCTGCATATTACAAAAATACAGAACTGACTTCGCTTACAATACCTGCATCAGTTGAGACATTGGGCGACCATCTTGTGGACCATTGTTTCAAGCTTGTGTATATCGGAGTGGATGCAGAAAACCCTTACTTCAAGTCTATTGGAGGTGTACTCTATTCTAAAGATGGACAGACCCTTATCCTTTGTCCTCCAGGCAAGACTGGGGAGTTTGTCATTCCCGAGCATGTGAAGCGCATTGCTCCTTATGCCTTCAGAACCTGCAAGAAGCTATCTTCTATCGTTTTGCCGTCAGGGCTTGAGGAGATTCCTGATGGTGCCTTCATGGGTTGTTGGGGCTTAGAGAAAGTCAATCTTCCCAATGGGCTTAAGCGCATCGGAAAGCATGCATTCGATGGCACTATCATCCAGAAGATGAATATGCCGACCTCGATGGAATTCATAGATGACGAGGCCTTTGTCAATACGAGTCTTGTCGAGGTGAACCTTCGTGTCACAAAGCCTTTTGCATTGGGCGAGAATGTGTTTAGCGAGATTCATGTTACTCGTTTGAATGTGCCTACTGCAGGTCTTCAAAACTTCAAGAAAGATCCTAAGTGGGGTAAGTTCGGACGTATCACACCTACTCATAGTTATTGGACGGTGAAACTTCCATAAAAGAGACAGTCAATGTTACCCTATACGAAGAGGGCGGCCAACGATAACGTTTGGTCGCCCTCTTCTTTGTTATAACTTCTCCGAAGTCCCCTTTTCCCTTCACTTGCCATACCGAGTGTCTCCCCATGTCGTCAGACAGAAAACTGACAACCCCAATCAGCGAACTACACTATTCTCTGCCTACGCTCCGCCTATGCTCTGCCTACACTCCGCCTATGCTCCTCCTAAGCTCCTCCTAGGCTCCTTCTAGGCTCCTTCTAGGCTCCTTCTAGGCTTACTCATGAGTATGGCTAGAGTATGGCTAGAGTAAGCTTGGAGTATGGCTAGAGTGTGTCAAGTCATTTGATGACTCGAATGTATTGTGGCTCAATATGTGTGCCAATAGCACCGAGCATTTCAAAGTTGATGAGGAACATGCGTTTGGCACGTCCCTTTGCTTTTAGAAGTGTTCCTTCGTAGCCGTCAAAGAGACCACCCACAATCTTTACCTTGTCCCCTTGCTTGAGTTCCACTTCTTCGGGGTGAAAGTAGGTGATGTCTTCTTTCATCTTGGTGGATGAGTCAATGAATAGCTCCATTTCTCGTGCAGGAACTTGCAGTATCTTATATTTCCCTCCAATCTTTTTGTAGCAGTACGTGATGAACGGGTGCTGGTTCTTCAAAGAATTAATCAGTTGGAAGGGGGCATAGACGAAAAGCGTATTGGGAATAAGAGGACGTTCCACAATCACCTTTTTCCCTTGGATTGTTGTGTCCGTTTTTGTCAATGGGCAATAAGTTCGCAGACCAGCAGCCTCCAGCAAAGAAGTCGCCAACGATTCTTTTCTGCTTACTTTTAAGACAAACCATTGTGGGGCATTCCCTTGCTGTGATAGTGCCGTTGTATGGCATTCTTTCAAGTTGTTCATCAACAGAATTTCGTAAAAACGCGGCAAAGATAAGGAAAATATATCGTAATAATTGCCTGAGCCGTGAAATAGTTGTACTTTCGCACCACAAACAGAACATCTATCTTGACGAAATGATGAAATTAACCTATTGCTTCCTCTCTGCTTTGCTGGCGGGTTTCTGTTTCTTGTTGAGTCCCGTGACGATTTGTGCACAAAGTTGGAACTGTACTCCCTCATTGAATATTCCTGTTTCTCAACAGGCAAAACCCTACACTCGTTGGTGGTGGTTGGGTAGTGCTGTTGATTCAGCTGGACTTGATGCCAATCTAACAGCGTTTGCCAAGGTCGGCATAGGCGGCGTAGAAATTACACCTATCTATGGTGTGCAAGGCAACGATGCGAATGATATACCTTATCTTTCTCCCCGTTGGATGCGTATGCTTGCCTATGTAGAGGCACGGGGCGCGGAGTTGGGGATAGAGACCAATATGGCTACAGGCACCGGCTGGCCTTTTGGCGGTCCTTTGGTGTCAAAAGAGAATGCCGCGAAGAAGCTTCTCTTCAATGAGCATCAAGAAGCCACAATGGATTACACTGGACAAAAAGTGAAGCGCGCTGCTCCTGGTGGTGAAGGATATGTGATAGACCACTTTGACCATCATGCGGTGGCCAATTACTTGGAGCGTTTCGATACAGCCTTCGCTCATCAGCATTTGCCATTTCCCCACACCATGTTCAATGATTCCTATGAAGTGTATGGTGCTGATTGGACTCCTCATCTCTATGACGAGTTTCAGCGTCGTCGTGGCTATGACCTTCGTCCATTCATACAAGTGTTGAACAAGAAGGATTCTCTCCGTACCGATGCGGATCGTCGCATTGTCAGCGACTACCGCGAAACCTTGGGAGACCTGCTCTTGGAGAACTTTACGACCCAATGGACCGATTGGGCACATCGTCATGGCAGCATTACGCGCAATCAGGCACATGGAAGTCCGGCTAACTTGCTTGACGTCTATGCTGCTGTAGATATACCGGAATGCGAAGGTTTTGGACTCAGCGACTTCGGCATCAAGGGACTGCGTACAGACCCAGGCTTCACCAAGAAGAACGACTCTGATATCTCCATGCTGAAGTACGCCTCTTCTGCCGCACATATTTCAGGCAAGAAATATACCTCCAGCGAGACCTTCACATGGCTCACCGAGCACTTCCGTACCTCGTTCTCTCAGTGCAAGCCCGACCTCGATCTTATGTTTCTGTCAGGTGTCAATCATGTATTCTTCCATGGCTCCTGCTATTCTCCCAAAGATGAGCCATGGCCAGGATGGAGGTTCTATGCCTCTGTGGACATGACTCCCTACAATCCGCAGTGGAATGCCATGCCGTCCTTCTGCCAGTACATCAGCCGCTGTCAGTCATTCCTGCAGTGGGGTGAGCCAGATAATGATGTGTTAGTTTATCTTCCATATTATGACATGCTCTACGACCAGCCTGGTACTGTTGCCCTCTTTGACATCCATTCGATGGAGAAACGGGCTCCCAAGTTCATCGAGACGGTGCAGACTCTCATCAAGGCAGGCTACGATGTGGACTATGTGTCCGACCGTTTCCTTCTGCAGGATAGTGTGACACGCCGTTATGCCACCATCATCGTGCCCGATGTGCGTTTCATGCCATTAGCCACTTTGCAGCGTCTTGTGCAAATTGCCGAACAGGGTGGGCAGGTCATGTTTGTCAAGTCTTTCCCTCAGTCTGTGCCAGGCTATGGTAAGCCCAAGGAACAAAAGGCTTTTATAGCGTTGCTAAAACAATTGCAGAAGAAAGTCTCTTTCCATCCAGATCAAGCCATGTACACCACATGGGGGCAGGGTGGCATTGTTACCTCGCCTACCTATAGTGATGGACTGCAGTTCAGCAAGGCGCGTATGGAACCCATGCGCGTGCAGCAGGGACTGAGTTGCATCCGTCGCAGCAATCCTGATGGCTACCACTATTTCGTGTCCAACCTTCAAGGCAAAGACATTAACACCTTTGTGGAGCTTGGTGTGAAGGCTCGTGCAGTCATCTTCTGCAACCCCATGACCGGTGCTATAGACCAGGCTCAACTCGACAATCAAGGACGGGTCAAGATGCAGTTGAAAAGCGGTGAAAGCATCATCCTGCGCACATACACCCAGCCTTTGGCAGAACAAGTGCCTCCGCATAAATACTATAATGCACTTGAATACCGAGCCACATCCCTCAAGGGGTGGACGCTCTCTTTCAAGGAGTCTGCGCCTGTCCGCATAGAGAAGACCTGCACATTCGAAGGTTCGCCCCAGTCTTGGACTTCGCTTGGCGATACTCTCCTCAACGCCACCATGGCGACAGGAGTATATCAGACCTCTTTCATGATGCCCAAGATGCCGTCTAATGCAGCATATATTCTCGACCTTGGTGATGTGCGCGAGTCAGCCCATGTCCTTGTCAATGGGAAGGATGCAGGCTTCCTTTTTGCGGTGCCCTTCCGGGTGGACATCACCCCTTATCTGCTTGAAGGCACCAACACCCTCACCATTGAAGTGACCAACCTGCCAGCCAACCGCATTGCTGAGATGGATCGTCAAGGCATCGAGTGGCGCAAGTTCAAAGAGATAAATGTGGTCGACCTTAACTATAAGACCAATCGTTACGGTGCATGGGCTCCGGTGCCATCAGGCTTGAATAGCGATGTGAAACTGATTCCATGCACGGTGGAGTGATTCCACACTTAATATGTTCAATACACACAGACACGATGTATAAAGGAGAATTGATATCACTGTTGGTGACCCTCCTCTGGACGGTCACAGCAATGGCTGCGGAAGTAGCAAGCAAGCGCTTGTCACCTTTGGGACTGAACGTCATCCGTATGCTCTTATCGTTGATTTTGTTGGGTGCCCTGATGTGGGTAGTGTGCGGTCAGCCGCTTCCGCAAGATGCCGATGCCGAGACCTGGCTCTGGCTCTCGCTCTCAGGCTTTGTAGGCTATGTGCTGGGCGATTACTGCCTCTTCAACTCCTACCTGCTCATAGGCAGCCGTTTCGGACAGCTCTTCATGACGCTGGCCCCCGCTTCAGCTGCTCTGTTTGGCTTCATCTTGCTGGGTGAACACATGTCTTTGCTTGCCATCCTGGGTATGCTCATCACCATGTTTGGCATTGGCATGAGCGTGCTTTCAAAGGGGGGAGAACAGCATAAGTTGGGCCTTAAACTGCCTCTCAAAGGTGTTCTCTTCGGTATCGGAGCAGGACTTGGGCAAGGCATCGGTCTGGTACTTAGCAAAGTGGGCATGACTCACTATGAAACGCTCATCACCACTACCGAGGCACTTGACATCATGCCCTTCTCCAGCACCTTCATCCGAGCTGTGACAGGATTCGTTGGTTTTTCCCTGGTCATGTTCTTCACAGGAAAAACCCGTAAGGTTTATGCTGTTACCCATGATCGGCGAGGCATGACCTTCGCCCTCATTGCCACACTCACAGGACCCTTCCTGGGTGTCAGCCTTTCACTCATGGCCACGCTCTATACCTCCACGGGCATTGCTCAGACCATCATGGCCATGACCCCCATCTTCATCCTTCTGCCTTCTTGGTATTTCTTCAAGCAGAAAGTCACACCGCTTGAAATTCTTGGTGCCATCATCAGTGTGGGGGGAGTTGCTCTGTTCTTTGTGTAGGTAATAGGGGAGGCGTAAAAGCGAAAAGCCTCCCAATCCTTTTGCTTCAGGGAAACAAGCTGCTGAGTTATAGCAGCCAAGTGACAAGCAATGGGATGGACAACATGGACAGCAGGGTGGTGATGAACGTCACTTCGGTGATGAGTGTCGTGTCCTTGCCGTGACGTAAGCATAAGATAGTGCCGTAGGTGGCTACAGGCATGGCAATCACCACTGTATTGATACCCACCACAAAAGAAGAGAACCATCCTGTCACTTGAAATAGCAGATGAATCAAGATAGGCAGCACCGCCAATCGTAAGAGCGCGGTGACATACACCGTACCGTTGCCCAGCAGCGAACGCAGAGGCAGGTTCGACATTGATGAACCAATGATGAGCAAGGCCGCAGGTACCGTGATGTTGCCAATCATCGTCAGCGGTTGGCTAATCCATGCGGGGATATCTTTGATTTCCAAGGCTACGATGAGCATGGTCAGATATGCAGAAAGCATCGGAGTGCTGTAGAGCACCTTCTTCTTGAATTTGGGACCCTGCACCTCGTTCTTGCCCGTGATGAGCATGGTGCCTACGGTGAAGACCGTAAAGGTGTTCACCACATTCAGTACAGCCGCATAAAACACCGCTTCATGCCCAAAGATTGAAGCCACGATGGGGTATCCCATGAACCCCACGTTGCCAAACATCAAGGCGAAGCCCACCGCGCCCTCGTCATCCCTCTTCTTGGTCAGAAAGCGTGGCAGGAGGAGTGCTGCAGCTGTCAGCAGCACATACGTAAGGGCACTGATGCCCAGTAAAGGTAAGATATAGTGCCGGTCGGGCAGTTCGCCCGTCATGGCAGAGGAGAGAATCAAAGCAGGGCAAGTGATGTCAATCACAATCTTCGACAGTTTCTTGTCGAACGTCCCGCCCATATATCCCAGTTTGCCCGCGATGTATCCCACCACAACAATGGCAAACAGCATCAGCATGACCTGTCCAATCATATGTTCCCTCCAAGATAACTCTGTCTTTGGAGCACGTTGGTGTTCACTCTGTTTCTCAAAACGAAAGTCATTGAATAATACCCCTCCTAATCAGTTCGGGGATAATCGAACGAGCCTCACGGTCTGTGTGACGAGCTCCATGCGCGATTCTGTATGCTCTGTCTGGCGTACAGCCGCAGATCTCGGCAATCTCCTCATACACACGGCTCTTATGGGAGCGCTTGTATGGATGGAACCACAATAGGAAGCGTTGCTGTAAGTTCTTTTTCATGAGTGTAGTTAGATATAGTTCGTGTTTGTAATGCCTTCTAATAAAACCAACTCACATTCTTCCCTTCAGAATCGCTGCAAAGTTACATATTATTTTTAAGTTCATAATCTTTTGTAAGAATATTATTTTTGAGGGATGTGATTTTTTTCTATCTCAAACGACTTTATTATTCGTATAATGGTAAGTACGTATGTGAAACGTAAACGTTGAGTGTAGGAGACCAGCCTTCACCTCAACAGCACCTCTCACCTTTCACTTGCCTTGGGTTTTGGCCAACCGTTCATATCGGTGGCAGAAGATGACGTAGCAGATGATGCCGCCAGCAGCCATCAGGAAGCCAGGCAAAGCCGTGTAATTGTACGTCTGTCCCGCTGTCAAGGGGATGCCGCCAAGGTAGGCGCCAATGGCATTGCCAAGGTTGAATGCCAGTTGCACCATGCATCCTGCTAATAAGTCGCTGCCTTTGCTGAAGCGGAGCAGCAGCAGTTGCTGTGGAGCGCTCACGCCAAATAGGCAGAAAGTGGTGATGAACATGAGTGCCACGCTAATCCACGCTATATGGCTGAGGAAGAAGATGCCGAGAAGACTGCAGAACATGATGATTTCCAAAAGCTTTCCCGTATGGCCTGGTCCCATCTTGTCGCTCAGTGTGCCACCAGTCATGTTGCCCACCACCATGCCTGCACCTGCAATGACCGACATGGCAGGCAGAAGTGCCGCTGCGATGCCCGAGTAGTCGGTGAGCAGTGGCGCATAATAGCTGAAGTAGCAGAACACGCCGCCGTTTCCCAGCAGGGTGGCCCCAATCATGAGCCAGGGTGCCAGCGACTTCAAGAAACGGAACTGCCCCTTGATGCCAATGTCGGGGATGGCCTCCATCGTGGGGATGAAGCGGCAGATGAATAGCAGGGTGACTAATCCCCAAATGGAACTGAAACCGAAGATATAGCGCCACGATGCCACTTGGCAGATGAATGTGCCGAACGGGATGCCGATGAGGTTTGCCACCGTCATGCCCGAGCACATGATGGCCACCGCCGTTGCTGCCTTCCGTCCTCCTGCCAGCCGTTCTGCTATGATGCTGCCCACACCGAAATAAGCGCCATGAGGCAGACCCGCCACGAATCGCATGGCAAGCATTGAATAATACTCTGGGCAGAATGTCATGGCCACCGATGCAGCGATGTACACGCACATCAGGGTGATGGAAATCCGTTTTAGCGGCCATGTGCGCATAAACGCCACCATCATGGGTGCACCTACGCATACGCCCAGCGCATAACTGGAAATCAAGTGCCCGGCTTCCGAGATGCTCACTCCGAAATCGACAGCCATAAAGGGCAAAATGCCCATCATCACAAATTCAGTCACTCCCAGCCCAAACGTGCCGAAGGCGAGTGTCATTAAAGCTTTCTTCATTACAATTATTTAATTGTCAGCTGCTAATTATTTTAAGAGTCCAGCCACTTCTTTACGGCAGCCACCTTGTCGCGGCTGATGATGATGTCGGTGTGGGGGTACCCTTTCAGGTGGATGCGCATCTTGCCGAGGAAGAAGGTGGAGAGTTTCTCGATGGCAGAGGCATTGACGATAAACTGGCGGTTGGCGCGGATGAAACGCGCCGGATCTAGCTGGTTTTCCAGCTCGTCGAGGGTGGTGTTGAGCGTATGGGTCTTGCCCGTTGTGGTGTATAGATGCACCACGCCATCTTTGATGCCAATGTGGCTCACCTCGTTGGTCGGCACCACCATGAACGTGTCCCGGTAGCTAATCAGGAAGCGCTCGCGGTAGCGAATGCTCTGGCTCTTCACCGATGCCAGCAGTTGCGCGATGGCATCAGTGGAAGATGACAGGCGACCGTTGCTTGTTGACCGTTGCCCTTCAACCTTCACCAGCGCAGCTTTCAGCTCCTCTGCATCGATGGGCTTCAGCAGATAGTCGATGCTGTTGAACTTGAAAGCTTGAATGGCATACTCGTCGTAGGCGGTTGTGAAGATGATGGGGAGGGAAGAGGGAACCGTTCTCAGACTCTCGAAACTCAATCCGTCGCCCAGTTGGATGTCCGACAGAATCAGGTCCACATCGCCTTTGGACTGTTCCGTGAAGAATGCCCTCACCTCGGCATTGCTGGTGGCAATGCCCGCCAGTTCATGCTCGCCCTCAATCATTCGCTTCAGGCGGTCCGCACTGCTTTGTTCGTCTTCAATAATCAGAATCTTCATCGGTTCGTAGAAATGAGTGGAATGGTGACGCTGTAGTTCTCTGGAGTGTTACTGATGACCACCTTCTTTCGGGTCAGCAACCGGTAGCGCTCCACGATGTTGTGGTGTCCCATGTGGGTAGAGTCCGTCGAAGCCACCAGCTGTTTGTGGTTGCTGACGGTGATGCGTTTCTTGTCCGCTGTGATGCTGATAATGAGCGGATGGCTCAGTGTGTGCTCATTATGCTTAATCGCATTCTCTATCAGCATCTGCAAGGCGGCAGGCGGCAGTCCTCCCTTCCGTTGGGTCACATCGGGCGCAATCCGCACCTGTACGCTCTCGCCAAATCGTTGCTGCAGCAAGGCGAGATACTTGTCGAGAAACGCCAATTCCTCTTGAAGCGTCACCGTCTCGTGGTCGAGGTGCGACAGCGTGTATCTGTACACCTTCGAGAGGTTCATCAAATACGCCGAAGCACGTTTAGAGTCCACCTCAATCAAGTCGGCAAGGATGCTGAAGTTGTTGAACACAAAGTGTGGGCTCAACTGGTTCTCCAGCGCTTGCAGGCGGAAGCGGTCTCGTTCCCTCTCCGTCTTTCCGCGTGAGTGCCAGTAGTAGAGTGTCACCACCGCTGAGAACAGGCAGCAAGCAGAGTAGTCCACCAGCACCATCCACGAGTTCCAGGGCCAGCCATATTTCCATGCTTCCCTGAAACCTTCGTCCGTCAGCAGCCACATGGCGTAGTAGAACAGCAGGCCTATCACCGCTGTTCCCAGCACCAGGAGTACTCCGTGTATGATTCGTTTCGCTTTCATCTTGGGTGCAAAGATACAAACTATTGTTTAAAGTACGTTGCAAAAAAGCGTGTGAAACGGAATAAATGAAGGTTCAACTGACACTCCCTTTCATTCGTGCGGCCAGACAGAGAACTGCCTGGCCGCCGCTGATGAGGTTCGTTGCTGAATTTAAATAAATCCCTCGCTCTCCCTGTTGAGGGTGACGAGGGAATGGGGATGTGAAAGGTGGAAGGTGACTTTACCAGCCGCCCCACTCACCGAAGCCTCCGCCCCAGCTCTCGTGGTGCTGCTTGTCGGTGCCCATCGCGTTCTTGCCTCCCAGGATGTTGAATCGGTAGATGGCGCGGAGCATGCCGTACTGGTAGATAGCATTGTGGCGTGAGTCTGTGCGCATGAGGGCTGAGATGTTTCTGCTGATATTGGTCTGCTGTCCCAGGATGTCGTTGACCTCAAGCATGATGGTGAGGGCACGTCCTTTGAGAAACGAGTGCGACACCTGTGCGTTCCACAGCAGTTCGTTGGTGTTCATTTCCTTTGCGGAATAGCCCCTTCGACTGCTCATGCCAATGTCTGTGTTTAGGGATGTTCCCCATGGGGTGGTCCATTCCAGTTCTGCGCCGTAGGAGAAGTCGTAGGTCTTGATGTTTCCCATCTCGTTCATGTTGTTCTTGGAGCGCACGTGGTTGAGTCGTCCGTTGATTGAGGCGCTGAACTTCTCTGTGCGGTAGGAGAATTCGAGTCCTGTGTCGAGGTCGATGCTGCGGGTGATGGATTTGGTGCCTGCTGCATCGTCGTCGCCCGTTGCGTTGGTGTAGAAGCCCACATGGCGTGAGTAGTCGCCTCCCAGGTCGATGTCGAGGTTGAAGGCCTTGGCTTTGCCCAGTCCTGTGTTGAACCCGATGCCGCCTCCGCTGTTCCAGTTGCCATTGATGTTCATCGGCATGGTGGTGCGCACACCGGTCTGGTTGTCGAAGGTGGTTTTGTTGTCGATGCTGTTGCGTGTGGCATTGAGCCAGAACCAGGAGTAGATGCCCCGTTGCTGTTCAGCGTTGTAGGTGTTGAAGTTGGCAAATACGTTGTGTGAGAATGAGGGCTTCAGCTCAGGATTGCCCTTGGTGATGACGAGCGGGTTGGAGTCGTCCTTGATGTCGAGCAGGTTGGTCATGCTGGGCTGTCGGGGGCGTCCGTTGTAGCGTACGTGAAGGTTGGTCTGCTTGTCGAAGTTCCAGCGCAGGTTGACGCGTGGCGCGATGTTGAACACGTTGCGTGTGATTTCTGGGTATGTGTGGCCCATGTACTGATAGTTGAGGGTGGTGCGCTGCGGGATGAAGTCGAGTCCCATGCTGAAGTTGTAAGCCTGTCGCACCTTGCGGAAGCTGAGGTTGATGGTCTGGGTGTAGTTGCGGTACTCTGAGAATTGGCTGAGGCGCTTGGCGGTGGGGTCGGTTCCGTCCAGCGCGAATTTCATCTCGTCCATGAATTGCAGCACCGCGTGGATGTTATACCGGTTGTTGGCCATGCTTTGCGCAAGGGTCTGGTAGGCGTCCGACTCGTAGATGTAGGCACGGCGGTCGTTCTTGCTGTAGCTGTAGTCGTACGTGTAGCTGAGCTGCAGGTAGGTGCGGTTGGCCACAGGCTCGCTGTAGGTGAACTGTCCTTGTATGCCGTAGTTCTTGGTGGGCGTGTCGTAGTAGCGGTTGTTCCGCTGGTCTGTGCCCTGGGTGTTGTAGGTGATTTGAGCGGCAGAGAGTTGCTTGCTCTTGCCGTCGCTGTAGTTTCCGCTTACGCGCAGGGTGAGGTTGCGGCCTTTGCTGTTCAGTCTGCGGTTGGCCTGCAACTCTCCGTTCATGCTGGTGCTGGTGTTTTCGTTCATGTTGCGGCTGTTGTTCGTGTTGACCACGATGTCCACCAGCCGGTAAAGGATGGTGTCGTTGGGGTCTTCACGGTAGGAGCCTGATGAGGCGTTTCCCCTTCCTCGGTTGTGTGAATAGGTGAAGTTGGGGCGGAAGATGATGTTCGTCATGGTGTCGGGTTTCCATTCGAGGCGGAAGTTGCCCGTGACACGCTGGTTGGAGGTGAAGTTCTTGCTGCGGTCTTCGTTGAACTTGGCCAGCGTGGCGTTGAAGTATTCTGTGGAGGAGGCGTTCTCGTTGTCGCTGCCGTCGTAGCGGTAGCGCACGCTGCCGCCTGTTTCCAGTTTGGGCTTGGCTGTGGCGAAGTTGCCTCCTGCTTCCTTGCTGCTGCGCAGTCCTTGGTTGCCCCAGCCCCAGCGTCCGCCTCCACCTCCGAAGCCCATGTCGGCCACGTTGTTGGCGCTTCCCAGCAGGGTGGCCTGAAAGTCTTCCTTGAAGTGGTTCACGTTGAAGCGCTCGGCATACCGGTTCTTGGTGCCGGCTCCCAGGTTCACATTGCCGTACCAGCCGTTCTTCATGCCTTTCTTTACGGTCAGGTCCAGCACCGTCTCCTCTTCGCCATCGTCGATGCCGGTCACGCGGGCCAGGTCGCTCTTCCGCTCATAGGTCTTCAGCTGGTCTATCATCTCGGTGGGGATGTTCTTCATCGCCACTTCCTTGTCGTTGAGGAAAAACTCCTTGCCATCGACCAGGATCTTGCTGACCTTCTTGCCGTTGATGGTGATGTTGCCGTCCTTGTCCACCTTAGCGCCAGGCAACTGCTTGACCAGCGCCTCAAGGGTGGACCCTTCGGGCACACGGTAGGCGGCGGTGTTGTACACCAGCGAGTCGCCCGATACGGCCACTTTGGCCACATGGGCGGTTACTTCTGCCGACTTCAGCAAGATGGCGTCGGCCGACATGGTGATGTAGCCGAGCTGCACATCTCCTTTCTTCTGCGTGTTCAGGTTGACATCGACGTGCTTTGTAGTGAAGCCTACGAATGAAATCTTCAGCGTATATTCTCCCTTCTGCACATCCTTGAAGGTGAACTCGCCCATGGAGCCTGTTGTCTTGCCCTCCACGAAGGTGCTGTCGGGCAGGGACAGCAACTGTATGGTGGCTGCCACGACGGCCTCGCCCGTTTCCTTCTCAATCACACTGCCACTGATGTTGAACGAGTTCCGTTCTGCGGTTTCAGGGGTCTCTTCGGTCTCCACAATTGCCGGAGCCAGTTGCTTCTGCCCATACATGCTGGCGGCTGCCAGCAGGGCTCCAATCATCCACGTAAATAGTCTTTTCATTGAGTTTATGTTGTTGGTTCCCTCCCAACCTTCCTCAAGAGGGGAAGGAGTGGCGAGGGGAGAATAGTAATGATGGGGGAGTGAAAGGGAAGTGGACTATCAAATGAATGGGGAAGTTAAAATGACGATACCTTTTACATTGTCGATGAGTACGCTTACTGCATCTTTGACATTTTTCACCTCCGTATGAATCATTCGTGATGACCAAAGCTACCATTTCCATTTCTCATTTCACTTCTTCTTTCATCCCCCTTTTCCTGTAGTTAATTTGCTTTCGAGTGCAAAGTTATATGATACGCGCGTGGGCAGATGAGGAAAAGTCGGTGAAACGGGAAAAATGCAAGGTGAAACGGAGTGTTCGCTTCCTCGCTGGCAGCGTCGACCTTTGCCCGTCAGTGGAGTGCTCGCTTGCCCACTCGGGCAGTTGTTCATAAGTTTGGAATTATTTTTTGTAAGTTTGAAATTATTTTTTCTAAGTTTAGAAAAATATTTTGCAAGTTTAGAAAAATTATTCGTAAGTTAAGAATAAGTGTACAGATTGTTTGGAGGTGTGTGGGGAATGGCATAACTTTGTGGGAAAATATAGTGTTATGGAATACTTTGTGAAAAAGAATCTATGGCTAGCTTTGTGCCTGTTACCGATAGGGATGATGACGGCGCAGACGCTGCGCTATAACCGTCCTGCTGCCTACTTTGAGGAAGCGTTGCCCATTGGCAACGGAACGATGGGCGGCATGGTGTATGGCGGTGCGGAGCGTGACCGCATTTCGCTGAACGACATCACCCTTTGGACGGGTGAACCCTGCAACATGAAGGTCTATTCGCCTGATGCCCACAAGACAATTCCTGCCATCCGCGAGGCGCTCCGCAAGGGCGACTATCGCGAGGCAGACCGCTTGCAGCGCGAGGTGCAGGGACATTTCTCACAGAACTATCAGCCACTGGGCCAACTGACTATCGAGCAACTAGACACCACTGAGGCGGTGAGCCAATACCGCCGGTGGCTCGACATTGGCAACGCAACGGCGCACACGGTGTATCATCGTGGCCAGTATCAGTACGCCACCGAGTATTTTGCTTCACATCCCGACTCGGGACTTGTCATCCGGCTGACAACCGATAACCCGCGCGGTATCCATGTGCGATTGTCGATGGACTGCCAGTTGCGCCATGTGAAGTCAGCCTCAGAGGGAGGTGTGATGGTGGTGGATGGCTATGCAGGCTATGCGTCGCTGCCCAGCTATTACGACGCCAAGGAGAAGTTTGCCTACGACCCGAACCGCGGCATCCATTTCCGCACGAAGATGCAGGTGGCTGCCACGAACATGAGGAGGGAGGGCAACTGTGTGGTGGTGGACGGAAGTCGTGAGGTGACACTCTATGTGGTGAACGCCACTTCGTTCAATGGCTACGATAAGGACCCCGTGCGGGAGGGACGGCATTACAAGCAACTGGCTGATGCACGTCTGCGCCGTCTTGTGGCGGTGCCTTATCAGCAGCTGCTGAACCGACACATGAATGACTATAAGGCTATCTATGACCGTGTGAAGCTGACGCTGGGAACGGCACAGGAGGATGAACGTCCGACGGACGAGGTGCTGAGAGAATATGTGGACGAAGGTGTGTTCAACCCTGCTCTGGAGGCACTCTACTTCCAGTATGGACGGTATCTGCTCATCTCCTGCTCGCGCACTCCGAATGTGCCTGCCAACCTGCAGGGCTTGTGGAACGAGAGCATCCTACCACCGTGGTCGTGCAACTACACGAGCAACATCAACTTGGAGGAGAACTACTGGGCAGCAGAGACGGCGAATCTCCCAGAGATGCACCAGTCGCTGTTTACCTACATGAAGGAACTGCAAGGTTCTGGCGAACTGACGGCCAAGGCGTATTACGGTGTGGACAGAGGTTGGTGTCTGGCTCACAATACCGACATCTGGGCCATGACTTGTCCGGTGGGATTGCATACGGGCGACCCCATGTGGGCCAACTGGAACATGGGCGGCGCATGGGTGAGCACCCACATTTGGGAACACTACACGTTCTCGCTCGACAAGGATTTCCTGAAAGAATATTACCCCGTGCTGAAGGGAGCGGCTGAGTTCTGCCTCGGCTGGCTTGTCAACGCAGATGACTTGCAGCCAGCCACCTATGGGAATGGAAATACTTCAGCAGGCAAACTGATAACGGCGCCCTCAACCTCGCCCGAGAATGTGTTCGTGACGGACAAGGGTTATCATGGACGCACGTGTTATGGCGGATTTGCCGACCTGGCCATGATTCGCGAGTGTTTGACGGATGCCCGGAATGCCGCTCTCGTCTTGCAGGAAGACCCTGAGTTTGTGGCGGAGGCTGAAGAGGCCCTTTCACGGCTGCACCCTTATAAGATAGGAAAGAAGGGCAATCTGCAAGAGTGGTTCTACGACTGGGAGGATGAGGATCCGCACCATCGGCACCAGAGCCATCTCTTCGGCATTTATCCTGGACACAACATTGATGACGGCGTGAATACGAAGGAGGCCATTCACCATGCTGCCTCGAAGACGCTTGAACTGAAAGGTGATAAGACGACGGGATGGAGCACGGGTTGGCGCGTGAACCTCTATGCCCGACTGCATGATGCCAAGAATGCTTATCACATCTACCGTAAGCTATTGTCGTACGTGAGTCCTGACGGTTATAAGGGAAAGGATGCACGGCGTGGCGGCGGCACCTACCCGAACTTGCTGGATGCGCACTCTCCCTTCCAAATTGATGGCAACTTTGGCGGCTGCGCTGGCGTGGTGGAGATGTTGATGCAGAGTGAATATGTGCTGGACGAGAAGGGTACTGCCGCTGTGGAGGTGGAACTGCTGCCTGCTCTGCCTGCCAACTGGAAGGATGGCTCCGTTTCAGGCATTCGTGCCCGTGGTGGCATCACCGTGGACATGACGTGGCAAGGCGGACGTGTCACAGCACTCACCTTGACGGCTCAAAAGGCGTGCCGAGTGCAACTGCTGATGAACGGAGTGAAGAAGAGCGTCAAGCTAAAGAAGGGAACGAATGAGATGATACAACCTAATCAAAAACCGATATGAAAAAGCAACTATTGTTGACTGTGATTCTAGCAGTCGTTGCATTGGGCGTTCGTGCACAGGCGTATCCTCCGAAGAACGCACCTGAACTGGAGTTTGCCATGCAGTTGAAAGTGACTCTTGGCGAGACGTTTGGTATTGACAACACACAGCATGGACGTCGCACGGTGATTCCCATCACGGGAGGCACCTTTGAAGGCCCTGGACTGAAGGGTACCATTATCAATGGGGGGGCCGACTATCAGTTGAACACAGAGAACCGTACGGAACTGGAGGCTATCTACTGCATCAAGACTGACGATGGCGTGTACATCCATGTGCGCAACCGTGGCATCATCGCAAACGGAAAGGATGCAGAGGGCAGACCTTCGTTCTACTTCCGTGCTGCTCCTCAGTTTGAAGCTCCTGCTGATAGTCCTTATGGCTGGCTGAACAACTCCCTCTTTGTCTGCGCACCAGAGTTCTCGCAAGGCTTTCAAGGCATTGTGCTGAACGTGTGGAGAGTGAAGTGAGAGTTGGCTTAATTATCGTTTCTTCCAGTACTTCTCTAAGGCTTTGGCTTCCTTCACGGTGAGGGGAGCGACTGCAGCGTGCTTCTGCTCGGCGAAGTTGGTACGCTTCATCGGGCTGTCTTCCTGTCCGAAGTAGCCAATCATGCGGAAGGTCTGGAAGTCGTTGGTCTCAACAAAGCCGAAGTTGTGAGGATGGCGACTGAAGTTGTCGAACATGACCACCCACGTGTCTTTCCCGTTGGTGTGGACAGGGAGGCGCTTCCAGCAGTTGGGGGCTTCATGTCCTTGCTTTTCGCCGTCGTCGTACTTGTCGTCCATCGTGTAGGGACCTAAGATGCGAGGAGATGTGGCATGCTTGACGGTGGCGCCTTTCTCGTGGGAGACGTAGAAGAGATGATAGGTGTCGCCCACATGAATGATGTCGGAGTCAATCACGTTGTAAGCCGGAATACCGTTGCCATTGAGTGGTGCCTCGAAGAGCAGTTTGGGTTCGGAGAGCATCTGCGTGAAGTCATCATTCATATAGACGGAATAAATCATGTTCATGCCAGTCTTGAAGCGGGTGGTGAAGTGGACAAGCAGGTGGCCTGCCTCGTAGTCATAGACAGTCTCGGGAGCCCATACACAACCGACTTCGCTCCATGGAACCGGATTGCCGTGGACATCGGTCACGCCGGTGGGGCAGGTGAGTGCGGAAAAGTCGAGATTGGTGCGTGTCCAATGGATGAGATCAAAGGACTTCATCATCACAAGGCCCTTGTTGTTGCCCCATCCGTAGAGGCTTCCCTCTCGTTCCCACTCGGTGGAACGGTAGGTGGATGTGCCTTTGTAGCGCTCTCTGCTGGCAAAGAGGTGAAGGTCTGTCATGGCGAGGTAGAAACCACCGTCAGGACCTCGAAAGATGTGCGGGTCGCGAATGCCATGCTGCATGGCAATGGTGTCGCCTGCAATGACGGGTTGGTCGTTGTTGAGCGATGTCCAGGTGTAGGAATCGTAGGAGATGGCCATGTGGAGACCGTGGTCGGCGTCCTTGTGATAGACCATCACGTAGGCACCCATGTCTGCCTCTGTGGGTACCTTGGATTTCTTTTGTGCGTGGAGGCCAAGTGATGCTGTCATCAATATGGCAAGGAAAAGGGTGGTTCTCTTTCTCATACAGGTCATAATCGTTAGTTGGTGTAATAGTTGGTGTGTGTATAAAAAAAGAAAGCTCTTGGGAACTATGCCCCAAGAACTTTCTTGAATTTATCGATGAACTGCTGTGCTTCGTCCATGGAGAGGCAAAGCGGTGGCAGCAGACGGATGACGTTGGTGCCTGAGCAGCCTGTGAAGCAGTGCTCTTCCTTGATGAGGCGTGTGCGTGGCTCTTTGTAGGGGATATCGAGTTCGATGCCTATCATGAGACCTTCACCGCGAACGTCTACCACATGAGGCAGATGGCCTGCGGCCTGCTCCGCCTTGAGCGTGTCGATGAGATACTTACCGACCTTGGCTGCATTCTCTACAAGGTGCTCTTGCTCCATCACGTCGAGCACCGCAAGGGCACCTGCACAACCGAGGTGGTTGCCGCCAAATGTGGTGCCTAACTGGCCATAAACGGGGGTGAACTTAGGCGAGATGAGCACGCCGCCCATCGGAAAGCCATTGCAGATGCCTTTGGCCACTGTGATCATGTCGGGCTTCACGTCGAGGTGCTGGTGGGCGAAGAATTTGCCGCTTCGTCCGTAGCCGCATTGAATCTCGTCGCAGATGAGCACGGTGTTGTGCTGGTCGCAGAGGGTGCGCAGTTGCTGCATGAACTCCTGAGTGACCATGCGGATGCCGCCTACGCCTTGGATGCACTCGATGATGACGGCACAGACATCGCCCTTCTCCAACTCAGTCTTCCAAGGCTGGATGTCGTTGATGGGTAGGTATGTGACGTGTCCGTTGGCATTAATGGGCGCGATAATCTTAGGATTGTTGGTGGCTTCTACGGCGAGGGAGGTGCGCCCGTGGAATGCTTTCTCCAGAGAGAGCACACGCGTTCTGCCATTATAGAAAGAAGATAGCTTCAGCGCATTCTCGTTGGCTTCAGCGCCAGAGTTGATGAGGAACAGCTGATAGTCCTCATAGCCAGAGGCTTTGCCGAGACGTTGAGCCAACTCCTTCTGAAGGGGATTCTGTACGGAGTTGCTGTAAAAGCCCAACTTGTTGAGCTGCTTTGTCATGGCCTCGACGTAGTGAGGGTGGCAGTGGCCGATGCTGATGACTGCATGGCCACCGTAGAGGTCAAGATACTCCTGCCCCTTATCGTCCCACACATGGCAACCTTTGCCATGGTCGATGGCGATGTCGAATAGTGGATATACGTCAAATAAGTTCATTTCTGTTGAATATTAAAAGGCGCTTGCCTTTAAGTTGAGTCCGGCTCTTTCATCTAAGCCGAACATGATGTTCATGTTTTGTACAGCTTGACCGACGGCACCTTTGAGCAGGTTGTCAATCACGGAGGTAATTACCACCTTTTTGCCGAAGACCGCTACGTGCACCAGAGCCTTGTTTGTGTTCACGACTTGCTTCAAGTCCAATGCCTTGTCACTGTAGTGCGTGAAAGCGGCCTGCTCGTAGAAGTTTTTGTAGAGAGCAACGATGTCGCTTGCTGCAGGAGATGTTTCCAACGTTACAACCTCGGTGCAGAAGATGCCTCTTGCGAAGTCACCACGGTAAGGGATGAAGTCCACGGTAATGCCTTCTGCCTCGTAGCCTTCGTCGAGGGTGTCCACTACGTGTGGTGCACCTTCGGGCTTCAGCTCGTTCAGCGTCTGGCAAATCTCGTGCAGGTGCTGGTGTGTGAACAGCTTATAGACTGAGAAGTTGTTGTTTCTCCAAGAGAAATGAGTGGTCGCTCCGGGTTTTTGTCCTGCACCTGTGGAACCGGTGATGGCGTTCACTGAGATATCCTTCGTCAGCAGTCCGGCCTGAGCCAGAGGCAGCAAGCCTAGCTGGATGCAGGTAGCGAAACAGCCAGGGTTTGCCAAGTGCTGGCATTTCGCAATCTCTTTACGGTGAGTTTCAGGCAAGCCATACACATAGTCGTGGTCGCCCTTGATGCGGAAGTCTTGAGCCAAGTCGATAATCTTCACGTTCGCTGGAATGGAGTGCTCTTTCAGGAATGCCTCGCTCTTGCCATGTCCGAAGCAGAAGAACACTACATCGACCTTGTCGAAAGGCATCTCGGACGTGAACTCCAACTCTGTTTCACCCAGCAGGCCCTCGTGTACGTCATACACTTTATTCCCTGCGTTTGACTCGCTGTTGGCAAACACGATTTCCACCTCGGGGTGGTTCAGCAACAGGCGAATGAGTTCTCCGCCTGTATAACCAGCTGCACCTAATATACCTACGCGTACCATTTATCTTTCTTCGTTTGGATGTGCCAGATAGTATGCGCGGAGTGGGGTAGAGGTGACCTTGATGAAGCCCTTGGCGTCTTCAGAGGACCATGCCTTGGCAGTTTCACCATACTCACCGAGCTTGTTCTTCACGAGGTCGTTAGGTGAATCTACACCAACGGTCTGGAAACAGAGAGGACGGAGCTCGAGGGTCACTTCACCCGTTACGTTGCGCTGTGAAGATGTCAGCATGGCCTCGATATCTGGCATGACGGGCTCTAAGTACTGGCTCTCGTGCAAGAACATGCCGTACCAGTTGCTTACTTGGTCCTTCCAATACTGCTGCCACTTCGACAGGGTGTACTTCTCCAAGAAACGGTGTGCACCTATGATGAGCATGGGGGCAGCGGCTTCGAAACCTACACGGCCCTTGATGCCAATGATTGTGTCGCCCACATGGCAGTCGCGACCGATGCCATAAGCAGCGCCAATCTCTTCCACGGCCTGGATGGCAGCAATCTTGTCGTCGTAGTACTTACCGTTCACGGAGCAGAGCTCACCCTTCTCAAAGCCCAACTTCAAAAGCTCTGGACCTTCCTTTGTGGGGTGCTTCAGGTAAGCAGATTCTGGCAGCCCCTGTGTGGAGTCGAGAATCTCGCCACCGCAGATAGAGGTGCCCCAGATGCCTACGTTGTATGAATATTTCAGTTTGGTGAAGTCAGCAGCAAAGCCGTTCTTGTTCAGATAGTCAATCTCTTCCTGACGGCTCAGGTTGCCATCGCGGGTCAGTGTGATGATTTCCACACCAGGAGCCATCACAAGGAACGTCATGTCGAAACGAATCTGGTCGTTGCCGGCACCGGTAGAGCCGTGAGCGATAGCGCTGGCGCCAATTTCCTTGGCATAGCGTGCAATGGCCAGTGCCTGGAAAATACGTTCAGAAGATACTGAAATGGGGTAGCAGTTGTTGCGAAGCACATTGCCAAACACCATGTACTTGAGTGACTTGGCGTAATACTCCTGTGTTACGTCGAGCGTCACATACTTTGTAGCACCCAACTTGTATGCGTTCTCTTCATTGGTCTTTAGCTGTTCTGCTGAGAAGCCGCCTGTGTTGGCGCATGCTGCATACACTTCATAACCTTTTTCCTTTGCCAGATACATCACTGTGTAGCTGGTGTCCAATCCGCCGCTGAAGGCAACGACAACCTTTTTCTTTTCTGCCATACTGACCCTCTCCCCGCTCCTCCTGTTGAAGAGGAGAGTAGAATGTTTGTGGGGAGGATTCTACTTATCTTATTATTATTTTTTATTTCTGCGTTTTTGGACCACCATCTCTTCCTTGCGGAAAGAGGGTGGCTGAGCTATCTTACATCAGCCCTCTTGTTACCATCTCCTTCATGATTTCTTGGAAGATTTCAATAGGAGTGGGCTCGCCCTTGTGTTGCGCTGGATCATAGAGCATGCCTGTGCAAATGCAGAACTTTCGGTTCTTCATCTCCAGGATAGGATGGTTCACGCATCCTCTGCATCCACGCCAGAAGGCGTCATCGTCTGTGAGTTGATTGAAGCTTACAGGCACATAACCCAATGCTGTGTTCATCTTCATCACGGCGTCGCCGGATGTGAGGGAGAATATCTTGGCATGGGGCCAACGTACACGTGCCAACGTGAACGTGTGGTCTTTGATGCGCTTGGCAATGTTGCGTCCCTGATAGTCAGGATGAACAATCAGACCCGATGTGGTCACATAGGATTTATTACCCCACGTCTCAATGTAGCTGAAGCCCACGAATTTGTCACCAAGCTCTGTCTGCTGGCTTGGATCGAGTGCCAACACTGCTTTCCCTTCTTTCATCTTCGTAGCCACATACTCGTGCGTGCGTTCGGCAATACCGGTACCACGTTTCTTCGCTGCCTCACGGATGGTGTCAAGTATCAAATCCACATATTTCTCGTGATTGGCATCTGCCACAATCACCTTGATTCCGTCTTCGTATATCATCGTTTTATATTATAATTCTAAATCTGGCTTCCCGGATATACCGGTACGATTGTTCTTAAGTTTGCTTCGAGTGTTTCTTTGTTGAACCCTTCTTCCAGTGCAAGGAAGATGGTGTCGTCTCCTGCTATGGTGCCAATAACTTCATGGAAGTGGGCATTGTCTATGTCGCTGGCTAGTCCGCTGGCATAACCGGGGCGGCATTTGATGACGGCCAACTGTCCTGAAAACTTCACAGACATGAAGCCGTTTTGGATAGCTGTGCCTACTTGCCGATGTTCCCGAACCCTTCGATAATAGGGGTTTTCGGGCAGCATGTAGATGGAGCGCCCTTTGGGTGAAAAGCCTTTCACAACTTTCAATAACTTTAAGTCACGCGACAAGGTGGCCTGCGTCATGTTCACTCCTTCTTTCGAGAGTGCTTGTGCCAGTTCGTCTTGACTGCCAATCTCTTGAGTCTGAATGATGGCCTTGATGATGTCGAGTCTTGATTGTCTTGCTGTCATTGTTGGGCTGTTTGGTGTATTATGCAAGGTCTTGTTATTGCATAAATATTCACAAATCGACTGCAAAGTTACAATTATTCTTGCATATAGCAAGTGTTTTATGCAGAATATTTGCATAAAATGCATAAAGATGTTGCATATTTAGGGCTTAGTCCAAAAAGGACTTAGGCAAGGACTTTCTTCTTGCCAAAGAAAAGTGGTGAAATGTGTATGGCATCCATAGCCCAACCTATGGCGAGAGAGCCAAGAATACAGAGGGGTAGGGCAATGAACGTGAAGAGGATGCCTGACGGGTCGATAGACGTAAGAGGCAAAAGATGCTTGCTGAGTAATGTGAAGATGGGGGAAAAGAGGAAAATCGGTAAAGTGTTTCTGCCGATGAAGAGGAGAAGTGTCCGTGTCTTTCCTTGTAAGTGTTTGGTCAGCAGCATGCCTGCGCAGATAACGGCGTAGACGATGAAGATGCCCCCAATGTATGTGGAGGAAAGATTGATAGGGAAAAGAATTAGCAATGCCAAGACGGGCAATGCAAAAGGGGATGCTTGGAACAGCTTGTTGAAGGGGGTGTGGCTTTGTTGCAGTATGGCTCCAACGAGGAAATAGAGTCCAGCCGATAAGGATATGACGTGGAGACATTGTGCATAAGCGCAGAAAGCACCACCTATAAGAATGAATCGGGAGTGGAGCGATAGTTTGGGAATGCGGAAGATGGCAAAGTATGTGAGTCCGCATAGAATAAGGTTTTGCAGATACCAATAGGGACCTAAAGGGTGTAGCAAAAGCCGGTCGAGAAAGACTGCTGGTGTGAGTCGGTCAATATGCTCGCGGATGGGCAGAACGGCAGCCATGAGGATGTAGCCGCCTTCCATGATAAGGTAAGGGATGGCGTACCAAAAGAGTGTTTTGGCAAAAGCCGCCCATGATTTATGGATGTTCATCAGGTAACCGGAGAAAAGCAGGAACCCCATCATGTGGAAAGTGTACACGACCTTCTTGGCATAGGGGTAGGCGTCACCGATATAGACAAGATGAAAGATCACCATCAAGACGATGAAGATGCATTTCATGATGTCGATGTCGGCAATCCGTTCCCTTTGACTAGATTGCAGAGTCTTGCTGCTTGCCTGTTCCATTTTTTAGAATCTATAGTTCGGTCTCTCCTTCGATGAAGTTGTCCATGAACAGGTGTTCGCCGTCCCATACCGCGTAGGTGAAGAGGGTAATCCATTCACCAAGTATAAGGAGGCGTGTCTCTTTGCTCAGCATCAGGTCTAACTCGATGTGACGATGCCCGAAGATAAAGTAATTGACCTCTGGGTGTGTCTTGAGATAGTCTTTGGCATAGAGCACCAACCCCTCTTTGTCTTCACCCTGATAGGGCTCTTCTCCGTTGCTAGGGGCACTTTCGTATCCCACGAGACGGGTGTCGTTGTGGAATCCATTTTTTGTTAACACGCGTCCTTCCGCATCGGGTTGCAAAGCGCCTATGGTACGTTTCATGCGCGAGTGCTTAGCCCAGTTGAGACCGAAGTTCATGAACCAGTGAGGGTGAATCCAGCGTGCCATCTTCTCCAGCGTCTTGTTGTGGAAGCACCAGAACATCAGGCGCGTTTGCCATGCCTTGTCACGGTAATCGAGCCTGTCTCCATGTGCAAGATAGAAGATTTTGCCGAACAGGTCCATTGTACATGGCTGACGATGGAGAATCACGCCGCATTCCTTCTCCAGATAATCCTCCATCCACATGTCGTGGTTGCCCGTGAAGTAGTGCACTTCCACACCCAAGTCTGTGAGCTCGCTAATCTTTCCAAGGAAACGTGTATAGCCTTTAGGCACCACTTCTTTGTATTCGAACCAGAAGTCGAACATGTCGCCTAACATATAGACGGCTTCTGCCTTGTCCTTGATCTTGTCCAGAAAGTTGACAAGACGGCGTTCTTGCGTGCGTCGGTGCTCAATGGCACGACTTCCCAGGTGGGCATCGCTGATGAAATAGATATTCTTCATGTCTTCTATGTTCTCTTGCCGTTAGACTCTATCGTGTAGGCTCTAACTATTGTTTGTTACATGAATCCTAAGTCGAGCTTGGCTTCTTCACTCATCATGTCTTTGTTCCATTCAGGCTCGAATACCACATTCACGTTCACCGTCTTCACGGCTGAAATGCCTTCCAGTTTCTGCTGGATGTCTTCGAGGATGAAGTCGGCAGCAGGACAGTTGGGAGCAGTAAACGTCATATCGATGTCAATGTCAAAGAGAGCCTCTTCTGATGGTGTGGCACTTTGGCATTCCTTCACATCGATTTTGTATATCATGCCGAGATCCCATACGTTGACTGGGATTTCGGGGTCGAACACCGTCTTAAGGTATTCAACGGTCTTTTCTTCTACTTCGTATTTTGTCATAATCGTATTTGTTCTTCTTTGCTGAGCCCCAAGAAGGGTGCTGTCTACATTTGTGTAGTGTATCTGATGGGTTCTCTTTACCGTATTGGGGAGATGTGCCCCTTCGTGAGTTTGGCGAGATCCCTAAGTTGTTTAGATTTTCCCATTCTCGGAGAAACTGTAGTAGTCTCCTTCTGTTACAATCACATGGTCTATCATTCGAAGGTTCAAGGCTTGTGCCGCTCGGTTCACGCGCAGAGTCAGTTCTTCGTCGTGTCGACTGGGGCGGATGTTGCCACTCGGATGGTTGTGTACAAGGATGAAACTTGTGGCATCGTGGAGCAGCGCTTCTTTCAGCAACATGCGTACATCTACTGTCGTTTCGGCCAGTCCTCCTTTACTGAGATGGGAAAGGTGTAGTAGACGTGCATTATTGTTGAGCAGCAGCGCCCAGCTCTCTTCGTGGTTGAGGTCTTGAATGAGAGGTGTCATGTATTTCAGGACATCGGCGCTGGAGCGGAACTGTTGTATGTCTCGGCTGTCCTCCATGATGCGGCGTTTGCCAATCTCTGCAGCCGCGATGATGGTGAGCGCCTTGGCCTCTCCAATGCCGTTGAAGCGCATGAGGTCTTGCAGAGTCATGTGGTTGAGTCCTCGCAACGTGTCGCCACAATCATGCAGAACTTCCTGCATCAATTCCACGGCAGATTTCTTCGTGGTTCCTCCTCCGATGAGGATTGCGAGCAGTTCCGCGTTAGTCAGTGCTTCGGCACCTTTCGCCATCAGCTTCTCGCGTGGGCGATCTTCCTCTGCCCAGTGTTTGATAGATGTGTATGTGTTGTTGTCGTTAATCATAGAAATTCTTCTCAAATGCCGTGAACTCGTCTTTCCCTTGCACACAGCGCAACCACCATGCCTTGAGGAATCCGAATCCATACCCCATGAGTTGCACGAATGCAGCTTCTACACTAAGGAATCCAATCACCATGCTCTTGCTCTTGATGCTAGCATCAGTAAAGATGAGCAGCATATAGAGTGCTATCGGTAAGAGGCATAGTCCGTACAAGGGGATAAAGCCTCCATTAGACAGCATGATGCCTGTAGCGGTATCTCGGTAGTGGTCCCACATGCGGAAGAACACCGCTGCAGCGATGAGCAGCAGCACGCCGACCGTGAAGACCATTGGCAACAAGTGCACCAGCTTCAGCGTGCCAGGGTGGCGTTTGGTGAGGTTAATGCGTGCAATGCCCGAATTGAACACCTGCTTGAAGAACTTGTCCATATCAGTTCTTCTCTTATGCCAAACCCATGCATCAGGGAAGAGACGTGATGTGTGGCCTGCCTCTACAATGCGGTAACTGAAGTCAATATCTTCTCCAAACCGCATTTTACTGAATCCGTGCAGTTTGAGATACACATCCCGTCGTATGCCCATGTTGAAGGAGCGTGGATAGAACTTGTCCATGGCTCCCTTCTTCTTGCCACCTCTAATGCCTCCTGTTGTGAAGAACGAGGTCATGCTGTAAGAGATTGCTTTTTGGATGTTGGTGAACGATTCGTGTGCTGCATCGGGACCTCCGAAAGCATCGCAAGGATTCTCTGTCAGCTCTTTCTCGATGGCAGCCAAATACCCTTCAGGCAAGACGCAGTCGCTGTCAAGGATAAGCGCATATTCGCCTTTCGAGTGTTCCACGCCATAGTTGCGTGCAGGCCCCGGACCGCCATTCTTCTTCGTGAGGTATTGGATGTTAAGCTTGTCCGTGTACTTCTCCACAGCCTCTTTGCATGGCACAGTGGAACCATCCTCCACCACCACCACTTCAAAGTCGTTGACAGTCTGACGTGTCAGGCTCTCAAGCAGTTCGTCCACTTCTTCAGGGCGGTTATATACGGGTATGATGATAGAGTATTTCATGCTTATTCGAAATAGAACGTAAAGACAATCATCTTGCTGCGCGCGCTGTTGACCGATTTCGTGAAGATGAGCTGAGTCTCATCTGTGAGGTCGGAGCGATTCTTGTTGATGACATTAGAGAGTCCATACATGAACTTCACTTCGGGGATGAACTTGAAGAATGGCAGGTAAAAGTCACAACCCATACCCAGTTCAAGGTAACAGTCTGTGTTCCTCAACAAGTATTGCTTCTGCTTCTTCACGGTGAGGTCAAAAGCAGGGGTAACACCCGCCATAATGTATGGACGGTAGTTGTTGAAGCGCTCAGCAGCGAATTTCACATCTATGGGAACGGAGATATACGTTGATTTAATCGTTTGGAACAAGCGCTTGTTGTCCTTCTCGTTGCGGAAATTCATGTTCTTCGTGCCGAAGTGCATGGTAGGAATGATGCGTAGGGCTAAGTTTTGGGTGAGGTAAAACTCTCCCAATATGCCCACTGAGAAGCCCGGCTCGTAGTTAGGTGTCTCAGCCCACCATTGGTTCCCATCCCCATCCGTATATCCGTTCTGCTCCAGTTCAATGTCCTGCAGATGCATGCCTGCCAAGAATCCGTAGTGGAACTTGCGCTGGTCAATATATGGCCTGTTCATCACTTTCCGCTGTTGAGCATACATCATGGCGGATGGTGAGAACATCAAGAGAGTCCACAGACATGCTATTATATAATAATGTGTAGATTTCATCACCTATTAAAACGAGGAAATCGGCTATTTATTTTGCCGAATACGGGGATTGCCGTAACTTTCACGACGTGTAAGTTGCTTTGGCTCGGAAAACCTCAAATAAATTTGGCTGTTCCCTCACTTAATCGTAACTTTGCGACAAAGTTACAACTAATAATCCAAAGCAACAAAAAAAATGAAACTTACTGTAATTGGCGCTGGCAATATGGGAGGCGCGCTCATCAAGGGATGGGCAAAAAGCGGGAAAGTGGGCAATATCACTATTGCAGACAAGAATGAGGCTCTGTTGGCTCAGTTTAAGCAGGATTTTCCTGCTCTTCAGACTACAACCGACAATATAGAAGCGGTGAAAGACGCTGATGTTGTTGTGCTTGTGGTGAAGCCTTGGCTGATGAAACTCGTTCTGGCAGAGGTAAAGCACGTGCTGAACCTCGAAAAGCAGATCATTGTATCCGATGCTGCCAACTTTACCACCTCCATGCTGGAGGAAGAGCTGGGCGCGGCAGGGCAGTATTTCTACGTCATTCCCAATATAGCCGCTGAATTTGGTACCAGCATGAGTTTCATTGCAAAGGGAGCCACCGCTTCCGATGCAAGCCTCAAGGTAGTCGAAGATCTCTATGCCATTGACGGTGACACTCTTGTGGTGGGTGAGAACCTTGTGGGTCCTGGCATGATGATGGCTTCATGCGGTATTGCTTACGTGATGCGTTACATCCGTGCCCAAATGGAAGGTGGCTGCGAGATGGGCTTCTATCCTCAGCAAGCCAAGCAGATTGCTCTCCAAACCATGCAGGGAGCCGTTTCGCTGCTGAAAGCTACAGGATGGCATCCCGAAGAGGCCATTGACAAGGTGACCACGCCAGGCGGTGTTACTATCAAAGGACTCAACGAGCTTGACCACGCCGGTTTCAACTCGGCAGTTATCCGTTCGCTTAAGGCAGGATTGAAGTAGTAAGAACGAAGATATTGACTTTGAGTTGCTACCGCATAGGCCCTTCAACAGCCGTTGAATACCTGCGGTAGCAACTTTTTTACTTCTCCTTTTTTACTTTTCTGCCAAAAACTTTTGTCGAGTCAGATTTTTGCCCTACCTTTGCACCGCATTTAGGAAAGATGCCCAGATGGCGGAATTGGTAGACGCGTTGGTCTCAAACACCAATGGAGCAATCCGTGCCGGTTCGATCCCGGCTCTGGGTACAACGAAAGGACTTCTGTGAAAGGTAATTTGCAGAAGTCCTTTTTTGTTTAATATAAAACATGATGATGAGAAAAAGACTGATATTGGGATTGGCATTGCTGCTGTCCATTCTTAGTGTTCAAGCGCAGGAAAATGCGAACGCTCGTCAGGCACGTAAGATGTTTGACGAAGTGTATGAGAAAGTGTTTGGTCAGCAGGGAGCATCGCTGCATTACAAGGTGAATGTGGCGAACTTGTTCAAGACCGAAGGCACCATCTGGTATAAGGGAAAGAAGAGCAAATACCAGTCGAAATCCAGCAAGTCATGGAACGATGGCGTTACAGCCTATGTCGTGAAAGACGACAAGCAGCGTGTGGAGATATACAAAGGGGATGATCCTAAACAGAGCCGCTACGGTGATGACTTCAAGTTCGAGCCCGACAATTACACTTACCATATCGCCTCAGACCCTAAGGGCTATATGCTCACCCTTAATGTAAAGAAAGGGAAGAAGGGCATGAAGGAAATCAAGGCTTTGATAGATAAGAAAAAGCATGACCCGCTTCAGCTTCGCGTCAAAGTGGCCTTCATTTGGGCGAATGTTGATATCTCCAACTTTAAGTCTGGCGGCATTACTGATGCCATGTTTACCTTCCCGCGGGCTCAGTACAAAGACTACAAATTCGTTGATAAGCGTGGTGATTAACCCCAAAACGCATTGCAGGACTCATTGCAATGCGTTTTCTTGTTACCGATTGAACGCTCGTTCAACAAAGAATGCCCATCAAGACGGACCGTCTTGATGGGCATTCTTGTATATGTGGGTTGAGCGTAATCGGTTCAATGGCTTATCAATTCATCTTCTGAAGGTCATCCCCCGATGTCCGTTGGCATTCTGCTTTGTATTCGTTCCTTGACTCGCAGCATGCTACTTCCATCCCAACTCATTCAGAAATGTATTGTCAATTCATCTTCTGAATGAGTTCCATGCCTCGGCGGATAGCCTCTTCGTTCATGGGGATGAGCTTGTGATGGCGTTCGGGCAGCGCCTTGTGGAGACCTTTCACCACATCTTCCACAGTGGCGATAGGGCGCACCTTTAGGTAACCGCCAAGCACCAGCATGTTGAACACCTTTGAGTTGCCCGTACGGGCAGCCTCTTCCATGGCATCGATGCGATAGACGTTGATGTCATCACGCTTAGGTGGTTGAATGATGGAGTGTCCGTCGTAGATAATCGTTCCACCGGGTTTTACCAGCGGCTCAAACTTTTCCAATGAAGGCTGGTTCAGCACGATGGCAGTATCATACGCGCTCACGATAGGGGAGGATACCATCTCATCGCTGACAATAACGGTCACGTTGGCGGTTCCACCACGCTGTTCCGGGCCATAGGCGGGCATCCAGCTCACTTCTTTGCCTTCCATGATACCGGCGTAAGCAAGAATCTTTCCCATTGAGAGGACTCCTTGTCCTCCAAAACCTGATATGATGATTTCTTCAGTCATAGTCTTATTCCTTTACTACAGTATTCTTTAAGTCTCCCAGTGGGTAATAGGGGAACATATTCTCCTCCATCCATTGGTTGGCCTGTTCCGGTGTCTTCTTCCAGCCTGATGCGCAAGTGGAAACGATTTCAACAAGGGACGTTCCTTTCTTGTTCAGTGAGTTCTCGAAAGCCTGTCGGATGGCCTTCTTTGCCTTGCGGATGTTGGCCACCGTGTTGACAGCCTGGCGGGTAACATAGCAGGTTCCTTCGAGGTTCGCGGCCAAGTCGGTGATGTGGAGGGGATATCCGTGCAAGTCTGCTTGGCGGCCATAAGGGCAAGTGGCAGTCTTCATGCCCATCAATGTGGTGGGAGCCATCTGTCCGCCAGTCATACCGTAGATAGCATTGTTAATGAATATCATGGTGATATTCTCACCACGGTTCAGGGCATGGATAGACTCTGCTGTGCCGATGCAGGCCATATCGCCATCGCCTTGATAGGTGAAGACGAGCTTGTTAGGCCAAAGGCGCTTCACAGCCGATGCGCATGCAGGAGCACGTCCATGACTGGCTTCAATCCAGTCCACATCCACGTAACGGTAGGCAAACACAGCGCAACCTACAGGACAGATGGCAATGGTATCTTCCTCCATGCCCATCTCCTCGATGATTTCAGCCACAAGCTTGTGAACTAAGCCATGACTGCATCCTGGGCAGTAGTGCATCGGCGTTTCGTTCATCAGTCGAGGCTTGCCGTAGATTCTATTTTCAGGTATAATCAGTTCTTCGCGTGTCATTGTTTCTTTCTTTTTTAGGAGTTTCGAAGTCCTACTTCATCCAATAGCCTTTAGGCCAGTTGTTGCTCATTTTTTCGCGTGCCATACTCTTGAAGTCTTCCACAATTTCCATTGGAGAAGATACCATGCCACCAGAGCGTCCAGAGTGGAACACGGTAGCCTGTCCTTCCGTGGCGAGGCGCACGTCTTTAATCATCTGGCCCTCACACTGCTCCACGCAGAGGATGCTCTTGATGCGCTCCGAGAGTTCGCTGATAATCTTATTAGGGAAAGGCCAAAGAGTCTTTGGACGCAGCATGCCCACCTTTATGCCTGCCTCTTGCAGTAGGTCGATAGCCTTCATGCTGATGCGTGATGAGATGCCGTAAGCCACGATGAGGTATTCGGTGTCATCATCCACCTTATACAGTTCATAATCCACTTCTTCAGCCTCCACTTGGCGATACTTGGCCGCCATCTTCTGGTTGCGGTCCTCCATCACTTGAGGGTCAAACTCCAGAGTGGACATGAAGTTGTACTTTCTGTTTTTCAGACCGATGCCATTTGTGCCCCAAGGGCATTGCTGGGCAATCTCCTCGTCTGTGCGGCGAGGACGGAAAGGAGGCAGTTCCACCTTCTCCATCATCTGGCCCAGCACACCGTCAGAGAGAATGATGACAGGCATTCTCCACTTGAACGTCAGTTCAGCAGCCTTGCCCATGCAGTCACACATCTCCTGCACGCTGTTAGGTGCCAGCACGATGGTGTTGTAGTCACCATTGCCGCCGCCGTACACAGCCTGATAATAGTCGGCCTGTCCTGGCTGGATGGTGCCAAGACCTGGGCCGCCACGACCTACGCTGACAATCACACCAGGCAGCTCATTGCCAGCCATGTAGCTGATGCCTTCCTGCATCAGCGCGATGCCAGGAGATGAGCTGGAGGTAAACGCCAATTTGCCAGTACAGCCTGCGCCATACAGCATATTGATAGAAGCCAGCTCGCTCTCAGCCTGCAGCACCACCATACCAGTGGTCTCCCAAGGCTTGTCAACAGCCAGCGTTTCCAGCACTTCACTTTGTGGGGTGATAGGGTAGCCAAAGAAACCGTCATATCCATAGCGGATAGCGGCTTTGGCAATCACTTCGTTGCCTTTCAGCAACACAATGTCTTTTTGCTCGTTGTCCATCTTTACTCCTCCTTCTTTCTGTAAACCGTAATGCAGCCGTCGGGGCATACGATGGCACAACTGGTACAGCCGTTGCACTTTTCCCAATCGGTCTGTTCCGCATAGTTGTAACCTTTGTGGTTGACGGTACTGCTCAGTGTGACAAGATGTAACGGGCATGCTATCGTGCAGAGGTTGCAGCCCTTGCAACGCTCAATGTCGACAACGATAGCGCCTCTCATTTTTGCCATATCATTAGTTATTTGATTGTTATCGCTTCTTGGAAATAGTTGAAGTGAATCATTCGCTTCTTTCTCTCCTCTTCTATCTTTACGGATTGTATTGGTCTTTGTTGTAGAACTCCACGATATTCATCGTCATCTTTCTCAGTTCCACGGCTTCCGATGTGGGGTTCAGTTTGATGGCTTCGGCATAGGAATCAAGGCACACTTTCCAGTCCATACGGGCATACGCATCTTTGCCTTTAGCTATCCAGTCTGCTTCGGTCATTCGTTCGCTTCTTTAGGTTAGTTCTTTTGTTCTTAAAGCATCCCATCTCCTCCCCTTGGGGAGGCAGGAAGGGGTTCTCAAATCTTCTTCGCGTCATTCTCTCGAATTTCCACACGGCGAATCTTTCCCGAATGCGTCTTCGGTAGTTCGTCCACAAACTCGATGATGCGCGGGTATTTGTAAGGGGCAGTAGTTCTCTTCACGTGATCTTGCAGCTCTTTCACCAAATCCTCGTTTGCCCTGTCTTTCCATTCCTTGCCCAGCACGATAGTTGCTTTCACCACCATACCACGGATGTCGTCAGGCACACCAGTGATGGCACACTCCACCACAGATGGGTGAGTCATCAGCGCGCTTTCCACCTCGAACGGGCCAATGCGGTAACCGCTTGACTTGATGACGTCATCGGCTCTGCCCACAAACCAGAAGTAACCATCTTCATCCTTGTATGCCAAGTCGCCTGTGAAGTAGAAGCCATCATGCCAGCCCTTCTTCGTTTCGCCATCGTTGTGGTAGTATTCGCAGCACAGGCCGATAGGCTTCTGATGGTCCGTGCGGATGGCAATCTGTCCTTCCTCGCCCACCTTCGCTTCGCTTCCGTCGGCTTTCAGCAGGTGGATGTCATATTGTGGCATAGGCTTGCCCATCGAACCTGGCTTTGTCTTCATCCAAGGTGTTGTGGCAATCAGGCAAGTCGTCTCGCTCTGTCCAAAGCCCTCTCTGATCTCCAGTCCGGTGATTTCAAGGAACTTGTCATATACTGCTGAGTTCAGCGCCTCGCCTGCCGTCGTCACATTCTCCAGCGAACTGAGGTCGAAACGGCTCAAGTCTTCGCGAATCATGAAGCGGTAGATGGTTGGAGGAGCGCAGAAGCTGGTGATGCGATACTGTCCCACCTTCTCCAGAATGTCGGCAGCGTGGAACTTCTCATGGTCGTACACAAACAAGGTGGCACCGGCAATCCATTGTCCGTACATCTTGCCCCATGTAGCCTTAGCCCATCCGGTGTCGGCCACCGTCAGGTGCAGGCTGCCCATGTGCAAGTTGTGCCAAAAAGCTGCTGTGCCGATATGTCCTAGTGGGTAGGTGTGGTCGTGGATGGCCATCTTGGGCTCTCCGTTCGTGCCCGAAGTGAAGTACATGAGGAGGAAGTCGTTGGAGTTTGTTACGCGCTTGCCCTTGTATTCGGGAGCGTTCTTCACGCCTGCCTTGAAGTCATCCCATCCCTCTGGCACCTTAGGACCAATGCTGATGCGGTGCTTCAGTGTAGGCCATTCGGCATAAGCCTCGTTGATGTGCTGCAAAATCTCATCGTCGCCTGCAGCAACAATCGCCTTCACGTCCGCGCACTTCATGCGGTACACAAGGTCTTTCTTTGTCAGCAGAAAAGAGGCAGGAATAGCTACTGCGCCAATCTTGTGCAGTGCCAGCATAGTGAGCCAGAACTGATACCTGCGCTTCATGATAAGCATCACAAAATCGCCCTTGCCGATGCCCAGTGAGAGCAGATAACTTGCCACCTTGTTTGACTCGCGGCGGATGTCTGCGAAGGTGAATCGGCGTTCGATGCCCTTGTCATTGCACCATAGCAACGCCAAGCGGTCTGGGGTTTCCTCGGCCCAAACGTCCATCACGTCATAGGCGAAATTGAAGTTTTCGGGAATGACAAACTCAAAATTCTTCTCGAAATCTTCTTGTGAAGTGAAGCTGGATTGCTTGAGAAATCTATCAAGCATGGTATTGGTCTTGTTCTTACTCATATAAAAATGCACACATGCGCACAATGCGCCTCTTTTCGAGTTCAAAATTACCAACAAATAGTGTTTCGTACAAATAAAAAAAGCGTAATTATGAGCGTTTTACACATACTTTCTCATTCTGTGTAAAAATGAAAGATAAAAAATGCACACCCTAAAAAACGATGTGCAAAACGAGTATTTATGAGTGGTTCATTGGAACAATTTATCGTGCCTATAGGACAGAATGGGGAATGTCGTGTACGAATTCGTGTGGTGTGCGTTTCTGGAAGAAGGATGCATGCAGTGGAATGGTGAACGTGATGGAGGTGCCCACATGCTGTTCGCTGTCCACTTTGATTGTGCCGTTCCACAGTGTGACCAGACCTTTTACTACGCTCATGCCTAAGCCTGTGCCGGGCACAAAGCTGTCGCCCTTGTAGAAGCGGTCAAAGATGTGGCGCACGCTGTCTTGGCTCATGCCGGATCCCGTGTCCTTCACCGTGATGACGGCATGCTCACTGCTCTTGTGGCAATAGACATCAATGTGCCCCTGTTCTGTGTACTTGCAAGCGTTGTCGAGAATCTGTTTCAGCACCAGCGAAATCTTCTGTTCGTCGCCGTGCAGAATGATATTGGCCTCGGTGTTGTGGTAGGCCATCTCCACATTGGGCTTTCTCATGGGCTTAGCCTCTTCCACTACCTTTTTCAGCAGCTCGTTGATGTCGAGCAGATTGCGGTGGAGCTCCACCTCGTTCGACTCCAGTTGCGACAACTCAATCACGTCGTCGATGATTTGCAGCAGCAGTTTGCCGCTTGTCTGTACCGCACCGAGGCACTGCATGCGCTCCTCGATGGTATCGCTGTGAGCCATGATGGTGGAGAAGCCCAGAATGGAGTTCAGCGGTGTGCGGAACTCATGCGTCATGTTGGCCAGGAAGTTCGTCTTGATTAAGTTGGCTTGCTCAGCCTTTCTGCGAGCCTCTATCATGGCGTTTTCGGCTTCTTTTCTCTCCTGGATGATGGTGGTGGCGCCCACCACGATGGTTGCCTCGCCTTTTTTATTATGCTTCTTGGCCACCAGGTTTGTCTCGGTCCACAGTGGCTCGTGATATTCGTTGATGTGCACGGGCATCTGGAAACTGGCTTGAAGCGCCATGCCGTTTCTGATTTTGCGATATATTTCCAGCACCTCTTCGCGGTAAGAGGGCACGATGCTCTTGGTCAGTTCCTCAAAGCTTTGTTTGTGCAGGAGGGCTCCGTTTGTGTATTTAGGGTCAATAAAAGAAAGATTGGTAGTGAGGACATTTTTCTGCATGTCCAATTTCCACGGAATGGTGTTGAGAGAGTGGAACACTTCTGACATGTAACCCTCGTCCAGAAAATCTTTCAGTTCTTGTATCTCATCCATGAATGTGTATAGGCTCTGCTCTGTCAACTCGTTCCATTTGGAGCCACCGCATGCTACTCCTTGTACAGGAGAAACTCGTAGATAGCATCATTTGACAATTTGACAAAGGTCTTAGTTCGTAAATAGTGATAAAATTGGCACAAAGGTACTTCTTTTCATTTTATTTTCCTAATTTTGTGGCATGAAAAAGTTCAATATAATCATGAAAGATAAAATGCGGCTCAACAACATCGTGGGCAATTCGGATTCACGGGCGGGTCGCATATTTGATATGGTGGTGATGATTGCCATCATCATCAGTTTGGTGGTAGCTTTTGTAGAGACACAGCCTGCGGTGGTAGGGCGTTTCAAGGATGTGCTCACCGTGCTGGAATATGTGCTCACCATCTTCTTCACCATTGAGTATATTTTGCGTATCTACTGCTCCTCCAATCCTCGGAGCTATATATTCAGTTTCTTTGGCATCATCGACCTTCTGGCCACGCTGCCCCTCTACCTCTCTTTCATTCCGTACCTTTCCAGTGCGCGCTATCTGTTTATTCTCCGTGTGTTCCGCCTCACCCGCATCTTCCGTGTGCTGAAGCTCTTTGCCTTCATCAATGAGGGCTATCTCCTCATGCAGAGCATACGCCTCAGTCTGCGCAAGATATTGGTGTACTTCCTCTTTGTCATCATCCTGGTGATTATTCTCGGCACACTGATGTTCATGGTGGAGGGTGGGCAGCCTGGCACTCAGTTTACCGACCTCGGTGCCAGCATCTATTGGGCCATCGTCACGCTCACTACCGTAGGCTATGGCGACATCACGCCCGTCACGCTCGTTGGACGTTTCCTGTCGGGCATTGTCATGATACTGGGCTACACCATCATCGCTGTACCCACGGGCATTGTGTCTGCCACCATGATTGACGAGACCAAGCGTCGGGGCAAGGATGGACGTTGTCCTCGTTGTAACGAGAAGACAGACCTCAAGGCAAACTATTGCCAACATTGCGGGGAAAGGCTTTGACAGTTGACAGTGGAGACCCCCTCAATCCCCCTGTTTAGAGGGAGAAGAAGCGAGGTGGGAATGGAAACAGTTGACGAAGTAACTTTTATTTTTCACTTTTCACTCCCTAACTATCGTCCCCTTTAACTTCCCCTTTAACTTCCTCTTTAACTTCCCCTTTAACTCCCCATTATAAATAATGTGTTATCGGTTATTCATAAAAGACGACCTTGATGCCATCACGCCAGAAGAGCTGGAGGAGGCTATTGCCGCTCTTCCTGAATGGCGGCGGGAGAAAACCTTGCGCTTCAAGCATGAGCAAGGGCGCAAGGAATGTGCCTTTTCCTACCTTCTCTTGTGTCAGGCCTTACGGGAAGTTTATGGCATCACTAAGCAGCCCCAGTTCTCCATTGGAGAGCACGGCAAACCGTCCCTTGTCTTAGAGACTTCCGACCTTCACTTCAACCTTTCGCATTGCAAATCCGCCATTGCCTGTGTGGTGGCTCCCTTTGCTGTGGGGGTGGACATTGAGCGCATTGGCCGTTATGATGAGGCTTTGGCCCGCCATGTGCTCAATGACCAAGAGTTTGCCGCCGTTCAGCAGGCGTCCGACCCGCAGTTGGCTTTCACCCGCTACTGGACACAGAAGGAGGCCATCGTCAAGCTCACGGGACGTGGCATTGACGATGACCTCAAAAACATTCTCCTTAAATATAAAGATGTGGCGCTTCGCACGGAGGAATCCCCCGATAAGGGCTACGTCTTGACCGTGGCTTCCTACACCTCAAAAACGGTGTGACTCACACCGAGGTAGGCGGTCTGAGTCACACCGGCACCCTCGGTCTGAGTCACACCGCCAAAGTGGTGCACGAAGGACCTAAAAATAAGCGAGGGAGCATCCATGACGGATGCTCCCTCGCTCGTGTATGTCAAATGCTTCTTGTCCGGCTGATGTGCGTGTGCCTCTGCAACGGACAGGAAGGTATGTTCCCTTATGAGAGTCCTTCGATTTCGCCGTTCACAATGTCGATGCGCTCTGCCTGTGGCGACTTCGACAGTCCTGGCATACGCATGATGTCGCCTGCAATGGCCACAATCATCTCGGAACCAGAATTGATGACCAGGTCGCGGATGTGTACGTTGAAGCCTGTGGGGCATCCATAGAGGCTCTTGTCGGCTGAGAAGGAGTACTGCGTCTTGGCAATGCAGACGGGGTAGTTCTCCAAGCCAATCTTCTGAATGCGCAGGAGCTGCTTCTCGGCAGTAGTACTGTAAGTGACAGTGGCGGCTCCATAGATTTTCTTGGCGACTTTCTCTATCTTGGTCTTGATGTCGTCCGTATCGTTGTAGGTGAGGGTGAGAGGCTTCGAAGGGTTCTTCTCGATGGTGTCGATGACTACCTGTGCCAGCTCTGTAGCGCCGGTTCCGCCCTCGAGGAAGGCATTGTTGATGGCGAAGCCCACACCAATGTTCTCGCAGTGACGGCGCACGAGGGCCAGTTCCTCATCGGTATCGGTGGCGTAGCGGTTGAAGGCAACAACCACACTCTGTCCGAAGCTCTGCATATTGCGGATGTGGCGATCGAGGTTCTCGCAACCTTTCACAAGGCCCTCCATATCTGGCTCCTTGATGCGCTCAACGGGCACACCGCCGTGCATCTTCAGTCCCTGTGTGGTGGCCACAATGACAGTGAGCTTGGGCTGCAGACCGCTCTTGCGGCATTTGATGTTGAAGAACTTCTCAGCACCGAGGTCAGCACCGAAGCCGGCTTCTGTCACTACATAATCACCATAGGTCATGGCCATGCGTGTGGCGATGACGGTGTTGCAGCCGTGGGCTATGTTGGCGAACGGACCACCATGCACGAAGGCTGGAGTCTGCTCGGTCGTTTGCACAAGGTTGGGTTTGATGGCATCCAGAAGGAGCACGGTGATAGCTCCATCCACACCCATGTCCTTCACGCGGAAAGGCGTGTCATCCATCTTGATGCCCAAGATGATGTTGCCAATGCGGCGACGGAGGTCGTCAATGTCCTTGGCAAGGCAGAGGATGGCCATGATTTCGGAGGCAGGAGTGATGTCGAATCCTGTCTCGGCGATGAGTCCGTCAGACTTAGCTCCTAAGCCTGTGACTACGAAGCGAAGGTTGCGGTCGTTGATGTCGAGCACACGCTTCCACAGCACCTCCTTGAGGGCAAAGCCTTCTTCGCGATGCATGTAGATGTAGTTGTCAAGCAGAGCCGCAATCATGTTGTTGGCTGATGTGACAGCGTGGAAGTCGCCCGTGAAGTGAAGGTTGATCTTCTCCATCGGGAGCACTTGGGCGTAGCCACCACCAGCGGCACCGCCCTTCACACCGAAGCAGGGACCCAGCGAAGGCTCACGCAAGGCGCATACGGCATTCTTGCCCAGCTTGTTCAGTCCCAGTGCCAAGCCAATGCTCACCGTCGTCTTGCCAATGCCTGCCTTGGTAGGGGTGATGGCCGTTACAAGGATGAGGTTGCTCTTCTTGACTTTCTTTTCGTTAATGAGCTGGTTGGGCACCTTGGCGATGTGTTTGCCATAGTGTTCAAGGGCATCTAATGGCACGTTGATTTTGCGTGCCACCTCTTCAATGGGTGCGAGTTGACACTCGCGTGCAATTTCAATGTCTGTTTTCATGATAGAATAGAGCGCTAATTCTGTTGTTTGCGACAAAGTTAGCACAAAAAACTTATTAGTCCAAATAATTGAGTGTTAATGCTCTCTTTTTTCTATCTTTGTGCTAACAAGTGACATTTCCAATCAAATTTCGTATTCTTGTTTCCCTATAAAAAGGGTGCTTCGCGACAGACTTTCTGGTCGCAGCTTCGTTGCTTTTTTTCTTCCAGGCGTGGTCGTTTGCGACCGTCCAAGCAAGTCGTTATTGTTCCTGACAAAAGGGGACAAAAAAGGCACAAAGCCAAAAGCTTTGTGCCAATTATTTAAGAGTTTAAGTAAGTCTTTTGTAGGACGTTAGTTGTTGAGGTATGCTTTGCCATCCTTGATAATGATGCCCTTGTAGCTCTTGTTCACTGGCTGACCGAGCAGGTTGTACAGGATGCCTGTAGCAGGAGCAGTGGCAATCTCAATATCTTCAATCTCGGTCTCTTCCTTGGCGCTCTCAGTTCCGTAGAATGTGAGGCGGAAGTTGTCGACCTTGAACCAGCTCTTGCTGCTAGCCTTGATGGTTACGTTGCCCTTTTCCTCAAGCTTGAAGATGATGCTTGCTTCGATGCCAATGTTCTTCTCTCCAAGCTCTACGCCAGCTTCCTTCTCTGGAATCTCGAATGGCATGCCTACACCGTTGGCTGTGAGGTTAATCTTGTTGCCCTTATCGGAAGCAAGAACTGCCTGCAATTCGTAAGTACCTGCTGGGAGAGCCTTGAGCTCCTGTGATACATATAAGCCCTCTGCAGGAATAGAACTGTTCCATGTGTTGAATACATAGCTTCCTTCAGCCAACTCCATGTGGTATGTTGCATCGGAATTGTCAGCTGATTTTGTGTCAGAACCCTTGTAGTAAGTCCAACCATTCAGACCGTCTTCGAAGCTTGGGTTCTGGATGAGCAGTGTCATGTCAACACCATTATCGTCGCTGGCGTCGCCGGTTTCGGCAGGCAACTTCAGGTCTGCTACTGCAGTTTCCATCTGACTAATGAATTCTTTCAACTCTTCAGCGCTGTAATTTGCAGCTTCTTCTGCTTCAACGGTTTCTTCAATTGCATCGTATGCGCTTTGTGCCTCGAAAGAAGCATCGTCATAATATTCGTCTTTGGCATTGGTGAATTCTTCAGCTGCTGTAGCGTATGCAGCCCATGCGGCTACGCCAGCCTTTACCTCTTCGAATGCAGCAACAAGGGCCTTGCGTGCAGCAGCCATTGTCTCCAAGTCAGTGTAGAGCGCCATAGTCGCTGCTGATTCTGCATCTGTTGCGAAGGCTTTCTCATAATCGTTCATGTAGTCAGCCTGTTCCTCTGCGTAGTTGTGGAACTCTTCGATGAGAGCCTCCAAATCGTCGTTGAGAACGTCTGCGTCAGGAGCGTTGTATTCGATAGTGAAGCCATACCAGAGCACCCAAGAGTTTTCCTCCATCTTGTCGGCCTTGATACCGAAGGTGAGGTCGCCCGTCTCGGCGAGTACTGTAGAAACTGGCTTTGTTACGATTGCGTCGTAATCTTCGTTGTTGAAGATGTCATAACCGGCCTTCTGACTGTTTGGCACGAAGATGCCAGAACCGTCAGCTGTTTCAGCCCAGCCTTCACCCTTGGTCTCGTTGCTCTTCATTTCTGCTGAGTTGACAAGTGCGGTCTTGTTGTTGCCAGCGAAAACAAAGGCAAGCTCGTTTTCAGGATCATAGTTGTTAACGTTTGTAGCATTGTCTGCTGTGCGGTAGAATGCCTTAGTAGTCAGTGTATAGGTACCTGCAGGCATGTTCTTGAGTGTGCGGCTTACAGTGAATGGGCTTTGGTTCCATACCTCGGCAGTACCATACTGTGTCTTGAAGTTGCTTGCGTCGCCGTATGCCCATTCCTTATCAGGTACATCCGTGCCCTTCAGAGCGCTTGTGCTGTAAGTGTAAGACATCTGCTCGAAGAGTGGAGTGATGTCGATTGCATTGTCAAGCTCCTCGCCTGCTTCGACAGCGTTGTCAAACACTTTCTGAAGCTCTTCCTTAATGATTCCGTTCAGAGATGCGATAATCTCATAAATATATTCTGTATTCCAGTTGTAATCAGTAAGAGCATCGCTGATATCATCATTCAGCAAGCCCAGACGATTGTGAAGATCGTCATATCCAGTCTCATATTTCTCCAATGCGTTGTAGAGGTCTCCTTCAGTAACGAAGTCTTCAAGAGCCTTGTATGCATCAATATTAGCCGTTACGAGAGGAATAAGGTCTGTGATGACCTTTGTGGCAGCAGTGTTGGCATCAACATCGCTGCTTTGTGAGCTAACCAAGTCGGCACCAGTCTGAATGGCGCCTTCGAGTTGTTCCTGAAGTCCTGTGTAGAATTCTTCGTCAACATATTTCTCTCCAAGCTCGATGGCAGCCTGCAAGCCCATCAAAGATGGATCCATCTCTGTGTCGCCGATATAATAAAGTGCGATACCGTCAATGAAGAAGTGTGGCATACCACCAGAACCCACATTAGCAGCCTTATAACCCATAGAGAAGTAACCAGATGTTGGTTCGTCAAGCGTGAAATCAATCTTCTCTTTCAGCCATTTGCCAACTGTAAATGTAGTAGTAGTGGCAAGGTGCTCTGTGCCGTTATCCTCAATGAAACCCATCAGATTTTTATCGATGGCAGATGTTCCACCAGTGTTGTAGAAAGATATCTCCAGGGTGTATTGTCCTGCAGGGAGAGTCTTCTGCTGCTTGTACTGAGAAAGAGCAGACCACACACCTACAAATCCAAGCACATTGCCTTCAGTAGAACCATCGGACAAAGTTGTTGGAGGCAAGAAGGCTGCACCGCCAAGGAAGGAGTTGCTGCCCAACTTGAACACACCGCAGGCACGCGCGTTACCAGCGTCATCTCTTTTTCCTGCTTCGTTCTTTGGGTCAGGTACTGGATTAGGAACATTGCTCGCTACCCAACCTGTTACATCTTGCATACCATAAAAATCAACCTTACGTCCATTGCTTCCGTTGGGATCTGGCATGTCATAATCATAGGTTGTGATACCATTGTCTTCTGAAAGTGGGGTGTCAAGTGTGAAGTGTGGGTTGGTAAGGAAGAATGCAGAAAGGTCGGTCTTTCCTGCTTTGTTGATAGCTTTTTGGTCTTCGATAGCCTTCAGAACTTGTTCAAGTGTAGCATCTGCATTATCATAGACCTTTTTGGCCTCTCGTGTGTCAACACCGATGTTGTCACCTTCTTCGATAATCTCGAGCAGTGTCACTTTGGCCTCATCAATCCGTTCTTGAATGAGTGGAGTTGGATCAATCTGGTAGAGTTTGACATTGTCTATAAACAAATGAGCTGCACCGCTTGAACCGTAGTTGCCAGATTTGTAACCGATAGAAATTTTTCCACTGGTCTCTTCATCAAGCAAGAAGGCAATGACATCTTCCTCCCATGTCTCACTGCCAGCTGCAAAAGACAGATTTGTTGATAAATATTTGGATCCATTGTTGGCAATGAAACCGTTGTTCGAAGAAATGAAAGCTTCTCCGCCCGAAACATTTTGGGCTTTAACAACAATCATGTATGCTCCGGCAGGGAGAGTTACGTCCTGGGTATAGGCAGCGTCTGACCCCCATACAGCTATGATGCCAAGGCCCTGTCCTTCGCCATAAGGTGCCCAGTAAGTGCCTCCAAGGCCGATGGTCGGATCGCCTGCCGAATCATCGTTGTACGCAAAAATACCGGCAGCCTTTGCGTTGGCACCATCGGTACGAGCGTTTTTTGCCATTCTGATGTTGTCCGATGGGAAGTTCGCAGTCCATCCTGGCACGGCCTGCATGCCGAATAAGCCCTTTGTGGGATCTGATTCTCCCTCAGTGACACCACTCATGTCATAATCGTAAGTGTTGATGGTCACTCCGACTGGTGTACCTTCAGAGAAGTCCGCATTCTGAATCTTAGATGCAGTCAAATCCCCCGTGATAGTGTACTCCGTCTGAGCAGAAACACTTACCCCTCCCAGCATGAATGCCGAGAGCACAAGAGTAAAGATTTTCCTCATAAGTTAGATAAGTTAATTGTTAATAAATATGTGTTAGTTAAACTATATAGAGTCAGTATGTATGCCAATAAGTGCCTATAACTCAATGGCTGTGTACTGATGAAGATGTGGCAATAATATACCAATCGCTTTGCAAAGAAACAAAAAAAGGGCGAAACACTCCAAATGTTTCGCCCTCTTTTTTATATAATAATGTGTTTTTTAACTAAAAATGGTTATTTCAGCACCTTAAGTGTGCCTCGTTTGCCGGTCTCGCTCTGGATGCGGAGCAGGTAGATGCCTTGTGGAAGCGCTCTGCTGGCGAAGGTGGCGCGCACGTTGCCCATCGGACAGGTGAACGTGTCAATCGTCATGCCGCTGGCGTTGATGACTTGCACCTCAACTGCCTCGCTCGACTCGATGGCGCTGATACCAGTGACATACTCCTGATATTTGGCTGCGTCGCAGCGCACGTAGAGGATGCCTTCGTTGATGCGGCTGGTGTCCCAGTAGTTATAGACAGGGAGCTCTGGCAGGTCGAACTTGAGGTCGCCTGTGATGTTCACGGTCTTGGCGCTAGTCCACACATAGAAGGAGTCGGGCACAGCAGCGTCGGTAGTCAGCCCTGCAATGTATGTATCGCTCATGTAGGCCGCGATGGTGGCTCCTGCGTTGAGTTTCAGCGTGCCCATGTTGGTGATGTGGGTGTTGTTCACCTGGGTGGCTGTGGCGCTCTTGCGAAGGCCCACGAGAAGGGTTGATGCCGAACCGAAGGTCACGTTCTTGCCGTTGAAGTCGAAGTTGCCTGTGATGGCTGAAGCCGATGCGCCCGGATGGAGTGTGCCGTTGATGGTGACGGAACTGTTGGTCATCGGTGTGCCCTTCTTGCTCACACCGGAGAGAGTAGCGCCTGCGGCTACGGTGAGTGCACCTGTGCCGAGGAGCGCGCCCGACTTGACGAGCAGTTCGCCGGCCTTGACTTGCACAGCCCCGGAGTTGGTCCATACACCGGATATGGTCATCTTGCACGTGCCAATCTTGTTGAAGAGACACTTGTTGGAACCGTTGTCGGTGACGATGCCAGAGAAGGTGAAGTCGCCATTATCAAGGCTGTTGCCTGCCTGCCAGGTGATGTTGCCTGAAGGTGTGCCTTTGCCGGTGAAGTTGCTGATGGCTTGTGCCAAAGTGCCTGAACCGGTGAGCTTGCCGATGGAGTAGGTCTTGCCCACGGTGTTGGTTACAGTACAGCCGCTGGCAATGTCAAGTGTTCCCTTTGGAATGCCTGTGGAGTTGTCGAGTGGCAACCAGATGTTGCTGGTGGTGTGCTTGATGGTGCCTTCGAACTGGCTCCAGTCGCCTGTGATGCGCACGCGGCTTACGGTGTTGGTGGGAACAACGGTCAGTGTTCCTGCGCCTGTCACCTTGTTGGAGTAGGCTGTGTAGTAGCCTCCACCCAGAATGAAGGTGCCGGTCTTGCCTTCGGGTACGGTGATTGGCATGGTAGTGGCTGTGGACTGGGCACTGGTGCCAGCTCCTGTGCCGTCTTGCAGTTCACCGCCTCTTAGCTCGATAGCCTTGGCGGGTATGCCGTTGTAGCTGATGACGCGTCCCTGCTCAACCACCAGCTTGTTGAGGTTTGCACCTGTAGCGTAGGTCTTGAGCCAGCCTGTTCCTTTCTTGGTGAGGAGGGTGCCGGTGAAGGCTTTGTCCTGGATGAAGTCCATGCCGGCACCTGCGTTGATGGCGCCGCCTTCATCGCCTACCAGCTTGATGGGGGAACCGTTGGTGACAGTGGCTGCGGTCTGGATGGTTGCTCCGTTCTCCATGGTGAACTTGGCCGCACCGGTAGTCACAGCGCCTAAGTTGCCTTTGGCCTTGACATCGTTGGCGAGCACGTTCACCTTCACGGTACCTCCCTTCAGGTAGTTGCCGCCAGTGTACTCATTCTCTGTGGAGATGGTGAGTGTGCCTGTGCCTTCTTTCGTGAGAGAGCCTGTCATGATGGACCCGTTGCCGGAGATGGTGTAATTCTTGCTGCTGTTCACCTTGATGGCACCGGGCATGAGCTCTTCTCCTACATTGACAGTCTGTTTGGTGGCTTCGTCGGTGAAGTTCACGATGTCATCCTTCACGAACACATCTGCAGTCTTGTTCTCGTCGCTTGCCACATAGAAGTTCTCGGACTTGGCGAAGTCCCATGCGCTAGACGCTGCTCCAGTCCATACAATCTCGCTGGCTGGTCGTATGTTGCTGATGGTAAGAACGATGTTCATGTCCTCGTCTAGAGTCAAGCTTGACTTCAGGTCGGTGATGCCTTCTATCTTGATGTTGGCCAACGAACCGTTCAGCTCTTCGACCTTGCCAATGATGTATTTGCCCTCTGCGAGTGTGGTGGCTCCCTCTGCGAAGTGCTCCACCACCTGAATGACAGGACGTAGGTATTTAGGCCCGTACTGTTCCCAGGCCGTGCCGCTCTTCTTCTCTATCTTGAGCGTCTTGGCAGTAATATGGTCGGCCTTGATGCCGTCACTGTAGAGGTCGAGCACCAGGCGTGAACCGAAGCCCAGAGTAAGCGTATTGTCCACGGTGATGTTGCCCAGCGAGTTCTCTCCACCTGGGCGGATGATGGCTGCGTAGTCGGCCTTGATGCTCTTGAAGTGGCCTCCGTTGGAGTTTAGCTCAGCGAAGCGGTTGAGCCATAGGTCTGACTGCTCCAGTGTACCGTCAAAGTTGAGTGTGCCGGCCCAGATGTTGGTCTCGCCCGTATAGGTCATGTTTACCTTGGGCAGTGTAAGGATACCGTCACCCGTCTTCACGACGCGAGTCTCGCCGGTTAAGGCGCCGCCCGTCACGTTGCAAGTAAGGTACTCGTATGTAGGAGCGGGCTTTGTGAGGATGTTGCTTTCTGCGTTGCCCTGCACGTGTGAAGGCACGTTGAAGGTGACCATGTAAGGGCTGGCACCGTCTTGAATAGTGATGTTCGTGCTGAGCGTGTCACACACGATGAGGTGCTCGTCTGTCGTGGTGATTGTACCGCCGTTAGGCACTTCTGTGCGTCCTTCCATCGTGTTGGTAGGTGGCGCGACGGTGATGCCCTCCATCTCACCGAGGAAGTAGCTCTTGTGAGGTGGCTGGTTGTAGCCCATCGACTGCCATACCATTGCGTTGCGGTACTGGTGGTCAGACCACAGGGTAGGGATGCGGTAGCTGGTAGGAATGTTTGTGGTGTAAATACGTATCTTGGTATTGCCGGCGCGCATGATAAGCTCTTCGCGCCAGTCACCGAAGATGTCGGCGATGGCACCAGGGTTGTTCTTCGAAGAGTTGTTGGTGTTACTGCCGTCGGCATTGAAGAGACGGCCGCCATCGGGCTTGTAGATAGCTCCGGCGCGTGCCTCGCTTCCAGGGCTATCGAACACTTCATCCTGCAAGTCGCCGTCCCAGTAGATACGCTGGTTCAGGTGTGACCAGTAGAGCGCATCGTTTGCGCCTGCAGTGCTGGGTGCCCCAGATGTGATTTCTTTGTCTGCCACCGTGCTGATGAGTCCCGTCTGTGTGGTGCGACCCATGCTGCCGGGGAAGTTATTGGAGAAGTTGCCACAGAGGGCACGTCCGTCATCGCCTGAAGACTTGAAGCGGTAGTAAACTTCGCCTGTGGTAGCATTATAGTAAGTGCATGCAGGTTCATCCTCGTTGCAGGTGAACTGCTCGCTGCCGTGGCGGTAAGGGTCGAAGTCTGAGCAGTGCTGCGCGTCACCATGGCCATTTCCTGTGGTGCAGAGTCCCTTGCCGTTGTCGTCAATAATCATCGAGCCGAAGATAATCTCGTCGCGTCCGTCCCAATCGACGTCGCCAATGGCGAAGTTGTGGAAGCCATTACCGTACCATGGACTATCCCATCCCTTGGTGTTCTCCCAGTACCAACGTTGTGTCAGCTTATGGGTCTTTGTGTCTACGTCGTAAGCTGTGAACTTGTGCTGTGTGTAGGCGCCACGCCCGAAGAACATGCTGGGTGTGCGGCCGTTGAGGTAAGGTGCGCCCCAATAGTGCTTGGTAGAGCGGTGACCGTAACCGTCGCCCCATTCGCTGGCTGAACCGCGTGGGATAGGGTAGGCCATGTAGTGAGGATGGGCTTCTGGACCGATATCGTATGGTTTGCCAGTAGCACCCTCCAAATAGAGGAGATATTCGTTGCCTGTGTTGGTGTAGGAAAGATTGGCGTCCTTTTGGTCGACCGTGTTTCGTGTGTCAAGCGTCATGTTGCCAATGTTCTCGCTTGTGCCGTCGGCAAAGTGAATGATGGCGCCATCCTGTACACGGAGAATCACTTCTGCTTTTCCGTCCATGTCCCAGTCATAGCATACACAGTCCCATTGCTCGTCTGGTCCAGAAATCATGTTGGGCCCAAGGTCAATCCACCAAAGACGGTTGCCGCTGATGTCGTAGCAGTCTATTTGGTTAAAGTGAATCTTTTGATAAGTGTTAGGGGAACTGTAATTACGCGCATCACTGGCAGGTCGTTTGACGATGAACTCCACCACGCCATTGCCCGTGAGGTCTCCTAACGACACATCGTTAAGGGTGTAGTAGTCATCAGCATAGTTGCCGTCACGACCTGTAGGACGTGCTACAGGAATATCGAGATAACCATTCTCCCAACGTGATACTTCCTTGCTCTTGAGTTCGGGCTTTTCTACGCCTCTCACCACGGGGATGACATAGTACTTGCTGCTTGCATTGCCGGCTGTGTGGGTGTAGTTGGAGACTTTCAGTCCCTGCTTCAAAGGGCTGCCATTGCAGTAGAGGTTGTAAGTCACGTCGTAGTACTCGTTGCTTAATACACGCCAACTGATGAAGTTGCCGGAAGATGCGGGAACAGCAACGATGCCGCGGTCAACCTTGTCTGTGAAACGCTGGGCAAAGCCTAACGTCGCCATCATGGCGATGGCACAGGTTATTAAGATTTTCTTCATAAATGGGTTATGATTAGTTAGTTTTTATTGATTGCTCTGTTATGTGCTTATGCGTCATCGCGCGTTGTGCACGCGCTATTGATGGGGCAAAGGTATGAAAAAAGATGTTATTGGGCAACCATTTCGAGCAAATCTTTTCCTGTGAGCTTGTAACTGGCGTCGGTTCCGGCCAGAATGTTCTCTGCCAGCTCGCGTTTTGTCTGATGTAAACGGATGATTTTCTCTTCGATAGTGTTTTTGCTCACCAAGTGATAAACTGTCACAGCCTGCTGCTGACCGATGCGGTATGCACGGTCGGTGGCTTGTTGCTCGATGGCTGGATTCCACCATGGGTCAAGGTGGAACACGTAGTTGGCTCCGGTCAGGTTCAAGCCAAGACCACCTGCCTTAAGGCTAATGAGGAAAACGGAATTTTCTCCATTTTGGAAGGCTTCAACCATCTCCGTACGTTGCTTCATCGGCACACTTCCATCGATGTAGAAATACTGTATGCCCAGTCGGTCAAGTTCCTTTCTGATAATGTCAAAGAAACTGACGAACTGGCTGAATACCAATGCTCTGTTTCCACCTTCGATAACACCTTGCAGCAGTTCTACCAGTGAGGTGATTTTAGAACTTTCGCCTGTCCATTTAGGCTCTATGAGCTGTGCGCTGCAGGCTGCTTGACGGAGACGAGTTATCTCGGCCAGCACGTGCATGTCCACTTCCATCCCGCCTTCTTGCAGCATCTTCTCTGCACGCATACGAATACTCTCATAGATAGCTTGTTCGTCACGGTTCAGCTCCACTGTATGATAGATCTCCGTCTTTTCAGGTAGTTCTTTCAGCACGGTCTGCTTGGTGCGACGCAGCATGAAGGGGTGCACGATGTGCTCCAGCTGCTCCTGCTTCTCTTGGTCTTGATAGCCTTCGATGGGGATGATGAACTTCTGTGAGAAATGCTCATAGTTGCCCAACAGTCCCGGGTTGACGAACTGGAAGAGATTCCACAGTTCGCCCAGATGATTTTGTACAGGCGTACCGGTCAGCATCACGCGGTTGTCGGCCTGTATTTTCATCGCCGCAGCACTGGTCTTGGCTCCACGATTCTTGATGATGTGCGCTTCGTCCAGGCATGCGACATTCCAATGTTTTTTAGTGAGGATTTCCTGAATGCTAAGTAAAATTCCGTAAGTCGTGACGATGACATCTCCTGCCTTTGCGTCCATCACGACCTGGGTGCGGTTTGCGGCAAAATTGAGTATCTGCACGTTGAGGGTAGGGGCAAAACGCTCAATTTCGGTTTTCCAGTTGGGTGCTACCGAGGCTGGTGCCACCACCAGCGAAGGTCCTTCTTCTTTCTTCAGCAGCAAGAATGCAATGGTCTGCACCGTCTTGCCAAGGCCCATGTCGTCTGCCAGCAATGCGCCAGCTCCCCAGCTGTTGAGGCGCGCCATCCACAGGAAGCCGTCTCGCTGATATGGACGGAGGGTGGCGTTAAGCTCTTGGGGAACGGCTGGACTGTAGTTTGAGCCGTCAAGGATGCGCTTTCTGATGGCGAGCAACTGCTCGTCCATCTCCAACTTCAGTTCGCCGTGCATGATGTCGTCTCCCATGAGGGCTGCACTGAAGGGTGATATCTTGATTTTGCCGCGTTCGCGGTTGGCGATAGCGTCGAGGGCTTTCAGTTGGGTGCGCAGTTTCTCGCTTAAGGCCAGGAACTCGTTCTCGCCAATCTTGACAAACTTGCCTTTGCTCTTGCCCACTAGCTCCAGCAGCTCGCTGATGCTGATGCGAGTCTGCTCGTTGATGCAGACCTCTCCTTCGATGTCAAACCATTGTCCGCGTGGTTTCAGCACACCACTCCATGAGCTGGCGCCTTTCGTCAGCGAACGGATTTTGAAACCTTGTCCTTCCGGCCACTCGGCATAGAAGGTGTCAGGGTTTCCTTGAATCAGCTGCACCAGGTCGAGCATGAATTCGGGTGGGTACAGCTCGTGCTCGCTGAGGTTGTATCCTTCGCTGTGCCAGAATGCACGCACCAGCTCAAGGTTCTGTCGCTCTTGCTCCATGTTGCGCTTCACTCGCACGCGCCCCTCTTTGTTCTCGTCGATGATGATGTCATCGCCTTCCGCCAGGCGGTAAGTCTTCCTTCCGCCGGTCAATGGTCGCACAAAGACTTCCACTTCCCAATTGCCACCTTGCTTGGGGCTCAGTTTGAAGCCCACACCCCATTGCCCATCGGTGATGGGTAGGGTAGAGCCTCCTTCGATAAGGGAAGAGTGCAGTTCTACCTTGCCGCCAATCTTGGCCAACAGGCTGCGCAGAGTGGGCTCTGCTTCCAGAGGCAGGCTGCCCAGTTGGAGCAGCTTGACATAGTAGCTGCGTATCTCGTTGGGTATGTTGATAATGCTGTAGTGCGTGGGCGAATCCTCGATAATTACGAGGTCGTCCTTAGCATTGCCTACAGGCACGTTTGATTTCACAAAGAATCGGTCCTCTTCGCGCTCCACGATGAGGTAGGGCTTGTCGCGGTCCACTTTCACGAGTTCGTATGGGATGGCACGTCCTACGTAAAGGCGGCTCTCGTCCACCATCTCCTCGATAACATCCTCCAGCATCAGTTCCCAATGCTCGCTGTGGTTTAGCCGTGCCAAAATGCGGCGGTCTGCATTGTTCATGCACTCCACCTCTCCTTTGCGGTATCGGGCATCGCTTAGGCGTTTGCCATTGCCCCATGTGCCGTTTTTGAGCCGTACCTGTTCGCGCACTTGGATAACGTTCGAGTCCGGCTTCTCGCGCAGATACATGAGTCGAGTTTCTGGTTCTTCCACAGGGTGGCTGCTTGTGCCGTCAGCCTCGCCAATGAGGTCTTCAAGCACCGACTCCCATTCTGCCTTGTGGTAGATGTTGGTCAATGCGGGCTGATTTCCAAACCGATGACGCAGCGATTCGCGCTCGTCGTCGTACAGCGGCAAGTATTTGGACATCTCGTGTTGTAACAGCGCGAGATGGGGCATGCAGCGGTTGACGTCCATATTGACGGTAGAGTAGCCTAAATAGTTGGCGATGAGGAAGGCAAGACAACGTTGCAGCGGTGGTGTAGCACCACTTTCGCTTGCATCGTAGAGCTGTTGCACTTGTTCGTGGTGAAGGGCCACGCTCACACGGCAGAAGTCTTCTGCAAGAATGCGTGCGGGGATGAGCGCTTCGCGGGTGCGTACCTCCATGTTCGCTCCGAAATCGCGGAGACGCTGCTTGCAGGCTTCAGCTAAAGCCTGATTCTCCTCCTGCGGATCGCTAGCAGCCACCATGTAGCTGACTACCAAATAGAAAGACAAAAGCGAGTTGTTGAAATATCCCTTTGGACCACCTTCTTTCAGTTGTGTCTTGAGGGCGGCATCAAACCATCTGGCGGCTTCGCTGCATTTGCCTTCACAGAGGCTGCGAAGGGCACCCAGCGTGAAACCGGCGGCAATATTGTTGTAGAGTCCTGCTGTAGGCATTTGGCCTATGGCCACGTACTCATAGAGTTCGATGCCGGCCAGCAGCTTGCAGCGCATGGCTTCAGTGATGGAGCGATACTCGCTAATCAATGTAAGGATGATAGAGGTGTCGGCCACGATGTCGTTGGCTATGAGATGGTCGCCGATATGCTCAAAGAAATGGACGAACGTGTCAGGCTGGAAATTGGCAAAAAGTGGTCGGAAATGCGGTTCTGTCGCCACGCTGTAAAACAGATAGGCTTGGTCTTTTCCAATCACATTGGCGCTGGGACAGCCCTGATAGCCGTTCTCCACCAGCTGCTTGACAGCATAGCGTACAAACATGTACCCCTGTCCGCCTGTTTGCTGCAAGCGCTGAAAAGCCAACTGCAGGTCCTTTCTGCATTCGTACAGATACCACAGCGCAGGCACAAAGTCGGCGTGGTTCACTCCGTAGCGGCGGGCATTGGCATACCAGTCTTTGCCTTCGTTGACAAAGATGCCTTGCTGGAGCAGCTCGTTGAGCGCAGCCTGTCCGTCGAAGGCAGGGAAGGCATATTGCCTCAGCAGATAGATGTGTTCGTCCATCCGCTTGCCGGAGCCAAGCCCCGTGTCCACGTAGAAACAGAGGAGCCGTTGTGCGTCTTCGCTCAGTCGTTCGTATTTGTCAAATGCCATGAGTTGTCCTTTCTGTTGGAATAAAGCGTGCAAAGTTACGACTTTTCCGTGAATAAATCAGCACCCAATATGTTAATTTCACTAACGGCTTGCTATTTATGCATGAATCGACTGAGGTGTCTTTTATGCGTGCCCTGCGCGAGATTAATCGCGCAGGGTGCACGATTAATTATGCGCAGGGTGCGTGAAAACAATCGCGCAGGGTGCGCCCTTAGGGAACAAAAAAGGCAGCGCATGATGGTGCGCTGCCTGTATGAAAAATGTCTGTAAGGCTTATTTGCGAGTTACATAAGAACCGTCGCGAGTGTCCACCTCAATCAGGTCGCCCTCATTGATGAAGAGAGGAACACGAATCTCAACGCCGGTCTCCAGAGTTGCTGGCTTAGTAGCGTTAGTGGCAGTGTTGCCTGCAAAGCCTGGCTCAGTGTAAGTAACCTGAAGCACAACCTTTACAGGAGCTTCAGCTGTGAGGATGGTGCCAGTAGATTCGTCGATAGAAGCCATCACCATGGTCTCTCCTTCCTTCAGGAAGTCACCGCCAGTGATGAGGTCTTTTGCGATGTTCACCTGCTCGAAAGTCTCAATGTTCATGAACACGAGCTCCTCGCCCTCCTTGTAGAGGTACTGGAACTGCTGGTGAGAAACCTGCACGTCGTCGAGTTTGGCAGACACAATCCATGTGCGCTCCAATACGCGACCGTCCTCCACGTTGCGGAGCTTTGTGCGCATCACTGTATTTCCCTTGCCAGGCTTGACGTGCAAGAAGTCGATCACTACATAGATCTTGTTGTCGTCAAGACGAAGGCATACACCTTTCTTAATGTCACCTGCTAAAATAGCCATAAGAGTTTTGTTTTTGTATTAATATTTTTTTCTTAACTCGTTGAAATCGGGTGCAAAGGTACAATTATGTACGAGAAAAACCAAAAGTTTTTGAAGATTTTCAAACTGAGAGTGTCAATGTGGGGTCAAAATCGCGTAAAATCATGTAAATGACAAAAAAAGTTTATGTTTTTTGGATTTTTCTTTTGCTGATTGACTGGGAATCGCTAATTTTGCACTCGCTTTTCGCGGATGTTGCGGCATTGACTGCGAGAATAGGCATTGAAAACTTAACAAAATAATATAATAGAACAATGAAAAGAACATTCCAGCCTCACAACAGAAAGAGGGTTAACAAGCATGGCTTCCGTCTGCGCATGCAGACCGCTAACGGCCGCCGCGTACTTTCTGCTCGTCGCAGAAAGGGTCGCAAGTCTCTTACAGTATCTAGCGAACACCACGGCAAATAAGCTATTCGGTAAAGGAAACAAAAGGCAGAAGTTCTACTTCTGCCTTTTTTCGTGCCCCTACGTGACTTTTTCCACGCTCTGCTTTTCACGTTTCGTGTAAAATAGTTACCTTTGCACACATATTTAATTATTATACGTGCGCAATGGCATTCAATCAATTTTTTAAGGGAAAAAGTGGACGGCGGTTCTGGCTTAACATCTGTTTGATGTTGGCCCTGATTGTGGCAATCCCCACCGTTACGATTTATTTGTTGGACCAATTCACGCACCACGGCGAGAAGATTGAAGTGCCGAGTGTGGTGGGCAAATCTTTGTATGACGCAGAGCAGCTGCTGAAAGACCGGGACCTGCTGGCGCTGGTGAACGACTCGGTATATGACAAGTATGCTGAGCCCGGCGCGGTGCTGGCGCAGTCGCCACAGGCAGGTTATGAGGTGAAGGGCGGCCGTGTGATTTATCTTACAGTGAACTATAAGAGCGAGCCTATGGTGGCGCTGCCAGACGTGGAGAGTCACGGCTCATTACGTGAAGCAGAGGCTTTGCTGCAGTCGCAAGGCTTCAAGCTGACCCCTCACAAACTGGTGCCGGGCAGTCCGAAAGACTTGGTGCTGGGCGTCAAGCAGGGCGGACGTGACGTGCATGCCGGCGAGGTGATATCGCGCACCCGACCATTGACCTTGGTGGTTGGCGGTGGCGAGGTGGACTCGTTGTCAGTGGAACGTGAAGAGATGGAGACCGATGCATTGGAGCAAGAAGGCGGTGAGGATTTTGACATAGAACTGTAAGGATGAGTGTAGAAGAACTGGACGTGGTGATGGACAATGATGAGTTGGAGGACGATGAAACCTCGCAACTGTATGAGCATCACCGTATCATAGCAGACAAAGGACAGAAACTGCTTCGTGTGGACAAATTCCTGCTCACGCAGTTGTCGGGTACGAGCCGCAACCGTGTGCAGAAGGCTGCAGATGCTGGCTTCATCATGGCAAACGGAAAGCCGGTGAAGCGCTCCTATAAAGTGAAGCCTGAAGACGTGATTCAGGTGATGCTTGACCGTCCGCACTATGAGAATAAGATTACGCCTGAAGATATTCCGCTCGACATCGTGTATGAGGATGACGACCTGATGGTCATCAACAAGCCTGCGGGCATGGTGGTGCACCCTGGATTCGGCAACTGGAACGGCACCATGCTGAACGCTATTGCATGGCACTTGAAGGATATGCCACAATATGACATCAACGACCCGGAAATAGGGTTGGTGCATCGTATTGACAAGGACACGAGTGGACTGTTGGTGGTGGCGAAGACTGCCTCTGCCAAGACTAGCTTGGGACTGCAGTTCTTCAACAAGACCACGAAACGTGAGTATAACGCATTGGTGTGGGGCAATTTTACAGAAGATACCGGCACCATTGTTGGCAACATCGGGCGTGACCCCAAGGACCGGATGCGGATGGCGGTGTTCCCTCCCGATTCAGAAACGGGAAAGCATGCCGTGACGCACTATGAGGTGCTGGAGCGATTTGGCTACACGACTTTGGTGAAGTGTGTTCTGGAGACGGGCCGAACCCATCAGATACGTGCCCACATGAAGCACATCGGGCACCCTCTGTTCAGCGACGAGCGCTATGGCGGCGACCAGGTGCTGAAAGGCTCCAATACGGCGAAGTACCGTCAATTCATAGATAACTGCTTCAAACTATGCCCACGCCAGGTGCTGCATGCCAAGACTCTTGGCTTTGTGCATCCAAAGACAGGACAGGAAATGCTGTTTGGCTCCGAACTGCCGGAGGATATCGTAGCGCTTCTGGAGAAGTGGAGAGGATGGAGCAGAAGTAACTGAACACAAGAATAAATTGTATAGAAAAAACAGATAGATAAAAGCAAAAAGATATGAAGAAAGTAATTGCCATTGTGGCAGGAGGAGACAGCTCCGAGCATGATGTGTCGCTGCGTAGTGCGGCAGGTATTGATTCGTGGATTGACAAGGAACTATATGATGTGTATATCGTGGAGGTGAGCCGTCAAAGCTGGTTTGCTCATTTGCCCAATGGACAGAAGTCACCGGTGTATCGCCATAACTTCTCGTTCAAGGACGAGTGGGGCAGAGATATCCAGCCTGACTATGCGTATATCACCATTCATGGCACTCCTGGTGAGGATGGTACCTTGCAGGGCTATTTCGATTTGCTCGGCATCCCTTATTCAACAAGCGGTGTGCTGGTGGAATCGCTGACCTTCAACAAGTTTACCCTGAACCAGTTCTTGAAAGGTTTTGGCGTAAAGGTGGCAGAGGATGTGCTGGTGCGTCAAGGACAGCCTGTGGACGCGCAGCAGATTGTGGATTGCGTAGGTTTGCCTTGCTTTATCAAGCCTAATGGTGGTGGTTCTAGCTTCGGCGTGACCCATTGCAAGACCTTGGACGGTGTGATTCCAGCCATCGAGAAAGCGATGCAGGAATGGCCAGAGGTGCTGATTGAGAATGAACTGAAGGGTGTGGAAATCAGTAATGGCGTGTATAAGACAAAGGCTACAGGTATGCATGTGCTGCCCATCACAGAGGTGGTGCCTAAGACTGAATTCTTCGACTACGATGCCAAGTATAATGGATTGGTAGAGGAAATCACTCCTGCCCGCCTTTCAGAGGACACGACGAAGCGTGTGCAGGCCCTCTCGGCTGCCATCTATGACATTTTGGGTGCATCAGGTCTTATCCGAATCGACTATATCATCTCGAAGAACGAGGAAGGACAGGATGTCATCAATATGCTGGAAATCAATACAACACCGGGCATGACTCCTACGAGCTTCATCCCACAGCAGGTGCGTGCTGAAGGCAGTGAAATGAAAGATATGTTGAATGCTATCATCGCAGACAAACTATGCAACTAAGTGATTTCGACGATATTCGCCCATGTGCGGAAGGCGAGATGAAAGCGGCATTTGACAGTATGCTGGCTGATCGTCAGTTTGACCGCATCTTGCAAGGCCTGCTTCCGCTGCCTAAAGGTATGCGCAACTGGCTCTTGCGGAAACTGTTCATTGGTATCAAGACTCCACTCGACTTTCAGAAGCGTTACATGAAGCCGCTGGTGTATTATGTGTTCCATAAGGCTACCACTGGACATTCTGCATATTTCCCTCAGTCGCTTGATAGGACAAAGAACTACACGTTCATGTCCAATCACCGAGACATTGTGCTGGACTCGGCTTTCCTTGATGTACTGCTGCTGAAGAATGGCTTCTCCACCACGGTGGAGATTGCCATTGGCGATAACTTGCTTATCTATCCTTGGATTAAGACGCTGGTGAGGATGAACAAGTCGTTCACCGTGAACCGTGGCTTGACTCCTAAAGAGATGCTTAAATCGTCCATCCACATGAGTCAGTACATGCATTTTGCCATCAATGAGAAGCATGAGAACATCTGGATAGCCCAGCGTGAAGGTCGTGCCAAGGATTCGGACGACCGTACGCAGGAGTCGGTGTTGAAGATGCTCAACATGGGTGGACCAACCTCAGGCAAGACAACTGCAGACATCATCGCGAACTTGCGCCACATGAATATCGTGCCGTTGGCTATCTCATATGAGTATGATCCTTGTGACTACTTGAAGGCGAAAGAGTTTCAGTGCAAGCGCGACATCCCAGGATGGAAGAAGGCGAAGCAGGATGACCTTGACAATATGAAGACAGGTATCTGGGGCAAGAAGGGACATGTGCACTATCAGGCTGCTGATTGCATTAACGACTGGCTTGACACGCTTGACGCCAACGCCATTGAGAAAGCGGACATCTTCCGCATCGTGGCTGAGCATATTGACCACGAGATACATAAGAACTACCGAATCTACGACATTAATCGTGATGCTTTGGCTGGTAAGACAAATGCCTACATCGAGTCGCGCATCAAGATGGTGGACGTGGAGAATCCCGATGTGCCTTTCTTGCGAGAAAAGATTTCGGCGATGTATGCCAACCCGCTCCGCAATTATGAAGCTGCTGTTCAATAGCCTATTGCTGATGCTCTGCCTGGTGGGCTGCGTACCTGGCGATGACGATGAGAAGGACGGAAACTATCCTCCCCTCTGCACCGACATGCTTTGTGTGGCCATCGCAGAAGACGGTACGCTGAACACGGTCTTGCTGGACAATGGTGAGCAATATGATGTGTCGGCACAAAAACTGACATCGGATGCGCGTGACACTATTCTGCGCTGCCGTGCCGCATACACGCTAAGTGAAGGACGGTTGAAACTACACAGCATTGTTCATGTATTCTCAGATAAAGCCTATCCTGCGGATGCTTTCTATATGGTAGTGGATGGTGTTGCGATACATGACACGCGTTTCATTCCGCGGGACCCTGTCAAGTTAATCAGCATGTGGAAGAGTGGAGGGTACATCAATCTGCATTTGGGGATAATGACCACGGGGAACGGCGTCCATTCTTACGCTTTCTGTCGTGATAGCGAGGGTGCATATTCGCTGGTTCATCAGCGGCCGCAAGAGGATGCAGAGTCTTATACGGAACATCTGTACTTGTCTATGCCCATTCCCCAAGGAGAGGAGCATCCTTCCTTTACGGTTTATACCTATGATGGTATCTATACAAAGACATTTTAACGAAGAACAACAATATGACAAGAGCTATTATTACTGTCGTGGGCAAAGATACCGTTGGTATCATCGCCAAGGTCTGCACTTATCTGGCAGACAATCAAATCAACATCCTTGACATCTCCCAGACCATTGTGCAGGAGTATTTCAATATGATGATGATTGTGGATTTGACCAAGTCGGTCAAGGCTTTTAATCAGCTGAGTGACGAACTGGCTACATTGGGCGAGGACACTGGTGTGCAGGTGAAGTGCCAGTTGGAAGACATCTTTGACAAGATGCACCGAATCTAAAGCTATGTATCCATTCACCATTTGCAATTTACGATGCGGCATGCAAACTGCCTTATATCAATTGTAAATGGCAAACAGAAAAATGTAAACGAAGCGATGATTAATCTACAGGAGGTCATTGAGACCAACAAAATGATAGAGCAGGAGAATTTGGATGTCCGTACTATCACGATGGGCATCAACCTGCTTGACTGTGCCGACAAAGACTTGTCGGTGACCTGCGAGAAAATCTATACAAAGATTACGACCTTGGCGCGTGACCTCGTCAAGACGGGCGAAGAGATATCGAAGGAATTCGGTATCCCAATCGTGAATAAGCGCATCAGCATCACGCCCATCTCATTGGTGGGTAGTGCTTGTTGCTGTACACCTGGTGACTACGTCCAGATAGCCATGACGCTGGATAAGGCAGCTAAAGAGGTGGGTGTCAATTTCCTCGGAGGCTATTCTGCTATCGTGTCGAAAGGCATGACGAAAAGTGATGAATTGCTGATTCGTAGCATTCCGATGGCGATGGCGCGTACGGAGCGCATTTGCTCGAGCATCAATGTGGGTTCTACCAAGACGGGTATCAATATGGATGCAGTCCGTCTGATGGGTGACATCATTAAGCAGACTGCTGAAGAGACAAAGGACGTGGACTCTTTGGGATGTGCAAAGCTTGTGGTGTTGTGTAATGCCCCTGACGATAACCCTTTCATGGCTGGTGCGTTCCATGGTGTGAGCGAGGCCGATGCTATTATCAATGTGGGCGTGAGTGGTCCAGGTGTGGTGAAGTATGCGCTGGAACAGATTCCAGATGCGAATTTCGAATTGCTGTGTGAGACCATCAAGCGTACAGCTTTCAAGATTACGCGTGTGGGACAGTTGGTAGCACAGGAAGCAAGCCGCCGTTTAGGTGTTCCATTTGGTATTATTGACCTCAGTTTGGCACCTACACCTGCTATTGGTGATTCGGTGGCAGACATTCTTAAGTGTATCGGAGTGGAGCATCCTGGAGCACCAGGAACTACTGCTGCTTTGGCACTGCTGAATGACCAGGTGAAGAAGGGTGGTGTGATGGCCTCGTCCTATGTGGGTGGTCTCTCTGGAGCCTTCATCCCTGTGAGCGAAGACCAAGGCATGATTGACGCGGTGGAGGCAGGAGCGCTGACGATAGAGAAACTGGAAGCGATGACCTGTGTTTGTTCTGTGGGACTGGATATGATTGCAATTCCTGGCGATACACCGGCTACCACAATTGCCGGCATCATCGCGGATGAGAGTGCCATCGGCATGGTGAACCAGAAGACAACAGCCGTGCGCATTATTCCTGTGGTTGGCAAGACTGTTGGTGATACCGTTGAGTTTGGTGGACTGCTGGGTTATGCACCTATTATGCCAGTCAACACTTTCTCAAGCCAGCGTTTCGTGGATAGAGGCGGGCGCATCCCTGCACCAATTCACAGCTTTAAGAATTAAGAAAGAAACGCTCAGGCTACAATAAAAAGGCGAAGTCTATAGTGAGGTATGAGGGAAGGGCGGTGGCCCCCTTTCTCCTCATACCTTATCCTTCCCTCTACATGCATCTTAATCATCTATTCTATCTATATCTAACAATCTAACAAAACCGTAAAATGAAAAAAATCTGTTTTCTGCTGTTGATGATGCTTGTATTCTCTGCAGCTCATGCACAGCGCAAGACGAGCCTTGATCAGGGATGGAAGTTCCATCGTGGTGACGTGGTCAATGGTGAGGCCATTGACTTCAACGACACGCGATGGCGTACCTTAACACTCCCTCACGATTTTAGTATGGAGCCTGCCTTCATCCCGTCCAATGGTCGTCAACGAATTGCTAGTTGGTCTGATGTACAAATCGGTCCATTCTCTCGTCTTAACTTTGGTGATAGAGATACAGGTCAGACTGTGGGCGGTACGGGTTGGTACCGCAAGACCTTTGAATTGCCTGTCTATGGCAGCACTAAATTGGATACCTACCTCTCCCAGAACCAAGTGAACATCCGCTTCGACGGTGTCTATAATCAAGCGGAAGTGTGGGTAAATGGCGTAAAGGCCGCTGTGAATGTTTACGGCTATATGCCGTTTGTCGTCAATCTTAATAAGATATTGGCTGACCCTGCGCATCGTCAAGCAGGCCATGACCGTTTGGTGACCGTGGTGGTCAAGGCTGTCAACGAAGGGGAAAACTCTCGTTGGTATGCTGGTAGCGGTATCTTCCGCCATGTATGGTTGGAGACAACAGAGAAGATTCACTTGGATGAATGGGATGCTTATGTAGATGCTTCTGAACTCATCAACAAAGGGAAGGACGGCCATGTAAAAGTCTTTGCTAAGGTTTTTAACGAAAGCAATTTGTCAACTGTCACTCAGTTCGGAGTTGACATCTTTGATGCAAAAGGAACTCTTGTGGCACATCAGGAGGTTGATGTGAATATCGAAGCTAATACTCCCGAAGGTACAGATGTGTCAACAGAACTCACAGTTAAGTCGCCTCATCTATGGTCGTTGGATGATCCCTACCGCTACACTGCTAAGCTTTATGTCAGCAAGTCGGGCGAAGAAAAAGACGCGCTCACGATTCCTTTCGGCATTCGTACTATCCGTTTTACGGCAGAGAATGGCTTCCAGCTCAATGGGAAAACCATCAAGCTCCGTGGTGGCTGTGTACACCACGACAACGGTCTCTTGGGTGGTGCAGGCATTGACCGCGCTGAGGCACATAAAGTGGAACTGATGAAGTCTGCTGGCTTTAACGCCGTGCGCTGTAGTCATAACTTGCCCACCGAAGCATTCCTTCATGCTTGTGACAGCCTTGGCATGCTTGTTATTGACGAGGTGTTTGACCAGTGGGAAGAGGCAAAGCGTCCCAACGACTATAGCCAATACTTCAAGCGTGATCATTTGAAGGATATGGCACTCATGGTACGTCGTGATCGCAACCATCCTTCTATTATCATGTGGAGTATCGGTAATGAGGTTGCTCAGCGTGCAGACATCCCTCGTGGCAAGGAAATCGCTCTCGAACTCAACCTCGTAGCCAATCAGAACGACGGCACTCGTCCCACCACAATGGGCGTGAACTCCTTCTGGGATCGCCAGGGCTACACTTGGGAAAAGAACTCTCCTGATGCTTTTGCGAATGTAGAGATTGCAGGATATAACTATGAGTGGCGCCACTATGAGAGTGACCATGAGGCTTTCCCCGACCGTGTTATCTTTGGTTCAGAGTCTTATCCCAAGGAAATGGCTGAGAACTGGAACCTTATTGATAAGCATCCTTACCTCATTGGCGACTTCGTATGGACAGCTGTGGACTATGTCGGAGAAGCCGGTCTTGGCCATGTCTTCGAGCGCTCAGACAACCGTTGGATTCAGTCCTTGTCATGGCCTTGGTTCAACGCTTATTGCGGTGACCTCGATTTGGTGGGTGACAAGAAGGCGCCCAGCTACTATCGCGATGTGCTTTGGCGTCGTACTCCTATTGCTATGGCTGTACGTCCTTCCATTCCCGATGGCGAGTATGAAAACGTGGAAGCATGGGGATGGACAGCGGAAGAGCCTCATTGGAATTGGTTCTCTGCTGATGGACAACGTTATCTCCCTGTAGAGCTTCGTCCTGAGAACTATCAGACCACGAACATTGTGGGCCGTCTGCAGCATGACATCCATGCGCATCGCAGTGATTCCCTTCGGGTCAATGTCTATAGCCGTGCTCCCCGTGTACAGTTGCTGATTAACGACTCTATTGTTGGCGAGAAAGACACCGATCCCAATAATTACACCGCCACTTTCTATGTTGCCTATCAGCCCGGTTCGCTCAAAGCACAGACGGTTCCTCAAACAAAGAAGGAGAAGGTCGCATCCGTTGAGTTCAAGACTGCTGGCCAACCAACTCGCATCGTGTTGAAGGCCGACCGCGCTACTATTTCCTCTTCTCACAATGACCTCTCGTATGTGAATATCCTTATCGAGGATGAGAATGGGAACCTGTGCTCAACGGCCGAAGTACCAGTAGAGATCACGGTAAAGGGTGCAGCTAGTGTCATCGCCGGTACAGGCCACCCTTACGATATGCATTCTTTCCGTTCATTAAAGCCAACGACCTTCCGTGGCAAGGCACTTGCCATCGTTCAACCCCAGGACAAGCAGGGGGAAGTAACCTTGACGGTCAAGGCACCTGGACTTGAAGAAGCCCAGTTGGTGATAGAGATGAAATAAACATGGATATGAGCTATGAAGCATAAAGTGATACGGAATACCGTAGTCATGGCATTGGCCATGCTGTGTGCAGGGAGTGTGGTAGCGCAAGACCTTCCCACAATGGGTTGGAGCTCTTGGAACACGTTTGCACTTAACATCAGTGAACAAATCATTAAGGAGCAGGCTGGGGCCATGAAGCAGTCTGGTCTGCTGAAAGCGGGCTATAACCACATCAACATTGATGATGGCTACTTCGGAGGTCGTGATAAGGAGACCGGCCAGTTGTTGATTCATCCTACACGTTTCCCGAACGGGTTGAAGCCAGTAGTGAACTACATTCATCGCTTAGGCATGAAAGCCGGCATCTATTCTGATGGTGGCAAAAACACCTGTGGTAATTACCATGGTGGCGATAAGATAGCCGAAGGTGTGGGACTCTATGGACATGACCAGCAAGACTGCGATCTCTTCTTTTCAGAGTTAGGCTTCGACTTCATCAAGGTTGACTTCTGTGGCGGTGTGGGCTACCACAACAGCGAGAACCTTTATCTTGACGAGGAAGAGCGCTATACAGCAATTGCAAAGGCTATTGCCAATACAGGGCGTACAGATGTGCGGTTGAACGTGTGCCGCTGGGACTATCCAGGCAACTGGGTGCATGACATTGCCACCTCCTGGCGCACTACTGGCGACATCAACGCCTCATGGGGCTCTGTGAAAGATATCCTCGCGCAGAACCTCTACCTTTCCGCTTATTGCTACGACGGCCACTACAACGATATGGACATGCTGGAGGTGGGCAGAACCCTCTCGCTCGAGGAAGACCGAACACACTTTGGCATGTGGTGTATCATGGATAGCCCTCTGCTCATCGGCTGCAACATGAAAGACCTGTGGGAACGGGATGACAAGAAATCTGCACTACAGTTGCTGAAGAACACAGAGCTGATAGCGCTGAACCAAGACCCCTTGTGCTTGCAGGCCTATGTGGTGCAGCATGTAGGTGATACTTACGTGTTGGTGAAGGATTTGGAGACACTCTATGGCACAGTTCGTGCAGTAGCTTTCTACAATCCTTCAGACCAGCAGGTAAATATGAGCATCAAGCTTTCTGACCTCGATTTGGGAGGAACGGTGCAAGTGCGCGACCTCTTCGCGAAACAGGACTTGGCTCCTGTAGAGGGACAATTGACCGCAACCGTGCCTGCACATGGCACCCGCATCTATCGTTTGGTGGCCGAGCAACGCTTAGAGCGTGTGCTCTACGAGGCAGAGACCGCCTATTTGAGCAAGTACCAAGAGATTAAGAATAATCAGCAGTACAAGTCCGGCATTTATGAGACAAACTCTGCTTGCTCGGGAGGAGCCTATGCCACATGGTTAGGTTCTGACCCGAAGAACGACTTGCAGTGGCGTCATGTATATAGTGCTGATGGTGGAGACTACATGATGACCATCCGCTATGTCTCAGGCGATTCTCGCAGCATTACCGTCAATGTGAATGGTTCCGATGTGAAGACCCTTTCTTGCAACTCTGGAGGCTGGGGTTCGGTGAGCTCTACTTCTGTGCGTGTTACGCTCGAACCAGGCGAGAACGTTGTCCGCCTCTATGGAAAGTCTTCCTCCTCGTGGATGCCCAATATAGACTGCATGCAGTTGAAGAAGGTTGGTCACTCTGGCCGCATCGTGGTGGGGATAGCTGCTCCCACAGCTGAGTCTGCTGCTCAGCAAGGTGATGACAAATATTACACATTGGATGGTCGGTTAGCTCAGCCTACCGCCAAAGGTTATTACGTACACAATGGCAAGAAGTTGTTGCATCAGTAGAAACCAACGAAGTAAAGCAAGCCCCGCACAGATTCGTCTGTGCGGGGCTTGCTGTATTTATAGATGTGTCCTTTAGCTTACAACGACACCTTCACGCCACCCATAAAGGTGGCTTTCGGCATGGGGAAGCCTGCGTAGGTTTGGTACTGCTCAGCCAAGATGTTCTCGCCCTTCACGAAGAGGGTAGCACAAGGCACCACCTTATAGCTAACCGTAGCGTTCAGCAGCGTGTAGTTCTCCTTCTCTGGAGCATCTCCTGTGGTGAGGTAGAGACCGCTGATGTTCTGCAAGCCTGCAGCCACGTTCCATTTTCCTTGCTGGAAGTTGGTTCCCACATAGAGCTTGCCTTCAGGGGCACCGTCCAGCGGTGTGTCCATTCGCAGATGAGAGTAGTTGGCGTTGAGGCTCCAGTGGCTGTCGATGCGGTAGTCGCCAGAGAGTTCCAAACCCCAGTTCTTGAACTCGCCCGAGTTCACGTTGCGGGGTTTGCCGTCAATGCGTACGTTGGTGATGAGGTTGTCCCCCTTGATGTAAAAGAGGTTCGCGCCGAAGTGTCCTCTGCCATTGAAACGTTGTGTGAACGAGAGTTCATAGTTCATCATGCGTTCAGGCTCCAGATCGGTAGTGGCAGGAGGGAACATGTACATTTCGCGGATGATGGGGTTGCGGAAGCCCTTGCTGACGAGCGCCTTGAGGTCCGCACTTGGGTTGAGGTGGAAAGAGAGACCGCCTTGTGGCACAAGCTCAGTGCCGATGACCGAGTGGTAGTCCAGTCGCAGACCTGCATCCACTGTCAGCCAAGAGGTGATGTCCTGGCGGAAATCAATGTAGCCAGCCACTTCGTCTTCATGCAGTTTCTCGCTTCCGTCCTTCGCCAGATATGTCTTCTTGCCAGTTGCCTTATCCTCGTTCCATGCAGAGCCACCAAAATGCTGCCAGTCCACACCCACAGTCACCAGGTTGCCTTCAAAGAAGCTTGCGCTCTGGTACCAAGTCAAGCCGCCGATGTAGTCGTTATGCTTGTAGAGTGCAGTCTTTGGAGTTCCGCCAGGGTTATAGCCGTCGTCTATATTGTGGTGTCCCCAGTCGAGGTAAGCACGCAGCGCACCGCTGGTTTTCTCGTAGTTGTTCAAGACGCTGATGCTGGCGAGTCCTCGTGTTATCTTGGAATCATTGTCGATGAAGGGCTTATTGACAGCGCCAGGGTTACTGCTGTTGAAGTGTGTCACGTTCAAGTCACCCACTGCTTTCCAATTAGCGGTAAAGTCATAGCCCAGTTTCACATAGCCAGCTAGCTGTTCAAACTCGCTGTTCGGACGATGGCCGTCGGTGCGCTGGTACTGGGCTCCCACGATGCTGGTGAACTTGCCCGCCTTCACGCGGTTAGTCGCGTCAGCTGAGAAAGTGCCGTAGCTTCCTCCCTGCAGTTGGATGTCCGTCTTCACGCCATCCTGATGCATCTGTCGGGTCACGATGTTCACCACGCCCGCCATGGCGTTGCTGCCATAGAGCAGGGAAGCGGGACCGCGCAGTACCTCCACTCGCTCCGCCATCATTGTCTGATAAGCATCAGGGATGGGGTGTCCCATCAGTCCGGCATACTGAGGCTGGCCGTCAATCAGCACCAGCAATTCAGCGCCGCTGCCAATGCCACGAATCTTCATCGAGCCCGCCGCACCCGTACTTACGCCATAGCCTAAGATGCCACGGCTGGTAGTGAACAGACCGGGGGTCTGCTCCATCACTGTCGGCAACACCGATGTGCGGTACTGCTCATTCAGCTTCTCGTTGTCCACCACCGTCACGGTCAGTGGCAAGTGACGTTGGTCGGTAGCGTTACGCGTGCCCGTCACGACCACATCCTGTAGTTCATAGTTCTTGTCTTGTGCACTCGCACAAACTGCCGTCGCCATCGCAACGGCAGTCATTAAGAAAGTTCTTTTCATGTAGTTATTTTGTGTTATTTGTCAAGCTTCACCAACTTGTAGTCAGTCGTGCCCATGCCAATCTTCTCGCCCCATTCCACGATGTGGATGCCATGCTGCTTCTCGATGCGTCGCTTCAGAGGGTCAGGATTGTTCTTGTCGTCCTTCTTCACCTGATAAATCAGGTCGTAGGCGGCACGGTCACAGGCGATGGGGTCGGTAGAGGCCACGATGCCGATGTCCTGAATCTCTGGAGCATGAGGATGCGCGTCACAGTCGCAGTCGATAGAGATGTTGTTCAGCACATTGATGTAAACGATATTGCCCTTGCCGAACCAGTTAGCCACAGCCTGTGCAGCCGCAGCCATGCTCTCCAGGAACGCATCCTGTGGTTGCGTGTGTTGCCAGCAGTCAGGTGTCTTGTCGGTCACGCCGTGCGAGTGGATGTACGCCTTTCCTGCTGTTGAGGCGAAGCCGATGCTTTGGTTCTTCAGCACACCGCCAAAGCCACCCATCATGTGTCCTTTGAAGTGAGCCAGATTGATGCAGAAGTCGTAGTTGCCCAGATGCTCGCCCACGATGTCATACTTAATCCAGGTCTTGTCCTGCACGGGAATGCGCAGGTCGCCAAATTCATCCATGATGTCCACGGCAAAGAGGCTGTCGAAACCGTGCTCATGGATAGTCTCCCAGTGCTTCGCCTTGTCCTGGCGGCTACCACCATAGGCGGTGCAGCACTCCACGATGGTGCCGTTCACCTTGTCCACCAAGTTGCGGATGAGGGTAGGCTTCAAGTAATTATTGCCACCGCTTTCGCCCGTGCTGATCTTCACAGCCACGCGCCCATGCTCTTTGACGCCGAGCGCCTCGTAAATCTTTACTAACGATTCCGGTGTAATCTCCTTCGTGAAGTATACTTTAGCCTGCTGCGCCTGAGCGTAGCAAAGGGCCATTGTGCAAAGGATGATGGTTACAAAGATTTTCTTCATAGTTTGCTGTTTGTGTATTGTTAAAGGTGGAATTAACAGGGGAAATTAAAGGGGTGCCTTAATTAATAGTTATTGATTAAGGCACCCCTTTAACTTCTACTTCTTAATCTTATATATATAGAATGTACGCGCGGGAACCGTGATGTTCTGCTGTGGTGCAGTCACCGTCAGCTCCGATGTCTTCGGTACAATCTTCATAGGCTCCTCCAGCGTGTTCTCCGCATCCAGGTTGTCGCTGTGGAAGGTGATGAGCTGCGCTGCGTGGCTGCCCTTCATGCCTTTCAGGTTCAGCGTCACAGGCTGAGGCTTGTCGCCTGTGTTTACCACCTTGACGATGACTTCGTTCGTGCTCTTGTCCAGCACTGCTGAAGCGAAGAGACCGTCCTGGTCGGGGTTGCCTGCTACAGGTTTGCCTTGCATGGTCAGCGGCAGCACGTTCGTACCCTTGTTCAGCGAGTAGAGCTGCTGCACATAGTAGGCGCAAGAGTTGAACTTGTTCAGGTTGTCGTACCAGATGGCATCAGGACGCCACTGCCAGCCCTCCACGTGCGCGAAGAGTGGGGCATACGTAGCCATCTCCACAATGTCAGCATTGCGCTCCAGACCCGTCATGAAGGCAGCCTCCATCAAGGCAGCGTTGAAGTGGTTCCACTTCTTGCCAGCGCCGTGGCAGGCATATTCACCAGCAAACACCTTAGGCTGACCCTTGCCGCGCTTGTAGCTGTCGTAGCGGTTTGCGCCGCAGTTGCCCCAACGCTGCTTGGCCTCAGGCGTGCCAAGGAACCACTCCTCGTTTCTGTAGTAGTGCTCGTCCACCAAGTCAGCGCCAATCTTGCGCATCTCAGGCCAGAGATACTCAAACTCCTTGCCCTCCGAATCAGGACCGCTCGTGCCCACAATCTTGATGTTGGGGTACTTCTTGCGCACCTGCTCCACAAAAGGCTTTAGGTTCTCAGGGTAGATAGCGCCCCACTGCTCGTTGCCGATGCCCACATACTTCAGGTTGAATGGGGCAGGGTGTCCCATGTCTGCACGCAGTTTCGCCCACATGTTCTTTGCTGGGTCACCGTTTGCAAACTCGATGAGGTCGAGCACATCGTCAATATAAGGCTGCAGCTGGTCCACAGGTACGTGTGCATCGCTGCGGTTTGCGCCGTTCTGGAACTCGCAAGAAAGACCTACGCTCACTACAGGCAGAGGCTCTGCGCCAATCTCCTCCGAGAGTTGGAAGTACTCGAAGAAGCCCAAGCCATAGCTCTGGTAGTAGTCAGGGAAGTAGCGATGCGTGAAAGTGTAGTGCCAGCGGTTCTCGTTCAGCGGCCGGTTCTCCACAGGACCTACGCTGTTCTTCCACTGGTAGCGGGTAGCCAGGTCTGTGCCCTCCACGATGCAACCGCCAGGGAAGCGGAACACACCCGGGTGCAGTTGCTCAAGGCTCTCAGCCAAGTCCTTGCGCATGCCGTTCTCATGTCCCTTGTAGGTATCTACGGGGAAGAGGCTCACGTGCTCCACATCGGTGGTCACCTTCGCGTCGCCCCACACACGCAAGTGCGCTTTGGCAAACGTGCGGCTTGGCTTCACGATAGCCGTATATTTCTTCCATTCCTTGCCGCTCACTTCCACACCGGCATTGCCCAGCTTCTGGTCGTCGGTCATGGTGGCATTGTCCACCAAGTCCACCCACAGCTTAGCGGTGCCGCCATTAGGCACACGGGCCCACACCGAGAAACGGTACTCCTGACCGCCCTTCACACCCATGCCAAAGAAACCGTGATTCTCAATCATGGTGTGCTTGTCTCTGTGACCAGAGGGAGCCAGACGCACATAGTGCGGGTTCTTCTTGAAGGGACCATCGTCCTTCACAGTCACCTGTCCTGAGATGTCCCAACCAGCCAAGTGGTTCGGAAACTCGAACGAACGGTTCTTCACCAGCTCAGCGTACAAGCCGCCATCGGCAGCATAGTTGATATCCTCAAAGAAGATGCCGTACATCGTTGAAGGGATGGGCGCCCCCACCTTCGTAGTGTTCACATCCAGCGTGTGTGTCTGTGCCGTCATGCCCGTGGCAACAGCCATTGCGGCAAACATTGAAATGATTTTCCTCATAAGTTAGTAATGTATAGTTGGTTGTTGATTAGTGTGTTTAATTTGCAAAGATAACGCTCTTTTGTGAATGTGCCAAATAAGCGAACAGAAAAGTGAAGGAGTGCCCCCTTCTTGGGTATTGGAGCTTCATGCCGTAAAACAAAAAATCCGCCGAGCAAATTACCCGGCGGATTTTTATATAGAACATTAGTTCGTCAAGTCAGCTTACTTAGTCTCAATGCCATTGAGAGAGAAAGCCTTGCCTCCGTTAAGGATAAAGAACTGGCCCTTCTTGTAGAACTTTCCATTACGCTTAGCCTTTGCAGCGTCAATGTCGTTGATCTGTACTTGGCCTTCTTCATCCAGGTGCTTGTAGAGACCTTTGACTTTTGCTACGAGAGGATATGTAGGATTCTCGTTCATGAAGGTCATCATGCAGATTTGTGGAAGAACACCGTTCTGAATAGCGCAATTCTTATCGTCAGCAAATACATACTTGTATTCAGTTGCACCTTCTGGAATAGCAACCAATTCTTGACCACCCCAGAATGCGAGATGCCAACCTCTAGCTACTGGCTCTGCGAACTTCACAATTACATAGTCACAGTTTGCTACATCAACGTTCAGCATCTTGATTGCGATATTGAGGTCGCCATTGGCTGTGTATGTATTGTACTTTTCGCCTTCTTCAAAGTCTGTGCGAGTGAAAGTGTCGAGGGTCTTGCCTTGATCCTGTGCAATCTCGATGAGGTTAGGATCGATTTCCTCTTCCTCAGCCTCGAGGCCAACCCAGTGGAGCTGAACAGGAGCGCCGACATAGGCAGCGAGCGTCTCTTCGGGTTCTGTCTCAGTTGCAGGCTTCACGAGCTCGGCAGACAAGATGTTGATGCTTTGATAAACATAACCGTTCTTGAGAGCTTCAGGGAAGTCAGTCTCGCCCAGAGGAATGTAGAATGTCTGAGGAGGCATGATGCTGTGCTTCGTCTCAGACTGCATGTTCATGCTATTCTCTGGCAGGTCACCAGACAGCATAACGAGAATCTTCACTTGCACGTCCTCAGCAGTGAGACCGTTTGCTTCGAGGTTCTCAGCGGTGTAAGTCACCTTGAGAGCAGTACCTGCAGGATACAAGCTTGGCTCAAGCTGTGTGCCGTTTTCCATATTGAATGTAGGAGCGCTGAGCACAATGTCAGGAATAATCTCAGAGAATACAGCATCGATGACTACAGGAGCAGCAGGCATGATGAATGAGTTCTCTTCATCCGGCTCGATGGTCTTCGCGTCTTCATCTTCTCCATAAGAGATAGAGATGCTCTTCAGTTCGTAGCCTTCAGCAGGAGTGATGGTGAGCTTCACAGTTGCGCCAGCTGCAGCCTCAGTGGCATCAGCTTCAACAGTACCATTCTCGATACCGTCTTTGATAGCGATTTCGTAAGTTGGAATGAACTCAGCGATAGTCCAGATGCCGTTATTAGCAGCAGCCTTGTTGGCATATACAGCTGAACCTTCAGTTGCGTTGTCGAGACCAAAGAGACCGTTTGCCCCTTGGATGGTGTATCCACCTTCAACAACGTTGAAGTTCACAGCGTAAGCATTGGCTGCCTCTTCTGTTGTTGAGAGAGTCCAAGTATCGTTAGTTGTCTTGAAGATGTACTCACCATCCTCGTTAGAGAGAACGAAGCCGCCTTCAACAGCCGTGAAGAATACCTTGGCACCCTTAGCCACAGAAACCTTTTCAGTGGTAATGTTCAAGTTACCATCGGCTGTGGTATTGGCGATGACATACGCCTTATCAGCTTCTGGATAATTTGGTGTTGGGATTGCGGTCAGCACTTCTTCCATAGTAGTTGCAGCTTCCACAGCAATCTTGGCTGCATCAATATTGTCCTGCGTATACATGAAGAAGCCATCACCAATAGGAGCAAGTGCTGCGATTTCAGCAGTGGCGTCAGCCTTAGCTTCTTCCAAAGTGTATCCGCTCATTTCCAAATGGCTTACATAAAGAGCAGGAGTGTTATTTGCATGGGTGTTATTGCCACCTGTGCCATAACCCAAGCTAACAGTGATAGGAGAAAGCTCATCCACACGGAACTTGATAGAGTGCTTAGTCCAAGCGCTCTTGCCCTTCATCCATTCAGTGCTCTTGTCTGTGAAGACTTTGTCACCAACCGTTACTGTGAAGAGATTGTTGTAGTTCAAATTGTATGTATCTGCGTTCACATTCTCTACATCGTAGGTCAGTTCGTAGTATCCAGGAGCGAGAGTGCCTGTTGTCTGCTGGTAAGAAGCAAAGTTGCCTTCCCAGCGTGCCTCAAATCCTGCGCAGAATTCGGTCTCGAGGTGCGTTTCATCGACAGTGGCAGGAGAGAAGCGTACATTGTATGTACCAATCTTGCCCATGCCGAAGTCTCTGAAGCCGCCAGAGACATTCTCTGTCCATCCCTTAGGATTTGCCTCAGGGTTCAATTCTGCATTGACAATGCAAGAAGCAGGATCCTCAACAGGAATCTGTTCAAACTTCACGTTCTTGAATGAGAGCCAGCTGATGTTGTTGTCAGCATTAATCTTGATGTTGATCTTGAGGACACCGTCTGCGCCGACTTCACCAATTGTCTTGAATTCATCAAGGAAGAACTGTGATTCACCGATTTGTGCGCCAGCAGCTACGTCAACCGCCTTGCCTTCGTTGGCATCCATAGTGATACCGTATGCAGGAGCTGTATAGCCGTTCTTTGCACGAACGCGAACCCATGCACTTACAGAGTAGAAGCCAGGATCAAGGCCTTCAACAGTGCCAGTGAGTGTATTTGCGCCCAGAGATTGATCGTCGCCAATCCAATACTCGAAGAATGGCACTTTGAATTCAGAGCCGTCGTTCTCGCCTTCAACAGACCAAGTGTTAATGTAAAGACTTGTTTCGAAGTCTTTGCACTGCTTGTCGCCGATGTTCCATGCAGAGAGGAGCAAGTCGTCATAGTTGTTTGCAGAGTGCCAACCTGCAATAGCAGATGGGTTTACTACTGTCTCCGTAAGGGTGCCGTCGTTGTACTTCTCAAGGAGTCCGTCAGCGATGCCCTTGTAGGTGTTATATGCATCAGTTGTGTAAACATTGGTGTTCTCCATCAATGCGTACATTGCATCGATAGCAGTCTTGCTTTCAACTTCATAATTAGCACGTTCAGTTGCGGACTTGAGTTCGTCGATAGCAGCCTTGTAAGCTTCCTCAGTTTTTTCAATATCCTCAGAATTAGCAAGTGCAGTCTCGAGCTTACCTACTGTAGTTGCAGTGACGCTTGAATTGTCTTTCAATTCTGTTGCCTTTTCACGAAGTGCAGCAACATCAGCGATGAGACCACCCAGCTTGATGGTAGCAATGTCTGCATCAGGACCGTAGTAGGTGAGGACGAAGTTGTCCCAAATACACCAAAGGTTGCCGTTTGTCACGAGTTTAGCACCGACAGTCAGTTCTCCAGCCTCAGTGACTTGAACGTAGATTGGTTCGATGAGATATTTGCCTGCCTCGAATGAAGTGCATGCATCTTTCATGCTGTTCTCTGTACCTGTCTTCAATGGGAATGTAGAAGTTTCTTCATTAGCATAGAATACTGGCAAGTTGTCGTTGTCGCTACCGTCTTGACGATAGAATCCCTGTGCAGAGAATTTGTACACACCGGCGGGAGCACCAGCCAGTTTCTGGTAAACATTGAATGCACCATGGTATTTCTCTGCATCGTGCTTGTCGCTATTGCCGCCAGTCAGAGCAGCTCCTCCTTCATTCGTCCATGCGTTTACCAGGCGGTGGTTACGGCCGAATGTATGGTCAGCAATCAGGTATGTTGCATCAACAGGATTAGATTCTGTTGCAGTAGCAAGTTTTGCAGCCATTTCTTCTTCAGAAATAACCTTCCAAAGTGCTTCTTGAGAGTCTCCTGCTGGAGTACCGAGAATCATTGTGCCTTCGAAAGTGGTAGCTTTACCTTCTGGATTTGCACCGTAGAAAGTTGTACCATTAGAGAAGGTGTAGTAATCGCCGGCTTTTGTAATGGTTACGGGTTTAGCGACACCATCCATCCATTCGCCGTCGAAGAAGTATTTTCCACCATTATTAACCAAAGACTCAATCTTGTATGTTCCGTCTTCGTTAGAAACGAGAGTTACATAGTCTGGGTGAGCCAGCAGAGAGGCTTGTGTGCCCCAATTATTGCCGGCACCCCAATAGAGGCCTGTTGACACGTTCTGGATGTAGTACTTTCCTGGAGCAATAACAGGCTCTTTGGCCTTGAATGAAGCAGACACTGTTACAGCAGCAGCTGGCATCAAGAAGGTGTAGCCTTCAGCGACCTCAATGTCCTCTTCGCCATTCTTTACGCTCAGAGACTCAAGCTCGTAATTTGCAGCAGGAGTGATAGTCAATGTAACGGTTTCGCCTTCAGCGGCCTCAGTTGGGTCTGCAACAACGGTTCCGTTCTCGATTCCATCTGCAATAGTGATGGCGTATGTGGCAGGAGTTGGTTCATTAGTGGCTGTGAAGAGGTACAAGCCTGTGACATTTGTGTTGCCAAAGTTTGCGCCCTTGATGGCGTTCAAGTTGGCAATGCCTTTATCTGTTACGAGTTGTGCCAAGTCAACTGTAATCACGCCATCTTCGGTAGTGAAGTACTTGTTGTGCCAACCGTTCTTTGTGTTATCAATAAGGTGTGAATCTGTTTCAGTTTCATTCCATTGGCCATCGTTGACATCACGGTTCATCATGAGACGAGGTGTCCCTTCAGCGAATGTGACGAACAATTTGTCGTATTCTGCAAGATTTGCAAAGTTCAAGTAATAAACGTTGCCCTCACCAAATGGCTGGTCTGTAGATTCATTGAGGATATAATTGCCAGTGGCCGCTGTGCCCTCAGTAGGCTCTGTGGCGCTATCCCATGTCTTGAACATGTCAGCTGTCAAGATGGTATAACCCGCCTTCAGTTCCAGGTCTTTAATGGCATCCTCAATATTTGTTTTAGCATTAGTTAGGCTTTCTGCAGTGGCGCCCTCGTTCTCCAAAGCATCAGAACCTGCAGCAACGGCATTGCTGAGAGTTGTGAAAGACTCGTTAGTGTAAGCAAAAGCAGGAATCCAGCCTCCTTTGGTGATGGCTGCAGTTAGCTCTTCTTTCTGCGTAGCGAGAGGGTCTGTGTTTGCAGCCTCCTTGATGGTGCAGAAAGTCCAGTAGACTGGCTCTTCGGAGTTTGCAGGACCATTGCTTGCCAAATAAAGCCCTGTAGCTTTGTTGAGAAGAGTGAAGCCCTTGTCCTCAACATAAGTGATTTTCCATGTGGCCAAGTAATCCCCATCTTGTCCCTCGGTATGGGGGTAATCTGGGGCTTTGTTATCACCTAAAAGGCCCAAGACGAATGAGACAGAGCCGGTTGCTGGCTGAGAGTTTAAGTAACCGGGATTGCCCCAAATGCTATAGGGCTGACCTGCTGGCGTCTGTAGGCGGAGCAGATGGTGTCCATCTACACTCGAAAGCTCTGTCTTCCAGAAATAGCCTGAATTCGTACTTGCGAATGCGGCAGAGAAGACATCGTACCCAAGGTTCTGTGCGCCTGAACCGAAAATGACCTTGTTGCCATCTGCCTCGTTAACGATAGCAAATGCCTGGCCAGCCAGATCATCAACGCTTGTGAACCTTTGGTCAATCTCATAGTTTACAGCTTTCAGTGGCAAAGCCACGATAGCTAAAACCATTGTTGCGAGAAATGTGAAAAGTTTTCTCATAAAGGTTTGAATTTAGTTAATAATAAAGTTAATATAAAAAGGTTGTTATTTGCTGATTGTTATGAATGATTGTTGAAGATGTTGGGACAAATCAACGTGTGTGCTTGTCTGCAACGTACGCAGATATGGCGGATTTGTGGTCCGTCATGCATGGCCCTTGCTTTAGCGCATCTTCTATATATCTGGTTTCCTTCATATGAATCGTCAAGATGACGTTGCTATGAATGGTGTAAAGTTAATAAAGACAATTATTGTTTGTTAGAATTCTTACAGATTGCAAATAAACGGATATTTTGCGATATAAACAAAAAAAATGTGAAAAAAAAGCGAATTTGGATATTCTCAGTAAGATTTATTGACATTTGGTAGTGAAATAGAACTTTTTTCCATTCGGTCAAACGGGGCGTGCAGACTTGCCGCTATGTGGTTCCTGGACCGCCCCTATGTGGAGAGGAGCAGTTTATGCCTCAAAACCGACATCGTCGACGTCGGTCGACCGATGTCGACGATGTCGGTTTGCCGATGTCGACGATGTCGCTTTTGAGGGGAGTGCCTCCTCCCGCCCTCCCCCTGAAGGGAGAGGAGAAGGATGAATTGATGAAAGCCTCTGCTTGGCTCTGTAGGGGCGTCTTATTGCTTTGCAAGAAATCAGTCAAATCAATATAAATCTGAGGGCAAAAACCTGAAATCTGGTCAATCTGGTTCATCATCGCCGAAGGCGGTATGTGTTTGAAGTGAAAGGTGAAATGTGAAAGGTAAGCTGGCGCAGCAGGATGGAAAAAAGAAGCACCGTTCTGTGGAAGAGAGGGAACGGTGCTATGGGGTGGAAGGTGTGGTGTTCACGCCTTGCTGAAGATGTGTGTGGCAGAATGTGCCTACAAGATGGGGCAGCTGAGGTGCTGACGGAAGATGTCGATGGCGTGCTGCTTGCGCTCGGGGTCGAGGGCTGGCACACCGTCGAGGGGATAAGGAATGCCGAGTTCCTGGTACTTGTAGGTGCCCATGGTGTGATAGGGGAGCAGTTCGACGCATTCCACATTATTATATATATGGAGATGCTGGGCGAGCGCGGTGAGGCGGTCGTCGCGGTCGGTATAGCCTGGCACGAGCACATGGCGTATCCACGTGGGTTTGTGGATGCTGTGCAGATAGTCGAGGAAGGCTTGGTTGTTGGTGCGGGTGTGACCCGTATAGTCCTTGTGCAGAGCGTCATCGAAGGTCTTGATGTCTAGCAAGACGAGGTCGGTGTGCTCCAGCACTTGGTGGGCTTTCTCGTTAAAGATGATGCCGCTGGTGTCGAGGGCGGTGTGAATGCCGGCCTCTTGGCAGAGACGGAAGAAGTCGAGGAGAAAGTCTGCCTGCATGAGGGGTTCGCCGCCTGAGCAGGTGACGCCGCCTTTCTTGATGAAGTTCTTGTAGCGCAGCACTTCGGCGAGGAGTTCCTCGGGTGTGAACTCGTATTGCACGGGTGCTGTGGGGTTCCATGTGTCGGGGTTGTGACAGAAGGCACAACGCATGGGACAGCCTTGGAAGAAGGCTACGAAACGGATGCCTGGACCATCGACGGTGCCAAAAGACTCGAGACTATGTATTCTGCCTATCATGGAGAGTTAAGAGTTAAAGGAGAAATAAAAAAGGAAGTTAAGGAAGAAGTTAAATTGGAAGATAAAGGTGAAGTTATGTGCTGCGCACAAGACGTATGTTATGCTGTAGGCAAAGTATAGTCTTCTTTAACTACCTTTTTAACTTCCAATTTGACTTCTATCTTAACTTCCTTTAGATGTCACGTTTAGAGTGAATGATTAATCGTGCGTGAGAGCACGTCAAGCTGCTGTTCGCGAGTCAGTTTGACGAAGTTGACAGCATAACCGCTGACGCGGATGGTGAGCTGTGGATACTTCTCTGGGTGCTCCATAGCATCAACGAGGAGCTCGCGGTCGAACACGTTCACGTTGAGGTGGTGACCACCGTCTGGAGTGAAGTAACCGTCCATGAGGTTCACGAGGTTGTCAATCTTGGTGTCGTCCTGCTTGCCGAGTGTGGCTGGCGAGATGGCGAACGTGTAAGAGATACCGTCGTGGCTGTGCTGGAATGGGAGCTTGGCCACTGAAGAGAGAGCTGCCACAGCGCCTTTCACGTCGCGTCCGTTCATTGGGTTAGCGCCTGGTGCGAATGGTACGCCCTTTGGACGGCCATCAGGTGTAGCACCAGTGTTCTTACCATACACCACGTTGGAAGTGATGGTGAGGAGTGACTGTGTTGGGATGGCGTGACGGTAGGTCTCGTGCTGACGGAGGTACTCCATGAACTTCTCTGTAATCATGAGCGCGAGCTTGTCGGTGCGCTCATCGTTGTTGCCGAATGGGAGTGATGGTGTGCCTTCCTGCTCGAAGCCGACTGCGATGCCGCGCTCGTCGCGGATGATGCGCACCTTGCCATACTTGACAGCTGCAAGAGAGTCGGTCACGATAGAGAGACCTGCGATACCTGTAGCGCGGGTACGGAGCACGTCGCCGTCGATGAGTGACATCTGGTAGGCTTCGTAGTCGTACTTATCGTGCATGTAGTGGATAATCTTGAGGGCGTTGACATAAGTCTTGGCCAACCAGCGCATCATGTTCTCAAACTTGTACATGAGCTCGTCGTACTCGAGGTAATCGCCAGTGATAGGTGCGAAGTCGGGACCTACCTGCTCGCCTGTCATCTCGTCGCGACCACCGTTGATGGCGTAGAGGAGACACTTAGCGAGGTTGGCGCGTGCACCGAAGAACTGCATCTGCTTACCAATCTTCATGGGGCTTACGCAGCAAGCGATGCCGTAGTCGTCACCGTAGTCGGGACGCATGAGGTCGTCGTTCTCGTACTGGATGGCAGAAGTCTTGATAGACATCTTGGCGCAGTAGCGCTTCCAGTTCTCTGGCAGGTTCTGTGCCCACAGCACGGTGAGGTTTGGCTCTGGTGCAGGGCCGAGGTTCTCGAGTGTGTGGAGAATACGGTAAGAAGTCTTGGTGACCATGGTGCGGCCATCCACGCCCATACCGCCGATTGACTCAGTAACCCAAACTGGGTCGCCAGAGAAGAGGTCGTTGTACTCTGGGGTGCGGAGGAAGCGAACGATACGAAGCTTGATGATCATCTGGTCGATGAGCTCCTGTGCCTCTTCCTCTGTGAGGCGGCCTTCTTTGATGTCTTTCTCAATGAAGATGTCGAGGAAGGTAGATACACGTCCGAGAGACATGGCTGCACCGTCCTGGTCCTTCACGGCACCGAGGTAGCCGAAGTAAACGAACTGCACGGCCTCACGAGCATTCTGTGCAGGACGAGTTACGTCGAAACCGTAGTTGGCACACATCTTCACGAAGCTCTTCAAGGCAGCAATCTGCTCTGAAGTTTCCTCGCGCTGCTGGATGCACTCCTCAGTCATCTCCTGAATGTCGAGGCGCTCGAGGAAGCGCTTGCGCTCTTCGATGAGGTTGTCCACGCCGTAGAGGGCGATGCGGCGGTAGTCGCCGATGATGCGGCCACGTCCGTAAGCGTCAGGCAGACCGGTGATGATGTGCGCGTGACGTGCGTTGCGGATGTCCTTGTTGTAGGCAGAGAACACACCTTCGTTGTGTGTCTTGCGATATTTGGTGTAGATCTCCTTGGTAGAGGGATCCAGCTTGTAACCGTAGGCGTTGAGGGCGTTCTCAACCATGCGGATGCCTCCCTTGGGGAAGATGCCGCGCTTGAGAGGCGCGTCGGTCTGCAGACCTACGATGACTTCGTTCTCCTTGTCGATGTAACCGGCTCCATAAGTGTCGAGCGTCTGTGGGAGCTTGGTCTCAGCATCATATACACCGCGTTCGCGCTCCACCTTGAACATCTCGGAAAGCTTGTTCCAAAGGGCGGTTGTCTTGGCCGTAGGGCCTACAAGGAACGACTCGTCGCCCGTGTAGGGCGTGTAGTTGTGCTGGATGAAGTCTCGCACGTTGATTTCGCGCTTCCACATGTAGCCTTCAAATCCTTCAATCTGATTAGTTAGTTTCATGTACGGAAAATAATAATGAATTATTTATTGAGTGAATACCTAAAATCAATCTTTTTACAGAACTGCTCTGTTCTTGAATTCGCTGCAAAGGTACGGGTTTTTAGTGGACTAATCGTAATGGAAAGAGGACTATTTTCCTCTTCGGTGGTGTTTTTGTCAGCAGAGAGGGTAAAACGTGAACAAAAGGAGCAATTTAGAGGTCAGGGTTCTTCAGCCTTGGTAGAGAGGACGAGTGTGTCAACAAGTGTTTTCCTCTCTCTGCTGACAAAAAAACGCGCCCTCATGCAAATTATGAATTGTTAATGATGAATTATGAATGAAAAAACCGTACCTTTGCCGTGACTAACTGTAGATTGACCGTATGACTAACTTAAACTTCTTTGCCGTTGATCTTGGGGCTACGAGCGGACGCACGATTCTGGGCTCGCTGGTGGACGGCAAACTGGTGCAGCGAGAGCTGACACGCTTCCCAAATCCTATTATCGAGACGGGAGGACATTTCTTCTGGGATATATATGCATTGTATAATGAGGTGGTGCGCGGCCTGAAGGTGGTGGCGACGGAAGGCATTGAGATTGCTTCCATCGGCATTGACACGTGGGGCGTGGACTTCGTGATGATAGGCAAGGACGGAGGCGTGCTGCGCAATCCATATTGCTATCGTGACCCGCACACGGACGGTGCCATGGAGGAGTTCTTCAAACTGGTGCCAAAGGAGAAGGTGTATGAGAAGACGGGCATCCAGTTCATGCAGTTCAACTCACTTTTCCAGCTGGCTACGCTGAAGCGCAACCACGACTCGGCACTGGAGGCTGCGGACAAGATTCTGTTTGTGCCTGATGCGCTGACGTATATGCTGACAGGGGAGGCGGTGTGTGAGTACACTATCCTCTCGACCAGTCAACTGCTGGACCCACGGACCAAGCGGATGGACCCAGAGCTGCTGAAAGCGGTAGGTCTGAAGGAGAGCCAGTTTGGCCGTTATGTACAACCTGGAGAGGTGGTAGGCCAACTGAGTGCCGAGGTGCAGAAGATAACGGGGCTGGGTGCTGTGCCTGTGGTGGCAGTGGCTGGTCACGACACGGGTTCGGCTGTGGCTGCTGTGCCTGCGGAGAACGAACGTTTTGCTTACCTGAGCTGTGGCACATGGTCGCTCTTGGGTGTGGAAACCAAAGATGCCATCATCAATGAGCAGAGCTATGCCAATAATTTCACCAACGAGGGTGGCATTGAGGGCACGACGCGTTTCTTGAAGAATATCTGCGGCATGTGGCTCTTGGAGCGTTGCCGAAAGGAGTGGACGGATGCGCCGGCTGACGTGAACCAAATCAATCAGGACAGCATGGAGGCTGAGGCGTTCAGAAGTTTTATCTTCCCCGATGCGCCCGACTTTGCTAACCCCGTGAGCATGGTGGAGGCCATCAAGGACTATTGCCGGAAGACGGGGCAGCCTGTGCCAGAGGATTATCGGGCAATGGCTCGTTGCATCTTCGAGAGTCTGGCCATGCGGTATCGTCAGGTGCTGGGCTATCTGAAGGAGATGGCGCCGTTCGCCATCGAGAAGCTGCACGTCATTGGCGGCGGTTCGCGGAACGGTTACCTGATGCAGATGGCAGCGAACAGCATTGGCATGCCTGTGGTGACTGGGCCTATGGAGGGTACTGCCATCGGCAACATCATGCTGCAGGCAAAGGCTGCTGGCGTGGTGAGCGATATGTTTGAAATGCGTGGCATCATAGCTGACAGCATCGAGACGAAGACTTATCTTCCTCAAGAGACGGAGAGATGGGAGAAGGCATACGCAGAGTATGAGAAAGTGACGAAATAACGTGATAACGAAATAATGAACTAACACTAATTTAATAACTGAAAGAATCAATGAAAGAAGAACTGGTAAAGAAAGCGTATGAGGTGGCTAAGGCCCGTTACGCAGAAATAGGTGTGGACACGGAAGCGGTGCTGAAGCAGCTGCAGGATTTCCACTTGTCGTTGCACTGCTGGCAGGCAGACGATGTGCATGGTTTTGAAGTGCAGGCTGGTGCTATGAGCGGCGGCATTCAGAGTACAGGTGATTTCCCTGGTGCAGCCCGCAATATTGATGAACTGCGTCAGGATATCCTGAAGGCAAAATCGCTCATCCCTGGTACGCACCGCCTGAACTTGCATGAGATATACGGTGACTTTAAGGGCAAGGTCGTGGACCGCGACGAGGTGACAGTGGAGTACTTCCAGTCGTGGATTGACTGGGCGAAGGAGAACAACACGAAGCTGGACTTCAATTCGTCTTCGTTCTCACATCCAAAGAGTGGCAGCTTGTCGTTGGCAAACCCTGACGATGGCATCCGTAACTTCTGGATTGAGCACACGAAGCGTTGCCGTGATATCGCTAACGCAATGGGTGAGGCTCAGGGCGACCCTTGTATCATGAACCTGTGGGTGCACGACGGTTGCAAGGACGTGAGCGTGAATCATGCGTTGTACCGCAATCTGCTGAAGCAGTCATTGGATGAAATCTTTGAGAAAAAGCAGCCTATGATGAAGGACTGCATCGAGGGCAAGGTGTTCGGCATTGGTCTGGAGAGCTTTACGGTGGGAAGCCACGACTTCTACACGGCTTATGCTGCCAAGTATGACAAGATTCTGACGATTGATACAGGTCACTATCACCCCACAGAGATGCCGGGCGACAAGGTGAGCGCTGTGCTGCCATTCGTGAAGGAACTGATGCTGCACGTGAGTCGCCCTGTACGTTGGGACTCTGACCATGTGACTATCATGGATGACCCCACTCAGGACCTCTTCTTCGAGATTGTACGTGCGAACGCGCTCGACCGTGTACACTATGGTCTGGACTTCTTCGATGGCAGCATCAACCGTATTGGTGCCTATGTGATTGGTTCTCGTTCTGCTCAGAAGTGCATGTTGCGCGCGCTGCTTGAACCCCGTGAAACCATCTCGAAGCTCGAACTGGCAGGTGAGGGCTACAAGGTGCTGGCACTCGTGGAGGAACAGAAGGCGATGCCTTGGCAGGCTGTGTATGACGAGTTCTGTGTGCGCAACAATGTGCCTGTAGGTCAGGACTTCATCAAGGATATTGACCAGTATGTGGCAGAGGTGACAAGCAAGAGATAAGAAGTAAGAGCTATGGCAACAAGTGGAAGCTTGAAGAGCACCTTGGCGGTGTCTCTCAATAACTATCTGGATGCGGGAGCTATCGTGGCTGGTGCCAGTGGCGTGACGCTGTGGCAGAATTATCTTGGACTGACCGAGATGCATCTGGGATGGCTGAATGCGTTGAGCGCTAATGCGCTGGGCGCTGCTATTGGTGCGATTATCGGTGGTTTCCTCGCTGACAAGTTTGGACGCAAGTTCATCTTCACCTACAATCTGCTGGTGTATATGCTGGGCGTGCTCATCATCATGCTCGCTATCAATTATCCGATGCTGCTGACGGGTTTCCTGGTCACAGGCATCTCGGTAGGCATTGGTGTGCCTGCTTCGTGGACCTATATCTCGGAGAGTTCGGAGGTGAACAACCGAGGGAGAAACATCTGCATCTCCCAAATGTCGTGGGGCATTGGCCCGATGTGCATCTTGCTGTTTGGCATGCTCTTTGCGCCAGGCGGATATCTGTATGCTCCTGTGGAGTCGCTGGCGCACGCCTTCATCGGCGCTGAGGCATCACAGGCTGCTGTGGAGGTGTTCAGCTCGCGTGTGGTATTCTTTACCCTCTTTGTGGTGGCGCTTGTGGCATGGAACTTGCAGCGTCAGTTGCAGGAGAGTGCCGAGTTTACCGCTAACAAGGCGAAGGACAAGAGTGGCATTGTGGATAACATCAAACTATTGTTTACGAACAAGATTGCCGTGAAGACGGTGGCGTATCTGGCTGCTATCTATCTGACTTGGAACCTCGTGGCTTCGGTGATGGGCTTCTTTATGCCGCACGTGTATGAAACGGCTGGAGGTCTCAGTAACGAGAAGGCTAATATGCTGAGTTGTGTGAGCTGGGTGTTTGTGGTTGTGACCACTTTCATCATCTCGTTCTATGTGGACAAGGTGGCGCACCGTTTCTTCTATGTGTTTGGCCTTGCTGCTGCATTGACAGCTTGGATTCTGATTATTGGCGGAGGCGTGTCTACCATTATGGGTATCTGGCTGTTCACTATCCTGTGGGGTGTGAATAACGGTAGCTCGGTGCAGGTGTTCTATGCCTTATGGGGCTCAGAGCTGTTCCCTGCCAAGTTCCGCGCTGGTGCCCAAGGACTGATGTTCTTCATCGTGCGTGGCTTGTCGGCTGCTTGGGGTCTCGTGTTCACCTTTATCTATGGCGAGAACGGCGAGGGCTTCACCATTGCTGCTTACTGCATGGTGGCACTGCTGCTCATCTCTTTGGTGGTGGGTTTGATTGGTCTGCCCAACACACGCGGCAAGTCGTTGGAGCAAATCACCAAGGAACGCTACGGTGAGAATATCTAACCCATCTGTGATAACGACATAATGTATTAACAACAATAAAGATGAAAAGTATTTTAGACAACCGTCCTGGCTTGAAGGCTGTGATTGACCAGATTGCTGAGGTTACAGGCTATCTGTGGCAAAAAGGCTGGGCTGAGCGTAATGGCGGTAACATCACGGTGAATGTGACCGAGTTTATGGATGATGAGTGCAAGGCCATGAAGGCGATTGCTCCGGTGAAGCAGATTGGCATGGTGCTGCCTCAGTTGAAGGGTAAGTACTTCTACTGCAAGGGAACGGGTAAGCGCATGCGTGACTTGGCGCGTTGGCCTATGCAGAATGGCTCTATCGTGCGTATCTGTGACGACTGTGCCAGCTATGAGATCATCGCTGATGAACCTGTGGTGCCCACATCGGAACTGCCAACACATCTGGCATTGCAGAACTACTTGCTGGAGACAGGCTCTTGCTATAAGGCTACGCTGCATACACACCCTATTGAACTGGTGGCCATGAGCCATATCCTGCGGTTCTTGAAAGGTGATGAGATGACGCGTGTGTTGTGGTCTATGATTCCAGAAACGCTCGCCTTTGCACCGCTCGGTATCGGCATCGTACCTTATGCGCTGCCATCATCGGTGGAACTGGCTGAGGCTACGCTGGAACAAATTAAGACGCATGATGTGGTGCTGTGGGAGAAACATGGCACTGTGGCTGTGGGAACGGACATTATGGACGCTTTCGACCAGACTGACGTGCTCTGCAAGGCTGCAAACATCTACATGTGTGCACGCAACATGGGTAGCGAGCCTGATGGCATGACCGATGAGGCCATGAAGGAGGTGCAGGATGTGTTCAACCTGCCGAAAAAGAGACCTTGCTAAAGCGTTGCAGGTGGCTTAAGGTTTCTTAGATTTCACTTCTTGCCTCATCCCTGTATTGTCGTGGAGAGCAATTGTATTCGTCTTTGAAACATTTGGCGAAGTATTGCGGAGAGGTGAATCCCACCTTGTATGCGATTTCTGTGATAGAAGCGGTGGAACTTGTCAAGAGTTCCATCGCTTTTGTTAGTCGGTAATGCTTGATGAAGTCGGATGGCGTCAGGGCAGAGTGGCTCCTGAATTTGCGGTACATGTTCATGCGGCTCATGCCCAAGTCACGGCTCAATTCGTTGACATCATAGGTGTTGTTGTCCAGGTTCTTTTGTACCAGCGCCTCCACTTGTTGTAGGAATGGGTCTTGCTCTTCGTGTTCAGAGGAAGGGGAAACGGCAATGGGGGATAGAGTGGAGTTTGAAAGCGTGCCTGCATAGGTATTCTTTGTTCGCATGAGACGGTGTGTGATGCCTCCTGCGAGAGCTAGTACGGTGGTTGCGTAGATGCACCAGGCCCACCATTGTAGCCACCATGGGCGTGGCACTTCGAAGTGGAATACCTCCTGCGCATGGTGCCAGACACCAAACTCGTCGGTGGCTTTTGCGTAGAGCGTGTGTGAGCCATAGCCAGCCTCGACAATCGTGATGGTGTTTTCGCCAACAGGCAGTTTTATCCACTCTTGCGATGCGTCTATGCGGTAGGCATACTGGATAATCGGCGCGTGCAGGTGGTCCATGGTGGAGATGCTAATGCTTCGGAGCGTGTCGTACTGAGTCACAGTGATGGGTACGTCAGGTTGCTTCTTGTCCAAGGCTTTGCAACTGCTAATAAGGCAGAAAGCTCCGATACCACCGATACAGATGCTGTCGCCAGCGAGGGTGATATCAGTAAAGTAGTCCATGCGGATGCTTGGGTCGGTGGCTTTCAGTTTGCGGCAAGCACCGGTCCTGGGACTGCGTTCTGTAATGGTTAGCTCGCTCAATGTCCATTCGTGTCCGTATGGGTCTGTGAGCATCTTGGGTGCCTTGGGATCTAGGGTATATGCAGCCTTGTGGCTCTGAGTCTTTTGCCAGCTGCCATCGGCCAACAGTCTTGTGTGGGGGCGCCCCACTTGTTGTACGATACCTACTGAATCCGTGAGTTTTGTTATGGTCTTTTTGTGGTAGTTGTAAAGGAACACTTGTTTCTCGGTGCCAATGAACAACTGCCCGTTGCCTTCGTCGGACAATGCTGAGATGTAGTTGGGCATCAGCGCCTCTTTTACCTCTTCCCAATGGATGGTCATGCCTTCATGCCACGCATGGATGAGTTTCTTCCCGTTGCAGGTCCACACTCCTCTTTTTGTCTTGCATTTTGACAGTGGCTTCTGGGTGCTGAGCGGGGTGGGGGCAGCCTCGTTGGCCATAAAAGCAAGCTGGCCTGTTGCAGGGTTGTAAAGCGAAAGGCGGGTTCGGTTCTGGTATATCCAGAAGAAACCATTCTCAGGAGCAATTCCGTTTACCATGATTTTGTAGCCCATCTGTTGGGTCATGGAGGGAACTTCGTCGCGTTGAATATGGCTGTTGTTAGGACTGCTGGAAAGAATGAACGTGTGGGGGGAGTAGCCAGGCACCCAGATGTTCCCCCTCCTGTCGGAACAGAGTTTGTTGATGAGTTTCTTGCCCACAAGGATGGAACTGCTGGTGGTATGGCGAGTCAGGTGAAAGGCTTGTCCGCCATTATCTGTTGACTCTTTGACGAAGCGGTAGGCATAGATGTCGTCCATTGTTGCCGCCCAAAGAATGCCGCTCTGCACATCCAGCTGCATGTTATGAATTTCGCTGCCAAACCGCTGTTTCTCGGTGGTGACTATTGTTGCTGCTTCTGGTGTCATATCTGGGTACTTCACAATGCCACCTCCCCAGGTTCCGACCCAGTAGCAGCGGTGCAGCGTGTCTTCCAGCACATAGCTGGCGGCGTAAGGGTAAGTCCATTCTCGATGAGTCAGCTGGTCGGTCTTGGGATTGATGGTGGCTAATCCTCCACGCAAGATGGTGAGCCAGAGAGTTCCTTTTGAATCCAGCGTCATCTCTTTCACTTCTTCGCGTTTGTTATTTCCAATGCTCAAGACCTTCTGTACTTTGCCGTTGGGAGAGAATTTCACAATGTGTTGCTGTACGCCCACCCAGACATAGCCGTCGTCTGTCACTCCGATGCAGTTCGTCTTCTTTGCCTTCACATGCTCTTCGTCCACTTTGTGCACCGTGTTCTTCTTTTTGTCGAGGAAGAATACGCCTGCACGTGTTCCAAACCAAATTTTGCCCTCCCGGTCTTCGGCTAGGCAGGTGATTTCATCGTTCGTCATCAGCCCTCGCCCCTTGCCTTGGCTGTTGTATGTGGTGATGTGATAGCCGTCGTCACGGCATAGACCGCCTCCTGCTGTACCATACCACATGTAGCCTTCGTGGTCTTGGAGAATGACATTGACATTGGCCACAGGCAGTTGCTCTTGAGTGGGCAACGGCAAGCAAGCAATGCCCTGTGCGTGTGCACATAGGCTGCAGAGTAATATGGTGATGGCCAACAGTAAAGAGCGCATATTGAGTCGTTTTGTTCGCAAAAGTAGATATTCTTGTCCGTTTAACCTTGCTTTGGTACGATTTTGTACGTATTTGCAATGATTTTTACCCACTTCCGATGCTCAAACGGCTACCTTTGCAGCAGAATTATCAACTAACAGATACCTATTTATGATGAAAAGATTTTTCCTTCTCATGTTGACGTTGACCTTGTCTTCGTCGTTTATGTTCGCCCAGCGTCTTCAGCAGAAGATGGGGCGTGGCGTTGTGGCTGTGAACCGTAGTGGCTCATCCATCCGTTCCGTCACCTCCACAGGTGGACAAGGCAACCTCATTTCGTGGCGCAAACTGGCGCAGGAACCAGAAGGCACTACATATAACGTGTATAGGCGCACGGTGGGGACTGCATCGTGGACGAAGGTGAACAGCACTCCGCTGAAAAAGACCAACTATGCACCTTCGAGCCTGACCGCTGACACCGAGTATGCTGTGACGGCTATTGTCAACGGTGTAGAAGGAGAGATGAGCGAGCCGTTCCTCTACAAGACTCAACCATATCCCAACGTATGGTTCAACTTCGATTTCGACGACGAGGTCATCAAGCGTAACGACTATCGTACCAAGTTCGTATGGCCGATGGATTTGGATGGCAATGGAGAGTATGACGCTGTAGTGGTGGACCGCCTCTTTGCAGGAGCTGCCTCTGGTGAAGAGGATACGGAGAACACGGCCACAACCTCTCATAAGATTCAGGCTTACAAGTTCGATGGTACCCTGTTGTGGACGGTGGATATGGGACCTAACATGAATATCTGTGCAGGTCAGAACGATATGGTGGTGGCTTACGACATTAACTGCGACGGCAAGTGCGAGGTCATCATCAAGAGTTGTGATGGCACGCGCTTCTGGGATAAAGCCAACGAGACTTGGGGAAAGTATGTGGGTGGCAGCGATAATGCTGATGTCGATGGCGACGGTATCGTGGACTATCGTACCCAATCATCACGTAACCGACCTTTCTACGTTTCTGTGATAGATGGCGCCACAGGTGCCGAAATTGCATGGAACGAACTGAAGTACAGCGAAGTGCATGATGGTAGTGACACTTACACACGCACCAACCGTTCCAACTATATGAGCGATGGCTATGCCGCTATGGATGGTCACTTCTCCATCTGCTATCTCGATGGTATTCACCCCTATCTGGTGATGGAGTGCCTTGACCGTGACAACAACAAGACCCACCACAACTATGTGTTTGCGTGGGGATATGACTGGAATGCTGGTCAGCCTTCCAACTGGCACCACATGAAGACCTGGAGCCGTAACGATAAGACACCTTGGCCTGCCGAATTCCACATGCTGCGTGTGGCTGATGTGGATGGCGACGGTTGTGACGAGATGCTGCAAGGTGGCTATAGCGTCAACCCGCTGACGGGATGGTTCAAGAGTCCGGGCATCGGACATGGTGACCGCTACATCGTGAGCGACATCGCCCCCGACCGTCCAGGTATGGAGGTGTTTGCCATTCAGCAGTCAGCCTTGTTGGGTCAGTTGCTCTACGATGCTGCCACAGCCGAGCGCATCAAGGAGTGGTATCTGCCCAGCGTGTACGATGTAGGGCGTGGTGCCTGCATGGACATCGACCCTGCCCACAAAGGCTATGAGATATATAGTTTCACAGACGATTATATTTATGATTGTAAGGGCGATGCCACCAGCAATACGCGCTCTGCATGTGGCATCTCCACCATGTTTGAAGGTGTGTGGTGGAATGGCGACCTGCAACGCGAAGAACTCAGTTCGCCTGGTGGCAGCAACTGGGGCACTAACCTGATGATTACCCAAGTGCTGAACAAGGCGCGTCTGGTGGAGTTCTCGCAAGAGTCCGCTTGGGCAACACATGGTGGCACAGGAACCCGTCCTGCCTTCATGGGCGATATCAAGGGTGACTGGCGTGAGGAGATTATCTTGCCCAAGCAGAATGAGAGTAGCTGTACAGGTCTGGTGGGCTATACAACCAACATGCCCACAGACTACAGCATCTATTGCCTGCAGCAAGACCCTCACTATCGTGGCGACTGCACTACACGCGGCTACTACCAGCATCCCAACACCAGCTTCTATCTGGGTGGCGACATGCCGATGCCTCCACTTCCTCCGACACTTGAGGCTGAACTCCGCTATCAGTCGGGCGCATGGACGGTTGGTGCAGGTGGCTTCACGTCTTTCGACCAAACTCAAAGTTTGGCATACGTTGATGGCAAGAGCGTCATGTTTGACATTAGTGCTGCAAACACGACCGTTGACATCACCAGCGAAGTGAAGCCCAGCGCCACCTATCTGATGAATCCGTTGAAGAAGAACTTCGTGCTGAATGGCACCATTGCTGGTGAGGGTATTGTGGTGAAGTCGCAGCAAGGAACCGCCACCATCAATGGCGATCTTAAGACCACGGGCAAGACTATCATCAGCGAAGGCACTTTGGCGCTGAATGGTGCTATGACTGGTGCACTTGAACTGCGTGCTAAGGGCACCTTGGCTGGCAATGCTGTGTTGAATGGCGATGCCACATTCGAGGGTGGCTTGAACTATGAGGGTTGCCGACTGTCTCCTGGCACTTCCGATCAGCCATTTGGTGTCATCACATCCAATAAGAACCTCACCCTCTCAGGCAATGTCTATCTGGAAATGAACCTGCAGACTCAAGGTGAGGTGAAATGCGACCTGCTCCAGGTGAATGGTGACCTGACTTTCCAAAAGACCAATACCTTCACCATCGTTCTTGCCGAGGATGTACCTGCTGCCGGCGAGTATGTGCTGGCTGAGTGTACGGGTACTCTGACAGCCAATGCTGCCAACATCCAGGTGCGTGGCCTTGTCGGTTTGAACTATGTTTTTGAGGTGAGGGAGAAGCAGATTGTGCTCATCGTGCGCGACACTCGCGAACCTGCACTCGGTGTGGTGTGGACAGGTGCCGAAAGTGCCAAGTGGGATTATCAGACCAACAATTTCGCCCTAAACGGTGAACCAACAGCCTTTGTGGCAAACGATGAGGTACTCTTCAACGACGATGCCACCACACGCACCATCACTCTGACCGACATGATGGTGACGAATGGTGTGCGTTTTGCCCACAACACAGGCACCTACACCTTCAACGGCACCGATGGCGGCTTTAGTGGCGAAGGCGACTTCGTGGTGAATGGCAAGGGCTCCATCGTGCTCAATGCCGCCAAGAGCGACTACACAGGCAAGACCATCCTCAACAACGGCTCTGTCACCGTGAAGAACTTGGAGATGAAGGACACCCCCAGCTGCTTTGGAGCTGGTACAGCCATTGAGATAGGTAAGGCAACCCTGACCATCAACAACACCAACGCTGCCACTGACCGCACCATCACCCTGACCGACTCTGCTACCATCAATATCCCCAGCGGTTCCGCTACTTTCAAGTCTGCGATGACAGGCACCAAGGGTGTGCTGGTGAAGAAAGGAAATGGACAGCTCAACCTCACCTACGGAGGCACCAACGGTTATGCCGGGGCCGTGCTCTATGCAGGTACGTTGGCACAAGGTGCTTGGAACGCCACGTTGGGTAAGTCTGGCTCATCCATCGACGTAGCAGGCAACGCTTCCATCTCTGTGTTCAACAACAACTCGACCAGCGCGGTGCCAACGTTGACCAATTCCATCAATGTGCAGAAAGGCAAGACGCTCACCCTCAACACAGGTCAGCGTTGCAAGATTCAGGGACGACTCACAGGTGAGGGTACCGTGAAAATCAGTTTCCCTTATGTGCGTGGCGATTTCGAGACCAACTGCGCAGCCTTCGAGGGCAAACTCAACCCTACCAGCGGACAGTTCCGCATCTCCAATACGCTCGACCTCTCTAGGGGTACCTTTGAATTGGGTGCAGGCGTGTATGTGGCGAATGTGAAGAGCCAGAGTGCTACGGAAGAAAGCCGTACGAATAAGATTGGTGCTTTGCAGAGCACGGCAACGGATGCTTCGTTTGGCACAGGTACGTGGAACGTGGGTTATCTGGGGACGAACACAACATTTGCAGGTAAGTTCAATGCATCGGCCGTGCTGAACAAGTATGGCACTGGGGTGTTGACGCTAACGGGGGCGTCAGAAGCGAATATTAGTATTTATGCGGGTGAAGTGTTGTCACAGAACACTTCTGCTCCCATTACGTCAGGCAGTATAACTGTGCGTGAAGGTGGCTTGCTCGCTGGCACAGGACAAGTGCAGAATGTGACGGTACAGCGTGGTGGTGTTTTGGGGGCAGGAAAGTCATCCTCCACTGTGGGAACACTGACTGTGAAAGGAAATCTGACGCTGAATGCAGGTGCTACATTGCGTGTGCGCATTAAGTCCACTTCTGTCCGTACTACTACTGATGCTTTCAAGGTCGCAGGCAAAGTGAAACTGACCTCTCCTGTTATTGATGTGTCAGAATTGTCTTCCGCTAACGTGGTAGCTGATGGGACAGAGCTTAAAATCTTTACCGGTGATGGTGAGATTGCAATTACTGGTGAAGTGACTCTCTTGCCGGCTTGCCCTAAACCTGGTTATTTGTGGGATACCTCTCTTTTGTCCACTGAGGGTATCATTCGTGTGGTGGCAGACCCTGTGGGTATCCGTGAAATCTCTAAGGATAGCTTGACAGAGACTGATGTGATTTATGACTTGATGGGGCATCGTGTTTATGCCATCAAACGCTCCGGTGCTTACATTATCAATGGAAACAAAATGTATGTGAAGTAATGTTTTAAAATGGATGTGATGAGGAATAGTTTGATAATCATCTTGCTAGTTACAGCTTTACCGCTTGGAGCGCAGCGGAAGGTGCTGAATTTTAATAGCAATTGGCAACTTGCGGAGGGTAGCATGCAACAGTCCATGGTGACTTTGCCCCGGGCGTGGAATGAGAAGTATGCATTCCGTGTGCCTATCGAGAATCTTCCTGACGATACTGTGAGATATGTGAAGACATTTGTGGCACCTAAAGAGTGGAAGGATAAGAAAATTTTTATAGAGTTTGAGGGTGCACGTCAGGCCGCGGAGGTATGGCTGAATGGGCAGCACATTGGTTTGCACGAGAATGGCGTCATGGCTTTTGGTTTTGATTTGACATCTCATATAAGGGTCGGAAAGGTGAATAGACTTGAGGTCCTCACTGATAATGACTGGAGTTATAAAGAACGTGGAGCCTCGACTGAAGGTGAGGTCGTTTCTGATGGCAATAGCCTGCCTAACAATACGCTGAAGCCAGCCACTTTTCAGTGGAACAATAAGAACTTCAATGCAAACTATGGTGGTTTGCCCAAAAATGTGCGCATGCATGTGCTGGAGAAGCTTTACCAGACTTTGCCGCTTTATTCCTCGCTGGGCACAACGGGTGTATATGTATATGCTACCGACTATGACGTGCAGGGGCATTCAGCTACCATTCATGCGGAATCACAAGTGAGAAACGAGACGAACAAGCTGCAGACATTTGTTTATGAGGTGGAAGTGGTAGACCGCGATGGCTCTTCATTGGTCAAGTTTGCTTCTCCTGCAGTCCGTGTCGCTAAGGGGGAAACCATGACTGTTTCGGCTCGGCAACATGTGGATGGTCTCCATTTCTGGTCATGGGGTTATGGGTATCTGTATAGTGTGAAGACGCGCTTGTTGACCGATGGGGTAGTTGCTGACGAATGTACAACTATCACGGGGTTCCGCAAGACGGCCTTTGAACACGGGCAGACTGTCCTGAATGACCGTCCTATCATGATGCATGGATATGCCCAGCGTACCAGCAACGAATGGCCTGGGGTGGGCATGAGCGTGCCTGCATGGCTGAGCGACTATTCGAATGGGCTGATGGTGGAGTCTGGCGGTAATCTCGTTCGTTGGATGCATGTCTGTCCTTGGAAACAGGATGTTGAGTCGTGTGACCGTGTGGGGCTGATTCAGGCAATGCCTGCAGGCGATGCGGAGAAGGATGTGACAGGTCGTCACTGGGAACAGCGGGTGGAACTGATGAGGGATGCTATAATATACAATAGAAACAATCCTTCAATTCTTTTCTACGAGTGTGGCAACAAAGGTATTACCGAGTCGCACATGAGGGAGATGAAGGCTATTCGTGATGAGTTTGATCCTCATGGTGGACGTGCCATTGGTTGCCGTGAAATGCTGAGCAACAAGACAGTGGCAGAATATGGCGGTGAGATGCTCTATATCAATAAGAGCGCCACGAAGCCTGTGTGGGCTATGGAGTATTGCAGGGATGAGGCGTTGCGCCGCTATTGGGATGATTGGTCTTATCCTTACCATAAGCATGGCGATGGCCCTTTATATCGGGGTGATGATGCTTCTGCCTACAATCAGAACAACGATCAGTTTGCTGTTGAGATGGTGCGCCGCTGGTTCGACTATTGGCGGGAACGGCCCGGTACTGGTGAACGTGTGTCGGGTGGTGGTGCCAAGATTATATTCTCAGACACGAATACGCATAATCGCGGGGAGAGCAACTACCGTACGAGTGGGGTGGTGGATGCTATGCGCCTGCCGAAAGATGCATTTTATGCGCATCAAGTAATGTGGAATGGATGGGTGACGCCAGAAGTTTCGCAAACCCATCTTGTGGGTCATTGGAATTATGCCACCGGTGTGAGGAAACCCGTTTATGTGGTGTCTGATGCTCCTTGTGTCCGTCTGTTTCTTAATGGTAACGAGGTTGGCAAGGACTCGGTAGCCTACCATTTTCTCCATGTCTTTGCTGACATTCCTTTTCAGGCAGGCGTTCTTCGTGCGGTATCGTTCAACGAGCAAGGTGAGGAACTGTCTTCTGACATCCTTGAGACAGCTGGTGATCCTGTCGCATTGAAGATAACCAATGTGCAAGACCATCAGCTGGTGGGTGATGGCGCTGATATGGCGCTGTTGCAGGTGGAGGCAGTTGATGCGGAAGGACGTCGGAATCCTTTGGCGTATCAGCAACTCTGTTTTTCCATCGGAGGACCTATCGAGTGGATTGGTGGTATAGGCAAAGATGCTGATGGAACCAATTGTGTCCGCTCTCTTTCTTTGCCGTTGGAGTGTGGTGTGAACCGTGTGCTGGTGCGCTCTTCGGGTGGTGAAGGTACGGCTGTGGTGAAGGTGTCGGCAGAGGGGCTTGGAGAGGCTTCCATTATTCTTCCGGTCAAAGGTGTTGTACAGCCCAGTCCCAAGGGCATCCTTACTCGTGGCGAAACTCCAGCCACACCTTCTTATCGAGATGTGAAAAAGGCTGTTCATGTTAGAAGTATAGTGGCTGGCTGCAACCAAGAGACGGCTCATTATTCTATCGATGATAGTGAAGACACGGAGTGGAAAAACGATGGGCGCGCAGCCACGGCATGGATTCGCTACGAACTGGAAGAGCCTGCCCGAGTGGATGAGGTGGTGCTGAAGCTGACGGGTTGGCGCAAACGTGAATATCCTCTGCAGATTTTTGCGGACTCCACTCTTGTTTGGGAAGGCAAAACTCCTGTATCTCTGGGTTATGTGCATTTGCCTCTTCAACGTGCTGCTGGAGAGTCTGTGTCCCACGGATTGGCTCGTTCTATCACTATACGCCTTCGGGGTGCGGCATCAGATAGTGACAGGTATGGCCATGTGAAAGAACTGACTGAACCGGTGGCCAACGAACTGGACCTTTTTAAGGCTAAGGACGGTGAAAAGGTGCGCAGCGAACTCCGTATTGTAGAAGTGGAGTTTTTGCACGCTCTCTAAGCATGATGACTTCGGAATATGTACGATGGCGCTTTATGGCGTGGACATGAGCGGCTCGTCTTATTTATGAAAACAAAGAAGGCTGACATCATCAATGTCAGCCTTCTTGCAGTTTTGTATATAGCAAGTGATTATTCAGCGTCTGCTGCAGGTGCCTCTTCTGCTGCGGGAGCTTCCTCAACAGCTGGAGCTGCCTTTGGAGCCTCTTCCTTCTTTGCAGGAGCTGCGGTGCCATCTTCGTTCACTACTTCGAATGGGATGGCTACAGTTACTTCGCGGTGGAACTGAGCCACTGCCTCGTAGTTGCCAAGAGCTTTCACACCCTTGATGTTGATGAGCTTGCTGTCGATTTCAAGACCCTTTTCTGCCAATGCTGCTGCAATTTCCTTAGGACCGATAGAACCGTAGATGTTCTTGCCTTCAGAAACCTTTGCCTTGATGGTGAGAGATACACCTTCAAACTTCTTAGCTGCAGCCTCTGCGTCAGCCTTGATCTTTGCAATCTTGTGAGCGCGCTGCTTCAATTCCTCGTTGAGCTGCTTGATAGCCTTTTCAGTGGCGAGCACTGCAAGACCCTGAGGAAGAAGATAGTTGCGGCCATAACCGTCCTTTACTGTGAGGACTTCGTCCTTGTAGCCTAAGCCATGAACGTCTTTCTTAAGAATGATTTTCATACTGTCTTACCTCCTATTTTATTATTTCAACAAGTCTGCTACGTAAGGAAGAAGTGCAAGGTGACGAGCACGCTTCACTGCCTGTGCCACACGGCGCTGGTACTTCAAAGAAGTGCCTGTGATGCGGCGAGGGAGAATCTTGCCCTGCTCGTTGAGGAACTTCTTGAGGAATTCAGGATCCTTGTAGTCGATGTACTTGATACCGCTCTTCTTGAAACGGCAATACTTCTTTTTCTTAACGTCAACTGTTGCAGGAGTTAAGTATCTGATTTCTGATGGTGCTGCCATGATTAAGCCTCCTTCTTGTTACGACGCTTCTCAGCATAAGCTGCTGCGTACTTCTCGTTCTTAACTGTGAGATAGCGGAGCACACGCTCGTCGCGGCGCATCTGCAACTCTAATTTAGCAATCACTGTAGGCTCAGCCTTGAACTCAATCATCTGGTAGAAACCAGAGACTTTCTTCTGAATGGGATAAGCAAGTGTCTTCAGACCCCAGTTCTCGGTGTTGATGATTTCAGCACCCTTCTCTTTGAGGTAGTTGACAAACTTATCAGCCGCTTCCTTCATCTGAACATCAGACAAAACGGGAGTTAAAATGAAAACGGTTTCGTATTGATTCATAAGATCAGGTTTCCCAAAAAGCGGTGCAAAGGTACAAACAAATGACGACATGAGCAAACAAATACGGCTTTTTTCGTCGGAAAGGTGAAACTATTGTGCGTTTTTAGTGTCGCCACATGCCCAAAATGCTCTTGAGGTGAGGGCCTGTTTCTGTGGTTGAAGAGTGTGCTACGGTCTCCGCCCTGCACATGGTTAATCGCGCACCCTGTGCTATTGATGTCGCGCAGGGTGCGTGAAATATGTCGTGCACGGTGCGCGTTTATAGTGTTTCAAGCGCTCGGTTTTGGTGCGTGTATTTTAGGGATGGATGCAATGTGCTGGCGCACGTTTTTGAACTCAAACAGAGGATTTTGGGAACAAAACACTAAATTCTTGCTGAAAAGTTTCGCTGTTTGAAGAAAAACCCGTTATTTTGTGGCTGATTTGTGAAATAACTAATAAATACATATAACATGAAGAAATACATTGGCGTTATGCTTGTCGCCCTTGGCGCATTGCTTCTTATCTTGAGTGCCTTCGTTCCATTTATGAACGATTTGGCCGACCAGAATTGGTACACATGGGGCAGCTTGATTGTTCTCATCATCGGAGGACTTATTACCCATATCATTGTGAATAAGAAGGTAGAAGCTTAAGGTTTGCCTTAAGAAACAAGCGGGGGAGGTACATTTGCTGTACCTCCCCCGCTTGTTTGTATTGGGTGGTGATTATTCGGCCGGTTTTTCATTCTCGTCGGTAATGACGAGCTTATAGCCTTTGCCGTGCACATTGATGATTTCCACATTGGGGTCATCCTTGAGATGCTTTCTCAGTTTGGTGATGTATACATCCATGGAGCGTGCGTTGAAGTAGTTGTCATCAATCCAGATGGTCTTCAAGGCATAGTCGCGCTGCAGCAGTTCATTCTGTCGGTTGCTGAGGAGGGTGAGCAGTTCTGCTTCTTTGGTTGTGAGCTTTTCCTGCTTCCCGTCAATGCTCAGTAATTGCTTTTGAGTGTCAAACGTGAACTTGCCAATCTGGCGAACAGTCAAGTCCTTGTTCTTCTTACCGCGCACGCGTCGGAGAATAGCTTCGATACGGAACACCACTTCTTCCATTGAGAAAGGCTTGGTGATGTAGTCATCTGCTCCCAGTTCGAAACCTGCGCGCACATCGTCCTTCAGGTTCTTGGCGGTGAGGAACATGAATGGCATCTCGTAGTTTAATTCACGAATCTTGCTGGCCAGGGTGAAGCCGTCCATGCGTGGCATCATGACATCTAAGATGCAGAGGCTGAAGTTGCCTTGCAGGAAGGTGTCAAAGCCCTCTTCGCCATCTTGGCAAAGCGTTGTGTTGTACCCTTTTGCTTCCAAATATTCGCGTAAGAGCATGCCGAGGCTTTCGTCGTCTTCGCAAAGCAGGATGTTCACTTCTTCAAATCTGTCGTCTGTAATCATAGTTGTATTGTTTTTAAATGTTTGTGATGCTATTATGTAGTCTTGTTCTCAGGCAGAGTTGATTTCGTCTGGTGCAAGAGGCTGTTACTCATTCATCTTGAGTTTGATGATGAAACGAGTTCCTATGCCGGGTTCGCTTTCTGCTACGATGCTGCCTTTGTGGTCTTTTACAATCTTGTGCACATACGCGAGGCCAAGTCCAAATCCCTTCACGTCGTGCAAGTTGCCGGTGTGCACACGGTAGAACTTCTCGAAGATGCGTTTCAGGTCTTCTTTTTTGATACCGATGCCATTGTCTTTGATGGCGATGCAGAGTAGGCCGGGTTCATTCCATGTGTCCACGTTCAGTTCGAGGTCCGTGTCCTTCCGACGATACTTTACGGCATTGTCCATCAGGTTGAAGATGACGTTGGTGAAATGCATATCGTCCACACAGATGATGGGGTCGGTGGCATTCAGGTTGGTGATGATTTTACCTCCGTTCTTCTCTACCTTCAGCGCGAAAGTGTGGGTTACGCCTGCGATGAGTTCATTGATGTCCACTTCTTTCATGTGCAAGTTGGCTCGTTGATGCTCATACATAGAGAGTTGCAGAACCTTTTCCACCTGGAAGCGGAGCCTTTTGGTCTCATCAATGATCGTTGTCGTGAGGCGTTCCAGCAGGGCAGGCGTCTTCTTTACCGAGTCGTCGCCCAGCATTTGTGCTGCCAAGGAAATGGATGATATGGGCGTCTTGAATTCATGCGTCATGTTGTTGATGAAATCGTTCTTCAGCTCTGTCAGCTTCTTCTGCCTAAACACAAGCACAAGGGTGACAATGAAGGTGATGAGCAGGATGAGCGTGAAGATGAGCGAAGGCATCATGAACCAAAGTGAGCGCCAAATGTACTTGCTCAGATCCGGAAAGTGTACTTTCAGTATTCCGCTACGCTGTACGGGGTCGTTCTTGAAAAGAGTTTCCGTGAAAGAGGCTTCGCTACCCGTTTTGTCATAATCGGCACATTGATACACCACTCTTCCATTGTTGGTGGTCACGCTGAAATGGTAGGGGATGTCTATGCCGTTGCTGCTTAATTGCGTCTTTAAGATTTGGTCTAACTCAATAAAATCGATGCGCTCGGACAAAGGGCGGTCACTCGCAGTATAAAGTATGCTGTAGATAACTTCTTCAACAAGGTTCTTCTCGGTGGCATAACGCATCGCCATGATTTCTTGCAAAGAACGTTGGCGCTCGTTGTTGCTTGCTGTTTTTTTTGTGAAGTATTTGTCTGAGAGGTTCGTGCTCGCAGTTGTTTCGCGTGACGTGAACACGCTCCCGTCTTTGGCTGTCACTTGGTGAGTCCGCTGAATGACAGAGGAATCTGTGCTTACAAAGACTGAGTCAGTCGCAGTAGCGATGCCTGTCATGGCATCCGTTCCTTGTTCCAAATACCGCTTTGCCTCAGACAACTCCATCTGGTGCGCGGTCTCATACAAACTGCGGCTTACTGATTCCTCAAAATGCTCATGCCGCAGTGAGGTAATCTCTTCGATATACCGCATCTGCATCACCAAAAGGCTGGCGAAAGAGACTCCCATGACAACGGCGAGTGTGAGGATCGTAGATTTCTTCATCTTCTTGTTTTCTGTTATATGATACAAAAGTAGACCGAATCTTAAATATAGAACGAATGTTTAACGATAAAGTTGTTAAAACTCTAAAATTGTTTGCGTTTGTTAACTTATATTTTGTTTATGATTGATGAAATCGTAATTATTAAAAAGCGGATTGCCAATGAGCAATCCGCTTTTTTGATGAATTGTATTCTACAGAGTGAAATCAATCTTCGTCTTTGTTCTGCTCTTCGAACTCCTTCATCAACTTCTGCTGAAGGTCTGTCGGAACGAGTTCGTAGGAGGCAAACTTCATGATGAAGCTGGCGCGTCCACCTGTGATGGAACTCAATGTGGTTGAGTAGCTGGAAAGGCTCTTTAGAGGCACTTTCGCAATCAGTTTCTCATAACCACTCTCGCTTTCGCTGCCAATAATCATGCCGCGGCGCCCTTGAAGGTCTGACATGACGTCGCCCATCTTGTCGCCAGGAACGAACACTTCTACATCGTAGATAGGCTCCAGCAACTTAGGGCCTGCTTCTTTGAAGGCATCAGCGAATGCATGGCGGCCAGCCAACATGAATGACAACTCGTTTGAGTCCACAGGGTGCATCTTGCCGTCATAGACAATGACGCGAACGTCGCGGGCATACGAACCTGTGAGAGGGCCTTGCTCCATTCTGCTCATGATGCCTTTCAATATGGCTGGCATGAAGCGTGCATCAATGGCACCACCAACGACGGAGTTGATGAAGACGAGCTTTCCGCCCCATTCCAAATCAATCTCTTCCTTTCCTTTAGGTGTAATCTTAAATTCTTGGTTGCCGAACTTGTAGCTGGTTGGCTCTGGCATGCCGTCGTAATATGGCTCTACAATAAGATGCACTTCGCCAAATTGGCCTGCGCCACCAGATTGTTTCTTGTGGCGATAGTCGGCACGTGCAGCCTTTGTGATGGTCTCGCGATAAGGAATCTTCGGTTCCTCAAAGCGAATGTTGATTTTCTCGTTGTTTTCCATACGCCATTTCAAGGTGCGCAGATGGAACTCTCCTTGGCCTTTCACGAGAGTCTGCTTCAGCTCTTTCGACTGCTCGATAATCCATGTTGGGTCTTCCTGCGTCATCTTTTGAATGGCGGCTACCATCTTTTCTGTGTCGGCTTCGTTCTCGGCTTTGACAGCGCGGATGTATTTAGGATTAGGATACTTGACAAAATTGAAGCGATGCTCGCAGTCTTTGCCTGCCAGCGTGTTTCCTGTACGCACGTCCTTCAGCTTGACCGTACAGCCGATATCACCAGCCACCATCTCTTCTACCTTGATTCGATTTGAGCCGGCGCAAGCGAACAACTGAGCCATACGCTCTTTAGAACCGCGGTCTGTGTTGGTCAGATCGTCTCCTTCATGTACTTTACCCGACATCACTTTGAAGTACTGTACGCCACCGATGTGTGGTTCGTTGGCGGTCTTGAAGAAATACAACGAAGTGGGGGCGTTGGGGTCTGGACATACTTCTTCTCCGCGTGTGTTGTGTACTTGAGGCATCTCGTCAACGAAAGGTACAACGTTGCCTAAGAATTCCATCAAACGGCGTACACCCATATCCTTTGTTGCGCAGACACAGAATACAGGGAACATGCTGCGAGCTGCTAAACCTTTGCGAATACCAGTGCGAAGCTCATCCTCGGACAGAGTCTCTGTGTCAAAGAATTTCTCCATCAATTCCTCGTCATTCTCAGCAGCTGCCTCAACAAGAGCACGATGCATGGTCATGGCTTTCTCCATTTCCTCTGCAGGAATATCCTCAATGATGGGGGCTCCGCCTTCGGGCTTCCAAGAGTACTTCTTCATCAACAGCACGTCAATGAGTGCATTGAAATCGGGGCCTTCATTAAGAGGATACTGGATGGGTACCACTTTCTTTCCATAGATGCCAATGAGGCTATCAAGCACTTGATGGAAGTCGCATTTTTCCGAGTCGAGCTGATTCACCAGGAAGATGACAGGCTTGCCCAACTTCTCGGTGTAGCGGAAATGGTTTTGGGTTCCTACTTCTGGACCGTATTGACCGTTGATGAGCAATAAGGCCGTGTCTGTTACGTTCAATGCGGTCATGGCTGCGCCAACAAAGTCGTCTGCGCCAGGACAGTCAATAATGTTCAGTTTCTTGCCGTTCCACTCTACATGGAATACTGTCGAGAATACGCTGTATCCGTATTCTTGTTCGACAGGGAAATAGTCACTCACAGTGTTTTTGGCTGTGATGCGACCACGGCGGCTGATGATTCCTGCTTCATAGAGGAGTGCTTCGGTAAGGGTCGTCTTACCGGCACCGTCATTGCCAAGCAAGGCAATGTTTTTGATTTCGTTAGTCTGGTAAACTTTCATTGTTAGGTTAGTTTTATGTTATATCGGTAAATTTCAAAACCGGGTTAAATTTACGCTCTTTTCCTAATTCGGACCCCTTAAAATAATATGTTCTATAACATTTTTCAAGAATAATCGCTTTTTCTTGGTGGTTTTGTGCTTGCTGCTGACAGAAAACCTGCCAATTGTTTGTTCTTCTTCGTGGGTTGTGGTATCTTTGCATTCATGGCAGGCATTTATATTCATGTCCCTTTTTGTAAGTCGCGTTGTATTTACTGTGGCTTTTTCTCCACAACGTCTCTTTCACGGCGTCGTGATTATGTGGAAGCGTTGAATGCGGAACTTCATCAGCGTCGTGCATTTCTTTCTGATGGACCTATTAGTACTATATATTTTGGCGGAGGAACCCCCTCTCTTCTTTCGGTTCAAGAATTGGAGAGTCTACTTTCTTCTATCTATAATATATATAATGTGGAAAGTGATGCTGAAATCACCATAGAGGGAAACCCAGATGATTTGACTCCTGATTATCTTGCCAGTCTAAAACGTCTTGGTATCAATCGCCTTAGCATAGGGGTACAGACCTTTTCGGATGCTCGCCTTCGTTTTCTTCATCGTCGCCATGATGCCGTTCAAGCTATTGAAGCGGTTCATACTGCTCAACGGCTTGGCTTTGGAAACATCAGCATCGATTTGATGTTCGGTTTCCCAGGGCAGACTGTTGTAGATTGGCAGGATGATGTTAGTCAAGCAATTGCTTTGGGCGTACAGCACATTTCGGCTTATTCGTTGATGTATGAGGAGGGAACTCTTTTGACAGCGCTACTTGAGCGTGGGGAGATTACCGAAGTGAATGATGAAGACTCGCGTCGTATGTATGAATGCCTGATAAACCAGCTTTCCCAAGCAGGTTTCAGTCATTATGAAATCAGTAATTTCGCTATCCCGGGTTATGAATCGCGGCATAATTCAGGTTATTGGCATGGTGTACCGTATTTGGGGATTGGGGCGGGAGCTCATTCTTATGATGGCTTGAACCGGTTTTACAATGTAGAGTCTCTAGGGGACTATATAGCGGGTGCGCCCTCAGTAAGGGAGGCTTTAACGCCAGATGAACGATATAATGAATATGTCTTTACCGGACTGCGAACTATAAGCGGAATATGTGTTGGTAGTATTCAAGAAAAATTTGGCGCGGACAAGATGTCTTATTTGTTGCACAATGCTCAACAGCATCTTCGCAATGGCCTTCTTGTTTACGAAGATGATGTTTTGCGTCTTACGCGTTTAGGCTTATTTGTGTCTAACGATGTCATGTCAGACTTGATGTGGATAGACTGATATCATTTTTCGCCCCCGGAATTTTGTATATACGGTTGTGTACGCGCACAATCATTCATATTTACGTTAAAGTTGTACGTTTATTCCCTTCTAATCGTATTTTTTTGTAAAAAAAAGAAAAAAAGGATGATTTAGAGAATACCGAACATTAAAAGTCCGTAACTTTGCAGCGGTTTTGAAAGCAAATTGATTGTTTAACAAATTAAAAGCAAAGAAAATTATGAAGAAGTTGGTTTTCGCAGCTGTTGCTGCAATCGCTCTCACAGCATCTGTTTCATTCGTAGCCTGCAACCAGACTGCTAACAACGCTGACTCAACTGCTGCTGACACTGTTGTTGTAGAGGATACTCTCGCTAGCGATACTCTTGCTACCGATACTCTCGCAGCTGACTCTGTTGCTGAATAATTGAGGCGATTTAGAGCACAACTTTCGGGATGTGAAATCCCAAAGAGAATTGAACCTGTAAGGCTTTAGCCCTACAGGTTTTTTTGTGGATAAAAAAATTGGATTACGTTGCAGTAATCCAATTTTATATTTGTATGCTTACATTAAGTTTATGAAGCCATGCTAATGCCTCGCTCGTAGGCCATGTGCCGAAGGTTGAGGATGGCGTATCGCATACGCCCAAGAGCTGTGTTGATGCTGCAGTTTGTCTTTTGGGCGATTTCTTTAAAAGACAGTTCTTCATAAACTCGCATTAAGAGTACTTCACGCTGGGATTCTGGGAGTAGGGCGATAAGGCTACGCACTTCTTCGAGTGTTTGTCTATCTATTATTTCTTGTTCGCGGTTCTCATTCATCGCAATGTCTGCCTTACTGTAAAGGTCTGTTTCGGTGGCATCATTTGAAAGAACCTTATCAGCAACTGATGTACGATAGTAGTCAATAAGGTGATTGTGAACAATTCGCATCATCCATGAGGAGAATTTGCCGCTCTCTGTATATTTGCCGTTTTTCAAACGCACAATCATTTTGATGAAGACATCTTGGAAGAGATCTTCAGCAAGTTCTTGATTCTTGACAGAATATAGGAAGTAAGAGAATACCTTACTCTCATAACGCTTCAGAAGGGTATCGAATGCGTTATTGTTGCCTTTTGTATATAAACTGACCAACTCTTCGTCGGTGAGTTCATGAAGCTTTCTCATTATGCTTACAGTGTTAGTTAAAGCGTAATGTCTTTTCTATAGGCAGTTTGTTTTTGAGAGTTGATGATTAGTTTTTTTATTAAGCGGTTGCAAAGTAACGTCTTTTATGTGAAAGATGCAAACTTTTTATATAAAAAATGCGTCTTGGGCAATCTTTAGTCCCCGAAGTAAGTCTGTAACAGGCATTCTTTTCTTTCCTTCAAACTGGAGAATCTTGATATTAAGCCAACCGTCTGTTGTTGCAGCACGTAGAAAAGTTTTTCCATCAGTCTCGAGAGTGCCGGCAGGTTTGAGTGTGCCTGATGTCTCTTTCTCTGCAAGGTATATCTTCACGGATTTTCCGTCTAATGTTGTCCATGCTGCAGGATAAGGTGAAAGGCCTCGAATGAAGTCGTACACTTTTTTTGTGGGTTGATTCCAGTTAATGCGGCATGTGTCACGGAAAATCTTTGGGGCAGGAGTAAGAGGCACATCCTTGAACTTGTCCTGTGGAATGGATTGAACAGTTCCCGCTAGGATGTTATCCACAGTCTCAGTGACGAGGCGTCCACTGAGTTCCATCAATTTGTCGTGAACCACTTCCACATTGTCTGTGTCGTTGATGGGAATACGCACCTGTTGTATAATATCTCCTGTATCAATCTCGTGTTTTAAGAAAAAGGTGGTGATGCCTGTTTCTGTTTCTCCGTTGATAACAGCCCAGTTGATAGGCGCTGCTCCACGGTATTTAGGTAATAGGCTAGCATGTGCATTGAATGTTCCCAATGGTGGCATGCTCCATACTATTTCAGGGAGCATACGGAATGCGACTACAATTTGTAGATCTGCTTTTAATGAACGTAGCTCGTCTACAAAAGCGGGGTCTTTCAGTTTCTCGGGTTGTAGAACTTTCAGTCCATGCTCTACTGCATATTGCTTTACTGGACTAGGTTGCAGCACACTGCCATGACGCCCTATTGGTTTGTCTGGCATTGTCACAACCGCTACAACATTGTAGCCGCCCTCTATTAGAGCTCGTAGGCTCTCCACTGCAAAGTCAGGAGTGCCCATGTATATTATTCTGAGGTCTTCTTTTTTCATGTTCCCTTTTCTGTCTGGCATTCTTCAAATATGCCTATTCTTGACTAAATTTAATTAATGTCTCGCGATAACGGGTGAAGAGACCTGAGCGAGATACAAAACCGATATAGTGGTGTTGCCCATCTACTACAGGAAGATTCCATGCTTGAGTTTCCTTGAATTTTTGAATGGCTACTTTGGGGGAATCGTTGACAATAAGTACTGCAGGAGGTTCTTTCATAAACTGTCCAGCCGTGTATTGTCTGTATAGTTCAGGACGGAAAATGTAGAGTCGTACTGAATCAAGCGAAACAACTCCTAGTAATTTACCACTAGGTGCCACCACTGGGAATATGTTGCGGTGTGATTTTGCAATAGTTGCCACGAACTTGCTGAAGGGTAGGTCGGGGGAAATGACTTTATAGTCACGTTCAATGACTGATTCTAGATTGAGTACCGTGAGAATTGCGCTGTCTTTGTCGTGGGTTAATAGTTGCCCTCGTCTTGCTAAACGCATGGCATAGATGCTATGAGGCTCAAATAGGTTGATGGTCAGATAAGATACTACTGAGACAATCATAAGAGGAACAAAAAGACCATATCCTCCAGTGAGTTCAGCTATGAGGAAAATGCCAGTGAGTGGTGCGTGCATTACTCCTGACATAAGCCCAGCCATACCATATAGGCCACAGTTCTTTGGTGATACATAGCACGCTTCTCCCATAGTAAGCCCTAACCCTATATCCCACAGGTTTGCGAAGATAAAACCAGCAATACATCCCAAGAACAAGCTAGGAGCAAAGACTCCACCACATCCACCACCGCCATTCGTGGCTGTTGTCGCAAACACCTTGAAAACTAAGACCAATCCTAAATAAATGAGCAAGTTGGTTTGATTAGACACAAAAAAAGTATTGTGCATGATGTCCCGTTCTGGCGCTTCGTTGATGAGTTGGTTGATGACATCATATCCTTCACCATACATGACGGGGAAGAAGTAAATGAGTATACCTAAGACAATGGCACCTAGTAAAAATTTATAGAGGCTCTTTTTGATTTGTCCAAAAATACCTTCAAACCAATTCATAGCCCGAGTAAAGTAAAGGCTGACTAGTCCACAGACAATGCCCAAAAGGATACACCCTGGAATAATATCTATGGTGAAAGCCTTGTTGAGGTTAAACTCAAATAATGGGTCTGTACCGTAGAAAGCATATGATACACACACTGATGTGATGCTGGCAACCAACAATGGTAATAATGACGAGAAACTCAAGTCTAGCATCAGCACTTCAAGCACAAATACAAGTCCTGCAATAGGAGCTTTGAACACTCCAGATACAGCGCCTGCCGCACCACAGCCTACTAACAACATCAGAGTCTTGGGCTGCAAATGGAAACGTTTGCCAAAGTCAGAGCCCCATGCCGCACCTGTCAGTACAATAGGAGCCTCTGCTCCAACCGAACCACCGAAGCCAATAGTGATAGCACTGGCAATGATGCTTGACCAGCGGTTATGTGACTTGATACGGCTTCGTCCTCTTGACATTGCATAAAGAATCTTGGTAACCCCATGGCTGATGTCACCGCGTACAATATGCTTGACAAAAAGGAGAGAAATGAGAATACCGACAGCGGGGAAGACGAGGTAGAGTAGGTTGGAGTCTTCTGCGACAATCCCTGATGTGAGCAAATGCTTGATTTCTTCAATCAGAGACTTCAAGACAAATGCAGTCAATCCGGTGCACACACCGACCATTAGGCTAATCATCAGAACGATTTGCCGTTCGGTGTGGTCGCCTTTTAACCATTCTGTCAAGAAGTTGATGAACTTAATCTCTCGTCTCCTAATCCCGATGAAATTCATGATGATGTGCTAAAGAAATGATAAAACCGCACGTGTACTGATTACTCTCTGATAATTGTGAATTGTCCATTAGGGCTCATCTTGATGATGCTGCTGGGCTTGTGCTTCTCGCGGCTTTGGCGACTATACTTAACCACATAATCAACGGCATTCTTGATTTCATCGCTGATTTCTTCAAAAGTGGTTGGTGTAGGCTCTCCGCTGATATTGGCACTTGTACTCACAATTGCCTTTTGGAATCGGAAGCACAACTCTTTGCTGAACTCTTCCTTTGTGATACGCAGACCAGCACTTCCGTCTGACGCAATAACGTTGGGTGCCAGCCCTGTTACATTGTCAAAGATAACGGTGAGAGGCTTCTCGCTCAGTTCAATCATATCCCAAGTCACCTCTGCCACATTTCTGACATATCGTTGTAATCGTACGTCACTGTCCACTAAGCAGATAAGAGCTTTGCTGTCCTCTCGCTTCTTGATAGCATACACTTTCTTAACAGCTTCCTCATTGGTGGCATCACATCCGATGCCCCAAACTGTATCAGTGGGATAGAGGATAACTCCTCCAGCCTTCATTACTTCGATTGCTTTCTTTACTTCGTCTAGTAACATGTTATATATCTTTGAAATGAACCAATGTATGGACTGATTAAAATTCGCTTGTGAAATGGAATTTTATATGTTTGAAGTCCTGTTGTGCCATTTGGAGCACATAATTAGAGTCTGCCAAGAAGACATCTCGACCCTCTTTGTCCTTTGCCATGTACTGATACTTGCGCTTCTTGAAAGCATCCAACTCTGCTTCATCATCGCTCTCTATCCAGCACGCTTTATAGAGACTAATAGGTTCCCATTTGCATTTTGCGTTGTACTCGTTCTCCAGTCTGTACTGTATTACTTCAAATTGCAACTGTCCTACAGTTCCAATAATCTTTCGGTTATTGAATTGGTTGATGAATAGCTGAGCGACACCCTCATCCATCAACTGGTTGATACCTTTTTCCAATTGCTTCGTCTTCATGGGGTCAGCGTTTTCAATGTATTTGAACATTTCAGGCGAGAAACTTGGTAGTCCCTTGAAGTGCAGCTGCTCTCCCTCGGTCAACGTGTCACCTATTTTGAAAATGCCGTTATCGGGTAAACCTACAATGTCACCTGGATAAGCCTCATCAATGGTGCTCTTGCGCTGTGCCATGAACTGTGTAGGGCTGGAGAAACGTACTGTCTTGCCATTGCGTACGTGTAGGTATGGAGCATTTCGTACGAACTTACCTGAGCAAACCTTGCAGAATGCTGTACATGAACGGTGGTTCGGGTCGATGTTGGCGGTTATTTTGAAGATGAAACCTGTGAATTTCGGCTCTTCTGGTTGCACCATGCGCTCTTCTGCCGTTGTAGGACGTGGATTTGGAGCAATCTCTACAAAACAATCCAGCAGCTCTTGTACACCGAAGTTATTCAGCGCTGAACCAAAAAAGACTGGCGCTACTTCTGCTTCTAGATAGGCATTTACATCAAAAGCGTCATATACTCCGTCAATCATCTCCAAGTCTTCACGCAGCTTCTCTGCATCCTGCTCGCCTACACGTTCTTCCAGTTCGCTCGAATGGATATCGACGTTCACTTTCTCCGTCACCATCTGTTTATTGGGCGTGAAGAGGTTAAGATTCTCCTCATAAATATTATAGACCCCCTTGAAGCGTGCTCCTTGGTTGATGGGCCAAGAGAGTGGGCGTACTTTGATTTGCAGCTCACTTTCCACCTCATCAAGTAGGTCAAAAGGATCTTTGCCCTCACGGTCCATCTTGTTGATGAATACGATAACAGGCGTTTTCCGCATGCGGCACACCGTCATTAGCTTTCTGGTTTGAGCCTCCACGCCTTTGGCACCGTCAATGACGATGATGGCAGAATCCACAGCTGTCAATGTCCTAAACGTGTCTTCCGCAAAGTCTTGGTGGCCAGGGGTGTCAAGAATATTCACCTTGTAGTCCTTATAGTCAAACTCCATCACGGAGGTGCTTACAGAAATACCACGCTGCTTTTCAATCTCCATCCAGTCAGAGGTTGCAGTCTTTTTGATTTTATTGCTCTTTACAGCACCAGCAACTTGAATCTGGCCGCCAAACAGCAGCAGTTTCTCCGTCAATGTCGTCTTACCTGCATCAGGGTGCGAGATGATAGCAAATGTTCGTCTTCTTTCTATTTCGTTCATGTGTTATAGTTTACTGATACATTCACGCAGAGAGTCTTCCCAATAAGGAACTTCAATGCCATATGTATTCTTGATTTTCGTTTTGTCTAATACAGAGTAGTGAGGACGTGCGGCAGGGGTAGGATACTCCATCGTATGAAGTGGCTTTACATGACACGTGGTGATTCCTGCAATACGGTGTATGGCCTTTGTGAAATCATACCATGAGATGACACCTTCATTTGAGAAGTGATAGATGCCTGGAACGATACCTTGGTTGATGGCTGTGAAAATAGCCGTAGCAAGATCTCTTGCGTATGTAGGCGTTCCCACTTGGTCGAAGATAACCCCCAATTCCGCTTTTTCCTGTCCCAGACGAATCATTGTCTTCACAAAGTTGTTGCCAAATGTGGAATAGAGCCAAGCTGTTCGAATAATAAGATGGTTCTTGCAGTTAGCTTTCACACGTTCTTCACCTGCAAGCTTGGTCCGTCCATATACAGAATTAGGGCATGTGGGTTGCTCTTCTGTTACAGGCTTGTAGCTCGTGCCATCGAACACGTAATCAGTGCTGATTTGTACGATGCTTCCTCCACGCTTTCCGACAGCTTTTGCTAAATATCCGGGAGCAATATTATTTAGCAGGTCACAGAGTTCCTCGTTGCTTTCCGCCTTGTCTACGGCTGTGTATGCAGCACAATTCACGATGCAGTCGATCTCGTTTTTCTCCACAAACGTATCCACTTCCTGCTCGTTTGTGATGTCCAGTTTTTGTGCTATGGAATTCTCAGGGATAACTACATCAGTGAAATAATACCGATGTTGCCCATTATCCTTTGCTTGCAGTTGCATTTCATTGCCCAACTGCCCGTTACACCCTGTTACCAGTATATTCATATCGTTAATCGTTGTATTTTGAGGTTTGGCCTATTTGCAAGTCTTAATTTCCAATCTTCAACTCTCCTGCCTTGTCCTTTAAATAATAGTCACTCAGAAGGCCGATGAACTTTGCAATGTTATTCATGGCTGTAGCAGTCTCTGCAGAGACCTCTTTCTTCTGCGCTCTGAGCAACATTGTGCCGTATAGTGCGTCAAAGCAGTTCTCAATCTCACTCTTTTCCTGACTCTCCGCGCTCTTGGATCTAAGTTCTACGATGAATGGAAGAGCCTTATAATAAGCAGCGGAATAGAATGGATGTTTGCTCGACTTCAGTAATTGTGTATGAAGGTCATTCAAGAGAATCAAGATGTTTTTGTTGATTTGCAGGTGGCCATGCTCCGTCACACCTTCCTCGCGCATCATTTGGATAAGGCTCTCATACCATCCTTTTAATGCTTCGCTCTTTTCTGCATCCAATCCGAACTGCGGAATGTACTCTGCTTCCATCTTCTCCACATTCAAACCGTAGGCACGTAATGTGTCTTCCACTTGCCACATGTACAGCAAGTACTCGGCCACGCTTTTCTTTTTCAGTTGCTCTGCTATATACATCTTTTTCTTCTTCGTTAATTGTTCCTCGTCTGGTGGCGAACTTATTCAAACAGTTGAAATCCGGGGTCCTCGCCAAACGGTATGAAGTGGAAGGTGTGTCCCGTCAATGCATACACAATCATGATGGCGCTGACAACCATTACGATGATGCCGATAATGCGGTTGATTCGCCATATCACTTGATTGCTGAATCTAGCTCTTACCTTATCTACCAACCAAGTCAAGGCATACCACCATGCTAGTGCGCCTACAACGATGAATATGTACCCCATCGTCTGTGCAATCCAGTTTCCTGCTAAGATGAACGTGAACTGACCGTACAATGCTACAAAAAGCAGCACGATTAATGGGTTCGACACCGTGATGGCAAAGCCACTGATGGCAAAGCCGGTCAGTTTGTTTTTTGTTTCCACAGGTGCCTCTCGGTCCACGACTTTCTGTTTGGGGATGCTTCGGTAAGTATATACTCCGAAGATGAAGAGTAGTACAGAACCGATTATTTTGATCCAAAGAGCAATGATAGGGTCTTCAATGATGTCCACAACAAGGTACATGAAGTAACCCGTGATGATGGCATACAAGATGTCGCTCACGCTGGCACCAATTCCTGTGGCAAATCCTTCCCAGCGTCCCTTGTTCAGTGTGCGCTGCACCGTCAAGATGCCGACAGGGCCCATCGGCGCTGAAGCCAAAACCCCAATCAGAAATCCTTTCATCATTTCCTCAAACACGCCTACGTCCTTCATCCATTCCTGGAAGTTCGTTTCGGGCATTTGAGGGATTGCTTGTAGTATAGTCATTTTATGGTTTTCAGCCAAGCGCTCAAGTCGCTTGTCATTTCGTTATGGTACTTGAAGTTGTCTCTGTATCCCCAGCCGTGTCCACCAGAAGGGTAGATGTGCATAGTGGCTTTGATGCCGTGCTGTTTCAATGCCAGATAGTAGTTCACGCTGTTTTGCGAAGGTACGGTCTTGTCGTCATCGCTCAGCAGCATGATGGCTGGTGGTGTTTGGCTTGTTACTTGCTTCTCGTTGCTGTAGAGATCCACCATCTCTTGAGTTGCCTGTTTCCCAATCAAACCATCACGGCTGCCCTGATGTGTGTATGGGGTATTGAACGTGATGACAGGATAGAATAGGATTTGGAAAGCAGGCATCGTAGCCAAATCGCTATGGGTGGCGATGGTTGATGCCAAGTGGCCACCTGCCGATGACCCCATAATGCCCACCTTCTTAGGGTCGATTCCCCATTGCTGTGCGTTTTCTCTCACAACTCTCAGAGCTTCTTTCGCGTCACTGATGGGTACATCCGTGTGTGCATGTGGCATACGGTATTTCAGCACGATGAGAGCAATGCCGCGTTCGTTGAAGAATGGCGCCCAATCATACCCTTCATGTCCTGTAGCCAAATGAGTGTAACCACCGCCAGGGCAGCAAACCACGGCTCGTCCTGTAGCCTTAGCTGCATCTGGAAGAAACACTCGAATAGAAGGCTTGAAATTCTGTTTGGCGTCGTCATACGGCTGTGACTTGTCTATACCGTTGCTGTTAGGCAGCCCATTGGGCCACAAGTCAACATCAAATGCAGTTTGTTGCGCATTTACACCACAGAAAGAAAGAAATCCCAGCATGAGAAGAACTAACTTTTTCATCATTTCTGTTAGTTATAAAATAAAATAATGTGCAAAGGTAAGTAAATTTAGTGAAAAAGCCCTACCTTTGCCAATAAATCGTAAAGACCTAAATCGAAATATAGGCGGTACATTGCAAATTGTAGAATTGTAAATATATTCATGGATACTCAAAAGCCATTTGTGATTGGTGTTGACCTCGGAGGTACCAACACCGTTTTCGGAATCGTTGACGCTCGGGGTAACATCGTGGCGCAAGATTCTATTAAGACTCAGAATTATAAGACAGCCGGCGCTTTTGTTGAGGCAAGTGTGGTATGTTTAACTCCACTTATCACTCAAGTGGGAGGTGTTGAAAACATCGCAGGTATGGGAATTGGTGCTCCCAATGCCAATTACTATAGCGGTTCCATAGAGATTGCCCCCAATCTTTCGTGGGCACATGATTGTGTGGTTCCTCTTGGCCAGATGTTTTCTGACCAATTATCAACATCAAACTATCGGTTGCCAGTTCGTCTCACCAACGATGCCAATGCCGCTGCAATGGGGGAAATGGCGTATGGAGTTGCTCGTGGAATGAAGAACTTTATTGTTATCACCCTGGGTACGGGTGTGGGGTCTGGTGTCGTTGTCAATGGTCAGTTGGTCTATGGACATGACGGCTTTGCGGGCGAACTGGGACATGTGAGGGTGGATCATAGCTCTAAAGCTCGATTGTGTGGCTGCGGACGGCGTGGCTGTCTTGAGGCATATTGCTCTGCTACAGGTGTGGCTCGTACGGCTCGTGAAATGCTGCAACTGAGCGGACGGCCTTCTTTGTTGCGTGCGAAGAACCTTGACGACATCGAGTCGCTTGATGTCTTCCTGGCAGCACAAAAGGGGGACGAAATGGCAAAAGAAATCTTTAACTATACTGGTTACACTTTGGGCGAGGCTTGTGCTGACTTTGCCGCCTTTTCTTCGCCCGAGGCATTCATCTTCTTCGGAGGACTTTGTAAAGCGGGCGATTTTATCATGAAGCCTATTGAAGAGGCTTACAATCATGCTGTCATGCCCATCTTTCGTGGCAAGGCTAAGTTCCTCGTCAGTAGCCTAATGGATTCCAATGCTGCTGTGCTCGGCGCCTCAGCTTTGGGCTGGGAAAAGTGATTGCACAATAAACAGAATAAACTATACCCCTCGATTACGGTGTGGTGTACCCATAGGGTATGCCTTGCCGTAGCCGAGGGGTATAGATAATATGGCTGCTTCGTTTAAATCGTCTCGTAAGAGCAAAAATAGCATCCCTTACGCTGCCATTGTGGCTTTCCGCTATTTCTATTTCATGGAATACACAACATCCATAATCTTCTTGCCTATTTCGTCGGCTGCTTCCATTGTCTCAGCTTCGGAATAGACGCGGATGATGGGCTCGGTGTTGGACTTGCGCAAGTGTACCCACTTGTCGGGGAAGTCAATCTTCACACCGTCAATGTCGTTCACTTCAGTGTCAGGCTGTCCTGTGTACATAGCCTTCACCTTGGCAAGGATGGCATCTACGTCAGTAGAGGCATCGAGGTCGATGCGGTTCTTGGCGATGGCATAGTTGGGGTATGTGGCGCGGAGCTGACTGACAGTAAGCCCTGGTTGAGTCTCGCGTTCGTGTGCCAGATGGCTAAGGAAGAGGGCGATGCCTACGAGGGCGTCACGTCCGTAGTGAGCAGCGGGATAGATGACTCCGCCGTTACCCTCACCGCCGATGACGGTATTGGTCTCCTTCATCTTGGTCACCACGTTCACCTCGCCTACAGCTGCTGCGTTATATTGCTGACCATACTTGCGTGTCACATCGCGCAGTGCACGGGTGGAAGACAGATTGCTTACTGTGTTGCCAGGGGTGTGCTTGAGGATGTAGTCTGCCACAGTGACGAGGGTGTATTCCTCACCGTACATCTTGCCATCTTCGCAGATGAAGGCAAGACGGTCAACGTCAGGGTCAACTACAAAGCCGACATCGTTGCCTCCTTTTGCCATGAGTCCCATGATGTCGGAAAGGTTCTTCTCCAGTGGCTCTGGGTTGTGCTGGAAATCGCCTGTAGGCTCAGCATAGAGTGGCGTAACGTGCTCCACGCCAAGTGCCTTGAACAGTTTGGGCAAGATGATACCACCCACAGAGTTGATGCTGTCGAAGGCAACATGGAAGTTCTGCTTTTTGATGGCAGGTACATCAACCAAGTCGAGACCAAGCACCATGTCAATGTGCTTCTGGTCGTAGGAGTTGTCTTCGGTGTACTTGCCCAGTCCGTCCACATCAGCAAAGTCGAAGTCCTCAGCTTCAGCAATCTTAAGCACTTCGTTGCCTTCTGCGGCATTGAGGAACTCGCCTTTCTCGTTCAGAAGCTTGAGCGCGTTCCAATGGCGTGGGTTATGGCTGGCAGTGATGATGATGCCTCCGCAAGCACCCTCCATTGTAACTGCGATTTCTGTTGTTGGGGTAGAGGCGAGGCCAATGTTGACCACATCGAAGCCCATGCCCATGAGTGTGCCGCACACAACGTTCTTCACCATTTCGCCTGAGATACGAGCGTCACGACCCACCACAATCTTGTTGCTTTCAATCTTGGTCGTGCGACGAATCAGTGTTGCGTATGCGCTGGTGAATTTTACAATGTCAAGGGGATTAAGCCCCTCTCCTGCGCGTCCGCCGATTGTTCCGCGGATGCCAGAAATGGATTTGATAAGACTCATAATATAGTATGATTTGGAACGAGGAATCGGGAATGAAGACTTGGAACGCTTGCTATCGAAACGGCGTCGATTTTTCGTTTCTGACTCCTCGTTATGTTAGTAGTTTGGTGGAATCTGATAAGTGATTTCGTAGTAGAAGGGGAGGACATGGCCTGATGCGTTGACCGTACCAGAAGTGTGGGGCACAATGATACGCACCTTCGCTTCTTCACCAGCCACTTTTGTGAGGCGAATGAACGAGAGAGGTTTAAGCCATCCTTTGGGCACCCCCGTGCCATAGGCATTCTTCATGATGCCATCTGTGAAGTATCCGTCATAACTACGGCTGAAATGGCTGTAGGTACAGGAAATCTCATCGTTGATGCTGGACATGTAAATGTTGCTGTAGGTAGTGTCTGCATCGCGGATGTCGTATTCAAGAAACTTGCACAACAGCGGGCGGGTGGCCGTAGAGTCTTTTCTGGCTTTTGCCAGTTCTATCATCGTGGGGCCGTTACCCTTGCGAACGATTTGCATGTAGATGCCATCGTTGTTGAATCGCACAAACTCATTTTTAGAGACATCCGTCATGGTGTCTTGCTTGTAGAATTGTTCCTCGCTGATGGTTTTGATGGGACCTACAAAGTCATTGTTGCGCAAGAACTGCCCAATAGCAGACTGTTCTTTCTTCTTCTGCTCAGCATAGGTTTCACCATCGTCACATCCAATGGTTGTAAACATGGAAATGCTCACGGCAAAGGCCGCGAGCACTGTGTAGAGTAATTTTTTCACGTTCTATTATTTATTTTCATTCTTCAGCTTCAGCCACTTCAGCCGCAGGGGCAGGGGCTTCATCTTCTTCTTTCTTCTTCGCTAAATATTCGGGCAGCGCCAAGCCTGCTTGGTCGAATAGTTCGTGGAGTGGGGGAACGCTCTTCATCAAGCCGCTGAGGAAGTTGGCCGTGCTGCCCTTTCCATCGGCAGAATTGCCTGAATCCCAAACAGTGACGTGGTCGATGTTGATGCCTTTGACGGCTTCCACTTGTGTCTTGACCAGTTCTGGGAGTTTCTCGAGCAAGAGGAGCATGTAAGCCTTGTTGGCGTCGCCACCTGCTGCTTGAACCATCTTGTCGTAACCCGATGCCTGACGTGAGAGAATCTCAAAGAGACCACGAGCCTCAGCTTCCATCTTGGCATAGGCTGCATCGGCTTCACCTTTCGCGTTCACACGAATCTTTTCTGCTTCCGCTTCTGCTTCAATGATTTTACGCTTTTTCTCGATTTCCTGGCTCACCAGCACGTTGGCACTCTGGGTTGCACGTTCACGGTCGGCACGAGCCTCTTCTGCTTTCTGCTCTGCAGAATAAGCTTCCTCGAGAGCTTTTGCGGCAGCCACTTTCTCTGCAGCAATCGCCTTGCGTTGTGCCTCTGCCTCGCGTTCACGACGGTCGGCTTCAGAGTTTGCAATCTGTACCTTTGCCTCGTTCTCACCCTGTACGGCTTGTGCATTGGCTTCTGCTGTACGGATACGGGTCTCTCGGTTGGCTTCAGCCTTACCGATTTCACCAAACTTCTCCTGCTCAGCTACACGCACCTTGGCTTCGTTGATAGCCTTGGCTGCTGCTTCCTGACCGAGGGCTTCGATGTATCCGCTCTCGTCGTTGATGTCGGTCACGTTCACGTTGATGAGACGCAAACCAATCTTCTTCAGTTCCACCTCGACGTTGCTGGAGATGGCTTCAAGGAATTTGTCGCGGTCGGAGTTCAGTTCCTCAATGCTCATCGTGGCGATGACGAGACGCAACTGGCCGAAAAGAATGTCTCGTGCCAATTCCTGAATCTGACCGGCTGTCAAGCCCAGCAAGCGCTCTGCGGCTGCAGTCATGCTCTCAGCGTCGGTAGAGATACCCACGGTGAAGCGGCAGGGAACATCGACGCGGATGTTCTGACGTGACAGCGCATTGGTCAGGTTGGCGTCAATGCTGATAGGAGTCAGGCTTAAGTATGCATAGTCCTGAATGATAGGCCATACGAATGTACCACCGCCGTGCACACACTTGGCAGAACCGCGGTTACCAGTTGTTCCATAAACTACCAGAATCTTGTCTGACGGACATCTTCTGTAACGATTGATGATGGAGATGAGGAGTACGATGGCTACCACCACCGCTACAATAATGAGATAGGTCATATCGGTTGTTGTTTAAAGTTTCTACTTTACTAATACGGTAAAACCGTCAATTACACTTTCAACAGTGACTTTCTGTCCGCTGGTGAAGCCTTCTCCTTCGGTCATGGCATCAAACTCCTGCACAGATCCGTTGAGGCTCACTTGTACCTTCCCTTTGCCTCCTTTGTTGGCAGGGATACGTAGATACACATCCACCGTTTTGCCTACGCAGTCTTCGATATTAAAGGCACCGTTATGTTCCAGTTTCTTGGTTTGCTTCTTGATGATGAAAAACATGTACACAAAGGCAATGCCCACCAGCAAGGCAATGAGAGCGAGCAACCACTTGTTGGTGACGGAACCAGCAAAGCAGATACCTGCCCAGCCGAAGCCAACAATGAAGTTGACGAAGTTCTTGATGCTGAAAAGCGAGATGCTGCCGCCCAAATCCATGGTGTCGGGACCGTCGAAATCAACATCCATGTCGCTGCTATCCATCCCCATGAGTGTCAATACCATCTGTATGACAAAGATAGCGGAACCAACGATAGCGCAACCCCAGAACACTTGCATCCAAGCGTCCAAGCTCTGAAACATTTCCCAATAAGCTTGCATAGTTCTGTTTGTTTTAAGAATAATCTCGCCACAAAGATAGAGAAAAGTTCGGAGTTAGGTGTTAGGAGTTGGAAGTTTTTTGCACCCTAAGGCTTTTTTTTTGAAAAAGTAACACTTTCGTTCTTTACTTCTCGCTTCGTACCCCTAAATTTTCTTACCTTTGCAGCCGAATTTGTTAAAAGAGATAGTATGAAAATAGGATTTGACAACGAGAAATACCTCAAGATTCAGTCGGAGCACATCCGTGAGCGCATTGCTCAGTTTGATGGCAAGCTGTATCTGGAGTTGGGCGGCAAGTTGTTTGACGACCACCATGCTTCGCGTGTGCTTCCAGGCTTTAAGCCTGACAGCAAGTTGCGCATGTTCCAGCAGTTGAGTGACAGTCTTGAGATTGTGATTGTGATTAGCGCTGAAGACATCGAGAAGAACAAGATGCGTGCTGACCTTGGCATTACTTACGACGAAGATGTGCTGCGTCTGCGCGATGAGTTCATGAACCGTGGGTTCTACGTGGGTTCGGTGGTTATCACTCACTATGATGGTCAGCGCGCGGCAGACCAGTTCCGCCATCGCTTGGAGCGTCTGGGCATCAAATCCTATTGCCACTACCTCATTGACGGCTATCCTCACAATGTGGAACTGATAGCTTCAGATGAGGGCTTCGGCAAGAACGACTATGTGGAGACAACTCGTCCGCTTGTCATTGTAACGGCTCCCGGTCCTGGTAGTGGCAAGATGGCGGTGTGCTTGAGTCAGCTCTACTGTGAGAATCAGCGTGGCATTCGTGCTGGTTATGCCAAGTTTGAGACCTTCCCTGTGTGGAATCTTCCTTTGAAGCATCCTGTCAACATCGCCTACGAAGCGGCTACGGCTGACCTCAACGATGTGAACATGATTGACCCCTTCCATTTCGATGCTTATGGTAAGGTGGCCATCAACTACAATCGCGACATTGAGATATTCCCCGTGCTTAACGCACTCTTCGAGGGCATCTATGGCGAGAACCCCTATAAGTCGCCAACTGACATGGGCGTGAACATGGTAGGCTTCTGCATCAGCGATGATGAAGTGTGCTGCCAAGCGTCTAAAGATGAGATTATTCGTCGTTACTATGATGCCACAAACAAGTTGGCTGATGGTGCTTGTAACGAGAATGAGGTGAGCAAGATACAGATGCTCTTCAATCAAGCCAAGATAACCACTGCAGCCCGTCGTTGTACGGTAGCGGCTAATGACCGCAAGGCCCAGACGGGTGTCCATTGCGCTGCGATGGAAATGGAAGATGGTACTATCATCACCTCCAAGACCGGCTCTCTGCTGGGTTGCTGTGCCGCCTTGCTGATTAATGTGATGAAGCATTTGGCTGGTATTGGCGACGAGGTGAAGCTCATCCCACAGAGCATGATTGAGCCTATTCAAAAGACCAAGATTGAATATTTGCGCGGTGGTAATCCTCGCCTCCACACGGACGAGGTTCTTGTGGCGATGTCAGTGCTTTCACAGCATGACGAAAATTGTCGTCTTGCTCTTGAACAACTCCCCAAGCTTCGTGGCTGTCAGATGCATAGCACGGTGATGCTCGGTGAAGTGGACCGCAAGATACTGAAGAAACTCGGTTGTGGACTCACTTGCGACCCAGTGAAGAAGAAGTAACAGTTTGATAATAATGATAGTAAAGGCCTGCTTTCGTGCGAAAGCAGGCCTTTTTTTATCGTTGCGTCAATGGGTGACAAACGCGTCAGGAAGCGAACCGTTAAAGGATTAGGGCTTTCTCATTTCTCGCGCTTCGTGTTCCTTCCTTTGTGCTTTAAGCTTCATTTCTCCATGATAGCCACGAGCTTGTCGTAAGTCATACCCTCGAAGCTATCCAACACGTAGTCACATTTGTCTTGGAGCTCTTCCTGAGTGTGGTTGGAAGCGAGACCGATGGTGAAAATGCCAGATGACACGCCTGCTTGCAGTCCCGTATAAGCGTCTTCGAATACAACGCATTCGTCAATGTCTGCATCGAAGGTTCGTGCCCCTAACAAGTAACAGTCAGGTGCGGGTTTTGAGGCGGTGAAGTCTTCAGCTGTGAGCACCTTGTCGAACAAAGCGTCGAAATCAGTAATTTGCCGCTTGACACTTTCCATTTTTGGGATGTTGGAACTGGTCACCACAGCGCACTTCACCCCGTTGCGTTTCAAGTCCTTGAGGAACTCAAGTGCGCCTGGATAAAACTCATAGCGCATCTGTGCCTCCCACTCGTTCAAGCCCGCTGTAATTTCGGCTTGCCATTGAGGGTCAGGGAAATAGGTGTCGAAAATCTGTGTGAGCGTAGTCCCTTTGATGAGATGTTCGAGTCGTGGTACATCAGGGCGGTACTTCCTGGCTGTGGCTCCCCAAAAGACCGTGTACTGGTCTTCTGTATCTACCAGCGTGCCGTCCAGATCAAAGAGGGCTGCCTTCAGTCTGCGGCGACGGGGAATGTTCCGGTCTCCTCGCACAAAGAGTTCGCCCCAAGGCATCGCTGTCTTTTCGTCCTCAATATCTTCGTTTCTTTTTGTCCAAAATGTTGCCATAGTTGTGAGTTTTGCTACAAAGGTAGGCAAAAGTTGTGAGTTGATAGTGATGAACCGTGAGTTTTTGTGCTCTAATGCGTTTTTTTTGAAGAGGTTGTGCATTCGCTTCATGCTTTTTCTTACCTTTGGGGCGGAATCGAATGTGGGCTAAGTCTGTGGTCGATAGCTGTGGCGTTTAGTCCCTCGTTTCCTTACAATAGAGAATCATTAATTGAGTAACAAACACATTTCAAAAAAAACAAACATATGAAAAGTCTAATGCTTGCAGCGGCTATGCTGCTCATGGGGACGGCATGTTTTGCCCAGACCCGCACACTTCCAAAACCCAACCTGAAACGTCAGACGCTGTCTGTGATGAGCGCTTTCAAACAGCGTAAGTCTGTGCGCACCTACAGCGCTAAGTCACTCTCCGAACAGGACTTAAGCGACCTGTTGTGGGCTGCTCAGGGCAAGAACCGTGAAGACGTACATTTGACCTCTCCAACGGCGATGAACCGTCAGGAAATCCGTCTCTATGTGTTCACCGCTCAAAACGTTTCGCTCTACAATCCTCAAAAGAACACCCTCACGCAAGTGGCCAATGGTGACCACCGCGATATTGTAGCAGCAGGTCAGGACTTTGCTAAAGCCGCTCCTGTCAGCCTCGTTCTGGTGGCTGACTTTGACAAGTTTGGCAGCAACAACCAGCATGCTCAGTGGATGGTGGGTTCTGATGTGGGCATTGTTAGCCAGAACATCAACCTCTTCTGTGCTGCTGCAGGTCTGTGCACCGTTCCTCGTGGCACGATGAATCAGAAGGCTATTCAGCAGTTGCTGAAACTCAGCGAAAACCAGATTCCTGTGCTGAACAATCCTGTAGGCTATCCTGCTAAATAGCATTGTTCATCCGTTCCTCAACACAGGAACAGCAACCACGAAAATGGACGGATGAGACCCGAAACGCTTCTCGACTCTCGTTTTTGACCTTAACGCAGGCTGCATTTCAAACAATAAAAACAAAAAAAGACGCTTTAATTTTTGTATTGTTTGAAATTTGTGCTACCTTTGCACCCGATTTCACGGAGCACCAAGGGTCCTGTGCTTATCAATCGGGAAGTAGCGCAGTTGGTTAGCGTACACGTCTGGGGGGCGTGTGGTCGCCAGTTCGAGTCTGGTCTTCCCGACCATCTAAAGAGGCTGTGTCAATGCTGACACAGCCTCTTTTTTTGTTCTCCTCACGATGCCCTTTTTGTGCCCCAAAAACGGTGTGACTCAGACCGAGGGTGCCGGTGTGACTCAGACCGACCTGTGCGGTGTGAGTCACACCGCCAAAGTGGTGCAGGAAGGACTGTAGAAACAGCAAAGGATGCGTCACGAACATGGCGCATCCTTTTTCTATGCATGAACGCCCGAACTGCTTCAAGTCCGGGCGCTCCTGTATCATCATTGAGGGATGCTATATGCATCCAACAAAAAAGAGGATGAGCCAATGTTGACTCATCCTCGTGTGATCCGCTTGGGGCTCGAACCCAAGACCCCAACATTAAAAGTGTTGTGCTCTACCAGCTGAGCTAGCGGATCTACCTAATAGGCTTACGGAAGGTGTTCTCGAGAGAACTTGTGACGGGGTTTTACGCCCATCTGCTTTTCGTAAGCGGGTGCAAAGGTAGTGCAAATTTTGGATAATGCAAAATAAATGGGCTATTTTTTGAAGCGTGAGATGAAAAATAAGGGCGCATGAGGTGAAATGGGTTTGAAAAGCAAGAATAAAACTTGGGCTTTATTCTTGTTCTGCTGCAATGGAGAGATTCTCTTCGTCGTCGTAGTGGTAGTTGATTTTTGCCCCACGGTTTTGGAGGGCAATGTAGTTGAGTGTGCGAAGAAGTCCTTGCAGGGTCTGTTCTCGTTCAGTCTTTTTCAGTTGGCATTCCCACACTTCGATGGTGTGCCATCCCTGTGCCTTGAGTGCTAGGCGGTTTTCGTGGTCGCGCTCTTGGTTGCGCAGGAATTTTTGTCTCCAGTAGTCAGTATGGGTCTGGGGCAAACGGTACAGGGAGCATCCTTCGTGTCCATGCCAAAAGCATCCGTTGATGAAGATGCAGGTGCGGAGTCCCACGATGGTAAGGTCGGGCGTGCCAGGCAGCGTCTTAGCATGGATGCGGTAGCGGAAGCCGTGGCTGAACAGGAAACGGCGTACAAGCATCTCGGGTCGTGTGTTTTTCGACCTGATTCTGCGCATGCAGTTGCTGCGCTGCTGAGGTGTCATCTTGTCTGCCATCGGTTTTCTTTCGGGGGTGGGAGCGTGGTGCAGGTGCGTTCACGCCATGCTTTATTGTTTCTCTGTCATGTATTTCCAATAGCGTCGGGGCATGTCGTTGAGCTGCTTCTTGGGGTTCATACGCTCGCGAATGCAGATGGCCTTGAAATAGGTCCTCCACAGTTCTTGCAAGAGTTTGTCATCCTCGCTCAGCACCTCGTCGTTAAGTTTTCCGTTGTCGAGGTTGAAGGGCAGGGCTTCTTCGTCCTGAAACGTGATGCGTGTCACCTCCTGCTGGTCGTAGTAGAACCCATAGCGGCGCTTCGCGTCGTAGAGGAGCCACGGTTGGGTGCCGAACCTGTCCTTGAAATGCTCTACCACAAGCGGAAGAACATTGTGGTCGGGCGATACGACTCCCAGGTAGGTCCCGTCTTTCGTCTTCTGGAAGCGTATAAACTGCATCATGCGTAGCCGTTCATGCATCACTTTCCTGAAGATGTTTGTCACGGAGAGCACATCGGGGTCGGAGAAGTTACGCTCGATGCTTCGTGCCCCTTCAGCCTGCCGAAACACTTTACACATATAATTAAATAGGGATGTGTCCAACTCGGACATTTCAGAAAGATAGCTGACGGCCAGCAGTCTCATGGCTTCTTTCGATACTCGCTTCTCCAGTCCGGCCCACACTCGCTGTGCTCGGTCCTCGGCGGTCTGCACCTCGTGTACCTCTTCGCAAAAGAGGGGCAGCGGCTCTCCTTTCCCCACCAGCATCTCTGGCTGTTGGTGGAGCGAGAAGGCGTCGAAGACAGCAGAAAGCACTCCGTCCAGTGTTCGGTCTATGGTGTAAACAAGCATCTTGTCATGTACAATTTGACGATGTACTACATATAATTAATCTTCGGTCTTCTCCTCTTCAAAGTCGAGGCTAAGTTGCAGTTCGGCTGCTGCCTTCTTCTGTTGGGCTTTTGAGACCAGCAAGGGCTTGAGTCGTTCGGGATGCAACTCGTTGATGCCAACGATGGGGTTGGCGTAACCGTCGGTGAGTTCATGACAGGTGATGAAATACTTGGCCTTCTTCATCACTACGCCCATCTTTTTGAGGTGGTAGGAGGTGATGCGGTTGAAACGGCGTGAATTGACAATGAGCATGGCAGACTTCACGCCAATGCCTGGCACACGGAGAATTCGCTCGTAGTCGTCGCGGTTGATGTCCACGGGAAACTGCTCGGGGTGTCTCAATGCCCATGCCAGTTTGGGGTCTACTTCCAAGTCGAGGTTTGCATTGGCTTCATCGACAATCTCCTCTACCTTGAACTGATAGAAGCGCATGAGCCAGTCGGCCTGGTAGAGGCGGTTCTCACGCACCAAAGGAGGCTGCTTCAAGATGGGAAGACGCGAATCGTAGGTGTTCACACTCACATAGCCTGAATAATAAACGCGCCGCATGGTGGGCTGTCCATACATGGCCGAAGACATATGTAGAATGTCGCGGTCGGTCTCTGCTGTGGCTCCCACAATCATTTGGGTGCTCTGTCCTGCTGGCACAAAGCGGGGTACGTGGCGCAGATGCTTCCGGTCTTCCTTGTTCTCCAACACGCCTTGCTGAATGAACCTCATCGGAGCAAACACGCTTTGGTGGTCCTTCTCGGGAGCGAGCAACTTCAGCGAGGTCTCGTTGGGAATCTCGATGTTCACACTCATGCGGTCAGCGTAGCGTCCGGCTTCGCTCATCAGTTCACGACTGGCGCCGGGAATGCTCTTCAGGTGGATGTAGCCATTGAAATGATGCACTGTGCGAAGGTCCTTGGCGATAGCAACAAGCCGTTCCATCGTGTAGTCGGGGTTCCGTACCACTCCGCTGCTCAAGAACAGGCCTTCGATATAGTTCCTTCTGTAGAACTCCATCACGATTTCCTCCAATTCATGCACAGCCAGTGTGGCACGCTTAATGTCGTTGCTGCGGCGATTGATGCAGTAGGCACAATCGTACATGCAATAGTTGGTGAGCATGACCTTCAAGAGGGAGATGCAGCGTCCGTCGTCGGCAAACGAGTGGCAGATGCCGACACCTCCAACGGTGTTTCCCACCATGCCTTGCTTGCCACTACGCACGGTGCCGCTTGACGAGCACGACACATCATACTTGGCAGATTCGGCAAGTATGCGCAGTTTCTCTAATGTGTTCTCTGTCAGCATGTGGTAAGTGTGTGGTGGGGTATGAATGTCAATCGAGATGCTCTTTTGTTACCTCTTCCTCGTCTTCTTCCAGCACATAGCGCTTATAGTATGAGACGAGCAGGGTGGTGATGGGAAGAGCGATGATGAGGCCGATGAAGCCGAGCAGACTGCCCCAGATGGAGAGGGACAACAGAATGACAGCGGCATTGAGTCCTGTCACCTTGCCCATGATGCGGGGAGTGAGCACCCAGTCTTGAATGGCTTGTACCACACAGAAGACGATGATGGCGGCCAGGATGATTCCCCAGAAGTTCTGTCCTGTGTCGTGTGCTTTCAGCAGGGCCAATACAATGGTGGGGATGAAGCCCACGACTTGCAGGTAAGGCACAAGGTTGAGGAAGCCGATGAAGAGTCCGAGTGGAATAGCCAATGGGAAGTCGATGATGAGGAAGCCAATGCTGAACAGCACTCCCACGCTCATGGCGATGATGGTTTGTCCACGGAAGTAGCGGTTCATGCCATTCTTCAGGTCGGACATGACTCCATACACGATGTCGCGCTTGCTGCGAGGGACTAACTTGAAAAGCCCTTCCGCCATTTCTTCATAATCGGCCAGAATGAAAAAGAGGTAGATGATGGCAATGAGAGAGGCGATGACGCCGATGATGGCATTGACGCTGCTGCTGAGGATGGAGACGACTTGTGGCACTCTTTCTTCCACAATTTGGGTGACATCCTGAATGGTCAATGCGTTGGCTATCTGGTCTACATTGATATGATGCTTGATGAAGTGTTCTGCTTCGGAGGCCGCAGAAGTGACCGTAGCATCAGTCGTGGCATATTCAACGATGATGTTCTTGAGGTGTTCCACTTCTGAGATGATGGGAGGAATGATAAGGAAACTTCCTCCGGTGAGGATGCCTGCAATGAGCAAAATGGTGATGGTGATGCTGGCGGCTCTTGACTTCACCCGACAGCGATATTGGATGAAGTGCACGATGGGGTAGAGCAAGTAGGCAATCAGCCATGCTACGAGAAAGGGTATCAGCACGCTGCTGAGGCGGTTGACGAGAAGATATATTACGCCTAAAAGGACGATACTCATCAAAAGCCGCACGAAGCGGTCGAATGTAATGGGCTTTGTTTTCATGTTGTGTGAGGTTATGCTGCTGATTTGTTGTACGAAGATACGCAAAAACTTATGTTTCAGTGGTCTGTTATGTGAAAAAAAGTTGTTTTTGAAAGGAAAATGCGTCAAGTCAGTGTTTTTATTTCTATTTTTGCAACAAATTGTTGACTCGCTTTGGGTAAATTGTTTGTAGTTCCGACTCCTGTGGGGAATATGGAAGATATGACTTACAGGGCTGTACGTGTGTTGAAAGAGGCTGATTTGATTTTGGCTGAAGACACTCGTACTTCGAGTGTGTTATTGCAACATTATGACATTCATGGTGAGCTTTTGTCGCACCATAAATTCAATGAGCACGAAACGGTGCAGGGTGTGGTGCGCAGAATTCAGGGTGGCCTGACGGTGGCACTGATTAGTGATGCAGGCACTCCCGGCATTAGTGACCCCGGCTTTCTGCTGGTGCGCGAGTGTGTGCAGCATGGCATTGAGGTACAGACTCTTCCAGGTCCAACGGCGTTTGTTCCTGCCTTGGTGAGCAGCGGACTGCCTTGTGACAAGTTCTGTTTCGAGGGTTTCTTGCCCCAGAAGAAAGGGCGGCAGACGAGGCTTGAACGACTGAAGGAGGAGGAGCGCAGCACCATTATCTATGAGTCACCTCGCCGCTTGGTGAAGACGTTGAGACAGTTGATAGAAGTGATGGGCGAGGAACGAAGGGTGTGTGTGTCTCGTGAAATATCGAAGCTGCACGAGGAGCACGTGAGAGGCACGCTGAAAGAGGTGGCTGAGCACTTTGAGCGTGTGGAACCCTTGGGTGAGATTGTCATTATCTTGGAAGGTGGGGCGAATGAAGCGAACGCCTCTGTAAATAGAGAAGAAGATATGTCTGATGACCCTATGCGTATGCTGATGGGAACAGGCAAGAAAAAGAATAAATACAAGAATTAATATTAAAATAAAGGAATATGAAAAAGATTAAGAACTTCGGTGTGAAAGCTTTTTGTGTTGCAGCAATGGCATCTGCATTGGTGGCTTGTAATGAAGGAATGAAGGGAAATGACAATGGAGACCGCGAGCGTGACTCATTGCGTAACATCATTGACCAGAAGGATAACGAGATTAACGATTTGATGGGCACTTTCAATGAGATTCAGCAGGGCTTTGACCTCATTAATGAGGCTGAGGGCCGTGTGAACATGTTGAAGAGCAATGCTGAGAATAACAGCTCGCGTGAGAATATCCGTGAGAACATGACCTTCATTCAAGAGACAATGGAGGAGAACCGCCGCAAGATTGAGGAACTGGAGAATAAACTGAATTCCAGCACTATCAATTCTTCTAAACTGAAGGAGACCATTAGTAACTTGACGCTCCAGCTCAATGAGAAAAGCGCTGAACTGGAGGCATTGCGTGCTCAATTGGCAGAAAAGGATGTGATGATTGCTGAACTGGGCTCTACTGTCAATACGCTGAAAGATGAGAATGCGCAAGTGAAGCACCAGAAGGACGAAGTGGAACAAATTGCCAAGAACCAGGATTCGCAGTTGAATACGGCATGGTATGTATTCGGTACCAGCAAGGAACTGAAAGAGCAGGGCATCCTGCAGAAGGGTGAGGTGCTGAAGGGTGACTACAACAAGGAATATTTCACGAAGATTGATATCCGTAAGGTGAATGTTATCTCCCTGGAGTCGAAGTCTGCATCCCTCCTGACGAATCATCCTGCAGGCTCATACACGCTGCTGAAAGACAGTAAGGGTGAATACACCTTGCGCATCACAGACGCTCAAAAGTTCTGGAGTGTGAGCAAGTACCTTGTTGTCAAGGTAAAATAAAATATTAAAAAGCCTATGAAAACGATTGTAATGAAAATCCTGCCCGTTCTGCTTCTCTTGTGCAGCGCTCTATCCGTGCATGCTCAAGAGAACAGTGATTGGGAACCTACGGGGACGTGGCCATTTATCAACAAGCAGTTCCGTACAGCTACCGTCTACACAGGAGTGTTTAACCGAACCAAGACGGTGGTCCCTTGCAACATTCATGTGGGGAACCAAACCTTGTGGTATAGCCAAAACGACACGTTGATGGAGGCTATCCCTGGCACCATCATTCGTGTAGATTTCCCCAATGGTGATGTGTATATGCCTGTAGGTAGTAACAATGAGTTGGGACGCATTGTGCGTGAAGACACCATAGGAGGCCGTATTGCCAGAGTGGTATTGGCGCAGGTGTTGAATCGCAAAGCGCTTGACCAGCGGTATTTGGACTATTGGAACAAGAGCCAAAACATGCTGCAGGGCTCTTCATTCTCAGGCTTTGCGGCTTTGGCCGATGTGGAAGGAGGCAGAATCCTTGAGGAGGAACCGCTGCCCCTGACAAATGTGTTCTACTTCCAAGTGAATGGTGAAATATTCCAAGCTACGTCGAAGAATATTTTGGCACACATCAATCCGAAGCGTAAGCAGGAATACCGCAACTTCACTCGTTCGGCAGAAATCATCTCTACCAACGAGAGTTCCATCCTGAAGATTTGGAAGGAGTTCTTCCTGAAATGGGATAAAGAAGGAGCTGCCGCTAAGCAGGGAAAATGACGTAATCGAGTATTTACGCGCAGTCAATGCGGGAAGATATTCTCTTTACCCGTTAGCGGCATCAAACAGGCATTTGTCTGATTCCACCAACGGGTATTCTTTTTTTTGTTTGCTCTGTACATCCGGTTATTGTACGTTCCCTTGAATGACAGATTCTTCAGTACAGAAAAAAGGTGGGCACATTAGAATCTCCTAATGTGCCCACCTTTTAGTTTTTCAGTTGAGGCAGGATGGTTATGAGCGGTACTTCTCGTCTAGACCGCCGTTGATGATATCAAATACTTCCTGCATGATGACGGGGGTCTGCTTGCCTTTGCGTTCCTCTGCGGTGATAGGCTTGTGGATGGTCAGCGTGACGGTACCCCTGTTGACTGATTTATCGTTGCGGCTGAATACATCGAAAGAGCCATTGATGGTGAGGGGCACGATGGGGAGACCGATTTCATTGGCGAGCATGAAAGAGCCGCGTTTGAAAGGGGCCATTTTACCTGTGTGTGTGCGTGTGCCTTCGGGGAAGATGACCATGGACATGCCGCCTTGGAGTGTCTCGCGAGACTGTTGCACAGCTTTGGAAATGCCTGATATGCCATCTGCCAAATAGATTTGCTTGCACTTGGTGCAGGCATAGCCTACAAAGGGAATCTTGCGCAGGTATTCTTTCATCATCCACTTGAAATTGTGGCCAAGGTATCCGTAGACCAGAAAAATGTCATAATAGCCTTGGTGATTGGCGAGAAATACGTAGCTGTCTTCTTTCTTGATATTCTCGCGTCCTTCTATTTTTACGCGTAGCAGAAAGAGCCAAAAGGCGCACTTCGACCAAAATTTGGGCAGATAGTATGACACAATGTCGGTGTCGCCAAGAAAGCCTGCGATGATGACGCTGGTGGACACGAATATGGTGATGAGAACGAATATCGGAAGGGCGATACAGAAAGAGTAAACCTTATAAAGAATGTTTAAGAAACTCATGTGTTGTTGATGTTGGAGGCTAAATAAGTTTTATGTGTTATTATTGTTGTTTCTGGGGTGTCCCTCTTCTGAGGGTGATAACATTGATCTCGGGCCATGCTCCGAAGCGGAAAGGAAACATGACTGCACCGATGCCATCGCTGACATTGAGAACTTGGTTTCCTTCTGCGTAGGCTCCTGACCATTCGCGGTAGACATAGGAGACCGGTGACCAGCCGAAGACTTTGAACTGACCGGCATGTGTGTGTCCTGAGAGTGTCAGTTGAATATTGGTTCTTGGCAGAATGGCCCTTCTCCAGTGTGTGGGGTCATGGCTCATCAGTACGGTGAAGCATGAGCGTTTCAATCCTTTCATGGTCTTGGGCAAATCACCCAGCGCAGGCCATGGCGGGAGACCATCGTTCTCTACTCCTGCAATGATGAGTGAGTCGTTGCCTCGGCGCAGAACACGATGCTCGTTGAGCAGCAATGTCCATCCATAATTGCGGATGCGCCGTTGAAGCTCTTCCACGTCTGCGTCGCGTTCTTTCTCGGTGGGGTATTTGATATACATGCTGTAATCATGGTTGCCCATCACCGCATAGACTCCATCAGGGGCGGAGAGTTTGCTGAGATCACGTTGGAATCCGTCCAACTCCATGCTTTGGTGATTCACTAAGTCGCCTGTGAAGAGGATTGCATCGCAATGCTGCGCATTGATGAGTTCCACTATCTTCTTGGCGTCTTCTTCATGCCCATCGCGCAGAGTGCCGATGTGCATATCTGAGAACTGGGCAATGCGATAGCCCTCAAAGCGTTTTGGCAGGTCAGGGAAATAGAAAGTCTGCCGATGAATCACATAGTGATGCCTGCCCACGAAGTAGCCGAAACTCAGCAAGGCGATGGCAAAGATGGCCAGTGCCATTCCGATGATGCGGAAGATGCGGACGAAGATGCAGTCTCCTTCTTCTTCTCGGTTCTTGGCTCCTCTACTGACAATCCAGTTGATAGCATGTCCAACCCCATCCCATAGCATGAATAGCGCTTTGGGTGCACAACAGGCTAAGAAGAAAAACATGAAGATGCTCACCCAAGCCTGATGGTCAGGCTTCATGTCGTTGCTTCCAATGATGATGCCTGCTGCAATCGCAATGAGTAGTGAAGGTGCGAACCACAACAGACGTATCCATCGCTTCTTCGTCCACCGACGCGCGTACATATAATATATGTATAAATCGGGCAACGAAAGCAATGCACAAATCAATATGAGAATCCTTAGCAGCATTGAATGTATTTATTGATTTCTTCTACAGTCATATGACGCCTTTGGGCATAGTCTCGCAATTGTGTCTCGTCCACATTCCCTACGGAGAAGTAGCGTGCCTGTGGCAGACTAATCATCAATCCACTTACAGAAGCATGGGGACGCATCATAGCCGAAGTCGTTAGTGTCACGCCGATGCTCTTCAACCCTAAAATCTCATCGATGAGGTAGTTGATAGAGATGTCTGGAAGGCAAGGATAGCCTACGGCAGGGCGAATTCCTTGGAACTTCTCTTGGTGCAGCTCGCTGATAGTCAAGTCCTCTTGTGGCGCGTAACCCCAGATGGTTCGTCTCACCTCCTGATGTAAACGCTCCGTACCGGCTTCTGCTAATCGGTCGGCTAATGTTTGTAGTAACATCCCATTGAAATCATCATTCGGATAGGTTTTGTTCACATCAATAGCTGTTGACGAGGCAAAGATGCCAATCTTGTCCTGCTTGATAACAGACTTAGGACGGATAAAGTCGCTTAGGCATAAGCAGTTCCCGTCTTTGTCTGGAGTTTGTTGGCGCAGCATGGGAAGACGGATAGGGTCCCCAAAAGGATGGGCCTGTCCACACTCGCATGGGCGAGTTCTCTGCACTACGATATCATCTCCGTCGCTGTAGGCCGGTAATATTTCTACGACACATTTGACTTTTAGGTATGGCTGCAAGTGCTTGAGCATCTGCTGCGCCTCCGCATAGAGCCGTTGCCCCTCGTCCGACTGCTGTGGCACGGACCAAGCGTGGAAGAAGTACACCCAATTAATGTAGGCAGCCACGTCGCTAATGCGGTAGTCCTTTCTCAAAGCTGAATTTATGAGGGGTTCTTGAATCTCAGTTCTTTGCCTCTGATGCCATCCACTACTATGCCATCACTATAAGCAGTAATTCCATTCACGATGGTACGGCGCACTCTCCATTTGAACACGCGCTCATCCATGGGCGTCCAGCCGCATTTTGTGTAATATCGGCCTTCCTTCACCTGCCAATTAGCATGAGGGTCAACCAATGCTAAGTCTGCGTAATAGCCGGGGCGGATAAAACCGCGTTTCTCGATATGAAACAGTTGGGCAGGGTTGTGCGACATTAGGTATGGTATACGTTCGATAGGTAATACGCCTTCATCGCTCATTTCCAACATTGATACCAGTGAGAACTGAATCATGGGCATGCCTGACGCTGCTTTCAATGCGCCTCCTTTTTTCTCTTCTTCCATATGTGGAGCATGGTCTGTAGCTACCACATCAATGAGCCCATTGGTCAGGGCTGCCCGCAGAGCTGCTCTGTCTTCAGGAGTCTTGATGGCGGGGTTGCACTTGATGCGAGTCCCCATCGTGTCATAGTCCTCTGTAGTGAACATCAGGTGGGCAATAACTGCTTCAGCTGTGATCTTCTTCTCTGCCAAAGGCTTGTTCTCGAACAGTTCCAGTTCTTTGGCTGTAGAGATGTGAGCGATGTGTAATCGAGCGCCAGTCTCTTTCGCCATTTGAACGGCTAAGCGTGAAGATTCGTAGCAAGCTTCCACGCTGCGGATGCGGGAGTGGTAGCGTACGGGGAAATCATTCTGTCCTTTGTATTTCTTCTTGAAGAGTCGGATATTGGCTTCAATGATGGAGGTGTCCTCACAATGCGCCATCAGCAACAATGGTGACGTAGCGAAGATGCGGCGTAAAGACTCTTCTCTATCTACCAGCATGTTGCCTGTACTGCTGCCCATGAAGACCTTGACGCCTGGCACCCGTGTAGCATCTAATAGCTGCAAAGTGTCCACATTGTCGTTCGTGGCTCCGAAATAGAAAGAATAGTTCACACGACTGTTCTGGGCAGCCAATTGAAACTTTTCTTCTAATAACTGGATGGTAGTTGTTGGCGGATTGGTGTTAGGCATCTCCATGTAAGATGTCACACCACCAGCCGCAGCAGTTCTGCTTTCACTGGCAATATCTGCTTTGTGGGTCAACCCAGGCTCACGGAAGTGCACATGGTCGTCAATCACACCAGGGAACAGATACAAGCCTGTGGCGTCAATCTCAAGGTCGTATGTTTGAGTAGAGTCGTCACCTTCTAGTACCTGCTGGATCATCTCGTCTTCTATCACCACAGAACCGACGAACTTGCGTCCCTCGTTCACTATTGTTGCATTTCTGATGATTGTTCTCATTCGGTATTAGTTAGTCCACATTAGTTTTGTTTCATCTGCTTGTCGATGGGCTTCGGGTATTTGCGGAACCAGCCGTCCCAACGCAGACGCATCACGCCAAAAAACGCTTCACCGAAAATCCCGCTGTTCATCTTCGACACTCCTTCTACGCGGTTGACGAAGATGACAGGCACTTCCTTAATCTTGAAGCCACATTTGTATGTAGTAAACTTCATCTCAATTTGGAAAGCATATCCCTTGAAGCGAATCGCGTCAAGGTCAATTGTCTCCAGCACACGGCGTTTGTAGCATTTAAAACCAGCTGTTGTGTCATGCACCTGAAAGCCTGTGATGAAACGTACGTATTTCGAAGCAAAATATGACATGAGGACACGTCCCATGGGCCAATTGACCACATTGACGCCCGACACGTAACGGCTGCCGATAGCCAAATCATACCCCTCATCAGCACATGCTGAATAAAGACGAGGCAGGTCGCTGGGAGCATGCGAGAAGTCGGCATCCATCTCGAAGATGTAGTCGTATCCTTGCGCCAAGCCCCATTTGAAACCTGCAATATAGGCAGTTCCAAGCCCCAGTTTCCCTGTGCGCTCCAGTATGAATAGGCGGTCAGAAAACTCATCCTGTATCAGCCCTTTCACAATAGCAGCGGTGCCGTCAGGTGAACCGTCATCAATGACCAGAATGTGAAAACATTTCTCCAACGCAAACACCGCACGGATGATCTTCTCAATATTCTCCCGCTCATTATAGGTTGGAATGATAACGATACTGTCGCTTTTATTCATGTCAAAAGGTCGTTTTTCTTTATTTTGCAAAGTTAACATAAACCGCCCACTCCTCAAAATAAAAGGGTTTATTTTTTGTTAAAGTGGCTTAAAAATAGGGCGTTCCGACATGATTATGGTAGTGCGATGTTGCGTGTGATGAACCCGTAAGCACGTTAAACAAACTTAAAAGCGACTAATGGGACGCTTTTGTTTCCTGTTTTGTCCTTTCAGTTTAAAGGCTTTTCTGTATCTTTGCAACAATTTGTGAATAATCGATTAAATAACAATAAACTCAAAAATGGAAAATCAAAACGTGAAACCTGCAGAAGGTAAACTCGGCATCATGGTCGTGGGATTGGGTGCCGTCACTTCTACTTTCATGACAGGTGTGTTGATGGCTCGCAAGGGACTTGCCAAGCCAGTGGGTTCAATGACTCAGTATGACAAGATTCGTGTGGGCAAGGGCGCTTCGAAGAGATATCTTTCTTATTCGGAGATTGTTCCGATGGCGAAACTGGATGATATAGTGTTTGGCGCATGGGATGTATATCCTGCTAACGCTTTTCAAAGCGCTATGTATGCAGAAGTGCTTCAGGAGAAAGATATTCTTCCGGTAAAGGACGAACTTGAAAAGATAGTGCCTTTCAAGGCAGCGTTTGACAAGAACTTTGCCAAGCGTCTCGATGGTGACAATGTGAAGCAGTGTGCGACTCGTTGGGATATGGTTGAGGCTCTTCGTGCCGACATCCGCAAGTTCAAGGCAGACAATAATTGCTCGCGCATCGTTGTGGCTTGGGCTGCTTCTACCGAAATTTATGTAGAGCCTAATATGGAAGTGCATGACACACTTGCCCATCTTGAGGCTGCTATGAAGGCCAATGACACGAAGAACATAGCTCCTTCCATGTGTTACGCATACGCAGCGCTCGCTGAAGGTGCACCCTTCATCATGGGCGCCCCCAACACCACCGTCGATATTCCTGCCATGTGGGAAATGTCGGAGAAGTTGGGACTTCCAATTGCAGGCAAAGACTTCAAGACGGGTCAGACGCTTGTGAAGTCAGGTTTCGCTCCCATCATTGGCACGCGCTGCTTGGGCCTCAATGGCTGGTTCTCTACCAACATTCTTGGTAATCGTGATGGCTTAGTACTCGATGAGCCTGCCAACTTCCGTACGAAGGAGGTCAGCAAACTTTCTACACTTGAGACCATCCTCAAGCCCGAAGCTCAGCCCGACCTCTATGGTCATGGCAACGATGAAGACAACCAGTACTACCACAAGGTGCGCATCAACTACTATCCTCCACGCAACGACAACAAGGAAGGTTGGGACAACATCGACATCTTTGGTTGGATGAACTATCCCATGCAGATTAAGATCAACTTCCTCTGCCGCGACTCCATCCTTGCCGCACCGCTGCTGCTCGACCTCTGTCTGCTCAGCGACCTCGCTGCACGTGCCGGCCGTAGTGGCATCCAGCGCTTCCTCTCCTTCTTCCTTAAGGCTCCTATGCACGATTACACGCAAGGTGAGGAGCCTGTCAACCATCTCTTCCAGCAATACACCATGCTGAAGAACGCCATCCGTGAGATGGGTGGCTATGAGGCTGACGAGGAGATAGATTAATTGGATTCCTAAATGTTTTTACATTATAAGTGGCGGCAACATTGCTTATGCGATGTTGCCGCCACTGTTTGTTGAGATTCAGTTTGTATTGGTCTCAAAACAACCATCCCTTCTTCCAAAGTATATAGGGAATTACAACCCATAAGATGACCCATGCCACAAAGGTGAGTGCCTTCCAGCCGAATTGGTCGTACTTCGTGTTTTTGAAGTAATTTGTTACATAATGGGCACGGCCGCCTGTTCTGTCATAAATGCGGTCTATGATGAGGTATGGGATAAGAACACAAATGACTAAGGCAACTGGTAGCCCGATGTGCATATTGGGTATTAGTTGATAGATGGGGATAACAAGCCATAGACAAGGGGCAATAAGCATTCGCTTTCCAAATGTATTGGAGCCAAACACGAAATACAAGTAGTCATAGAGGTGTGGCATATCTTTATAGAGTTAGCAATGTGATGATGCGTGTTATTGTGCTTTTGCCTGTGCACCTTTCCCTTCCATCGCTTCCAGCACGCTCAGCGCTCCGTCCATGGTGCTGATGTTCTTGATGAGCAGCGATTTCCTCTCTCCGTCTCTTAATGTGCAGCCTCTGCCGTGTGAGGCGGCATAGTTGAGCACTTTCTCGAAGGCGCGGCTTTGGAAGTAGGCATCTTCGAGGGCAAAGTAGAGTATCATGCGTCCCATCTTGAGCACCACCTTCTCGATGCCGAGGCGCTGAGCGGCCCACTTGATAGGCATGACGGTAAGGAGAGACTCTCCCACAGCAGGGATTTGTCCGAAACGGTCGATGAGGCGCTTCTTGTAATCTTCCAGTTGTTTGGGCGAGGTAAGTGCGTCGAGTTCGCGGTAGAGGCTCATGCGCTCGCTGCTGCTGGGCACATACTCTTCGGGGAAGAATCCTTGGATGTCGCTCTCGATGTTCGTCTCGGTCACAAACTTCTCGCCGCTGATTCGTCCTTCCTCGTCCTTGTCTTCTTCGACAAAGAGGTCGCTGAACTCGTTGTCTTTCAACTCTGCTACAGCCTCGTTGAGTATCTTCTGGTAAGTCTCGTAGCCAAGGTCGGTGATGAAACCGCTTTGTTCCGCTCCCAGCATGTTGCCCGCACCACGGATGTCAAGGTCCTGCATGGCGATGTGGATACCGCTGCCAAGGTCGCTGAAGTTCTCTACGGCTTGCAAACGGCGGCGGGTCACGTCGTTGAGGGCTGCGAGTGGGGGAGCAATCAGGTAGCAGAATGCCTTCTTGTTGCCTCGTCCTACACGTCCGCGCATCTGGTGTATGTCGCTGAGTCCGTAGTTCTGTGCGCTATTGATGATGATGGTGTTGGCATTGGGCACGTCAATGCCGTTCTCCACGATGGTAGTGGAGAGCATCACGTCGTAGTCGTAGTTCATGAAGTCGAGAATAATCTTCTCCAAGTCCTGTGGATTCATCTGCCCATGTCCCACACAAACACGTGCATCAGGCACATACTTGTGTATCATCTCTTCCAGTTCATGCAAGTTGCTGATTTTGTTGTTCACGATGAACACCTGTCCGTTGCGGCTCATCTCAAAGTTGATAGCTTCCGCAAAGATTTCGGGTGAGAACGTGTGTATCTCTGTTTGAATGGGGTAGCGGTTGGGTGGGGGAGTCTGGATGATGGACAGGTCTCTGGCGCCCAAGAGCGAGAACTGTAAGGTGCGTGGAATGGGGGTAGCAGTCATGGTGAGCGTGTCCACGTTCACTTTCATGGCTCTTAACTTCTCTTTGGTCGATACGCCAAACTTCTGCTCCTCATCGATGATGAGCAGTCCCAAGTCCTTGAACTGCACTTGCTTTCCTATCAACTTGTGGGTGCCGATGATGATGTCCACCTTGCCTTCCTTGAGGTCGGCCAGCACCTGTTTCATGTCTTTGGCGCTGCGGGCTCGGGTCAAGTATTCTACACGCACAGGGAATTCTTTGAGGCGCGAGGAGAATGTCTTGTAGTGCTGGTAGGCCAGCACCGTCGTGGGTACCATCACCGCCACCTGCTTGCCGTCGGTGGCAGCCTTGAAGGCTGCGCGTATGGCCACTTCTGTCTTGCCAAAGCCCACGTCGCCGCACACGAGGCGGTCCATTGGGCGCGCCTTCTCCATGTCGGCTTTCACGTCCTGCGTGGCTTTCAGCTGGTCGGGCGTGTCTTCATAGGTAAAGCTGGCCTCCAGCTCATGCTGCATGTAGCTGTCCTTGCTGTATGCAAAACCTTTCTCCTTCAGTCGGGCGGCATAGAGTCGTATGAGGTCGCGGGCGATGTCCTTCACCTTCGTCTTCACGCGCTCCTTCATGCGTTCCCAAGCATTGCCGCCAATCCTGTTGAGCGTGGGCGGCTCGCCATCCTTGCCCTTGTACTTCGACACCTTGTGCAGCGAGTGGATAGACACATACACGGTGTCCTCGTTGCGGTAGATAATCTTAATCATCTCCTGCATCACGTCGCCTTGGGGAACGCGCACCAGTCCTCCGAAACGTCCCACACCGTGGTCGATGTGCACCACGTAGTCGCCAATCTCAAACTGCTGTATCTCTTTCAGCGTCAGCGCCACTTTGCCACGATGCGCCTTGTCGCTCTTCAGACTGTACTTGTGGAAGCGGTCAAAGATTTGGTGGTCGGTGAAGAAGCACACCTTCAGTGTGTGGTCGATGAAGCCTTCGTGAATGGCTCGGTTGACAGGCGTGAAGTGAATGGCGTCCGCTTCAGTCTGTGCCATCTCCTCAAAGATGTTCTGCAGTCGGGCTATCTGCTTCTCGCTGTCGGCAAAGATACTTATCTTGTAGCCCTCGTCCATCAGCCGGTGGAACTCTTGGCTCACCAGCTCGAAGTTCTTATGGAAGAGAGGTTGCGGAGCTGTGTGGAAATGTACAGACTTCTCATCTGTTGAGGCTCCTTGCTTCAGTTCCAATTGCCGGAACTGCACCATCTGCTTCATGAAGGTCGTCTCGTCGATGATGAATCGTGCGGTCAGAGCTTCGGCATTCGTTTCTGCTTCAAACTGAGCTTGGCTCGAAAAGCCCTCATCGTGTATCTGTGCTATCTTGTCACACACATACGCGATGCTCTGCGTCACCATCAGCGTGTCCTTTGGCAAGAATTCCAGAAACGAGATGTATTCCGTCCCGTCTGTCTTCATGGCCGGCACCACCGTCATCTGCTCCACCTTCCCTTGGCTCAGCTGACTCTGCACATCGAATGAACGGATGCTGTCCACCTCGTCGCCAAAGAAGTCGATGCGGTAGGGCATATCCGATGAGAATGAATACACGTCCACGATGCTGCCGCGCACAGCAAACTGCCCCGGCTCATACACATAGTCCACCCGCTGGAAGCCCAGTTCAAAGATGTGCTTCTCCAGTTGGGTGATGTCAAACAAGTCGCCCACCTTGATGGTCAGCGTGTTCTCGTCCAGTGCTTTCTTCGACACTACGCGCTCGGCCAAGGCGTCGGGGTAAGTGACCACAATTAGGTCCTGAGCCTCAGCCACTCTTGTCAGCACCTCTGTCCTCAGTATCTCGTTGCCAGCATCCTTTTGGTTATACTTGATGGCGCGCTTGTAAGATGATGGATAGAACAGCACCTGCTGCTCGCCAATCATTTGTGTCAAGTCGTGATATACATACCCCGCATCATCCAGGTCGTTCATCACCACCAGCATGCTGGGGCAATGGCCTCGTCCGTTCATCATGGAGGCCAATAGCAAAGCAGCTGAAGAACCGCTTAGTCCGTCAGCTTTCACATGCTTTATGTTGCCTTGCCTGATTCGCTTGGCAAGTTCCTTGGCCTCTTCACTCGAGGCCAAGACAGAAAGAATTTTACTTGTATCCAAAAAACATCAAAATCAATTATGATTCTCCCATCCTACGGGGGAAGGCGACTGTGCGACTATGCTATGCGCATCACAGTGCCTGGCTCATACATTCTTGCAAACAGCTGCAGGAAAAAGAGTGTGTCCTTCGAGGGATGTGCCAACTTGTTCTTCAAGTCGTTGAGTTTCGATGTTTGAATGTTAGATGAAGTAGAGTTTGTCATAGGCATTTGTGATTTAATGTATGCGTTTTTTTGTATCTCTACTATCAATAACGACACCGAAATCTGTTTATTGTGAGAATCTTATCTATTTTTTTAATTATTTGTCATAAGACCATCCGCGTTCCGGTTCCTCCGGCTCATGATGCGCCTGTTGTTCCTGCTCGTTCGTGTGGCGGTATCTCCGTATTTCAGCCTCGTCCAGCGCGGCTTGAGACATGATGCGCTTCTTGCACACCTTGTGCATGTTCACACAGAAGATAATCAGCACGCCCAGCATGGGGAACACGAGATATTCGTTCAGGCTCATGTTCATCACGATGGCGTCGTATGTGCCGTGTGCCAGCACGGGCACCAGCAGAATCCGGATGGCGTTCCAGAGTGATTGCTTTACGAAATAGTATCGGGCAAAGTAATACCCCATGAACACCGCGAAGGCGTAATGCCCAGGCACGGCGAGCAAGGCTCGCATGATGCCGATGGAGAGCCAGTTGTCTGTGTTGCTGAACAGGTAACATACGTTCTCAATGCCGGCAAAGCCAAGGCTCACGCATACGGCATACACGATGCCGTCGAAGTGCTCGTCGAAATGGGGGGTCTTCTTCACCACCAGCCACAGCGCCATCAGCTTCAGCGTCTCCTCGGGGATGGCTGCCACGCAGAATGCACTCACCACGTTGTCCATCCAGCCAGAACCTTCTCCTCCGTCACCAAAGAGGATGATTCCTGCCACCGTTTCCACCAGTACGGCCGGAATGGCGATGAGCACACCCCACCATGTGGCTTTCAGCAATTGCCCAATGGGTTCGGGTCGTGCGTCTCTGCGCCAGATGTAAATCCACAGCAGAAATACGGGCAGTATGGCTACTGCTGCTATCAGTAGGTAATTTGTCATATTGTTTTATATGTGTCTATATGAATCGTTCTTCGATTAAAAAGGCTCAACTGCTTGTTCTCTCGACATCCGCAGGAATGGTCTTGCAGTGCTGTATGCGTCCCCAACGATACCGAAAATGTAACACTTTTTTTACAGACACTGTTACATTTGTTACACACGGTGTGTTACATGTGTAACATCGGGTGTGTGACAAATGTTACATCGGGCGTGTTACAAGTGTCACACAAGGCGCGCCGTCGATGTGTTGCACCGCATTTGTGTCCAGTGCTGCACGGTGCCTGCACACAGAGACGAAGGAATAGTGCCCAAAGTGCTATGGATGCAGCTTTGGGTTGTTTCTGTGGCGTTCCTTGTCTCTGGTCGTCTTCTTCTCAAGGTTCTTGCGGAAGGCCTCTGTCAGGTCCACTCCTGTTTGGTTGGCCAGACAGAGCAACACCCAGAGCACATCGGCCATCTCGTCGGAAGGGTCTTGTGGCTCACCTTCCTTGAACGACTGCTCGCCATATTTTCGGGCCATGATGCGTGCCAGTTCGCCCACCTCCTCAGTCAGAATGGCCATGTTGGTGAGTTCCGAAAAGTAACGTACCCCATAGGTACGAATCCATTCATCCACTTGCTCTTGTGCCTGTTGTAGAGTCAAAGCTGTTGTCTTCATCTTCTTTTGGCTATTGCAATTCTTCTGCAAAGTTAGCGATTTCGAGCAAGGAAACACGCTTTCGCATAGATTTTGCTTGCGAGAGAGGGTGTATCTCGAAGATTTTGAGTAATTTTGCAACTTGCACAGGGAGATGATTCCCTCCTGGCAATAGCAGTACATGATTGATTCAAGCATATTACAAGGAAAGAAAGCGGCCTATTTTACATTGGGTTGCAAGTTGAACTTTGCGGAGACCAGCACGGTGGCGCAGCAGTTGGCCAGTTACGGAGTGAAGAAAGCACAGAAGGGGGAAGTGGCCGATGTGGTGGTGGTGAACACGTGCAGCGTGACGGAAGTGGCCGACCATAAGTGCCGGCAAGCCATCCACCGTCTGGTGAAGGCGCACCCCGGAGCGTTTGTGGTGGTGACCGGCTGCTATGCGCAGCTGAAGCCACAGGAGATTGTGGAGACTCCCGGTGTGAACCTCGTGCTGGGAAGTGAGCAGAAAGGCAACATCATCCCGATGATACTTGAAGGAATGACAGGAGCCTATACTGTGAAGACAGCGGACATCAAGAGTTTTGCGCCGAGCTGCTCGCGTGGCGACCGCACTCGCTATTTCCTGAAGGTGCAGGACGGATGTAATTATTATTGTACTTATTGCACCATCCCCATTGCCCGTGGACGCAGCCGCAATGGCAGTATCGCCTCGCTGGTGGAGCAGGCCAAGGAAGTGGTACAGGAGGGTGGCAAGGAGATTGTCATCACGGGTGTCAATATAGGCGACTTTGGACGCTCTACGGGCGAGACCTTCTTCGACTTGGTGAGGGCACTCGATGGGGTGGAAGGTATTGAACGCTACCGCATCTCGAGCATTGAGCCCAACCTGCTGACAGATGAAATCATCGAGTATTGTGCGCAGTCGCGTGCATTCATGCCCCATTTTCACATCCCCTTGCAGAGTGGCAGCGACGAGGTGCTGAAACTCATGCACCGCAAGTACGACACGGCCCTGTTCCGCCACAAGATAGAGAAGATTCGCCAGGTGATGCCCGACGCTTTTGTTGGCGTGGACGTGATTGTGGGCACGCGTGGTGAGACCGAGGAACTCTTCCAACAGGCCTACGACTTCATGCAGAGCGTGGATGTCTCCCAGTATCATGTGTTCTCCTATTCGGAACGTCCTGGCACCAAAGCCTTGGAGATTCCTCATGTGGTCACACCACAAGAGAAGCATGAGCGCAGCCAGCGTGTCTTGGCGCTCTCGTCACAGAAAACTCACGACTTCTACAGCCGCTTCATCGGCACCACACGTCCTGTCTTGCTGGAGCACGCTTCGCCACGAAAGCCTGTGATGAACGGCTTTACCGACAACTATATCCGTGTGGAAGTGCCCAACCGCCCCGACCTGGACAACCGCATCGTGCAGGTGAAGCTGGGCGGACTGAATGAGGCGGGCGATGCGCTGGTGGGAGAACTGGTGGATTGATGATAAACATGCAGTCATGAAGAAATTAGCAATAGTCATATTGAACTGGAACGGTGCCGACATGATGCGCCAGTACTTGCCGTCGGTGCTGGAGAACAGCGTGGGTGATGTCATTGTGGCTGATAACGCCTCCACCGACGGAAGTGTGCAAATGCTGCTTGACGAATTTCCTGAAGTGCCCGTGGTGGTGCTTGAGCAGAACTTTGGCTTTGCCGAGGGCTACAACCGTGCTCTCGCGCAACTGCCCGACTACGAGTACTACCTCCTCCTCAATTCCGATGTGGAGATACGGCAAAAGGATTGGGACGCACCCATGATTCAGTACATGGACACCCATCCAGGTTGCGCCGCTTGCCAGCCCAAACTGCTTGCGTTACGTCAGCAGCCAACTGTCAACTGTCAACTGTCAACTGTCAACTGCTTTGAATATGCCGGTGCGGCAGGTGGCTTCCTCGACAAGTATGGCTACCCCTTCTGTCGTGGACGCGTGTTCGATACCGTTGAGCAAGACCAAGGACAGTACGACGATATCGTGCCCCTCCTTTGGGGTACAGGAGCCGCCCTCATGGTGCGTGCCTCCGACTGGCACAAGAGTGGGGGACTCGATGCCCGCTTCTTTGCCCACATGGAAGAGATAGACCTCTGTTGGCGACTCCGCACCATGGGCAAGAGCATCGTCTGCATCGCTGAAAGCCAAGCCTTCCATCTGGGAGGAGCTACCCTCCATCAGGGCAATCCTCGCAAGACCTTCCTCAACTTCCGCAACAACCTCCTCATGCTCTACAAGAACCTGCCTGATGCAGAACTCAAGAGCGTGATGCGTATCCGCTGCCTCCTCGACTATCTCGCTGCCCTTCAGTTCCTTCTCAAAGGAGACCTCAAAAACTGCTCAGCCATATTCAAGGCACGGCGCGCATACGCCCAGATGCGTCCCGACTTCGAGAAAGACCGCCGCCATATCCAGCAATTGCGCCGAAACGAGCGAGTGCCTCAGCGTGTGGACTTCTCCCTGCTCTGGCAGTATTATGTGAGAAAGAAAAAGACTTTCAACGCTCTGATGAATAGATAAAGATGATACAATCCTTACAACTCCGCCTACTGAACCTTGTCCTATTGCTCTTCTTCCTCTTCCCCTTCCGTGGTGGAGCCCAGACCAACAAGAAGGATGACTTCTCCATCGTTGGTGTATGGATGCTCAAGAGCGAGACGGCCCCCGATGGTAAGGTCACTTCCTCCATCTACACCCAATACACCCGCTGCAAAATTTACGACCCCGACAGCACGTACTACACCGTGCAGCTCCACGCTGTGGGCGACGATATGCTCATCATCGCTCACGAGATGGGCCGCTACCATTTTGACGACTCCACCTACATGGAGCGTGACCGGGTTATGCCCCTGCAAGTCGTCAACGACTCTACCATGATTATCGAGTTCCAAGGCTACAAGGAGACCATGGTGCGCTCTACCACCATGACTGAGGAACGCAAACAGGAAATTCGGGACTTGGTGCGCAAGTACCCCAACGATGCCGAAGCCCCTGCCAAGCACTTCGTTCTCTCCACTACCGAGCGGAAGCTGAAAGCCGAGAACCGCGTTTTCCTCTATATTATTATAATAATGGCCATCGTGGCAGTCGGAGTAGCGGTCTATGTCTATCGTCTGCGGAAACGAAAGCGCGAAGTGGAGCGCAAGTTGGCCGAGATAGAAGAAGCCAACCAACTGCGCCCCGAACCTGTTGCCACCGCCATGAAGCAGGTGGAGACCGAATTCTATCAGTCTGAGTATTACCAGACTCTTCGCCACCGCATCGAGGCAGGCGAGAACCTGCGTCAGCAAGACTGGAAGGAACTGGAGCATCAGCTCAAAGTCATCTATCCCAATTTCAGCAATAGCCTCTACGGACTCTACAATTTCTCGCCAACCGAGTATCAGGTGTGCATGCTCCTGAAGATTCGCACCAAGCCCATAGAGATAGCCACGGTGCTGAATAGGGACAAAAGCACCATTAGCACCCTCCGTTCACGCCTCTACAAGAAAGTTTTTGGCAAGGATGGTAGCGGAAAAGATTGGGACGAGTTCATTCTGTCGCTTTGAATAGTTATTTGCTAATAATGAAATCGTTATAGGGAGTTTGCCAACTTTTTGCAAACTCCTTTTTTGTGTTCTTCTCGCAAATGCCAACTATTTGCCAACCCTGTTTCTTTGTGAGAAAAAGAGGATTTTGTACTTTTGCAAGCGATATGGCAAACCTAAAACCTCAGATAGTGATAAAGATTCTCTTTTTATTCGTTTTGTTGCTGGCTGTGTCGGCACAAGCCAAAGATAAGGTCGTGTACCGTCCGGCGTTTCAGTCAGGGCCGTTCTCTATCCTCCCTGTGAAGGTAGAACTAAAGAAAGATGCTACCGTGGTGCATTTCAAGTTGCGGCGACCCGGCCAGATCGGTTGGCGTCTGACCGGAGCGCATTTGGAAAGTGATGGTCAGGTTTATGCATACAAGAGTGGCTGCCTCCTCACACATGATGGAACAACTTTGCTGAACGATGAGGAGCTGGAGTTTGGCAAGGACTACGAAAAGAACGCTCAGCGTGATTCACTCATTCTCTCCTTCGAACCTCTGCCCAAAGGTGCTAAGGTGTTCGACTTTCTTGAAGATGACAACGAGAGTTCGTGGGTAGTTCGTGGCATCCGTCTTGACAACCAGCTCTATCCCTTCATTCTTCCGCCTTACCAGAAACCTATGGACAAAGGGCAACCGCTGCAGCCGCTCACACTGAAGGATGGCGAGGCAACGGCTACTCTTACCTTTCACGGGAACGACCAGTTCGCTTACTTTGGCGACCCCAGCCGCAACCCCATTACTGGTGAATATGAGTCGAAAAGTTACAATGAGGGTGACTCCACACTCGTCTATTGTCATCCAGCAAATGTGGCGACACGCCCCGTGTTCTTACGTATCACGAACGATGTGGGATCGTTCTCCCAGTTTCCGCTGATACTCATTCCCGGTGAGACCTTTACACTCGAAGTTGACGGTGCAGCCTGCACCGCTCACGACAATGAATTTGTGGCAGGAAAGCCCACTCTGCGCGACTGTTACCGAGTTGGCGGCACCCTTGGTGACCTCAATCAAGTGCTGTTGGAGAACAGCTTTCTGTATTCTCGTTACATCGGTGGAACCCCTACCTACAAAGAGGGCGAAGACGTGGCTGCATGGTGCGATGCACTATGGCAAAGCCTCGACACTTTGCGTCAGGGAGTGGTAGAACGTCAAGGCTACACACGCCGTCAGCAGGACTTCCTGCAACTGCTCATGGAAAACTACTATGTGCGCACCGTGCAGGAGCATACCCTCATCGACACTCATGCCAAAGACTTGCAACTCTTCCGCGATGGGCGCACGTATTACCTGCCTCTCCAGACCAACCATTTGCCTTATCTCGAAGCCAATGGGCTTGATCACGGTGAGGTCTATCAGATGCTCAAAAGCTTTGCTGAGGCAAAGGAGATTGGTGAGCGGATGAAGCAAGGCAAGGTACAACCCGACAGCGTGATTCTCGCTGCCCATCCTTACTTCCAACCCGTGCTTCGTGCCTTCAACGACAGCACTCGCGTTCTCGTGGAACGGCTTGAGCGAGAAGCGAAAGACCGCATGATGCCTACGCCCGACGTGCCGGCCGACCAACTCTTGCAGAGCATCGTTGCTCAGCATCCAGGCAAAGTTGTTTTTATCGACTTCTGGGCGACGTGGTGCGGCCCTTGTATGAGTGGCATCAAGGCAATGGAGCCGCTGAAGGAGCAGTTGCAGGGGAGTGATGTTGTATTCGTCTATCTGACCAACGAGTCCAGTCCCTTGAACAAATGGAACGAGCACGTGCTCAGCATCCCAGGACTCCATTATCGTCTGCCCTCATCCCTCATGCAGCAGATTCCTTGCATTGCCGCTGAAAGCGGTATTCCCCAATACCTTATTTTTGACCGTCAAGGTCATCAGGTCTGGCATCAGGTAGGTTTCAGCAACAGCGTGTTGGAGAACATCAAGCAAGAAATCGGTAAGGCATTGGACTCTTCTTCTCTTCCCAAGTAGTTGTTGATCATATTCCATATAAAACTAACAGTATCTAAAACTAACCAAACAGTATGAGAAGAATTCTCTTTCTATTCGCCTTGTTGCTGGCTGTGTCGGCACAAGCACAAGAGCCAGCTAAGGCTCAACAAATGAAGAACATCGTCAATCCACAAGATACCGTCTTGAAAAAGACAGAAGTGAGGAAATTCGTGGTGAGAAGAGACAGGAGCAAAGATGATGAGAAAAATGCGGCGATGAAAGCTTTTGTTGGTCAACGGTTCACAGATTTAGAGATGCTCGATACAGACGGCAATTCGCATAAATTGAGTGAGTATGTTGGCAATGGCCATTGGCTGTTTGTGGACATGTGGGCTTCGTGGTGTGGCCCATGTCGTGCGGAGATGCCCCATGTGGTAGCTGCCTATGAGAAATATCATAAGAAAGGTCTCGAAATGGTTAGTATATCATTAGATAATCAAAAGGAGAATTGGGTAAAAGCTATCACAGCTTTGAACATGCCATGGACTCATCTTTCCGACCTAAAAGGATGGCAGTCAATAGTCTGCGAAGTGTATAAAGTATGGGCCATTCCCGACAACCTGCTCATCAATCCGCAGGGAGAGATTGTGGCGCGTAACCTCAGAGACGAGGCACTGCACGAGAAGTTAAAGGATATCTTTAAAGGTAAATAAATTATGAGAAAGAATCTGTTTGTAGTGATGTGTTTCGGTGTGTTGTCGTGTCTGCATACAGCGTCTGCACAGGATGTATTGGAGGTGAACTTCCCTACGGGTACAGAAGGCTTCGTGGAAGTGGCTTATGGTGTGATGGGTGAACGATGCGACACGCTTCCGATTGTGGACGGTCGATTGGTGATAGAGAAGGACAGGAACGACTTGCCGGAGATAGTGGGCCTGGAGTATAAGAAAGAACGAGATGACAGCAATAAGGCGTGGATGTCCGTGCAAATCAACTCTGCTCGATGGGGCAACTTCCCCATCGGGTATGGGCGAACGGTTGTCACGTTCGATTCCATTGCTTTCCCTCTGTCGGTAGGCACCATTACTGATGAATATGGCGATGCCGAAGCAAATGATACCTTCTTTCATGACCGCCAACGCTTTCGGAGTAAGGAGTTCTTGAAGAGTCATTCGCAAAGCTTGAATGCACTGCATCTCCTGCCTAACTCTTGGGATGCCGACACCCTGCAGATGGCTTTGGATTGCTTCTCTGAGTCTCTGCGCAATTCTCAACGAGGAATAGAACTGCAGCAACTCATCTCTGCTCGGAAAGAGGAGACAGGAGTGGCTCGACTCTTTCCCATGTGGGACACAGCAGGCAAGGCTCGTTCTTTCAAAGAGTGCCTGAATGGAAAGGAATATATGCTGTTAGGTCTATGGGCAAGTTGGTGCGGTCCTTGCCGTGCCGAGATACCGGAACTGATGGACTACTATGAGCATTGCCGTGAGCGTGTGGCTTTCGTCAGCGTGACGATCGATGAAGACAGGGATGCATGGCTGAAAGCCGTTGATGAGCTACCTCGCTATGAATGGCCGAATCTCTCTCCTAAATTTGATGGCACTCAAGAAGGAAGGTCGCTTCCAATCCTCTTGGACAACGGATTTGTCCCTTTCTTCTATATTCTCGACCACGACGGAAAGACGGTGTATAGCTCGCTCGAAGCGGATGGAGATGAGAAGCCTTTGGACGATGCTAAGAGGCGACTCGATGCGTTGCTGACAAAGTCCAACAGGCTTTGACTATGGAGCAGGACTGGATTATGTAGTTCTCTTAAACAGGTCGTCACGGAAGCCGTTACCGGCGTCCTCCTGTGAAGCGTATGCGTATTGGTTCTTGCGGAGGTGCTGATTGAATACGTCAACCAGATGTGTGAATCGGTCGATGCGATTGGGCTTGAGTTTACCTTTGGCAAAGCATTTCTTTTGGTATTTGTACCAATTAAGCATTTTGTGCTCCTCTAAGCGGTGCTTGGAGGGGCGCTTTTTATGTTCTGTAATAAAGTTGAGTGTGTCTTGGTAGTTGCGCTCCCAAAGTTCATCTTGTGTCATATCGCTGTCTTTTTGTGGGTGAGAAAATATGTGAACGTGATGAGTGCTGCGTAGCAGAGCAGGGTAGTGAACGTGTCTGGATGCCATTCAATGGTGGCGAAAGGAAGTTCTGAGATGTAAGTTGTAATAGTGTTCATGGTGGTGGCAGTCCAGTTGAGGATGTTGGTGAGGAGCTGGTTGATGGGGGCGCACCAAAGGAAGGACCACCAAAGTGCGCTGCCAAACATAAGGAGATAAACGAAGGGGAAAATGGCAAGACTGCTGAGAATGGAGAAGAGGGTGAACCGCCCAAAGTGGTGTGCTATCAGTGGGGCAGTGGCGAGTGTGCTGGCAAGAGCGATGGCCATTAGCGTGATGAGCCACATGGAATGTTCGAGGATGCTATACCTGGAATTGGTGCATAGCGTGATGAGTCTATTCCCGATGAGGCTGATGGCTTCTACGGCAATGAAGGATAGCTGGAAACCAATGTCATGGAGATAGAATGGATTGATGCATAGCATGAGGAAGAAGGTGAGCGCACAGGTGTTGGAGGAGAGCGCTTCGTCGGTGAAGGATTGGCTGAGCAGCAGGATGGTGAACATGCTGGTGGCGCGGACGAGGGACGGAGACAGACCTGTGAGCAAGGCGTATCCCCAGAGGGTGATGATGATGAGACCGTTGCTGATCCATTGCCAGCGTAGCGGTAATATGTTCTTGAAGAAGAACACTTGTATAAGGAGCAGGATGATGCCGACGTGGAAGCCTGAGAGGGCAAGGATGTGGCTGAGGCCTGCATTGGCATAGGCATTGCGTGTGGCCTTGTCGAGGGTTGTTTTTCGCCCGATGGTCATGGCTTCGACGATGCTGCCTGCCTCGCCGCTGATGCCGTGGCTGCTGTAGATGTCGTGCAGTTGCTCTTGAAGGGCTTTTGCCGAAGTGTACAGGTTGCGCTGACTCTTGCATGGCTGCAGTGTCCACCTGTTATGTGGTGTATAAGCTGTGGCGCAGACACCGTGCTGGAAGAGGTATGTGTTGTATGCCTTGAATGTGTCTTCCTTACAGTGGTTGGTAGGGGTTATGTGTTTGGCAAATGCTGCAATGGTGTCACCCAGTTGCAATGAGGCATAGGTGATGGAGTCGTGTTGAGGTTCTTCTCGGTTCTTTCCTATATATAATAAAATGTATGTTCCGTTCTCCTGCTCCAGTTGGAGTGCCCATGAGTGTGCCTTTTCTTTTGGGGGCTCGGCAAGGATGCCACGGCAGTAGGTGGTGCTGGAGGGTGTGCTGCTGGCTACGTGTTGGTACTTGCGGGTGTAGAGTGTCATGCCGATGAGGAAGAAGAGCGCTGCTGCCATCACACCGAACTTGCCGTCCCGATAGGTGTGGGAGGTTTTGAGCAGGAAGAAGGATATGGATAGTGTTGCACAGCAGAGAACGAACAGTACTTCCTTGCCTATGTGGGTAATATAAAGATTCGCCCCTATCATGCCCAATGTAAAGGGAATGATGAGGCGAATAAGCGGATATTTCTGCCAGTCCATTAAAGGCTTTTCAGTTCCTTGATGCGTTCTTCGGGATTGGGAGCACCGAACACGTAGCTGCCGGCAACGAGAACATCGACTCCTGCTTCGACGAGACGGCGGCCCGTTTCGCCGTTCACACCGCCGTCCACTTCTATGAGGGCGTGGCTGCCTGTGCGCTGGATGAGTTCCTTGAGCCGACGTACTTTCTCGGTGGAGTGCTCTATGAACTTCTGTCCGCCAAAGCCTGGGTTGACGGTCATGAGAAGCACCATGTCAACGTCTTGAATGATGTCTTCAAGCACGCTGATGGGTGTGTGGGGATTGAGCGTGACGCCTGCCTTCATTCCAGCAGCGTGTATCTGCTGGATGGTGCGATGCAGATGGGGGCAAGCTTCATAGTGCACGTTCATCATATAGGCTCCGAGGGCTTTGACCTGCTCGGTGAACTTGCCGGGGTCTACTATCATGAGGTGCACGTCGAGGGGCTTCTGGCATATCTTGGCTACAGCCTGGAGCACGGGAAAGCCAAAACTGATGTTGGGCACGAAGACGCCGTCCATCACGTCGAGATGGAGCCAGTCTGCTTCGCTGCGGTTGAGCATGTCTATATCCTTGGCCAGATTGGCAAAGTCGGCAGCAAGGAGTGAGGGTGATACTTTGGTCATTTGAGGGTGAAACTGGTTTGTCCTATCATTTGGTTGTCACAGAAGACGAAGAGCTTGTAGGTGCCGGCTTCGAGAAACTCGGTCACATCGCTGTACATGGTCACTTTCTCTTCCTCGCCTGTGTATTCGATGTATTTCTTTTCGGTGTATTCCACGGAGGTGTTCTCGTAGGTGAAGGTGCCTTTGTTGCCCATCACGGAGTTGTCGGGCTTGAGGATACGTGCATAGAGGGTGCGCTGCCCGTTCTGTGCGGTGACGTTCTTCACGATGGTGAATCCGAAGGCGAAGCGCTTCACGTCCTTCACTTTCTTGGCTTCCTTGCCCTTCTTGTCTTTTGGCGTAACCCAGAAACCGGTGGCATCAAGCTGGGCGGCGATGTTCACCTTGTCCTTCAGCTGGTTGCGCTCGGTGGAGAGGTTGCTGATTTGGGTGTTTGCCACGCTGATTTGTTCCTTGATTTGGGTGTTCTCTTCGTTGAGCGACTGATTGAGGCGATTGAGCGAATCGACCTGCATGATGTAGCTTCTCAGCACGGCTCTGAGGGAGTTGATTTCTGCCTTGAGGCGCTTGATCTCTGCGGCATCGGTGGCCTTGGTGCGTTCCAGCTCTTCGAGGAGCTCCTGTGTGCGGCGGCGCTCATCTTCAATTTGGGCGATGAGGCTGTCGTTGCTCAGCTGGTTCTGAAGCATCTCGTACTGCGCATCGAAGTCGCGGTATTGGCTCACCATTTCTTCTTTCTCCAGCTCTGCCAGTTCTTTCAGTTCTTCGTTTTCCTGTATCAGTGGCTTGGCATAGAGAAAGTGGTAGCCAAGCACCGCTACCACGAGGGCAACGAGTGCCACGACAATGCCGGTGATGATGAGTCCAGCGCTGCTTTTCTTCGCGGGCTGCGCTGGCTGCTGCTCCTGGCTTATGTTTTCTTGTTCTTCCATGGGGTTGTGTGTGTTTATGGTTGCAAAGGTATAAAAAAGCGAGAAAAGTGGAAAGTGAATAGTGAAAAAACTATCCCGCTTGTCGTCCGCAGGGTTCGTAACTTGGATTTTTCACTTTTTCATTTTCCACTTTTCTCGCTTTTTCATACCTTTGTACAAAATATGCAAAAGCCTATATGCTGAAGAGAAGAATTACCCCGCAGGAACTTACCACAGCGAAGAAGGACTTTGAGGAGTGCCGCAATGTGGTCATCGTGTGCCACACTTCTCCCGATGGCGATGCCATTGGTTCGTCGCTGGCACTGTATGAGTATTTGAAACGGAAGGGGAAGAACGTCACGGTGATTGTGCCGAATTATTTCCCCGACTTTCTTCACTGGATGAAGGATGCTGACAAGATTGTGCGCTTTGACCATCAGAAGACGGCGTCGTACACGGCTCTGAAGATGGCTGACCTGATTTGCTGCCTCGACTTCAATGACATGCGCCGCATTGACGACTTAGGCGTGGCCGTGCAGCGGATGCGCTGCAAGCGCTTGCTCATCGACCATCATCTTGACCCTAACCGTCAGCAGTTTGGGCACATCATTTCGCATCCTGAGCTGAGCAGTACGAGCGAGCTGATTTTCCGTCTGCTGGACGCAATGGACGAATTGAAGAACCTCACCTTTGCCGCTGCCGAAGACATCTATGCAGGCATGGCAACGGACACGGGCTTTTTCTCCTTTAACAGCAACGACCCAGACATCTTTGTCATCATCAGCGAGTTGCTGAGAAAGGGTATTGACAAGGACCGCATCAACCGCAACATACAGAACAACTATTCCGCTGACCGCTTGAAGCTGGTGGGCTATGTGCTGTATGAGAAGCTGCAGGTGTTCCCCGAACTGCATGCCTCGCTCTTTGCCATCAGGAAGGAAGAGCTCACACAGTTCCACTACCTAAAGGGCGACATGGAGGGCATCGTGAACATGCCTTTGCAGATGAAGGGACATAAGTTGAGCATCTGTCTGCGCGAAGACACGGAGCGTCCGCTCATCAGGGTGTCCACACGCTCGGTGGATGATTTTCCTTGCAATGAGCTGTGTGCCGAGTTCTTCGGAGGTGGCGGTCACAAGAACGCTGCGGGGGGCACATTGGAGTGCACCATGGATGAGGCTATAGACATCACCATGAAGGCGCTGGAGGCATGGAGGGAACGTTTGCAAGACAGTCCTCAAACTGACACGTCTGAAGGTGACGGTAGCGCGCCTGATACGACACAAGCAAAAGAAAACGACTAAAACCAATATTGAAATGAAGAAAAAACTATTGTTCTTATCGGCTGTGCTGGCCTCGTTGAGTCTGTCGGCACAGGTGGCCAGTGTGGCCAGCCCTGATGGCAAACTGAAAGTGAATGTGGATGTGAAGAGTGGCAAACCAGTCTATGAAGTGCTGTACGATGGCGTGCAGGTGCTGGATGCAAGTCCTCTGGGCTTTGTGGCCGACCACGGCGACTTCACACAGGACATCTCTTATGTCAGCAAGCGTGAGGGACATTTGGAGTTTAATTATGATTTGCGTGTGAGCAAGGCGAGCCATGTGCATGTGGATGCCAACCAGCTGGTGGTGACGCTGCAGAATGCCAAGGGATACCCATACGAAGTGGATTTCCGTGTGTCAAACAACGATGTGGCCTTCCGCTACGCCATCCCCAATCACCCCAGCCGTGCCAACGGAAAGAAGTTCTCGGTGCGCATCATGAAGGAGGCAACAGGTTTCGACTTCCCAAGTCAAACCACCACCTTCCTCACGCCTCAGTCGCACGCCATGATAGGCTGGAAAGGTACCAAACCCAGTTACGAAGAAGGGTATGGCTATGACGAGCCTATGAACAAGAAGAGTCAATATGGACATGGATACACATTCCCATGCCTCTTCCACGTGAATGCTACAGGCAAGGGCACAAAAGAAGCTTGGGCGCTTGTCTCAGAAACTGGTGTCGACTCTCGCTACTGTGCCTCACGACTCTCCGACATGACGGGTGACGGACTCTACACGGTAGAGTTTCCTATGGCCGAAGAGAATGGAGGAAACGGTACGGTGGAGCCCGCCTTTGCGTTGCCAGGCGCCACCCCTTGGCGCACCATCACCGTAGGCACATCGCTGAAGCCCATCGTGGAGACAACCGTGCCATGGGACTATGTGGCTCCCCGCTATGAGACCACGCATCAATATCAATATGGTAAAGGCACATGGAGCTGGATTGTATGGCAGGACAACTCCATCTGCTGGGACGACCAGGTGAAATACATCAAGCTTGCCAAGGATATGGGCTTCCAGTATGTGCTTGTTGATAACTGGTGGGACACCAACATAGGCAAGGAGAAGATGACCAAACTCGTGAAGTATGCGCAGAGCCAGGGTGTGGACGTGTTCCTGTGGTACAGCTCCAGCGGCTGGTGGAACGACATCGAGCAGGGGCCCATCAACATCATGAGCGACCCCATCGTGCGCAAGCAATATATGCGCTGGATGCAGCAGATTGGCGTGAAAGGCATCAAAGTGGATTTCTTTGGCGGTGACAAGCAGGAAACCATGCGTCTCTATGAGCAGATTCTCACGGATGCGGATGATGCAGGAATCATGGTCATCTTCCACGGCTGCACCATCCCTCGTGGCTGGGAGCGCATGTACCCCAACTATGTGGGCAGCGAGGCTGTTTTGGCATCGGAGAACATCTACTTCAGCCAAGGCGCTGCCGACAAGGAGGCCAAGGATGCTGCCACACATCCATTCATCCGCAACACCATCGGTTGCATGGAGTTCGGTGGTTGCTTTATGAACCGTCACATCAATCGCGGCAATACGGGCGGCAACACTCGTCGCACCACCGACTGCCACGAACTGGCCACTTGTGTGCTCTTCCAGAACCCTATCCAGAACTTTGCCATCACCCCTGAGAACCTTCCTGCTGCTGAACAAGGTGGCAATTCTCAGTTGGCAGAAGCTATCGACTACAACGCTCCAGGCGCTCCTGCACCAGCCGTCAGCATGGACTTCCTTCGTCAAGTGCCTACAACATGGGACGAGACCATCTTCATCGATGGCTATCCAGGCAAGTACAGCGTATTGGCCCGTCGCTCTGGTAACACATGGTACATTGCCGGCAACAACGCTACTGGCGCACCGCTCAAGCTGAAGCTGAACTTGTCTATGTTGCAGAAGGGCGACAAGGTCACGCTCTATAGCGACAACCTCAAGAATCGTGAGCCTCAGAAGTCTGAACTCAAAGTCGCCAACCCCAAAGCGGTGGTGGTGACGATGGCTGACCAAGGAGGATTCGTCATAGTCAAGTAAAATAAAAAAGCGGGGGCTTCCGAAGCCCCCGCTTTTTTGTTTATCCCTCGCGGAAGAAGTCAAGCATCTCGAAGATTTCTTCCTTCGTCGCTGTCTGGTTGATACGGATGTCGCCAATGTCACCCAGCAACGTGAAGTTGATGATGCCTGCCGTATTCTTCTTGTCGTGTGTCATGTAGGTGTAGAGCTCTTCGTAGTCGTCGCAGGTGACAGCAAGCGTGCCGTAGTTCTCCTTGATGAAGCGGACAGTTTGCCGCATCTTGTCGGTAGGGAACCCTGTCTTGATGCACGAAAGGTAGAGCTCACATATCAATCCCCATGCAACGGCATAGCCATGTAGGTAAGGCTTGCGGCTCAGCGCCCAGCTCTCAAACGCGTGGCCTGCTGTGTGTCCTAGATTGAGAGCCTTGCGGATACCATGCTCCAGCGGGTCTTCCTTCACAATGCGCTCCTTGATGGCCACACTGGTGCCCACCATCTGGCCCAAGTGCGGGTAATCGACAGCATCCAGATCGAAGTTCAGCAGCTCGGCAAAGTTCTTGTCGTTGGAGATGAGACCGTGCTTCAGCATCTCGGCATAGCCAGAGAGAATGTTCTCATGGTCGAGTGTCTTGAGGAACTCTGTGTCGAGAATGACCGTCTCGGGAGCGTTGAACACACCAATCTCGTTCTTCAGCCCATTGAAGTTGATGCCCGTCTTTCCACCCACGCTGGCATCCACCATGCTCAGCAGGGTAGTGGGGATGTTAATGTATTTGATGCCACGCTTGAACGTGCTGGCAGCGAAGCCGCCGAGGTCGGTCACCATGCCGCCGCCCAGGTTCACCATCAGCGAATGGCGAGTGCCGCCGCCATTGCCCAGCTCTGTCCACACTTTAGCCAGCGTGTCCAGTGTCTTGTGTGTGTCGGTAGCGCCAATGACGATATGTGTGGCCCCTTTGAGGCACGGGATGTCCTGCACGACAGGAAGACACAGCTGCTGTGTGGTTTCATCCATCAGCAGGAACAATTTGTCGTGCTGCACTTCCGCAATTGCTTCCGTCAGCGTGTGCGCAATATCTGTTGAAATAACTACTTTGTTAGCCATGTGTCTGTGAAATTTTTGCAAAGGTATGAAAAAGCGTGAAAAGTGGAGCGTGAAAAGTGAAAAAACTAAGTGGCGAACCTTGTGGACGACTGGTTGGATAGTTTTTTCACTTTTTGTGTTCCACTTTTCATGTTAATTGCTACCTTTGCAAAAGAAAAGAAAGATACATTATGATTCAGGTAATTGACACAGCGATAGAAGGCGTGAAAATCATAGAGCCGAAGCTTTTTGGCGATGCTCGTGGCTACTTTTTCGAGTCCTTCTCACAGAGAGAGTTCGAAGAAAAGGTTTGCAAAACCGTGTTTGTACAGGACAACGAGAGCCGTTCTGTGGCAGGAGTGGTGCGTGGCCTGCATTTCCAGAAGCCACCGTTCACCCAGTCCAAATTGGTGCGTGTGGTGAAAGGAGCCGTGCTGGATGTGGCGGTTGACATTCGCAAGGGCAGCCCTACTTTTGGACAGCACGTGTCGGTGGTGCTTACCGAGGATAATCACCGCCAATTCTTCGTGCCTCGAGGCTTTGCCCATGGTTTTGCTGTGTTGAGCGATGAGGCTGTGTTCCAGTATAAGTGCGATAACTACTACGCTCCTCAGAGTGAAGGCGCTATTGCTTGGGACGACCCCGATTTGGGTATCGACTGGCAGGTGCCCACGGAGAACCGCATTCTTTCGGAGAAGGATGCTCATCATCCACGGTTGAAAGATGCCGAGTTGGTTTTCGATATCAACGTGCCATTGTATTGAACCTGTAGAAACCAAGGCGCGCCCCTTTGACCTGTGTGGTGAAAGGGGCGCGCCTTGGTTATGTGAAAGGTGGTAAGGTCAACGGAATGTGTCCGTGGGGTGATTTACCACCAGCTGTCTTTTCTCATGGATTGCCTTTTCTGCGATTGTTTCAGCGCGAATCGCCAAGCGCCTTTGCCGCCCAGCAATGTGTAGATGCGCATAAAATGGCCTGTCAGTCGCTGTGAGAAGGTGGGGGCGAAGTTGTCGTTGCGGAAGATGGTGATAGCCTTGGCTGCCATCTTGTATTTACCGCATTTGCCTGTCATCTTCTCCCGTTGCAGGATACCCAGCAAGATGCAGATGCGCAGATAGAAGGGATACATGAGTAAGTCAAGATGCGGGTACAGGCTGGCGAGATGCTGCGAGTGGTATGTAGAGAGGGGCTGGAGGATGGATGAATGAAGGTTGTTGACCGCTACGGTCATGGTGCGCACCATCTCTTTGTAGTACATGGAGTAGCATCCTCCTTGGAGGTGCTCTTTGGGTTCCTGGAGGGTGTGGAAGACGTGTTGGGTGTACCACATCACACGGGGCTGGTGGAGCAAGATGCGCAAGCCGAGTTCCCAGTCTTCTCCGATGCGGCATGCGGGGTTCCATGCGCCGATGTCTTTGAGGTAAGACGTGCGTATGAGCATGCTTGAGGTGATGAACACGTCGGCGAGAATCTGCACACGTGGGTCTTCCGAAGGGATGAAAGGGCGCACCCACTCTCGTAGCCCGTTGCTCACCTTCGTGGGCACAGCAATGAGGTCATGCCCCTCAGCGTTCAGGTCATGGAAAGCCGCAATGAAATGGGGGTCGAAGAGGTCGCCGCTATTGAAGAAATAGACCCATTCGGTCTTGCAAGACTTGAGCCCCTTGTTGCACGCAGCGGCCGTGCCAGGGAAAGTCTCATGCAGCAGCGTCATGTTGGGACGGCTCTTGATGTATTGTTCGCAGAACTGATACGTTCCGTCTGTGCTTTCATTGTCCACAATAATCACCTCCTTGGGCTGCATGCTCCCCTTCATGATGGAGTCGAGTGTTTTTCCTATGTGTTCTCGTCCGTCCTTGACGGGCACAATTACCGTTATTTCCATGCTCATATAGGTTTTTGGGGCAAAGATAGGAAATTAAGCGGTAAGTGGAAAAAGAAAATCGAAAAAAATGAGGGGCGGTGCAGCCCGATGGCTTTAGAGCTTGCGAGGCCTTCATGCCCTCGAGGGTGCATTGTAGTGAGGGCATGCAGCATGACTACAAACAGCTGGTCGGTGAAGAGAAGGGAGGGCACAACCGTAAAACTATGGAGTTCCCTTGTTGACATTGCAACTTTTTCCCTACCTTTGCACCATCAACGAATCAAGAACAAGACAATGGCAGAAGAATTAATCATATCAGCAGGCTCGAAGGAAGAGAAGTACCGAGAGCTGGTGCCACAGGTGAAAGCCGTGGTGGAGACGGAAACGGACCTGATTGCGAATATGGCGAATGTGGCAAGCATGCTGCACGAGACGTTCGGTTTTTGGTGGACCGGCTTCTACAGAGTGGTGGACGGAGAGCTGGTGCTGGGGCCATTCCAGGGTCCGTTGGCATGCACTCGCATCAAGAAAGGCAAGGGTGTGTGTGGCACAGCGTGGGAGCGCGGAGCTACAGTCATCGTACCCGATGTGGATGCTTTCCCGGGTCACATTGCTTGCTCCAGCCTCAGTCGCAGCGAAATCGTGGTGCCTATCAAGAGAAATGGAGAGGTGATTGCGGTGCTCGACATCGACAGCAAGGACCTCGCCACCTTCGACGAGGTGGACAAAAAATATCTGGAGGAAGTGGTGAAGGTGCTGTAAAGAAAGCGCCTCTAAATTCCTCCTTACTGTACCTCACAGGCGGTCTGAGTCACACCGCCTATACCGGTCTGAGTCACACCGACACCCTCGGTGTGACTCAGACCGTTTTTGTGGTGTAGGAAGGACCTTTGGAGCGATGAACGAAAAAGCCCTCTGCACGAGCATCGCTGCCAGTGCAAGAGGGTTTGCGCACATTGTTTAACTTATCTAATTACTAACACGTGTATGCTATTGGAGGCGGAAGGTGACGGGAAGGGTGTACTTCATTCTTACGATGTTGCCTCGCTGCTTGGCAGGTTCCCATTTGGGCATGAGTTTCGCCACGCGGATAGCTTCGTTTTCAAAGAGCTTTTGGCATGCCTGTAGTTCTTCGGGCGTTGCATTGACTTCGATGCCGTCTTTGATTTTCGATGCTGTCACTGTCACCATGCCGTCGAGTGGGAGGCCCTTCGAGTTGCTTACACTGTTTTCAACCACATTGAAGTTGCTCAGTGAACCGTCTTTCTCTACGATGAACTGCAGGATGATACGCGTCTGGAGGTCATTCTTGTGAGCTTCTTGGGGATAGCGGAGATTCCGGGCGAGGAACTGCATCAGGGCACCTTGACCACCTGGGTACTTGGCTGGGTCTTCGCACACAGTGAAGAGTTCATCGCTGTTGTAGACTTCTTGCCCTTCGAGGAGGATTTTTTTTACCGTCTTTCCATTGATGGTGATACTGCCATCCTCATGTTTCTCTGCACCAGGCAGTTTGTCCAATAGCTCGTCCAAAGATGATGGTTCTTTCACCTCCTTCAGTTTGATTTCGATGACGCCATTCTTGCCCTTGTCTCCATAGATGGCTGTGGCAGCTCCGTCTTTGAGAACGGTGATGGACTCGATGTCATCTTCTTTAAGGTTGAGAAGCTTGGGCAAGGCTTCGTTTAGATTGATTTTCTTTCCTCCTAACGCAGAGAGATCAATTTTGACAATCTTTCCGTTTATAACGATGAGTGGTTCGTCATCGTCTTGAGCCGTTGATGCCTCTTGTGTGTGGATGACAATGATACCGTGCTTGTCCTTGTAGTCGTACTTTGCCGTTCCATTGGCTGTCTTAAGCAGTTCAAACGTGGAACCGGCTAACAAGGTTTTGTAGTTTCTCAGTTCAGCTTCCGTGGCTTGGCGCCCGTTGATGAACACATATTCTGCTGTGCATTCGAAGTCGCCGGCAGAAGGCTTACCTTCATGGGAGAAACCAACGATTCTTCCATACTGGTCCTTGACGGGATGGATGGCGAAAGGTGTTGTGTCCACACTCTCCACTGCCGTAAGAACATTCTCTGTCACTTCGTTGATGGTGGGTACATTGGTGGTTTCTAAGGTTTTCACCATATCTTCTACGGGGTCGGTCTCAATAGGTGTGGCGAAGGTATTGATAGTCAATGCCGCCACTGGGATGGCGCATAAGGCTTTGAGCATGAGCCATCGGTTGGAGGGTTTCTGGTACATCATAACGATACGTTTTTTGAGTGAGCCGTGATTCAGATTGTTGGTGAAAGGCTATGATTTAGCATCGATGCCTTGGTTGATGACTGCCTGGTCTGCCTCATATTCGTGCACGGCCTTGAGGTCGCGGTTGAGGAACCAGATGAAGGGGTTGAACCACTGGAGGGTCTTGACACATTGGAGCAGCAGGAGGTCGTAGGTGTGCCCCAAGCGGATGTGTTCCTGTTCGTGGGTGAGGATATACTGGCGGCTGCTCTCGTAGTCCTTCACGCTCATGACGATGTAGCGGAAGATGCTGAAGGGAGGTACGTCGTTGTTGTGCAGGATGACGGTGTTGCCTTGTGAGTCAGTGTGGCGCACCCCTTTGTGCATGAAGCGGATGAGCGAGATGGCTTGCACCAGCGTGAGGACAAACATGATGGCGACACCTATCAGGTAGAGCCACGTGATTGCCTGAATCCACGTGATGCCTTCCGAGTGCTGAGCCGTGACGATGATGGGTGCCGCGTCCTGCTCAATGTAGCTCTGCACCTCATACACCTCTTCGTTCAGTGCAGTCGGGTGCTCAGTAGTGAAGTGGAAGAGTGGCATCACCAGCGATACGAGCATGATGCCCATCAGCATGCAGCGGTTGAACCTGTGGAATGTCTCTTTGCTCAGGAAGACGAAGAAACAGCTATATAGGAGTGCCAGTGTGATGGCTGATTTGAGAATGTATATCATATAGGGTCGGTTAGTTTAAGCGATGTGATTGATAAATATGTATAGCTATTTGCTGTTGATCAGTTCCATAATTTCCTGCAGGTCTTCTTCCGATACCTCTTCATGTTTGGCAAAGTAGGAAAGCATGGACTTGAGCGAGCCAGCAAAGAAGGTGGACTTCACTTCTTTCATCACACGGTTGGTGTAAGCCTCCCTGCTGATGAGGGGCGTGAACACAAAGGCTTTTCCGCCTCCCTCCTGCTTGTGTGGACGTATGAAACTCTTGTTGGTCAGTATCTTCAGGAATGTGGCAATGGTGGTGTAGGCGGGTTTGGGCTCAGGATACTCGTCGATGATCTGATGCGTGGTCATTCCGCTGGCCTTATCCCAAAGCACATTCATGATTTCCATCTCCGCTTTGGTCAGTTGTCTTTCTTCATTGTTCTGTTTCATATTATCTAAAGCTTTAGTTTTTCTGCGGCAAAGGTAATCTAAAGTTTTAGATATATACAAAGGAAAATGCAAGAAAAAGCTGTTTTAATGAGAAAATTAACTTTTTTTATTAGATATTCCCATCCTGTTATTAGATATTAACTCATCAGGCGTGGCAATCTCAGGGATTGTTGTACCTTTGTGGCACTATAACATGATGAAGACTATGGAGAAGGGACGATTTGCGCCTTCGCCGACAGGGCGTATGCATTTGGGCAATATCTTTTGTGCGCTGCTGTCCTGGCTCTCTGCTAAAGAGAAGGGAGGACAGTGGCTGTTGCGCATCGAAGACATTGATCCTGGACGTTCGCGGCAGGAATATGCGGACTTGTTGATGGACGACTTGGCATGGCTGGGTTTGGAGTGGGATGGAGAACCGGTGTATCAGAGTCAGCGTTCAGAGATATATGAAGAGTATTTTGAACGGCTGAAGCAGCAGGGAGTAACTTACCCCTGCTATTGTACTCGTGCTGATATATTGGCTACACAGGCTCCCCATGAGAGCGACGGAAGGGTGGTCTATAAAGGGACTTGTCGCCATTTGCCTCCACAGCCCGGTAGGGTGGGAGCCACACGGCTGATGGTGCCTAATCGTGAAATCGCTTTTACGGATGGTCATTATGGAGTGCAGACGGTGAATCTCTCTCAGCAAGTCGGTGATTTTATCATCCGTCGCAAAGATGGCGCATGGGCTTATCAGTTGGCTGTGGTTATTGACGATGCCCTGATGGGGGTGACGGAGGTGGTGCGTGGACGTGACTTGCTTCTTTCTTCGCCTCAGCAGATGTATGTGGCCGACATGCTGGGTGTCTCGTCTCCCCGGTTCTGTCACCTTCCGTTGCTGTGCAATCGTGAAGGGCAGCGCTTGTCGAAACGTGACCAAAGTCTGGATATGGAGAACCTGCGTCATCGTTACACGGCTTCTCAAATCGTTGGCGAACTGGCCTGTCTGGCAGGATTGATTCCCACGCCAGATGCTATCAGCGCAAAAGAACTCTTGCCTGTTTTTTCATGGGAGAAAGTGCCCAAGGAGGACATTGTGGTAGGGTGCTGGTAGGAATGACAAGGTAGCATTATAGTTCCAAGCATTCTTTGGCAAGTTGGGGAGTGAAACTCTCCTCATGGCCAAAACAAAACCATTTGCTCTGGTGCAGCCAAGGCGCACCAGAGCAAATGGTTTTGATGTTGACGTTAGACGCTTCTTATTCAGTGTCCGTTAGAATTGTTCGAGAATCCTGATTCGCTCTTCGGTACTAGGGTGGGTGCTGAAGAGTGATTGCAGTTTGTCAAAGAAACTCTGTGTGAATTTCTTGGGGTGGATGATGTAGAGCTGGGCGATGTCCTCGCGTTCCACATGACCGAGTCCTGGCGCAGCAGCTATTTTGCGTAGCGCAGAAGCCAAGGCACGAGGGTTGCGAGTCAGTTCTGCACTTCCTGCGTCAGCCATGAACTCTCGTTTGCGCGAAATGGCGAAGCGGGTGAGCAAGGTGAGGAAGTAGGCGATGGCTGCACAGATGATGGCTACGATGATAACCACGATGACGCCACCGTTTCCCTTGTTGTTTGAACGGCGAGAAGAGCCGATATTGCCCCATAGGAACATACGGAGCACCCCTCGTGTGAGCAGGGTCAGCAACGTGGAGAGGATGCCCACAAAGACAATGCTGATGATGAGCACCTTTGTGTCGCGGTTGCGGATGTGGGTGAGTTCATGGGCAATAACACCTTCCAGCTCGTCGTCGTCGAGATAGTCGATGATGCCGCGTGTAAGCGTCACAGTGTAGCTCTTTGGGTTGATGCCCGATGCAAAAGCGTTCAGCTGTGGGTCTTCAATGATATTCACCTTAGGCATGGGCATGCCGCAGCTCATGCACAGATTCTCCACCATGTTGTAGATGCGTGGGTTCTCTTTGCGTTCCAAAGGCTTTGCTCCTGTAGCATACTGGACCATTTGGGCGTTGAACAGGTAGGCGATGGTGAACCATATGCCCACAATCACGATTGCCCAAGGTGCTATCTCAAGCCATAGCCCGTTGACGGCTTCTGTGTTGAGAGAGTACTGGTCGTTGTAATTGTTGTAATATTGGTCGTATGTATAAGTATGCTGGAAGCCAAACACACAGCAGAACACCCACAGCATACCAAGAATGATGCACGGGAACATCAGGAGCAGCATGATGCTGTTCCAGTTGTTCCGCGCCATTTGTGTATGGATGCCTACGTACTGCATTAGAACTGAATCTCAGGTGCTTTCTCCACAGCAGCGCGCTGTGAAGCTTCAATCTCGTACATGGCCTCTTTGTGGAATCCGAACAATCCTGCAAGAAGATTGGCAGGGAATGTCTGGACAGCGTTGTTCAGTTCGCGAGTGGCAGAGTTGAAGTAGCGGCGAACAGCGGCCAGCTTGTTCTCGATGTCGGAGAGCTCGCCCTGCAACTGGAGGAAGTTCTGGTTGGCTTTCAGGTCTGGATAAGCCTCGACTTGTACTTTCAATCCTGCCAATGCAGATGTGAGCATATTGTCAGCCTGAATCTTGTCATTGATGCTTGTGGCGCTCATAGATGCAGAACGTGCAGCTGTGATAGCTTCCAAGAGTTCTTTCTCGTGTGCGGCATAGCCCTTGACGGTGGCTACGAGTTGAGGCACGAGGTCATAACGTTGCTTCAGCTGAACGTCAATATCAGCAAAAGCGTTCTCGCGATTGTTGCGAAGTTTTACAAGATTGTTGTAGATACTGATGGCACAAAGAACAATGACGGCAATTACCGCAATAATGATAAAAGTAACACTCATAGTTGTCTTATAGTTTTTAAATGGTTTGTTATTCTTTCTTATTATAAATATGTTGCAAAGATAGCACTTCTCATTAATTCGTTGCAATTTTTAGCGTTTTTTAAGGAGAAAAGTACTACCTTTGCACCCTAAATAGTGAATAGCAAATAGTAAATTGTCAAATAGTTAATAGTACAATGACAGCAAAAGAGATACGCGAGTCTTTCAAAAAGTTCTTTGAAAGCAAGGAGCACCTGATTGTGCCATCGGCTCCGATGGTAGTGAAGGATGACCCCACGTTGATGTTCACCAACGCGGGCATGAATCAGTTTAAGGATATCATTTTGGGCAATGCTGTGCCCAAGAGCCGCCGTCAGGCGGATTCGCAGAAGTGTCTGCGTGTGAGCGGTAAGCATAACGACCTCGAAGAGGTGGGACACGATACTTATCATCACACCATGTTCGAGATGTTGGGTAACTGGTCGTTTGGCGACTACTTCAAGAAGGAAGCCATCTCATGGGCATGGGAGTACATTGTTGATGTGCTGAAGATTGATCCTAAAGACCTCTATGCTACCGTCTTCGAAGGCAGCCCCGAAGAGGGTTTGTCTCGCGACGATGAGGCTGCTGGCATCTGGGAGCAGTTCCTGCCCAAGGACCACATCATCAATGGCAACAAGCACGACAACTTCTGGGAGATGGGCGACACAGGCCCATGCGGTCCTTGCTCTGAGATTCACGTCGATTCTCGTTCAGAGGAAGAGAAGGCTAAGGTGCCTGGCCGCGAACTTGTCAACAAAGACCATCCACAAGTCATTGAGATATGGAACCTCGTGTTCATGCAGTACAACCGCAAGGCTGACGGCTCGCTCGAAGGCCTGCCTGCTAAGGTCATCGACACCGGTATGGGCTTTGAGCGTCTGGTTCGTACCCTTCAGGGCAAGACGTCCAACTACGACACCGATGTGTTCCAGCCACTCATCAAGGTGCTGGGCGACATGTCGGGCTGCAAGTATGGTGACGACGAGAAGAAGGACATTGCTATGCGTGTGGTAGTTGACCACCTGCGTGCCATCGCCTTCGCCATTGCCGATGGTCAGCTCCCATCCAACGCGAAGGCTGGCTATGTGATTCGTCGTATTCTGCGCCGTGCCGTTCGTTACGGCTACACCTTCCTGGGCCAGAAAGAAGCCTTTATCTATAAGCTCGTGCCAACCCTCGTTGAGGAGATGGGCGATGCCTTCCCCGAGATTGCTGCTCAGCAGAAGCTCGTCATGAAGGTGATGCAGGAAGAGGAAAGCTCGTTTCTCCGCACTCTTGAGAACGGTATCAAGCTCCTGCAAGGAGTGATTGACGAGACCAAGGCTGCTGGCAAGACAGAGATTGCTGGCGACAAGGCCTTCACCCTCTTCGACACCTTTGGCTTCCCGCTCGACCTCACCGAACTCATCTGCCGTGAGCAAGGCTTCACCGTCGATGAGAAAGGTTTTGATGCGTGCATGCAGGAACAGAAGAACCGTGCCCGCAACGCTGCAGAAGTAAAGCTGGGCGACTGGGTAGTGCTGAGCGATGCAGAGAGTGAGTTCGTCGGTTACGACTACACCGAGCATCCTGCACACATTATTAAATATAGAGAGGTGCAGCAGAAGAAGCGCACCGCCTATGAGGTCATTCTCGACAAGACACCATTCTATGGCGAGATGGGTGGTGAGGTTGGCGACACCGGCGTGCTCGTCAGCGAGAATGAAGAGATTCAGGTGCTCGACACCAAGAAGGAGAACGGACTTTCCATCCACATCGTCGATAAGCTGCCTGAACAGCCTGAGGCAGAGTTCATGGCTTGCGTGGATGTAGAGCGTCGTCGTGCCATTGAGGCTAACCACACTTGTACCCACTTGCTCGACGAGGCCCTCCGTGAGGTGCTGGGCGACCACGTGGAACAGAAGGGTTCGCTCGTTACAGCCGACTCGCTTCGTTTTGACTTCTCTCACTTCGAGAAGGTTACTCCTGAACAGCTTCGTGAGGTGGAGCATATCGTCAACGCCAAGATTCGTGAGGACATTCCGCTGAAGGAATACCGCGACTATCCTATTGAGGAAGCCAAGAAACTTGGCGCTATCGCCCTCTTCGGTGAGAAGTATGGCGACAAGGTACGTGTTGTTCAGTTTGGCAGCAGCGTTGAGTTCTGTGGTGGTTGTCACGCGCAGAGCACAGGTCGTCTTGGCATGGTGCGCATCATTTCTGAAAGCTCCATTGCTGCAGGTGTGCGCCGCATTGAGGCTGTCACAGGTAAGGCTGTGGAAGATATGCTTGACAAGATGCAGGACTTCATGGTTGACCTTAAGGGCTTGCTCAATAACGCTCCCGACCTCATTGCTACTGTTCAGCGTGCCATTGCTGAGAACAAGGAACTCCAGTCTCAGGTGGACGAGTTCAAGGCGCAGAAGGCACAGCAGCTCAAGCAGATTCTGATAGAAAAGGCTCGCGATGTGAACGGCGTGAAAGTCATTTCGGGTGTGCTGCCCATGGAGGCACAGCACGTGAAAGACATTGCCTTCCAGTTGCGTGGCCAGTTTGCCGAGCGCTTGCTCGTGGTTATCGGTAGCGAGGCAGCAGGCAAGCCTACACTCACCGTCTCTATCTCCGATGACCTCGTAGCCGAGGGCAAGAATGCGGGTCAGTATGTTCGCGAGGCAGGCAAACTTATCCAAGGCGGTGGCGGCGGTCAGCCTCACTTTGCTACAGCCGGTGGTAAGAACCCTGAAGGCTTGAAGGCAGCAGTCGACAAGATTATAGAGCTGGCTGGTTTGTAAGACATCCTCTTTTATAATATAGATAAGAAAGGGCGACTTCCGTAGGGAGGTCGCCCTTTTCTTTTGCCTTTTGTAACACATTTCCGTGCAGGTTGTGTTACAAGTGTAACACACCGTGTGTTATAAATGTTACATCGGGTGTGTTACAAGCGTCACAGCCTCCTCCGAAAAGGGAAGGAGAAAAGCCTCCTCCCGACCTCCCTTCCTCATTAATCTAAACGTCAATCCTCGTCAATTATTTATATAGTACAAGTAGGGGAGTATTTGTTGTGCCGTTGCTGCAATCGGTGGCAGAGAATTTATAGATGATGAATAGTGTTCTGAATAACCAAAAGGGGCAGCCTGTTGTGGCCGCCCCTCCTGCTTATGATATCTGTTTTGAAAAGGTTACGGAAAAATTTACTTTCCGAACGTGAGGGCAAGGTAGAGAATCTTCACCTTGTCGAGCACGTCTGATACTGACTTTACCTGAGCTGCGTAGTTGTCAGCCTGTGGTGCAGCAGCCTTGACGAAGTCGAGCATGTCGCTTGGAGTCAGGGCGAGCTGGAGACGGCCACCGTCGAGTTTGCCGTTGAACTTGAAGGTCTTGCCAGTCTCGTTGAGTGTGACAGCGATAGTTGCGCCTTCAAGAGCGTAGGTGCCTTCAAATTCCTTTGAAGCAACTACAACCTTAGCAGTCTGACCGTCTTCCTTGCTGTTGTTGAAAGTGAACTTCAGCATGCCTGGCTTGAAGCCTGCCTTGGTGAGACCTTCCTTGATGACTGGCTCTACCTTCTCGGCAGCGGCATTGCCTGCAGCCTTGGCAGCTGCATTGCCTGGACCGAATGCGATGCCTGGCTCACGGTATGACCAGGTGCCCTTCACTGCGTCTGCAGTAAGTTCCTCTTCGCCAATGAGGTTGGCGTCAGAATTAAGACTCTTTGCTGTAGCTGCTGCTGCCTTGGCCTTCTTGGCAAGGTTACCGAGCTGTGCGTACATGATTGTTGGCATGGCAAAGATAGCCGCTGCGACTAGAACTGTTCTAATCAATTCCTTTTTCATAATCACGGTGTTTTTTTAGTTATTAATAAAAGAGTACAGTAACATAGTGGTGGCAAAGGTATATATTCCGGGTTATTTGTACAATAATTTATGCGATTTTGTATGCAAATACATACAAATGAGCGATTGATTAGTACAAATAGACTTATTTTGAAGGCATAGTTTGCTCTTTGGGCCAGTTGACGAGGAAGACTCGTTGCGTGGCTCGGGTGATGGCGGTGTAGAGCCAGCGGAAGTAGTCGGGCGTGAGGAGCTCTGGAGTCATGTAGCCTTGGTCGATGAACACGTTGGTCCATTGTCCGCCTTGCGCTTTGTGGCAGGTGACGGCATAGGCGTATTTCACTTGCAGGGCGTTATAGTAGGGGTCTCGCCGCAAGGCTTTGAGTTTGTCTTGCTTGGAGCGCAGGGTAGGGTCGCCTGCATAGTCTTCCATAATATTATTATATAATGTGTTTTGCTGCTCGCGGGTGAGGGCAGGGGCCTCGGCCTGAAGCGTGTCGCGCAGTAGGGTGATGTCCATGCTGAAGTGGTCGAAGTCGGGAAACTCCAGAGTGGCATCGACGAAAGTGAAGCCATAGAAGTTGCGCTCGTTGCGCACACGGCGCACAATGGCTGTGTCGCCATTGGCAATGAAGTCGAAGGGCACGGTCTCAGCTTCTTGGGCTGGTTTTCCCTCCTGCTTGGCGTTGGCAACGAGCTCGAGTGCGAGCTTCTCCGTCCAGTAGTAGTTGTTCTTGGCCACCATGAGCATATCGCCGCTTTCGATGGCTTCTTCTCGCCACAGGATTTGTGCGCGGATGCCGTTGTTGTAGATGTTGGCGCGCTTGTTGCTGCGGGTAACGACAATGGTTTCGTCTTCACCATCGCGCTGGTAGCACTCTTCAAGGGCTTCAATAAGCTCGTTTCCGGGGATGTTCTGAATGTCGGGGAATCCGCTGAAGCGAATCTTGGGGAAGGAAAAGAGGTCTTCGTCTTCAAGGAGTTGGCGCAAGTGGGTGGCATTCCACAGGATGCCGGAGGAGTCGGCCTGGCGCACCACCTCGGTGAGGGTGTGGCTGATGACTTGTAGTCCGTAGCCACCCATGTAGTTGTCGTTGAGAGCCGGACTCTCATCATCGCCCACGGGAGGAAGCTGGGCGGTGTCGCCCATCAGGATGAGCCGGCAGCCCTTGCCCCCATAGACGAAATGAACCAGGTCGTCGAGCAGTCTGCCCGTACCGTAGAGACTGCCGGAAAGGTACTCGTCGTTGGCTATCATGGATGCCTCGTCGCAGATGAAGAGGAGGTTCTGCCGCATGTTGTAATTCAGCGTGAAGATGCTGTCCTTGTCAATGGACTTCTGGCGGTAGATGCGCTTATGGATGGTGAAAGCAGGGTGCTCCGAATAGAGAGAAAAGACTTTGGCAGCTCGGCCCGTAGGCGCCATCAGCACGCATTCGCGCTCGAGCTGTTCCATGGTCTTGACCAAGGCGCTGACGAGCGACGTTTTGCCCGTTCCTGCAAAGCCGCGGAGCACGAACACCGAGTCGGCTTCGGACGAGAGAATGAACTCGCTGAGCGAATCAATGACTTTTTCCTGGTCGGGCGTCGGAATATGCTCAAAATGATGGCAAATGAGTTCTTTGAGATAGTCTTTTATCATCTTTTTTCAAAAAAAAAGTGTAAGTTGTGGGCGCAATTGATTTTTTATGCTTATTTTTGCCACGAATATAGCGATTCTTCGCGAACTGGACTGCAGACGAGGCGGAAAACTTGCTTGCAGGGCAGCGAAAAGGTGTGTAATCAATAAAAAAATAGCAAACATATCATGAAAAAAAGTATTGTAAACTGCATCCTTGTACTTTGTACTTTGGGTCTTGCTGTAGCATGCTTCTTCAGCATCTACAATGACATTGCCTTTGATGATGAGAAGGCTGCTCGTGAGAAAATGGTGATTGACCGTCTGATGGACATCCGCAACGCGGAGGAACAGTTCAAGATGACTTTCGGTGAATACTGCGGCACGATGGACTCATTGATTGACTTTGTGAAGAACGGCAAGACTGTCGATAAGATTATCAAGGATGGTGAATTGACTGACGACCAGCTGGAAGCAGGCATGACAGAGCGCGAGGCAGTGGCTCTGGGCATCATTAAGCGTGATACCGTGTGGATTACTGCTGCTGCTAAGTTGGGCATCGCTAATCCAGACTCTATGAAGTATGTGCCTGTAGGTCGCAAGGCTGATGGCTCATTCACAGTGGTACGCTCAACATTCGACCCATCTGTGTATGATACAATCTACCAGGGCATCATCGAACTTCGTAAAAAGGCTGCCTTCAACATGAAGTCGAACGAATTCGACATGATGGTGGAGTTCCGTGCACGTCTGGATGACTACATGGACGGCATGAGCGAAAAGAAAATCAAGAACTTGAAGTCTGACCTGAAGAAGCGCCACAAGAACCGTGCCGAACTGATGCTGGACAACGAGGACCACACAGAAGGCGGATGGTATGGCCTTCGCATTGGTGACCTTGACGACGCCAACAACAAGATGGCTGGTAACTGGGAGTAAAATATAGTTGACAGTTGATAATTGACAGTTGACAATTGATGGCAGATAATCCGATTAACAATAAAAGTTTGTCCATTCGAGTCTGCTCGAATGGACTTTCTTTTTGTACCTATGCTCCAGGGCAAGAGGAACCGTTTGACTATAAGGTGGTGGAGGTGAACCATACTATCTCGCTGGCGGCCAACTTGAAAGAGGCGCTCATGAATGAGCCAATGCTCAAGCAGCCGTATCAGCGAGTGAATGTGTTGGTGGCGACACCACACTTCACAACGGTGCCTGTGGCAGCTTTTCAGAAGGAGGAGGTGCAGGATGTATACCATCTGGTCTTCCCTAAGGATGGCCCTCAGCATGTGAGCTACAATGTGCTGAGACGTTCGGGCATTGCCATCGTCTTCGGCATGGACAAGAACATCCGGCAGCTGCTGCTGGACGACTTCCCTCGTGCGCGTTTCTATGCATCTGCCAGCACGCTGATAGAGTTCTTTGGCGAGAAAAGCCTTTTCGGTCCCGGCAAGAAGATGTTTGCTTATCTGCACGAGAAGGAGATGACGCTCTATGTCTTTGACCAAGGACGGATGCTCTTCGTCAATACCTTTGAAGCCGTGAGCACAGCAGACCTGCAGTATTACATTCTCAATGTGTGGAAGGAGTTGGGCCTGGACCAAGTGGATGACTCTCTCTTTGTCATTGGCGATATGGAAGAGCGCGTCACGGAGCTGTCGGAGAAGATTAAGTATTTCCTGCTTCATGTGACGGTCATTGACCGCAGCGAGGACTTCAAGGACCGCTTGACGATGGGCAACCACTTTATCCCTTACGACTTGCAGACCTTGCTTATCTGCGGATTTTAGGTAATGTACAATTTATAATTTATAATTTATAATAGGCTGACGCGATGAAGTCAATTGAGAATTGAAAATTAGGCTGACGCGATGAGGCTTTAGTTCTTCGACCTTTGACCTCAGACCTTTGAAGCCAACACGCCGCATGGTTATTATAAATTATACATTATACATTATAAATTGAAATAGTGAGAATTATCAGAGGAAAATATAAAGGGAGGCACTTGCCGACTCCTTCAGGCTTTAAGGCGCGTCCCACGACGGACTTCGCGAAGGAGGGCTTGTTCAACATCCTGGAGAATGTCTATGTGGATTTTGAGGAGGCTCCCACAGCGCTGGACCTTTTTGCCGGTACCGGTTCTATTGGCCTTGAGCTGGCATCGCGTGGTTGCAGCAAGGTGGTGTCTGTGGAGAAGGACTTCAGACATTGGCAGTTCTTGTCGCGTGTGCAGAAAGAGCTGAAGGCGCAGGAGTGGTTGCCGCTGAAGGGTGACGTCTTTAAATATGTACGTTCCTGCAAGGAACACTATGACATCATCTTTGCCGACCCTCCATATGCGTTGGAGAACCTGAAAGACATCCCCGATGAGGCATTGCCCTTGCTGGCAGACGGTGGCCTGCTTGTATTGGAACATGGTAAAGACTACGATTTCTCTGCCCATCCCCGTTTTGTGGAGCATCGCAACTATGGTAGTGTGAATTTCTCCTTCTTCCAGTAGGGGAATAGAATAGCCGTTCTGCGAGCGTGTCCGTAAGGCATGCAGCAGGTAGGAAACAAGAAGGCCCGGCCAACATCATGTTGGTCGGGCCTATTTGTGCTACGCTCTATATACTGTACTCTTTTATTATTAGTGTCGCAGCACTCTTCTTTGTAGAGCCTTCCTTTCAGTCCTCTTGTATGCTTGAGCTTGTTGCGCTTAAGCGATGTCCGGCTGAAGGGAAGGCTCTCTAAGGTCGCAGATTATCTTCTGACGTTGACGCGACCTCCACCTTGACGGCCACCACCGGGGAATCCGCCGCCAAATCCTCCCCAGTTACCGAATCCGCGAGCGTTCTCTGTGCCGTTGGAGTTCTTGCCACCGAAGATGTTCAGCTTGTAGATGACGTGTACCATGCCGTAAGAATAGATGGCGTTGTAGCGTGAGTCGCTGCTCTGGTAGGCGTCGATGGCACGGCTGATGTTGCTGCGGTTCTTCAGGATATCGTTCCATTGCAAGCTGACGGTCAGTGCATTGCCCTTGAGGAATGACATGCTGGCCTGTGCGTTCCACAGCAGCTCGTTCGTGTTCATGCTTGCTGATGAATAACCACGGCGGCTGCTCTCGCTGATGTCGGTAGAGATAGCAAAGCCGTTGTTGAAGGTGAAGTTGAACTCTGTACCGTAGCTGAATGACCATGTCTCCAAGTTGCCTGTAGTGAGGACTGAGTTCTTAGAGCTGTTGTAGTTCATGCTGCCGTTCAGGCTCATCTCGAACCAATCCTTGCGGAAGCTGAAGCCAAGGTTCTCGCCCACACCGATGGTGTTGGTCTTGGACTTGTCCTGCTTGTATTGCTGAGGGTCAAGGTAGCTGACGTTGTGACTGTAGTTGAGCGAAGTGAAGTTGTTTACCGTGAGGTAGTTGTTCTTGTCCAGTGACATGTTGAAGCCACCACCAATGTTTGCGTTCCAGTTACCGTTGATATTCTCTGGGCGAGTGGTTCGAACACCTGTGTTATCGTCATACGAAGTGCGGTTGCTGATGCTGTTCTGTGTCATTGATGCGCCACCCCATGCGAAGATACCGCGCTGGTGCTCCATCTGGAAGGTGTTGAAGTTAAGACGAATGTTGTGGCTGAATGATGGCTTCAAACCAGGGTTACCCTTCGTGATGTTCAGTGGGTTGGAATCATCTGTGATGTCCAACAGGTTCGTCATGTTGGGCTGTGAGGTACGTCCGCGGTAATTGAAGCGGAGGTTGGTCTGCTTGTCGAAGTTGTAGCGGAAGTCCACGTTAGGCGCATAGTTGAACACGTTGCGTGTAATGGTGGGGTATTTCGTGCCCATGTACTTGTAGTCGAGTTCTGTGTGTTGTGGCAGAAGGTCGACGCCTGCGCTGAAGTTGTAGAAGTCAGTCACCTTGCGGAAGCTCAAGCTGATGGAGTGGTTGAAGTTCTTGTACACAGAGTACTGGCTCAGCTTGTTGGCTTCTTCGTCGTCGTTGCTGCCAAAGAGCTCGTGTCCATTAGCGAGGATGTAATCGAGAGCGCCATCAATGTTGTAGCGGTACTTATTGAGTGCCTCGGCCAGGTCTGTGTAAGTAGTTGGATCCATGACGAAAGCTTCACGGTCAGACTTGTTGTAGCTATAGTCGTATCTGTAAGAGAATTGCAGATAGGTCTTTGGCGCGATGGGCTCAGAGTAGGTGAGTTGCAAGCTGTATGCTCTGTTACGGCCAGGAGTGGTGTAGTAACGGTTGTTGGTCGTTGGGTCCATCTCTGCCTTATAATAGTTGATGTTAGCGGCAGAGAGCTGCTTGCTGTCCGAACCAGTCAGGTTGCCTGTGGCGCGGAAGGTGATGTTGCGTCCCTCGTTGTTGAGTCGGCGGTTGGCCTGCAGTTCACCTGCCATACGGCGATTCTCAGAGAAGTTCTGTGAACGGTTCACGTTGGTGTTGATGATGAGGTCCATCAGTCCTTCCACGTCTTCCGAATGGTTGATGGCGTCATCCAGTGGATCGTCCGTCACGTCGTATGGATTGTCGCTGAAGCTGGCAGACTCGCTGTTGTTGTAGCCCTTGTTGCGTGAGAAGCTGCCAGAAGGACGGAAGATGATGTTGGTCATTGAGTCGGGCTTCCATTCCAGACGGAAGTCTGCGTTCCAGCTGTTCGCGCTGCTCTTGTTGCTGCTCTCGCTGTTGCTGAATGCACCTCTGGATGTGACGAAGCTCTGCACACTTGACTGGTTCCATGTATCGCTGCCGTCGTAACGGTAACGGACGTTGCCGCCAAATTCCAGCTTTTCAGTCTCTGTGGCAAAGTTGAAGCCTACGTTCTTAGAGCTGCGCAAGCCGTTGCCGCCACGTCCCCAGCCGCGACCGCCACCGCCGCCAAATCCCATGTCGCCAGTGTTGTTTGCGCCACCAATGAGGGTAAACTGGTTGCTGTCAATGAAGCGGTTCAGCATCAAGCTCTCTGAGTAGCGGCGCTCTGTACCGATGCCAGCGTCGATGTTGCCAAACCAACCGTTGTTCATGCCCTTCTTCACGGTCAGGTCGAGCACAGTCTCTTCCTCACCGTCGTCAATGCCTGTCACACGGCTGAAGTCGCTTTTTCGGTCGTAGGTCTTCAGCTTCTCAATCATGTTGGTGGGGATGTTCTTCATTGCAATCTTCGTGTCGTTGAGGAAGAACTCCTTGCCGTCCACAAGAATCTTGCTGACACTCTTTCCGTTGATGGTGATGTTGCCGTCGTCATCCACTTTGGCGCCAGGCAGTTTCTTCACCAGCGCTTCCAGTGCAGAGCCTTCAGCCACGCGGTAGGCAGAAGCGTTATACACCAGCGAGTCACCGCTCACTTGCACCTGTGCGGCGTTGGCCACCACCTGAGCCTCCTTCAGCAACTTGGAGTCTGGAGTGATATGGATGTAGCCAATGCTGACGGTCTTGCCCTCTTCCTTGTTGGTCAAGTCGAGTGGCATCACGCGTTCCTGATAACCAATGTAAGTGATTTTGACGGCATACTTACCCTTCTTGATGCTCTTGATGTTGAAGGCGCCGTTGGCATCGGTGGCAGCACCACCTACCATTGCACTGTCGGGCAGAGAGAGGACGCGCACTGTGGCTGCTACGATTACCTCGTTGGTCTCTTCCTCTAGAATTGTTCCTGAAACGTTAAACTTTGATTGTGCTACTGCACTAAGACTGCCTATCATGCATAGCGCAGCGAGTATTGTTTTTCTCATGTCTGTGAATGAAAATGATTATTTTTCGTTTCCTAATACAGCTAATTCGACCACAAAGGTACGAAAAGGTTTATTCGAATGATGTGCGTTTTGTTTATTATGCGTAATTTTGCAATGTTTTTAAGCAAATGACATATAATATATGTATATATTCTCTATGGAAAAGAAACTTTTGTCACTTCTTCTCTTGATTTCGTTGGCTTCTCTCTCGGCTCGTGCTCAGTTCTCGCGCCTTGACAAATACCCCAACATCCCTTCGCAGTATGACGCAGCTTTTGTTGATCATGTCAAAGACTTCGCCAGTGGTGTAGCCAAGACTTCCTATGGTCAGTATTTCGGTCAGATTACCCGTGAGCGCAACGTCTATGGCTTTGGTGCCTACTATACAGACAACGATGGTGTCATCTATGGTCAGTATCGTCTTGGCAACTTCCTCTTTGGCATCAAGATGGGCACACAGACCGCCAAGGTGGGTAGTGATGACCACTACATCTGTTATGACCTTACGACGGGCGATCCGCTCTACATCATGAAGGACGGCGACAAATACGCTCTGCCTGCAGACTACGAAAAGACTTACCGCTTCGAGTCGCTCACCTATCAGAATGGTGACAAATACGTGGGCGAGACGGTCAACGGCCGCCGTGAAGGTCTGGGCCTTTACTATTATAATAATGGTAACTACTACTACGGGCGCTACAAGAACAACGAGCGCAAGGGCTTCGGTGCCATGTTCTTCACCAACAACACCATCACCATTCAATATTGGAAAGATGAAAACGAATGAGGCTCCGGCCACCAATTCTCTGCGGGCATGGGTGCTGGCCGCACGCCCCAAGACCCTCACGGGGGCAATTGCTCCTGTCCTTGTTGGCGGTGCCTTCGCCCTTGTCAAGAGCCAAGCCTCCAACCCCGATTATTCTCAATTGTCAATTCTCAATTGTCAATTCTCGATTCTTCTCCCCTTCCTGCTCTGTCTGCTCTTTGCCGTGCTCATGCAGATAGACGCCAATCTCATCAACGACTACTTCGACTTCAAGAAGGGTACTGACCGCGAGGATCGTCTCGGTCCTGAACGTGCCTGTGCACAGGGATGGATTACCCCCGAGGCCATGAAGAAAGGCATCGCTGTGGTCACCACGCTCTCAGCCTTGTTGGGATTGGGCATCTTTACGTTGCACATGCAGTGGGAACTTCTCGTGGTTGGCGCTCTCTGTCTCGCGGGCAGCTTTCTCTACACGACCAAGCTCTCCTATCTCGGTTGGGGCGATGTGCTGGTCTTCGTCTTCTTTGGCCTTGTGCCAGTTGTCTTCACCTACTATGTGATGACTGATGGAGGTTGGAACATCCCGCTCATCATCGCAGGTGCAGCTATGGGACTTGCGACAGACAATCTTCTTATAGTCAATAACTATAGAGACCGCCACGAGGACCTGAAGAGTGGCAAGTGGACCCTGATGGTGCGTATCATCGAAGACCAAAAGAAAAAGTATGACGATGTTCATGGGCAGAAGTACGGTGAAGAAATCTGCATTGACCTCTACCTTTGGTTTGGAGTCTTAGCAGTCATTCTGGCTTTCATTTCGCTTTTCCTCTTCCCTTATTCCAACATCCGTTGGCCCCTAATGCTTGTGTACTTGATTCTTCATTTCAAGTCATTCCAAAAGCTGAAAGCCCTCGACGGAAAGGCGCTCAATAGCGTTCTCGGTGCCACTGCCCGCAACATCTTCCTGTTCGGTGTCCTTCTCGCTATCAGTGTCTTCCTTTGAGCAACAAAATCCGTGCAGGAAGCAGATAAGTAGTTAGCGAAGTGAAAGGTTGATAGAGGTGTTCCTAGGTGTACCTAGGCATTCCTAGGCATTCCTAGGCATACTCTAGGCATACTCTAGGCATACTCTAGCCATACTCTAGGCATACTCTAGGCTCACTCTAGGCATACTCATGGAGGAGCTTAGGAGGAGCCTAGGAGGAGGCTAGGAGGAGCTTAGGAGGAGGCTAGAGCATTGCAAGAGTCTTCCTTTAGTGTTCCTTTACTCCTCCTTTAGTGCTCCTTTACTCTTCCTTTAGTGCTCCTTTACTCCTCCTTTAGTGTTCCTTTACTCCTCCTTTAGTGCTCCTTTACTCTTCCTTTCATGCTCCTTGTGTTCGTGTAGTTCGCTGATTTAGGTTGTCTGACGACTAGATAGAGTTGACGGGTTCATAAAATGGAACTAATTTACGTTGACAGTAGAGTACGAGAGTGTAAAATAAACTATGTCTTACTACTTTTATTGTAGCCTGACACAGTTTACTTTACACTCTCCTGAGCAGAAGGAATCAATCTTGCCGTGAGAAGGCCTACCTTTTATGAACAGAGGGCTGAGGTAGAAAAAGTGAAAAAAAAGGAGACATTGATAATTTTTTTTCGTTTTTCTTTGTTTCTAAGAAAAATCATTGTATATTTGCCCCCGACATGGTTGGTCCTTCGGGGTGGCCTGTCATGACATTTTATTGAAATAGACGTCTTTTGAAGAGCACTCCCACGTCTTTTGTTCTCATGCTGCGAACAACTTTTACTAACCGCTGAATCTGGGAGGCTATAGGCACCTTAATCTTTACTGACATGAAAAAGATACTTTTTATTATGAGCCTCTGTCTATTGGCAGGCACTAGCATGAGTTATGCGCAACTGAGCAAGGAACAGCTCCAGGAACGCAAGGAAATCAAGAAACTTTCGAAGGCGGAACTCAACGAGAAAGCCACTAAAACGGCTCGTAAGGATGCCAAGCAGCTCCAAAAGGAGGGTTGGCAGACAGCTCCTGGCGCACTTCCTATCGAGAAGCAGTTGGACAAGTCCTATCTGATGCAAATGGAATATGACGAGGACATGTTCCCCAAGTACATCATGGCGGAAGCAATGAGCATCGGTGAAAACTACGACGCTGCCAAGATGCAGGCCATCGAATTGGCCAAGCAGAACCTGGCTGGTCAGATCCAAACGGAAGTGACGGCACTTATCGAGAACACCGTTGCCAACAAGCAGCTCGAAGCCGAAGAAGCAGCTTCTGTCGTGCAGACTATCTCTGCTGCCAAGAACCTCATCTCGCAAAGCATTGGACGCACCATCCCTGTAATGGAGGTCTATCGCACCAAGCCCAACAAGAACAAGGAAGTGCTGGTGCGCCTTGCCTACAGTCAGGAGATGGCAAAGGCTGCAGCCAAGAAGGCTGTGCGTCAGGAACTGGAGCAGAAAGGCGAAGAACTGCACAACAAGCTCGACAAGCTGTTGGGGTGGTAAATACACAAACCATTATAATTAACTTATTATTAACTCTAAAACCCAAAAACTATGAAAAAAAGTATTATTGCAATTTGTGCATTGATGGCATCTATAACAGCAATGAATGCCCAAAACTATAAGGTTGGTGATGTGTACGACACCAATGGTTTGAAAGGAATCGTTATAGATGTGGATGCATCGGGTCAGCATGGCCTTATCATGTCACTTGATGACTCCGCAGCAGATTGGGCTTTTGTGGCCAAGAAGGATAAGGCCCATAAATCTGTCACCACCGACACTGAAGCCTTTGACGAGAATGACGGCCAAAAGAACATGGAAGTGATAGAGAAGTACATCAATGAAACTGGTATCACTTGGGACTACTTCCCCTTGTTCAAATGGGCTCGTGAATTAGGTGATGGATGGTATATCCCAGCCAAAAACGAGTTGAAGAAACTGGTAGTGGCTATTAACGGTGGTGAAGAATATGATGCAGACCATTTGAAGGAGTTGAATAAGACCATCAAAGAATTGCGCGGCAAAAAGAAAGGCTCGTATTATCATGGTTTCACAACTTATATGAAGGCGGGTATTACAGGCTTTCTGGTATTCAACATGATGTTTTGTTCAACAGAAGTTGAGGGAGGCAACACCTATATTATGTACTTCAAAGAGGATACGGGAAGTCGCTTGAAAGGAGCTATGCTTGGCGGCAAGAAGAAGAAAGGTACATTTGAATTAACCCCCACAGTGAAAGCATACCCATCTGCTGCACGTAAGCAAAGCCCTATTGCATCACGTGCTGTTCATAAATTCTGATGATATGAAATACCATTCTATTACAATGACGATTATCTTGTGTCTGACGGCTATTGCCTGTCGGGCACAAGATAAGCCTCTTTTTCAAGGCGAAGTGACTTGGAAAACAATGATTATGGGTAATATGGCAACTGATTATAAAGGGAAGCATATTATCAAGATTGTTTATAAGAATGGCAGCAAACATGAATATGACACCCGATTGGGAAAACATGTCGTTATGCTGCCTGCGGAGGATCGTTTTATCGTTTATTATGACGAGTTAAAGGCTGGTGCAGAATATCCGCTGAACAAATACTATAGCATTGGTCATACGAACAGCGCATATGGGATTTCACAAGAGGGGGAATTCCATAAAACAGATAAAACGACCCAGATATGCGGATACGATTGTGTGATATATGAGGGAACAAAGTCTATCAATCAAGATTATAAAGCTGCCAAATTGCAGAGAACCAGTACCGTCATCTATCATTATGCGGTTTGTGAGAAATTTGATGTGGATAGTATTTGGCAAAAAAAGAATCCAGATATGCCATCTTCTGGCTTATTGCTGAAGATGGTCCTTGACCAAAAGCAGAACGTAAAAAATGCACTTATTAAAGGTAAAGGAAATTACTATCACAGCGAAGTTGTCACTGAGGTGGTGGAGCGTGAGGTGGATGATGCAGAATTGTGTGTGCCAAATGATATTGAGATACAAAAGTTCCGTACTTTCCCATCTGCGTCACCACGGCTGGCAGAATTGTACACGCAAAACAGAGCTGCCTTGAAAAAGAAGGGGCTGTTCCCTACACAATTACCAGATAATGATACTTTTGATACCGACAGCGAATGGGACGACGAATAACAACAATCTGTGGACTTATGCTTTTCATGATAGCTTCGGTTCCTGCATTTGCACAGCAGGAGGATGAGGCGTATCATTACCAGCGCAATTCCATCTATCCTATTTTCATTAAGCATCCGCAATATGCTTATAATAAGGAGATTGAATATGTGTTGGGCAAGAACCCGATGCCAGAGCGTTTCAATGACCATGCATTGAAAGTGAGGAACGTGGTGTTCTCCTCGAAAGATAAGGATCTCAAAGATGAGATAGATGATTTTATCCAGCAGAATCAATTGGCTAGGCGTGTGGTTTCCAAGTGGTTTAACCACACTAAGTCCACAGGGTTTGATATGGAGCTAATTAAAGAACGTGGCTTCTACAATGCAACGGCAGCCGATTGGGATATAGCAGCAAGGAACGCCATCGGCAATGCCATGTTGGAGGATGCAGGAGAAAACCTAATTGGAAACACCTTTGTGATTTTCCATGATATCCGGTATATAGATCGCTCCACGGCATGGAACACAGTGAAAGAGATTGCCGTCATGGCAACCGCTGTTGCATCTTCCATTGTGCTTAAAAACAACGACGTGGGATCCATAATGCTTGATTCTGAGCTTGGAGGGAAAGGACTGGATTGGCTGTATGGCTCTGTAACGGATAAGATTAAAGGTTTTGCTGTCAATATCACATCGTATCTGTACCGATTGTCGTGGAATGAGGATATAGCAAATGAGTTTTATGCCAAGTATTACACTGCAGACCCTCAAAAGGACCAAAGTCGGATAGCGGCTTATAATGCGGATAATAAGCTTTTCAAACTGGAATATGTCGGGATGGTTCAGAGCAAGAGCAGCAAGACCGTTATGAGTGGTGTGAAGACCAACGAGCAGCTGATTAGGAAAGTTTGCACTCGTGCGGTGGACAAGAATCTTGCAGAGTTGCAGCATGAGTTTGGACCATTCAGAATAAAAGCACCATTGGTAAGCACTACGCCATTGTGTGCTCATGTGGGAATGAAGGAGGACTTGACTGCAGATTCACGTTTTGAAGTTTTAGAGCCTCAGCTTGACAAAGACGGAAGGACTACTTATAAAAAGGTTGGCGTGATACGCCCTGTTGATGGAAAGATTTGGGATAATCGTTATGGGGCAGATGAGGAGGATACCCCGGAGTCGAAGCTGCACGCTACAGAATTTGAGAAAGTGAGCGGTTCGGATTTCTATCCAGGAATGCTCATCAGGGAGATAGAGAAGTAGGAATTTAACACAATGGATAATACTTAAGAATGAAACGCTACATACTACTTGTCCTTGTTGGGATGCTGAATATATTGCCGTCGTTCTCAAAAGAGAAGGAGGAACCGTTACAGTATGAAGTCATTTGTGCTGGAACAGGGGTTGAAGGGACATACCTTGTGAATGTGTCCGTAACGGTGTCGAATCCGAACTCGATGGTGGAAGAACGTCTGCGTAAGGCCGCCATACATGGTGTGTTGTTTCAAGGGGTGTCGGCTTCGGACAAATGTTCTGGTTATAGACCTATTGTCCTCAAACGTGAAACAGAACAATCCCGAAGCGATTTCTTCTTGCCGTTCTTTGCTGATAATGGGAGACTGGCAACCTATGCAGATATCGTTAAAGGGTCGCTGAAGATTTTGAAGATGCCCAAGAAACAGTTTCGTATCTCGGCCATCTTGTCTGTCAGGAAGGACGAACTCAGACGTTTGCTGGAGGAGAACAAAATAATAGAAGGATTATCCACATTGTTCTAATGACAGGCTTATGAAGAAAACTCTCTTTTGTCTTGTGTTGATGGCAGTATCAGCGTTATCTGTTTCTGCACAGATGATGAAGCCAAGCGTGATGGTGATTCCCAGCAACGCATGGTGCCAAGAGCATGGTTTTATGATGCAGTCATCCAGTGGAAACTCCTATCCTGATTACAGGCGCGCTGTTGCAGGCAGCACGGACCTGATCAATGTCATTTCGAAGATAAACATCATCATGGGTGATAGGGGATTCCCGTTGGAGAATCTGGAATCGGCATTAAAGGCGTTGTCGGAAACAGATGTGGAAAGAAAACTGTACACGGATGCAGAAGGCAACAGTATACGCGTCTCTGCGATTGACGAGTTGTACACTTCGGCAGCAACAGACATTGTTCTGCAACTCACCTGGAAGGTAAACGAAATGGGACCGAAGAAATCGGTGACATTCAATTTGCAAGCGATAGATTCCTACACGAACAAACAAGTGGCCGGTGCAGAAGGCACCGGAAAGCCTTCATTCTCGGCAGATTTGTCCACGTTGTTGGAAGAGGCTGTGTTGGCGCACATGGATGTGTTCTGTGACCGGTTGGTGCGCCACTTTCAGGAAACAAGGGATAATGGTCGCGAAGTCAGTATAGATGTCTTGCTGTCGGATGCTGCGGAGGTGGACTTCAATACGGAGTTCGATGATGACAACCTGCAAGAGGCGATTACGGCTTATATTGCGAAAGAAAGTGTGAATCACCGATTCAGTCGTGGTGCCGCAACGGAAAGCATGTTGCAATATAAGAGTGTGCGAATCCCTGTGCATGATGAGAATGGTACGCCGATTGATGCATATGCCTTTGCACGTCGTTTGGCCAAGTATCTGAAAAAAGAGCCTTTTGTGCTAACAACAAAAGTGATTGCGAAGGGGCTGGGGCAAGCTACAATCATCATCGGGGATGAGTAGCTTGTACTAGCTTTAGTCAACCAAGAAAGAGTCCCTTATTCTGTAATAAAAGATAGATGCTTATGAAGAAAATCCTGTTGATAGTAATGCTTTGGACGATGGTTTTGCCATCAGTCATAGCGCAAGATTCCGTTGTGGTGAAGTTCATGGTGGAGATACCGAAGGAACAAAAGCTTACGGGACAGCAGAGTGGTGAACTGAAAGACAAGATGGAAGCGGTGCTTGGGAGGATGGATGCCCATGCGGATGCATCGGAATATGTCCTTGCTGCATCAGTGAAAATGACGGGCACTCGGACATCTGAAGGAGGAATGCGCCCTTATACGGTTGCCGAAGGAGAACTGGCATTGAAAGTACATAACAAGAAGAACGGAACCATCGTGAATGCCACAACGCTCAAACTGCAGGATTCGTTCCCTGAAGGTGAGGCTACGGATGTCTTGCTACGGCTCATCCGTGCCATCAAAGTTCGTGACAGTCGGTTTGTCCGTTTCATACATACTTCACAAAATAGAATTCAGGAATGAAAGGCTTGTTTTTTCTAATCGTGTTGATGGCAACCCAATGTGTCAACGCACAAACGATTCTGGACAGAAGTCAAAAGAAACGTCCAGAATGGTATGGACGAACGATGACGGATTACATGGTCGTTTCTGCAGTGGATAAAGACTTGGAAACGGCCAAGCAGAAGGCTTTGACTAGCTTGAAGGTACAGATTCTGCAATCGGTCGCCCAAAATGTCGAGTATTCAACCGAGACCATTGTCGAGCAGTTGACCCATGGGCAGCAAGTGGAGTCTAACATTTCGTTCCGACAAGAAGGCTCCACTCGTGCCGTCTCTCTGCCTTATATATCGGGAGTTGCTCTTTCCAAAGCGACGGAGTCATATTGGGAATTGCAGGAAGATAAGGCGACTCATGAGCGGCAATATGTATTCAGTATGTTATACCCGTATCCTCAATCTGATTATCAGAAACTGAAAAGCCAGTTTGAGGAGCTTGACCAGAAGATGGAAGAAACGGTAAGGACTGCAGAGAAAGACATACAGAAGATTGAGGCGGTGAAAGACATTGAGGACGGGATCAATAAGCTGAAAGAAGCCCAAGATTATTTCTTCGACAAGCGTCGAAAGGATTGGGCCCAACAGGCTATCAACTCATACAAGCGGATATACTCGCAGTTGGTGGTTGAGAGCAAGCGCATTGGACCACGGGAATACAGATGTTGGTTAACGTTGGAGGGACGAAAAATCGGATGCGCCACGATGCCGAAACTGAAATCCGAGTGTGCCTCCAACCTGCATTGCGCCAGCCGTGATGGGGAAGTGGTCATCACCTTTGATGATTCTGATTGCATTGACGACGAACCCAACACGATTCTTGTTGTGTTCACACTCAATCAGCGTGTTATCAAGTATAAACTGAATATCAATAATCCGACATGAGGAACTTTTTATTAATGCTTTTTGCCATCCTGTCGGTTTACTCTCGGGCACAAGTGACCTTTCAAGATGCCTATGACCAGTTCAAACAACAGGCGCAGGAGAGGTATGAGAACTTCCGAGAGGAGGCGAACAGGGCATATGCTGATTTTGTGCGACAGGCTTGGGAGGAGCATCAAGTGGTGCCTGCCATCCCAAGACCGAAGGAGGAAGAAGTGCCCCCTGTGGTCATTCCAGACGATGACTTGCTGAAGCCTATTGAAAGTACGCCCATCAAGATTGAGGAAGAGGTGATTGAAGTGCCAACGGTTGATCCGCAACCGTTGCCTGTGGAGCCTATCAGGGAACTGCCGACGGTGACGGAGGAGAAAGTGAGCTTTACGCTTTATGGTACATCGATGCAGGTGCGGTTTGGTAAGCAGCAGGCATTCAAGTTGAATGGCTCTACGCCTGATGCTGTTGCGGATGGATGGGAACAGCTGTCGAAGAGAAACTACGACAATCTCATTCGCGACTGCTTGGAACTGCGCATTACGATGCAGTTGAGCGACTGGGCATATTTGAAGATGCTAGACAAAATGGCACAGGCATGTGTGGGTGGTGGCAATGAAGCCACGTTGCTGATGGCATACGTGTATTGCCAGTCGGGCTATAAGATGCGATTGGGCATGGATGGAACTAGGCTACGGATGCTGTATGCCTCGAAGCATTCCATTTATGACAAGGATTGTTTCATGTTGAGTGGTGAAGGTTTTTACCTGTATGGGGCAGATGCCAACCGGGTGACAATTTGCGAGGCAACCTTCCCAAAAGAGAAGCCTCTTTCGCTGTGGATACCACAGGCGATGAAGTTGGCTGACAGGCGCTCAGACGTGAGGACATTGACTTCCATGCGCTATCCAGACATGCAGATGCAGGTAAGCGTGAACAGGAATATGATTGACTTCATGAACGACTATCCCACTTCCATGTCGGGAGGAAACTACATGACCCGATGGGCGATGTATGCTAACACTCCCATGGAGGAGAGGTTGAAGGGGGAGTTATTGCCTAAGTTCAAGGAGAAGCTGAAGGGATTGGGACAGAAAGAAGCGGTGGAAAGGCTGCTGAACTGGGTGCAGACGGCGTTTGTGTATGAGTATGACGACAAGGTGTGGGGAGGTGACCGTACGTTCTTTGCCGAGGAGTCACTTTATTATCCTTATTGTGACTGCGAAGACCGCTCCATCCTTTTCACCCGACTGGTGCGTGACCTTCTAGGCTTGAAGTGCATCCTCATCTATTATCCAGGACATTTGGCTTCGGCGGTGCAGTTCACGGAGAGTGTGCAGGGCGACTACATCCAACTGAATGGAACGCGTTTTGTTGTGTGCGACCCTACCTATATTGGTGCACCTATTGGCTGCACGATGTCTGGTATGGATAATGCTACGGCTACGGTGATTCTGTTGGAATAGTAGGATTCACCAGACAGAGGAAGCCCGCCGCAAAGAAATGCGACGGGCTTCCTCTGTAGTTGGGGATGATGTGGCCCTTATTAGTGAATAAGTGTGCCTTAGTGCTTCTCCAACAGCACTACAGCGTAGGCGCTGATGCCTTCTTCGCGGCCTGTGAATCCGAGTTTCTCGGTGGTGGTGGCTTTGATGGAGATGTCATCGATGTCAATGCCCATGACATTGGCAAGGGTTTCTTGCATCTGAGGAATGTGGGGATTGAGCTTCGGACGCTCTGCACAGATGGTGCAGTCGATGTTGCCGATGGCGTAGCCTTTTTCCGCTACGATATCGAGGGTCTTCTTCAGGAGTATCTTGGAGTCGATGTTCTCAAACTCGTTTCCCTTCTTGGGAGGGAAATGGTAGCCAATGTCACGCATATTGGCAGCGCCAAGAATGGCGTCGCAGATAGCGTGAATGAGTACGTCGGCATCTGAGTGCCCCAAGAGTCCTAACGTGTGGTCTATCTTAATGCCGCCAATCCACAGGTCTCTGCCTGCTGTCAGCTGGTGCACATCGAAGCCAAAGCCAATTCTGATTTTCATTATCTTCTGCGTTTCTTGCCCAGCAGGTCACCGATGCCATCCATGTCGAAGGCCAGCGAGAAGCGGAGGGTTTGGTCAAGTGGGTTGCTTTGTGAGGCAGAGATGACGTAGCTGGCATCGAGCGAGAACACGTTCATCTTGAAGCCTGCACCCACGGTGTAGTACTTGAGGTTGCCTTTGTTGGGGTGCTGGTAGTGATAGCCGGCACGAAGGAAGAACTGGTTGTTGTAGGCATATTCCAGACCGGCGCTCCACTGGATTTCCTGCATCTCTTCCTTGAAACCGTTTGGAGCATCGTGGAAAGACTTGAAGATGCCGCTGACAGGGGAAATGTTGTAGTAGCCTTCGCCTTCGAGCCAAGTGCGGTAGTCACCATAATATTCACTAGTGGTGCGCGCCTTTTCACGCTCGTCGGCAGGCAATGTTTCTATAAACTGCTCGAAGGTTGGGCGTGTGGGCACCAGCAACTTGTTGGCATCAGCCGCGATGGTGAGGGTGTTGTACTCGTCGAACGGAACGAGGAGTGACATACCGAAGCGCAAATTGGTAGGTATGAACTCGGAGGTGTTGCCACCGTCATAAGAAATCTTAGAACCGATGTTGCTGATGTTGAGACCCCAACCTAATTGTGACTCGTGACCGCCTAGATTAATGTATCCATTGTGGTAGAGGGCGATGTCCGCAGCAAAAGCTGAGCCGGGCTGCGTTTCGTCGTCACCCTTGTAGGCCAGGTCTGAATAGATATAACGCAGGGCTACAGCTGCAGAGAATGTCTCGGAGAGCATGCGTGAGTAGGCAAGGTCAACTGCCATTTCATAAGGCTTGAAGGTGACGTTTTCATCATCCCATAGCTGCACTTCACCTAGCGAGAAATAGCGGAGCGATGCTGACAGCGCGTCGTACTCGCCCAGGCGATAGTAGCCGGTAATGTTGGCAAGGTCAATGTCGTTGACCAGTTGACGAAGCCAGGGGGTATAGTTGAGCGATACACCTGCACGACTGATGCAGAAAGGATATTTGGCAGGGTTCCAGTATTGTGAGTTGACATCAGGGTCGGTTGCGGCACCGATGTCACCAAGACCACCTGCACGTGCATCAGGGGCAATGGCCAAAGAGGTCACACCGTGATAGACGGGGTTGAGTTGGTTCTTCACGTCCTGTGCCTGCATCGTGCAGAAGCAGACAAGGCATGTGAGTATGCTAAGTATTTTCTTCATGTCTTCTTATTTTGTTTTTCCAATATAGAGAAACGATGGAAACGTGGTCTTTATTGTGTGACCAGAATCTTTTCTGTGGATGTGGAAACGGTGCCAGAGGGCGATGTGAGGCGCTTGCGTTTGATGTAGACGCCTGTGGGGAGCGAGTACCTGTCGTTTGTGTTGCCAATTTTGCGACCTGAAAGGTCGAAGATGTCATACTCTTCGGTCAGTCCTTCCACTACGGTGAATGTATAGGCCTGCTGTCCCATGTTGTTGTAAGTGTCAAACGCGCGAATGACCAATGTGTGCTTGCCTGCAGCGAGTGGAGCGGGCAAGGTGTAGTTGATGGTGCCGTGACGATAGTCGCCCACCGCTTGTGAATAGTAGCTGTTGAGGGTGTATGTCGTAGCTTCATTACCATCGATAATGGCTATGATGTCATGCCCAAGTCCATTGCCTGTGGTGTTGATGCCACTTTCATCGTAGAGCTCAATCCTGAGCGTGGGCTGTTCGTTAGTATAGCTGGTGTTGGCCATGTTGTAGCCGTCGCTATAGGCAGCGATGGTGGGTGCTACGTCGTCGCTCTGCTCATCTTCTGCTGTGCCGCCAATGAGGAAGTCCTCAAACTTGTTCTGTGCCTCAATGGTCTTGGTGTGGTTGATGGCGTAGAGGAGCATCAAACCCTTTTCATCCGAGTAATTGATGTCAATAGGCACGGGGAATGTGAAAGTGAACTTTCCTGACTTGATGGAGTCTGTACCAGCGTAGATGCTGCGTGTGTGGTCATCGTATTCGAAGGGGTCAGTCTCTATGTCGCCTGCATTGTTCCTGCTGACGATGTGCTCCTCGTTGTCGTAGATGGTAGGTGACACCAAGCCATTGAAATCAGAGGCGATATTACCTTCTGTGTCAACAATGTGACCCTCTACGGTGACGATTTCACCGGCTGAGATGGTTGTGGGTTGGGCCGGATTGAGGTCTTCATTATTTATCTTGTCGATGTGCACGCTGTAGGTGGGCGTGATGAGCCGGATGGCTGGGTCGCCTAGCAGAACGAAGTGAACTTTGTTGATGGAGTCATGGGGCTGATAGTAGCCTCGCTCAATGGCTGCGTCGATGATGTCTGCTTTGGCTTTTGCCAATGCCTCACCGATGGTGTAGGGCTCACCATTCTGTTTGGTGGCGAGTACATGCGACATGAAGTTGCGGTTCAATGTGCGGTTGTTGGAGGAATAGACGGTACGCGCTGTTCCAATGAACCCCATCGCACAGCCTTGTTTGTTGAGCAGGGCTTCACAACCGATGTTTTCGGTGTTCATGTCGAAGGGAGCAACATCGCAGGCTGCAGTAATCCACAAGGGCAGCCGTGGAGAAGACCAGCCTTGGAAGTGAGAAGTGCGCAGCACTTGCTCGTGGGAGAGCATGTAGGGGGCGCCATGTCCAGTGTAGTCCATGATGAGTGCTCCCTCTTGCATGGTTTTATTGATTTCTGCCAGCACAGCAGGATAGGTGCTTCCTGTAGCTGATTGCACGCGCTCGTAAGTGTCCCAATAGATTCGCTTGTATCGGTAGTTGGGGAACAGGCTCATTGTGTTCTGGAGCACGTTTTCAGCATCTTCCATATGGATGTTCTTGTCACCATCGTCGCCCATCATGCAGATGGTGTTCTTCCATGCTCCAGCTTGGCTGTTGTAGATATGGGCGATGAGCTTGTCCACTACGTTCTTTGCTTCAGTGGCATTGGATACGGGAATGCGTCCAACACCGCAGTCGGGCTTTTCCTTGAGCGGTGATACACCTTTGCCGTCAGCCAGCAAGGTGTAGTATTCTTCCAACACAAATGACTCGGTGTGAGACCATGAGTTGTCCGATTCGTAAGTCAGCAGATATTTGTCGGGGGATGTTGCTTTCAACCCTTGAGTCACGAAACGGTTGTCCCACATGCATGGGCCAAAGAGCAGGAGGTTGAGGCTGCCTTTCTCTGTGCTGGCGATTGGAGATGACGTGAAACGTTTGTCATACAGCATTTTCATCAGACGGCGATAGGCTGTGGCATCGGGCGTGCCTGCAGAAAACTCATTGTACACTTGGTCTGCTCGGACGACAGCGCATTTGAGCCCGTCTTTTTCTGTATGGGCTGCTGCCAATCGCTCTGCTTGCTGTGTCAAGTTCCCATTGGCTGGTACGATGATGAGCAAATCAATATTTTCAAGTGCATGAAGATCTTGATTCTTGATGGTGCCGACCGTTTGCGGGGTAGGGAAGGTTGCACTTGTATTCACCGCCAGATATTTGTGGGTGAACCTTGCGTTGGTGGCAGAGAACCGGTAGGTATCGCCATTCAGGGTTCCCGTCAGTTCACACGGTGCTGCAGGTTGGGTAATGTTCCAGATGCTGATGCCGCTCTGTGCTCCTTGTAGCTCGAACACGCGGGAACCATTTTCGTTGGGGCTGAAGACCAAGTGGTTCTTTCCGCTGATGGACAACTGTGCCTCGTAGCTGGCGCGCAAATAATCAAGATGGCCTGATATGCCTGCACCGCGTGTGTGCTTGAGCGTGACGTTGAGTGATGTGGCCACTTGGTCATAGAGCGTGAAACTGCGATTGCTGATGGTGGCCACGTTGTTGCTGGATAATGCACTCAATGAAATCGAGCCCACGTTGTTGTCACCAACCGATACGCTGAGGGTGGAGGCTGTGCCGCCTGCTGCTCCAAATTGCACGTTGAGGTTCAAGTCACCACAACATGCGTTTTCTAAATTGATTTGATAGTTCTTGGTGGCTCCTGTAGCATAGTCGTATGCTTCAAAGAAAGTGCGTCCGCTGTTCAAGAAGGAAAAGCCGTCCTGCTCATAAAGAGAATGGGCATAGTAGGTGGTCTGTACCGTACTGTATGTGCTTTGGGCATTCTCTTGAGTGAATGGGGCGGGGCTGTCATTTCCTTCGGTGAGGAAATAATAAATGTAATCTGAATAGGGGTTGTTCTTGTGGGTGTAGATGCCTTTGGACGTTTTGCGCGACCATTGGGTGGTTCCGCATGAATAGAACAACAAAGTGCCATTGGCTTTCCTGTAGAGAGGAATCTCTGTCAGGTCATCATCGATGTTTTCGATATTGGCTTCGGGCAGAACAGGAAGGTTATAGCCGTAAAGACGCACTTTGCTCGGTTGGCTGAACCCCATGCCCTTTAGGGTTGTGCTGGTGAGCTGGTACACACCTTCATCTGCTACACGAATCTTTACCCACTTGCCTGTGGAGAGCTTGGAGTGTTCTGCGTAGCGTGACTGTGCATTGGCTGTGAAAGCCAATGCCATCAGGAGGATGAGGGTGTAGAACTTTCTCGTCATTTAATCTTTAGATCAAGTAGTTTCTGGTCGCCAATGTAGGCTTCTATCTTGTCTCCTTCTTTCACGGGACCGACACCTACTGGAGTGCCTGTGAAGATGAGGTCGCCTGTCTTGAGTGTGAAGAACTTGGAGGCGTAGGCAATGATGTGATCGATGGTGTGTATCATGTCTGCCGTATGCCCTGTCTGTCTGCGCTCACCGTTCAAGTCCATGTGAAAATGGATGTCTTGCACGTCGCACCCGAGGTCTTCCTTCTTGATGAACTTGCCAAGTGCTGCGCTGCCATCGAACCCTTTGCAGCATTCCCAAGGCATGCCTTTCTCACGCAGTTCTTTCTGAAGGTTGCGTGCCGTGAAATCGATGCCTACGGTCAGCTCGTTGTAATATCGATGAGCGAAGCGCTCGCTGATGTCTTTGCCTACATGGGCAATCTTCACGACAATCTCCGTCTCGTAGTCGAAGCGGTCTGCAAAGTCCGGAACAAAGAAAGGCTTGCCCGGCTGGATGATGCTTGAGTCGAACTTCGAAAAGAGGACAGGCTCTGCATGTAATAACGAAGTTTGTTCTTCTTTAGTATGTAACTCGTCAATATGTTTGGCATAGTTCATGCCAACTGCCAATATCTTCATGTGCTTCGTTTACAATCCAAAAAACCTTAATATGTCATTGAGCTGTGCCAAAACCATGATGGCCAGCAGTAAGTACATACCGAAATATTGAACCACTAGCAGGAAGTTGTCGTTCAGACGTTTTCCGGTGAGCAATTCAAAGGTGGCAAAGAGTGCATGGCCGCCATCCAGTGCAGGGATGGGCAATACATTCATGAATCCTAATACAATGGATAAGAAGGCTGTGAGCAACCAGAATTTTTGCCAGTTCCAGGCATCTGGGAAAATCTTGCCGATGCTGATGAAACCGCCAACTTGACGAGCGCCTTTCTTAGTGAAGACATATTTCATCTGGTCCACATAACTTGCCAATGTCTGCATGCCGTACTGAATGCCTGCAGGGAATGACTCAAAGAATCCGTAGGTCTTTGTGGTGATCTTGTCCTGATAAGGCATGGCGTTGGCAAAGCCAAGTGTAAACTCTGGAGTCAACGTTACTTGCTTGGTGATGGAGTCATTCAGCACAAGGGTGATTTGGCGCGCTTTGAGGCTGTCACCAAAGTTGGCTCCCTCAGGCAGGGCTTTCTGCAGAGCGATAAGGCTGTTTTGGAAGTCGTTGAAATCCTTTACTTTCACTCCGTTGATAGAGCAGATTCTGTCTGTCTTCTTCAGTCCCATGTCCTCAGCTGGTGTGCCAGGTATGATGCTGTCAATGGACAGTGGCGCACGCATCGTGGCATAGAGAGGCGGCTCAATCATGTCCAGCAGAGAGAGCTCTTGTGGCATGTTGATGATCACCTTCTTGCCTGCACGAAGCACCGTGACGGTCTTGGCATTCGACATGTCTTGCAGCACAGAGGTGCTCCATGATTCAACAGGTTCATTGTCCGTTTTTATGATGATGTCGCCATCGCGGAAACCGTCAGCTTTTGCTTGTTCGGAGAACTTCATTCCATAGTTCATGTCTTCGCTTTTGACAAAGCTTTCTCCCCATGTGAACAACACCATGGCGTAGATGACAAAAGCGGTGATGAAGTTCATGATGATGCCACCCAGCATGATGATAAGGCGCTGCCAAGCAGGGTGGGTCCGAAACTCCCACTTCTCGCCTTTCACGTCTGAGTTTTTGACAATGATGTTCTTCATCAGTTGGGGCAATTGTTTCCAGAAGTTCGTCTGACTGTCGTCTTCATTGAACGACGACTCGTCAATCATGCCTGAAATCTTTACATAGCCACCGAGCGGAATCCAGCCAATGCCGTATTCTGTCCCTTCGTATTCGTATTCTCCATTTTCTTTCTTCTTCGCGGGAGACTTGCCTGTCAGTTTGCGCCACCAATTGCTGTAAGTGCTGAAGATGCTAAACTTCCAGTCGAAAAAGAGATAGAACTTTTCTACTCTTACCTTAAAAATCTTGGCTGCAAGGTAATGCCCGCCTTCATGCAGGATGATGAGTAGTGCAAGGGCAACGATGAGTTGCAGCGCCTTAATGAGAATCGTTTCCATTATAACAGGGTGGAAGCGTACTTCCGTGCTTCTTTATCAGTTTGTAAATATGTTTCTAATGTGGAATCTTTGGTGAAGGGAACCTTTGTCATGGTCTGCTCAATGATGTCTGCGATTTGCTCGAAGCCAATCTTATCGTCAATAAAAGCGCGGTTGGCCACCTCGTTTGCCGCATTGACGATACAGGGCATGTTCCCTCCTTGTTTCAAAGCTTCATATGCTAAACCGAGGCAACGGAAACGCTTCACGTCTGGCTGCTCGAAGGTTAAATCTTTGAGGGCGAAGAGATCAAGGCGGTCTCCGTTGAGTGTTAGTCTTCTCGGATAGCTGAATGCATATTGAATGGGAAGCCGCATGTCGGGCACGCCCAGTTGGGCCTTTACCGCACCGTCTTCGAACTGTACTGCACTATGAATGACAGACTGAGGATGAACCACCACCTGTATCTGCTCGGGCTTTACACCAAAAAGCCACTTTGCCTCAATCACCTCAAACCCTTTGTTCATCAGCGTGGCAGAGTCGATGGTTATCTTGGCGCCCATGTTCCATGTGGGATGAGCAAGAGCATCTGCTTTGGTTACAGTCTTTAATTGCTCTTTTGTCATGTTCCGGAAGGGGCCACCGCTACATGTCAACAGAATCTTGTCAATGCGGTTGCCTGGTTCCAGACACTGGAAAATGGCTGAGTGCTCTGAATCCACGGGCAGGATGGGCACTTGGTTCTCGTTAGCCAAACGGGTGATGAGGTCGCCAGCCACCACCAACGTCTCTTTGTTGGCCAAAGCAATCATCTTCTTGGCTTTGATGGCGGCAATTGTCGGTTCCAGTCCGGCAAATCCTACCATGGATGCAAGTACGATATCTACGTTGTCATCCTGTACGACTTGACAGAGTGCATCCGCACCTGTATATACCTTGATGGGGAGGTCTGCGAGACCGTCTTTCACCTTCGTGTAGTTGGACTCTTTGGCAATGACCACTGCCTCAGGGTTATATTGTCGGGCTTGTTCAATCAGCAGGTCTGCATTGTTGTAGGCCGTCAATACGTATGCCTCATAGAGGTCGCTGTGCTGGCCAATCACGTCCAATGCTTGTGTGCCGATGCTGCCAGTAGAGCCTAAAATGCATATTCTTTTCTTCATAAATCTAAAAGTCCTAAAGGTAAGTCCATTACCATTGTTTTCTCTTCTTGCCTAATCTCTGCAATGAACTCTTCATGGGCTGGTATCATGACCTCGTTGCCATCCGCTTGCTCCACAATGAAGAGCCAGTTGTCGGTCTTGTCATCAATATCAGTAATGGTGCCAATCTCTTTACCGTTGTCGCCGTCTATCATTTTGAATCCGATGAAGTAATGAAGTGAAACTTCATCTTCTTCCAGCTCTTCCTGATACTTTTTCTCTAGATAGACAGGGCTGTTGACCAACATTTGAACGGCTTCCAGACTGTCTATGTCTTCCAGTTTTGTGATAGCAGTGGTATCGCTGCGAAAACGGTATTCTTCGATGAAAAAGGGCACCAAGATGCCATCTACTTCGCAAATGATGTGGTCGCTTTCTGCTCGGTCCCATGCATCATCTGTGAACATGAAGTTGATCTCTCCTTTCAGCCCATGCGCTTTGCCCATTCGACCGATAGGGTAAACGTCTTCTTTTCTAATCATTGTATTCTTTTGATGGCTGCGCCGAGCGCTGTTAGACGTCCTTCTATGTCTTCGTAGCCGCGGTCAATCTGTTCAATGTTACTAATCATGCTCACTCCATTGGCGGACATTGCGGCAATCAGCAGGGCGATACCAGCGCGGATATCGGGGCTTGTCATTCTTGACCCGCGTAGCTGCATCTGGTTGTCATGTCCGACGACCACTGCGCGATGTGGGTCGCAGAGGATGATTTGTGCTCCCATGTCAATGAGCTTGTCCACGAAAAACAGACGGCTTTCAAACATTTTCTGGTGGATGAGCACGGAGCCTTTGGCTTGCGTGGCCACCACTAGCATGATGCTGAGCAAGTCGGGGGTGAGACCAGGCCAAGGCGCATCAGCGATGGCCATGGTGCTGCCATCCATGAAGGATGATACCTCATAGTGCTGATGCTCTGGAATGTGAATGTCATCACCGATGCGTTCCACGGTGATTCCAAGGCGGCGGAAGGCTTGTGGAATGATGCCGAGGTTCTCATAGCTGACATGCTTGATGGTGATGTCGCTGCCGGTCATGGCTGCCATGCCGATGAAAGAGCCTACTTCAATCATGTCTGGCAGGATGGTGTGTTCTGTTCCATGTAAGGCTGTTACGCCTTCGATGGTGAGCAAGTTGGAGCTGATGCCCGAAATCTTTGCTCCCATTTGGTTCAGCATCCGGCAAAGCTGCTGGATATAGGGCTCACAGGCCGCATTGTAGATAGTGGTGGTTCCTTGGGCCAATACCGCAGTCATGATAATGTTGGCAGTGCCTGTCACACTGGCTTCGTCCAATAACATGTAGGTGCCCTTCAACTCGTTTGCGTCAATCTCATAGACACCACGTTCTGTGTTATAATTGAATTTGGCGCCGAGTTCTTGAATGCCAATGAAGTGTGTGTCTAAGCGGCGACGGCCAATTTGGTCGCCTCCGGGTTTTGCTACGCAGGCTTTGTGAAAACGGGCCAACAGAGGGCCTAATGTGAGGATGCTGCCACGCAGGGTGGAGCAGCGTTGCACGAATTCTTGGCTTCCCAAATATTCCATGTCAAGCTGGTCTGCTTGGAATGTCCACGAATGATTGCCCAATTCTGTGATGCGTACTCCCATCTTGCTAAGCAGGCTGATGAGGTTGTTTACATCCAGAATGTTGGGGATGTTGTGGATTGTAACGGGCTCAGAGGTAAGCAAGATGGCCGAGATGACCTGTAATGCTTCGTTCTTCGCTCCTTGTGGGGTGATTTCGCCACGTAGTTTGTGACCACCTTCGATGATGAATGATGCCATTGGCTGAACTCTATTTTTTCTTCTTTTTCTTGACGCTTGTTGAAATGCGGCTGCTCAGTAACTCTCCGTCGCTGATGAGCGGGTAACGCTGTGGGTCGAGTTGTATTTTCCCATCGGTGTAGTAGGCCATGTCGTCGGCTACCTTTTCATCGCTCATGGAGTCTGTGCTCCAATTGGAGAGGTCGCGCTTCATGTGGTTGGCAATCTGCAAGGTCAGCTGATCGCGTTGCTCCCCTTCGCTCATTGTGGCGAGGTGCTCGTTGAACTGCTCCACGATAGTGCCGTAGTTGCGTTTCTTGATACGGCGCTGTGGGTAGGGCAGTGCATCGGGAGCAGCACTCTCGTCGTCCATGCGCTCTATCTCAACAGGATAGTCTATGTCTAAGTCATATTGGGCGATGGCGGCAAGATGGTTCCACAGTTTCTTTTGGAAGTCCTCCTTGTCAGCTGTCTGTTCAGCCATGGTCGCCATTGTGCTGATGATGCTGTATGCACAGCGCATGCGCTCTTCTCTGTCCGCGATGCTCTTGCAGTGTTCTACCATCTGCTGGATGCCTCGGCCATATTCTGGCATGATGAGTTTTTCTCTCGTTGTATTGTAATCCATATGATTTCTTGATTATATCAGTTTCTTGGCCACTGTAGCCTGGAACTCCTTCAGATAGTTGGGCTCAAAATAGGCTACATCCGCGAAATCCTCTCTGAGGAACTTCTTCTCAGCCAGTGGCGACATGTATTTAGCTAACAATGGCACGCCGTCGAGGAAGTGGGCATTGGGGTGCTGGATGACAGCTTTGCATTTTTCTGCGCCATTTCCGAAGAAATAGACGGGGTGCTCGTCCAGGTAGGGTTTGAAGGATGTCTCATCCACCACCACTGGTGCTGTCTCCATCACAGGGCGGAGCGCTCTTGTGTACAGGGCGGCATAAACTTCCATGCGGCGCGCGTCGAGCATGGGGCACAACAAGGCGTCTTCTGGCAAATCATCGTGGACAAGGAGCACTGGAACGCACTGTATTTCCAAGGTGGGGACGGCCAGAAGTTTCAGATTCCGCCCGTATGCCACTCCTTTGGCCATGGAAGTGCCTATGCGAAGGCCTGTGTAGCTGCCAGGACCAGCGCTTACTGCCACTGCATCGAAGGGAATGGCGTGGTTGTCTGTGAATGAAAGTGCTTCGTCCACCATTACACCGAGGATGGATGCATGGTTGGTGCCTTTGGGTTTTTCCGACTCTTTGGCATCGCCTTCTTTCGGGAGGTTGTCCGTCTGGAAGATGATGGCGCTATCTTGGCTGACAGCGACACTGCAGAGGTCGGTGGAGGTTTCTATATGTAAGATAACTGACATGTTCTGTGAGTTGGTTGCTAAATGAATGCAAAGGTAAGCATTTAAATTGACAATTGGCAATTACCTACGGCGAAAAAAGTTGTCAATTGACAATTAGCACCTTGAATGGCAAAATTGTCAGCCGTCAATTGCCAGTTGTCAATTATTTCTCTTACCTTTGTACCCAAAATCGAACGGAATTATGATACAATCTATGACTGGCTACGGCAAATGTGTCGTAGAATATAATGGCAAGAAGATTCATGCTGAGTTAAAATCACTCAACAGCAAATCATTGGATTTAACCACTCGTATTGCTCCTATCTATCGTGAGAAGGAGATGGAGATTCGTCAGCTTATCCAGCAAGGCTTAGAGCGTGGAAAGGCTGATTTTGTATTGTGGATTGAAAAAGACCAGACTTCTAGTGCCACACCCATTAATCTGGCATTAGTGAGCGAGTATAAGCGTCAGATAGAGAAGATGCAGGCTGAGTTGCAATTGCCCGAACCAGATGATTGGTATGCCACGCTCCTTCGTATGCCCGACGTGTTGTCGCACGTCGAGGTGGAAGAACTTTCTGCAGAGGAATGGGCACAGGCTCGTAAGGCTGTGGAAGGTGCTATAAGCGAGACGGTTGCATTCCGTGAGCAAGAGGGTTTGGCATTGGCGAAGAAGTTCCAGGAAAAGATTGACAATATCGCCGCATTGCTGGCATCGATTGAGCCTTTCGAGAAGGAGCGCACCACTAAGATTCGTCAGCGCATCGTTGATGCGTTGGAGCAGCAAATTGGTGTGGACTATGATAAGAACCGCCTGGAGCAGGAGATGATTTATTATATTGAGAAGCTGGATATTTCGGAAGAGAAACAGCGTTTGAGCAATCATCTGCGCTACTTTATAGAGACGATGAAGGAAGGTCGTGGCCAGGGCAAGAAACTTGGCTTCATCGCACAGGAGATGGGACGTGAAATCAACACGACTGGTTCTAAATCGAATCAGGCAGAGATGCAGAATATCGTTGTGAAGATGAAGGACGAACTTGAGCAAATCAAGGAGCAAGTGCTCAATGTCATGTAATACAAACTCTTCACATTCCCTCAGATTATGCAAGGAAAACTGATTATTTTTGCCGCTCCTTCTGGTTCTGGCAAATCAACGATTATCAATAGCATCATGGCAGATGGTGGGGCTGACGCTCTCAATTTGCATTTTTCCATCTCTGCTACATCTCGTCCTCCCCGTGGGCAGGAGCAGAATGGTGTGGAATATTTCTTCTTGACACCCGATGAATTTAGGGCTAAGATTGCCAACGACGAGTTTGTGGAGTATGAAGAAGTCTATAAGGACCGTTTTTATGGAACGTTGAAATCGCAGGTGGACAAGCAGTTGGATGCTGGCGAAAATGTCATCTTCGATGTGGATGTGAATGGTGCCATGCGCATCAAGCAGCTCTATGGCAAGCGGGCATTGAGCATTTTCATTCAGCCACCAAGCATTGAAGAGCTCCGTAATCGCCTTGAAAAGCGTGCTACAGATGCACCCGATGTGATTGAACAGCGCATTGAGCGTGCCAAGTATGAATTGTCTCAGGCTGAGAAATTTGACGAGGTCGTAGTGAACGCAAATCTCGAGATTGCTCAAGTGGAAGCGTTGGCGCTTGTCGAGGATTTTTTGGACGAGTAAGTAAAGGGGGGAGACATGATGCGTGTGGAGCACTACGTGCGCACCGTGCGCATTTGATTTCACGCACCCTGCATGAAATATTACGTGCACCCTGCGCATATTACCATGCGCAGGGTGCGCGTTTTTGTAGGTGTAACGCCTATAAATAAAGAAGCCGTTCCTCGGTGTTAGAGGAACGGCTTCTTTATTTTAATATATGAGTGCGGAGGCTTATAGATTGCCTCTTTCCTTGTCGAGATAGTATTTGTATGTGCCTACTGTGAGCTCGTCGCAAGCGGCTTCGTCACACACCACAATAGCGTGTGGGTGCATCTGCAGCATGGAAGAAGTCCATTTGTGGCTGATGTCACCATCGATGCAGTGCTTGAGAGCGCGTGCCTTATTGTGGCCGTTGCAGACGAGAAGCACTTCCTTTGCGTCCATTACTGTGCCAATACCTACTGTGAGAGCCTGCTTGGGAACGAGGCTGAGATCGTTGTCGAAGAAACGGCTGTTGGCATGGATTGTGTCAGTGGTCAGCGTCTTGATGCGAGTGCGTGAAGTGAGTGAGCTGCCTGGCTCGTTGAACGCGAGGTGACCGTCAGGACCGATGCCGCCCATGAAGAGGTCAATGCCACCGGCTTCGGCAATGAGTTCCTCATAATGGTTGCACTCGGCAACGAGGTCGTGTGCATTGCCATTAAGAATGTGCACGTTCTCGGGTTTGATGTCAATATGACTGAAGAAGTTCTTCCACATGAAACTATGGTAGCTTTCTGGATGGTCTTCAGGCAGATTCACATACTCGTCCATGTTGAATGTGACTACATTTTGGAAAGAAATCTTTCCTGCCGTGTACATGTCAATCAAGTTGCTGTACAGCCCAAGAGGTGAAGACCCCGTAGGGCATCCGAGAACGAATGGCTTTTCTGGTGTAGGTTTGGCTGCAAGGATTTTGTTAGCCACATAATTGGCGGCCCATTTTGACAGGGCGGCATAATCGGGTTCAATAATGACTCTCATAATGATTCTTTTTTTGTGTGATTGTATATTGTTAGTAATAGTTATTTCTCTTTCAGGGCTTCCCAACCTTGTGCTTTCAGGGTGAACTCCGCACCATCTCGCGTGATGAGAGCACAGCCTAAGCTTTCTTTGGTGATGTGGCCAATCAGCTTGACATCTTTCAACTGCTCCACTTTGTCGTGATCAGCAATTGGGATGGTGAACAATAATTCGTAGTCTTCACCTCCGTTCAGCGCGGCAGTGGTGAGGTTCATGTTCATCTCTTCTGCCATTACTGCTGTTTGGTAATCAATAGGGATGCGCTCTTCGTAAATGCGGCAGCCACAATGGCTTTGTGTGCAGATGTGAATCAGTTCGGAAGAGAGTCCATCGCTGATATCCATCATGCTGGTGGGCTGAATACCTGCTTCGCGTAACTGCAAGATGATGTCTCGACGAGCTTCTGGCTTCATTTGGCGCTCTAGCAAGTATTCGCGGCCGCTGAAATCCGGTTGGGAGATGGCCAAGCGCTCCGCATCGGTCTTGGCGGTCTCTATCTGGTTGTAATAGACTTCTTTCTCTCGCTCCAAAAGCTGGAAACCCATGTAGGCTGCACCTAAGTCACCGCTTACACAAATCAGGTCGGTTTCCTTAGCGCCGTTGCGATAGATGGCCTTTCCCTTCTCTGTCTCACCAATGGCCGTGATGGAAATGGCCAATCCTGTACGTGAACTGGTCGTGTCACCACCTACGATATCTACCTGATGGGCGTCGCAAGCTAAGCGGAGCCCAGCGTAGAAATCTTCCATATCTTCCACGCTGAAGCGCTTGCTTAAGGCCAGACTCACAGTGATTTGCTTAGGCATGCCCCCCATGGCATAGATGTCGGACAGATTGACCATGGCGGCTTTATAACCTAAATGCTTAAGAGGCATGTAAGTAAGGTCGAAGTGGACACCTTCCATCAACAAGTCTGTTGTGACAAGTAGGTCCTTGTCATTGCTATAATTCAATACGGCACAATCGTCGCCTATGCCATAGTGAGTTTCTGGATTTGTGGTTTCTATATGATCGGTCAAATGCTTGATAAGGCCGAACTCTCCTAGAGTGGATATTTCTGTAGCCATAATTAGTGTGTATGGTTGTTATGCACGCTTTTGCGTGTATGTTGTGTTACAAAATGCTTGATGAGTTGGTTAAACTCTTCTCCTTTCCCATAGAGGAATTCCACCTCAACGGGGATGACTCGCAGTTTTTCGAGCCCATGCAGGCGAGTGGCATCTTTCTCGGTGGTAATGATGGTGCGTCCTGCTGCCCTGGCCCGTATGGCCTCAATGTCTTCTTGCGTGAAGTGGTGATGGTCTGGAAAACTCATTACATCAAACTTGGGCAGAAGTTTCTGAAGGTCGTATATCATCTGCTCGGGTGAGGCAATTCCCGTTACGAGCAAAGGGTTCTCTCCGAAGTCGTTAAGGTGGTCTGGGTATTTGAAGCTTGTGAAGAAGACTTTTTGCCAGTATTCGAGACCAAGGCTCTGGATAATGCCGCGACGCTCCATGGGGGTGATGTGTCTCGGGCACTTTGTGATGAGGATGATGTCTGCCCGTGTCTTGCCAGATTCCTGCTCACGCAATCGCCCTGCGGGTAAAAGCTTGTCGAAGTAGATGAGGCGGTGGTAATCCATCAGCAGGATGTTGAGGCCTGCTTGCACGTACCGATGCTGGTATGCGTCATCTAGAATGACAACATCAGTGGCAGGCTTTACTTCTGGCAGCATGAGCTGCAGGATACCATTCCGACGATTCTTGTCGACGGCCATATGGATGTCTGGAAACTTGTGTTTCATCTGGAATGGCTCGTCACCTATCTCTGTCACAGGAGTGTCTTCTTTGGCCAGTATATAGCCTTTTGACTTACGTTTATAGCCCCGGCTGAGTACTGCCACTTGATGATCTTTGGATAAAAGCCGAATGAGGTATTCGGTATGAGGGGTCTTTCCTGTGCCTCCTACGGTGATGTTGCCTACACAGATAACGGGAATGTCGAACTTCTTGGATTTTAGAATACCCATATCAAACATCAGGTTTCTGATGTTTACCACTAGGCCATAGAGCCATGAGAGAGGCAGAAGCCAGTAGTTGATTTTGATATGGTCTCCTTCCATTTGGGTTTATTTCATGTAGCGATAGTATTCGCATGCGGCCAAAAGCCATGCACCTGTGCCAAAGGGCGCTTGTGACTGCGCATTGACTGTACGTGTTGGATCGGGCTTCTCACCGATAGGCTGTACATAACCGACACTGCCATCTGGCTGAAGAGCTATCTCGGAAAGATACTTCCATGCTTTATCTATGACTGGCTTGTACTGCTTGGCAGGCAGAATCCCATTGTTTACACCCCAAAGAAATCCATAGGTGAAGAAGGCTGTTCCGGAGGTCTCGTAGCCTGGCGCATCCTCGGGACACAGCATGGAACGAGTCCAGTAGCCTTCAGGCTGTTGGCATTTGGCAACACCTGCTGCCAGCTTCTTGAAACGGTCGAGGTAGAAGCCCCTGTATTTGCTGTCTTTAGGCAGGTCTTGCAGTACTTTTGCCAAACCTGCCATTACCCAGCCTGCTCCACGCGCCCAGAATGATTTTCCTTCATTGCAGGCAGTCTTAACCTTGGGATACACGTATTTTCCATCACGGTAGTAGAGCTGTTCCTCTGTGTCGAAGAGAAGGCTGTCTGTGTATTGATAGCATTCAAACTGCTTGTCAAGAAGCTTTTGGTCGTGTGTGACTGTATACAGCTTGCTAAAGATGGGCATGCCCATGTAAAGCGCATCTGCCCACCACCAATAATCCTTCTCTGGTGTGGTGGCTTGGTAACACATCACTTCTAGGGCGCGCTCTAGACGCTCTGCCCGATGCTCCAGCTTGTAAAGGTCAATATAGACTTGGAAACATATTTGCCAATCTGCGAAAAGCACATGGTTCATGCCTTCGCCATAAGTCTTGTATTGCCATTGGCTCTTGTTCTTCTGTGTAGCACCTTTCCAGTGGTTGTATTCAGCCCATTCGATGGCGTAATCGAGGTAGCGCTGCTTGCCCGTTAACTCATATGCGGCTTGATTGCCGGTGAAGTAGGCTGCATTATCCCAAAATCCGCGACATTTGGCTGAGTTGTGGCTTTGCCAGTAGTCGTTGACTTTTTCAATGGTAGATAGAACGTCTTGCTTCGTTTGAGCAAGGGCTGTTTGCGCCATCAAGGGCACACAAATCAGAAGTGTCGATAAGAGTTTCATATGCATAGGTCTTAGTTAGTTGTTTTGTATGGTGAGTCCCAGCTTTTGTGCTTCTTCGATGAGGAGCTGTTTGGCTGGAGCGTACTCATTCGGTATCTTCCCGTCTAAAATGGCATCCTTGATGAGGGTTTTCAGTACACCCACCTCGCGGCTTGGAGGAAGCTGGAACAACTGCATGATTTCTTCGCCAGAGATAGGGGGCTGAAAGTTCCTAATGCGGTCTTTCTCTTCTATTTCAACGAGCTTCGTGCGGACGGTGATGAAGTTTTCCTTGAACCGCTGTTTCTTTTGCTCGTTTTTAGAGGTAATGTCAGCCGTGCAAAGAATCATTAAGTCGTCTATGTCATCGCCTGCCTCGAACAACAGTCGACGTACTGCGCTGTCTGTTACTTCTGCGTCCGCTATGGCAATGGGGCGCATATGCAGTTGAACGAGTTTTTGTACAAACTTCATCTTCTCGTTCATGGGCAGTTTCATCCGACGGAAAATATTGGGAATCATCCGCTCGCCAATGTCGTTGTGGTTGTGGAAGGTCCATCCTAATGCTGGATCGAATCGTTTTGATTTGGGCTTTCCTATATCATGCAGTAAAGCGGCCCAGCGCAGCCACAGCATATGGTCTTTCGTCGAATCCCACTTTCCATTGCCCACAGGCAGGTCGTCTGGATTGCTGGTGACTTTTGCTACGTTGTCAAGTACTTCGAGCGTATGATAAAAGTTGTCTTTATGAGCCTTCCCGTTTCTGGTCTCTATGCCTTGCAGCTGAGCAAGTTCTGGAAAGATAATTGGGAGTAAGCCGCTTCGTTCCAAATCGACGAAACCCTTTGAGGGGGTTGGAGATAGAAGAATCTTATTTAACTCTTCAGCAACGCGTTCTCCAGAGATGATTCGGATTCGTTCCTTGTTCCGTTCAAGTGCATTGAAGGTGTCTTCTGCAATGTGAAAGTTGAGTTGGGTGGCAAAACGGATGCAGCGCATCATTCGCAAGGGATCATCACTGAAGGTAATGTCTGGGTCGAGCGGGGTAGTGATGTTCTTGTCCTCTAAGTCGTCCAAGCCATTGAAGGGGTCAACCAGTTCACCATATCTGTCTTTGTTTAGACAGAGGGCCATCGCATTGATCGTGAAGTCGCGTCGGTTTTGGTCTTCTTCCAGAGTGCCGTCTTCAGTTACGGGTTTGCGTGAGTTCCGGTCGTAGCTTTCTTTGCGTGCACCGACAAACTCAATCTCAAGGCTTTTGTGCTTGAGCTGGGCTGTGCCAAAGTTTTTGTAGATGGCAATATGTACCTTCTTGCCAAGTTTCTTGCGTAACTTCTCAGCAATAGCAATGCCAGGGCGTTCCACCTGCTTCTTTTGATCCACTACCACAATGTCTATATCGCTGGATGGACGTTCTAGATACAGGTCACGCACCCATCCTCCGATGATGTAGCAGTCTAACCCAAGTTCTTCCGCTGTGTCAGAAATGAGGCGGAAAAAGGGGTGGTCAAGTTGTGTCAAAATTTCTTTATGCGTCAGTATCTTCATACGAGGTGAACTCTGGACAACTTTTTTAATATTGCAAAGATAAGGAAAAATGGAGAAAAACATGATTTCTCTGTATGTTTTTTCTCGTTGAAGAAACGAAAAAGCAAAATAGCTTTCAGAATTGGTGCTGAAATTGTGCTTTTTGTGCTATCTTTGTGACCAAAATTCAGTATATGAAAGAAAGCGTATATACAGTATTTGCCATCTTGGTGATTTCTTGCTCGTTAGCCATTACGTCTTGTCAGCATCAACCATCAGCTTTGGAACGTCGGAAGGCAGAGATTAAAGAAAGGGATTCAATCGAGTTGTCGAATGCTCGTGAGTCTTTGTGTGTAGCCGACAGCATCGCTACATTTAAAGCGTTCGAGGTAGAGGACTTGAAGAAACTGTTTGTCTTCGAGAAGCAGGAGAAGTATCAGACTATGGGTTACTATGTTTTGCCAGCTTATCAAGGAAGCAAGGAACGTTTCACGTTCTTTCCGGAGGTTGAGGAAGGTGGCAAATTGCTGCTTGTTTCTATAGACAAGCGGAGGAAGTATTCGTTTGTTGAAGTGGATTTGAGCACAAGTGACTATATGAAGTTACTTCCGAAGAGTCTTACAGATGCACAGCGGAGAGATGTGGAACAGTGCCATCGGTTTGCTCAGGCCATGTATGACCTTGCAACGGCACAGAAGCAACAAGAGAAGATGCGGATGAAAGTGCGGTTTTATGAAGAGAAGTCCTCTCGTAAGCACAAATCTTCTTCCATTTAGCCCTCTGCTTTTTCTGCTACAAAGGTTTTTGAGCTATCAAGAGTGATTCAAATGTCGTCCATCACAAAAGACGGCATCGGTTGGGCTTGAAGATTGAAGAGCGTCTCTTGTGATATATGCGTTTGTTTAGAATCTTTCGTTAGGGGTACGAACCCAAAGAGAGGGATGCACTTGAATGAAGTGCATCCCTCTCTTTCTTGTATTGGAAAGTCGTTCCTTACTCAGCGCGGAGTGTGAAACGCTTGAAGTCTGTAACAGTGAGGTCCTTATCAACGCTCTTGAGGTACTGTGCAACAGATACCTTGTTGTCGTCGATGTAAGCCTGCTCGAGAAGGCAGTTCTCTTTGTAGAACTTCGCAACCATACCTTTGGCGATGTTTTCAATCATCTGCTCCTTCAAGTTAGCCTCAGCCTCCTTGGCAACGGTAGCCTTGATCTCGCGTGCCTTAGCAGCATCCTCTGGAGTAAGCCAGCCTTTAGCAGTGTTAGACTCGATGTGGTCTTCTGAGTCTACGTGTGCAGGGTTGATGCCAGCCTTCTTGAGGGCGTTCTCAACAGCCTTGCCAATCTGGTTCTGCTTAGCCTTGTCGACAGCGTTGCGAGTTTCAGTATCCTTCACGTCCTGTGGTACTGCGTCAGCGTTCAAAGCGATAGGTGACATAGCTGCAACCTGCATTGCTACGCCCTTACCAGCCTCTTCGAAACCCTTCTTGTTCAGTACAACGAGAGCGCAGAGGAAGTTCTGGTTCATGTGGTTGTATGCGATGATGTCCTCGCCTTCCACATAGCTGAAGCCGTCAAGCTCCATCTTCTCACCAGTCACACCTGAGCGGTTTGTGATAGCGTCCTGAATGTTCTCGCCATCGATAGTGAGGGCATTCACTTCGTCCATGCTCTTGCACTTAGCAGCTACGATAGCGTCGATAATCTTTGTTGCAAGTGCAACGAAGTCACCGTTCTTGGCAACGAAGTCAGTTTCGCACTTCAGTGCAATCATTGCACCGTAGTTGCCATTTACTTTTGCAAGTACACAACCCTCTGCTGCATCGCGGTCAGAGCGCTTTGCTGCAACAAGCTGACCCTTCTTGCGAAGGATTTCCATAGCAGCCTCCATGTCGCCGTTAGCCTCAGTGAGGGCCTTCTTGCAGTCCATGAGACCTGCCTGAGTCTTCTTGCGAAGCTCATTGATTTCCTGTATGGTAATTGCCATGATATTTACAAATTTGTCAATTTAACGTTACTGTTGATTATTCAGCAGCGGCTTCTTTCTCTTCTGCAGCGGGAGCGGCTTCTTCTTTTTCAGCAGCCTTTGTTTCACCAGCAGCTTCCATGTCAACCTTTTCTGCCTTGCGCTCCTCGAGACCCTCGCTGATAGCGCCGCATACAGCACCGAGAATCAGCTCGATAGACTTAGATGCGTCATCATTTGCAGGGATTACGAAGTCAACGTTGCGTGGATCAGAGTTCGTGTCGACGATAGCGAACACTGGGATGCCAAGGCGGTTAGCCTCGCTAACAGCAATGTGCTCCTTCATAACGTCTACAACGAAGAGGGCAGAAGGAAGACGAGTCAAGTCAGCGATAGAACCGAGGTTCTTCTCCAACTTAGCGCGCTTGCGACGAATCTGGAGGTTCTCACGCTTAGAGAGCTTGTCGTATGTGCCATCGCTCAAAAGCTTGTCGATGTTCGCCATCTTCTTCACAGCCTTACGGATGGTTGGGAAGTTGGTGAGCATACCGCCTGGCCAACGCTCGATAACGTAAGGCATGCCTACAGAAGCAGCCTTTTCAGCTACGATTTCCTTAGCCTGCTTCTTTGTTGCTACGAAAAGAATGCGCTTGCCGCTCTTTGCAATCTGCTTGAGGGCGTCAGCTGCCTGGTCAACCTTTGCCACTGTCTTGTGGAGGTCGATGATATGAATGCCATTGCGCTCCATGAAGATGTAAGGAGCCATAGCTGGGTTCCACTTGCGCTTGAGGTGACCGAAGTGTGCACCTGCAGCGAGAAGAGAATCAAAATCTGTTCTTGCCATAATAATTGGTTTTGTTTACTTTCTTTTTGAGTTAATGTTTGTTTAACCAACCTGCAGGTCGCTCTGTGTGTGAGAGAGCCTGAAGGTTTAGATACTAAACGGTTATCTATGAAATTCGTCTTTCCCAGATGCCCAAATTGCTTTGAACATCTGGAATATCCGAATATATTAACGCTTAGAGAACTGGAATCTGCGACGTGCCTTTGGCTGACCTGGCTTCTTACGTTCAACAGCGCGTGAGTCGCGTGTGATGAAGCCTTCTGCGCGGAGAGCCTTCTTGTCTTCAGCATTGATTTTCACGAGTGCACGGGCAATGGCAAGGCGAAGAGCCTGGCTCTGGCCGGTGTAGCCACCGCCAGTGAGGTTTGCCTTGATGTCGTACTTCTCTGCAACACCCAGGAGGTTGAGTGGCTGCTTAACCACGAACTGGATGAGTTCTGATGGGAAATAATCAGCAAGTTCACGCTTGTTGATGATGATTTTGCCAGTACCTTCAGTAAGGTACACGCGTGCAACGGCGCTCTTACGACGGCCGAGTGCATTGATATAATTTACTGCCATATACCTTATGCTTATTTGAGGGTGTTAATATCAAGTGTTACGGGCTTCTGTGCCTCTTTGTCATGCTCTGCACCTTCGAAGATGTAGAGGTTCTTCAGCAGGTTGCGGCCAAGGATTCCCTTTGGAAGCATACCTTTAACTGCGTGACGCAGCACTTTCTCGTATCCGTTAGGACGCTTTACCATCTCAGCATAAGTGGCTTTGTGCTGACCGCCAGGGTAACCGGAGAATGTGATGTACACCTTCTGAGATTCCTTTGCGCCAGACACCTGAATCTGGTTTGCATTGATGATGATTACATTGTCGCCACAGTCCATGTTGGGTGTGAAGACAGGCTTGTACTTACCACGAAGTACTTTTGCTACCTTAGATGCGAGGCGACCAAGAGTCTGGCCTGCAGCATCAACAACCACCCACTGCTTGTTTGCTGCCTCAGTGGGTACGTAGCTTGTCTTAAAACTGTTTGATTGCATTTAACCTTTTGGTTTTAATAATTAATAATGTGTGTTCGCTGTCAGCTCGACGTTTCCGTACGACTGACGTACTGTGCCCATCGGTTTCCCTTTGGGTTTTCTGCGTTTCACGGACCACTCTCCCAATGCTTGCAGGAGGAGCTATCCACACAGAGCACGAGGCCACTTTCGTTGCCTCTCGATATTAAATCGGCTTGCAAAGGTACTGCTTTTTGGCATTCTGACAATAATTTTCTTCGTTTTTTTGACCTTGTTGTATGAAAATCAGTATCTTTGTGGCAAAATTGACCTATTTATGTATTGCAAATCCACCCTTATTGCCCTTTTGGCAAGCTTGGTGAGTCCCGTGGCGCATGCCCAGAACTACCAGCGGATGACCAACCTTCCCCATGTCATCATCGAGACGGAAAACCATGCATCCATCACAAGCAAGGATACCTACATCTATGCCACGCTCTACTATGTGGACGAGAATGACCAGGTAACTACCTACGAGGGTATGCAGATTCGTGGACGAGGCAATTCTACATGGAATCTGCCTAAGAAACCCTATCGAATCAAGTTCAGCCAGAAGGAGAAGTTTTTGGGCACAGGCTACGCTAAAGCGAAGAGCTGGACGCTCTTGGCCAATGCTTCCGACAAGACCCTCATGCACAATGCCATCACCTCTCTGATGGGTGATTTTCTGGGACTTAAGAACAATCCCGCCCACAAGTTTGTGGATCTCACCCTCAACGGCACCTATGTCGGCAATTATCAAATCAGCGACCAGGTGGAGGTGCGTCCCCATCGTGTCAACATCGTCGAGCAGGACTATCCTCTCACCGAAGAAAGCGACATCACCGGAGGCTATCTGCTTGAGGTGGACGGATTCCAGGATGGCAACCTCATCACCACCTCTCACTATGGACTCCCGGTAGTCATCCACTACCCTGATGACGAAGAGATTGTGCCCGAACAGACGAGCTATATCCATGAATATCTGAACGAATTCGAACGTGTGCTGTCAGGCAGCGATTTCGCAGACCCGGAGGAGGGCTATCGTGCTTGGGTAGATTCCACCTCGTTGGTCAACTGGTTCATTGCTACAGAGGTGAGCGGTAATGTGGATGGCTATTGGTCTACTTATTTTTACAAGGAACAGCAAGACCCCAAGCTCTATTGGGGACCGCTTTGGGACTACGATATTGCCTACAACAACGACAATCGCACCGACCGAAACGGCACCGACAACACTGAGCGGCAGCTGATGACAGATGCGGGCTATGGCGCCACCAAGCTGTGGATCAATCGCATGTGGCAAGACCCCTGGTTTGGCCAGCTGGTCAACCGACGCTATGCCCAAGTGGTGCAGGAAGGACTGGAGGAGTATCTCTACCTGCAGATTGACTCCATCGCCAACCTCCTGCAGGAGTCCCAACAGTTGAACTTCCAGCAGTGGGGCATCAGCACCAGGGTGTTGCGCGAACGCGTCCTCTATTCGTCCTACGACCAGTATCTGGACTATCTCAAGAACTACATTGGTGTCCACATGGCTTATCTCCGCACCGCCTTTGCCGAGAAGAAGGTGGCTGAGCCCACACCTCCCTTCGTGGCAGACAACTGCTACTACACCATCACGAATTCCAACACCGGACGAGCTATCGCCACCACCAACAAGGCGGGACTAGCGGGAGACCCCGTCAGCACATGGAGCGTGTCCGCCAGCGACGAGTCTCAGCAGTGGCGCATCATTCCTGTCGATGGCTATTTCATGCTCATCAACCGTCAGAGCGGTATGGCACTCAACGACCCAACCCCGGGGAGCTCCACTGCCACCACCAATACGGGCACGCAACTCGACACCGCAGAGCCTGATGCTGAAGACGATCGCCAACTCTGGTCGCTGACCCCGCAGGGAACAGCAGGATATTACAACCTCACCAACCTCTACACCCACCATACAGCCAATCTGAGCGGAGGAATCGATGCTGACGGAGCCGTAATTCTCAGCTATACCACCGACTCGCGCAACTCCACCAGCAACAATCGCCTGTGGTTCATCACGTCTGGCGAGAAGATAGAGGAGGACACCCCCGCAGTACCCGATGCCATTGCTTCTGTAGAGCCTGACGAATATGCCTTGGCTTACAATCCTCAGACGAAGACTTTGCATTTTGGTTCGGAAACTCCAGAATGTTTGACCTTCACCGTGAGGGTCTACACATCCAATGGCGTTCTAAAGCGTTCATTTAGGGCATCGGAGGAGTGTTCTTTGGCCGACCTTCCTCATGGTGTTTATGTCATAGCATGGACAACAGGAGGAAAGACGCGTTCTACCAAGTTGCTTGTTCAATAATTCGAAGGGCATCACTATGCAACGTTACAACGAATATGGTTCATGGCTCACCGCGCAACTGGGCGTGAAAGCACAAAAGATTTCTCTCAACGCGGGTTTCACTTGCCCTAATCGTGATGGCAGGGTGGGCACAGGCGGCTGTACTTATTGCAACAATCAGACCTTCAATCCTGATTATTGTGCGCCTACAAAGTCTATCACGCAGCAGTTGGAGGAGGGTAAGGCGTTCTTCTCCAGGAAATATCCGGAAATGAAGTATCTTGCCTATTTCCAGGCCTATACCAATACGTATGACTCTCTTGAGGGCTTGAAAGCGAAATATGAAGAGGCACTTCGGGTGCCGGATGTGGTGGGCTTGGTGATTGGCACGCGTCCCGACTGCATGCCCGACTCTTTGCTTGATTATTTGGACGAGCTTCATCGTCGCTCCTTTCTTCTGGTTGAGTATGGTGTTGAATCTGTCTATGACAAAACGCTTTTGCGTATTCATCGTGGACATTCGCATGCTCAGACCGTAGATGCCATTCGGCGTACGGCAGAAAGGGGGATCCTTGTGGGTGCTCACGTTATATTAGGGTTGCCAGGGGAGAGCCGCGAGGAGATGCTGGCAGAAGCGGATGTGCTATCCCGTATTCCGCTAACGATGCTGAAGCTTCATCAGTTGCAGCTTATCAAGGGCACACAGATGGCTGCAGAATATGCGGCTGTTCCAGAAGACTTCCATTTGTTTTCCGCTGATGAATATGTGGATTTGGTCATAGACTTTCTGGAGCGCCTTCGTCCCGATTTTGTTCTTGAGCGTTTCGTTTCTCAATCGCCTGCTTCGCTCTTGGCCCGTCCGGGGTGGGGACTCAAGAACCATGAGTTTGTGGCTAAGGTGAAGCGCCGTTTACAAGAAAGAGACACCTGTCAAGGGCGTCTCTATCGTTTGGATTCTTCTGAGGTCGACTAATTGATGGTCTTAGTAAGTGTCACCTCAAATTCAGTTTCATATCCCAGTCTTCTCATCACTTCGCTGATGGCGTCTTCTGCGTATCGTTCTGCTTGACGCCGGTTGTTGGGCGTGTCGAATCGACGTTTGATTTGCTCCTCTACTTTCCGTTTCATGGAGTTTGTGTTGGGGAGATGCTCAGCCCAATAGTTGCCGTCATCCGATAGGAAAGAACTGCTTTGTGTAGAAGCCACATATTCCACTGGAGGCAATTTCACTCTCACGGTTTTGCTCTCCTCGTCGGCGCTGTATTCCACTTTGTCCAAATCAATCATGTAGCTGCACTTCTGCCGCATGGTTTGTACGCACGAGTGCTCCTTGTTGGGGAGCAGCAGCCTCTTTTCGGTGGCGCGTTTGATGAAGCAGTCTTCGATGAGGGCGCTGCACACATACATTTCTCCTTTGGGGCGTATTTCTTCGATGCTGGCAATGGTTGGCTCTATCGTGATTTCTTCTGTCTCAGCCTTCTTGCATCGCCCTACGAGGATGGCTGTACCGATGCCCAAGGCAAGAACAAGTGCCGCGAGAACTCCTATTTTGATTTTCGTCCACGTTTTCATTGCTTCCACTCCTCCTTTCTGTGCACAATGACGTCGGTGTTCTGTATGCCGATGCTTTTCACAATAGAGGCAAACACAATGCGTGCATTGTTCTCGATATCTTTGTTTACCTGTTCTGTGAAATCTTCTTCCATCACAGCTTTGTAGGCTTTCTCCATGAGTTGGTCCACTTCCTCGTGGCTGATTTTGTCGCGCAAGCCTGACGACATTCTCACAATGTCTTTCTCTTCCACTTTTGCGTTGTAGCCTGCATCAATCACTTTGGGCTCAGGCAAAAGGATGACAATAGCTGTGCTGTCGTCAGTCAGCTTTACGTCGTCTACAGTGAGGTCGCGCAAATCATACCCGTATTTGATGGTCACATCTACAGGAACAATGCATTTGCGCTCTCCGTACTTCCATGTTTTGGGGTCAATCCACTCGAAACGCTCGTGTTTGCTGGAGTCGTAGATGGCCAGCTTGCGCACTCTTACTTCTGTTGTCACTAGGTCAGCCTTTTGCTTGATGTGCGAAAGGATGACTGACTCCATTTTGGGCTCTTCTTGGTGTTCTCCTTTGCTATTGCAGGAGACGAAGGCCATGATGGCGGATACCAGTCCTATATATACTATAATGTGTACTTTTCTCATTTGTTGTGTAGAGATTCTTTCGCGACAAAGTTAGCCATTTTTTTCTTTATGTGATGTTGGTTTTTGCAAAATAAGTGCATTGGAATTATAAACAACTCTTTGTGTCATGAAAACAGCCTTCGTTTTGGGACATCTCGAAGCGAAAATGTTACACGTGTCACACGCCCAGTGTTACAAATGTAACATACCGTGTGTTACAAATGTTACACAGGGCGTGTAACAAATGTTACATCGGGTGTGGGCGATGCTTGTTTTACGGGTGCGCTTGATGTATGCAGGCTTGTCTTCGATTTACATAATGTGTCTGATTTTGATATGGTTTTCGTCAAAAAAAGAGGCTCTATCGTAATTTTGTGGATGAAAAAGAATTAAGGGTTCTCATATTTTTGTTACCTTTGCCAACAAACACAAAAAACAGACTTTAGAACTATGACTAAAATTAAAACGGTGGGAATCCTCACGTCGGGTGGCGATTCTCCTGGCATGAATGCAGCCATCCGTGCGGTGACCCGCTCGGGCATTTACAATGGTTTCAAGATTAAAGGTATTTACCGAGGTTACGATGGACTCATCAATGGAGAGGTGAAAGAATTTACAACCGAGGATGTGAGTGGTATCATCACGCATGGTGGCACCATTCTGAAAACGGCTCGTAGCAAGGATTTCATGACTCCCGAGGGACGTCAGAAGGCGTATGAGACCTGTCTGAAAGAAGAAATAGACGCACTCGTCGTCATTGGTGGCAACGGCTCATTGACAGGAGCTCTTGCTTTCGGCATGGAGTTTGATTTCCCTGTGATAGGTTTGCCTGGCACCATCGATAACGACCTTTATGGAACCGATGCAACGATTGGCTACGACACGACGATGAATACCATTATGGAGTGTGTGGACCGTATTCGCGACACGGCCAACTCGCACGAACGCATCTTCTTTGTGGAGGTGATGGGACGTGATGCAGGCTTCTTGGCCCAAAACTGCGCCATTGCTTGCGGTGCGGAAGCGGCCATCGTGCCCGAGGAGACCACCGACGTGGACCAGTTGGCAGCTTTCATGGGGCGTGGCATCCGCAAATCAAAGAAATCATGTATCGTCATCGTGTCGGAAAGTCCGAAGTGCGGTGCGCTCTACTATGCTGATCGTGTGAAAAAGGAGTTCCCTGAGTTCGACGTGCGAGTGTCTATTTTGGGACATTTGCAGCGTGGTGGCTGTCCTTCAGCTCGCGACCGTATCTTGGCCAGCTGTACAGGCGTTGGCGCAATTGAGGCAATTATGCAAGGACAGCGCAATGTCATGGTGGGAGTTCGCAACAATGATGTGGTCTATGTCCCTCTCTCAGAGTGCATCCGTACGGACAAACGTTTTGACAAGCGCTTGATTACTGTGCTTGATGAACTGAGCATCTAAAGAAGAACTGGCTGAATAAATTAGACGAAGGTGATGAAACTTTTTTTGAATCGGATAATGATGGCTGTAGCAGTATGCGTGTCAGCAGCTGGAGGTGTGTTTGCTCAGCAGATACAGCTTCGTGACATAACAAATGGTGGTAAGTATGCACCTAAAACAGTACGAGAGGTCCGCCCGCTGGCAGATGGGGAAAGCTATTCCTGTGTTGCACAAGGGAGTCAGCGTATTGAGCGCTGCTCATTCAAGACGGGTGAGGTGCTTGAAACACTATTTGATGCCTCTACAGCACGCGGAGCGGTGATTCGCTCGGTGGAAGGTTATATCATGTCACCCGATGAGAAGAATATTTTGATTGAAACAAATCGGACACCTATCTATCGTCATTCAGCTGCTTCCACATATTATATATATAATATAAGGAACAAGACATTGGCGCCACTGTCTAAGGGTGGTCCGCAAGAATGTCCAAAGTTTTCGCCTGACGGCAACCAAGTGGCATTTGTGCGTGACAACAACCTGTTTCTCGTCAAACTGCTGTTTAACAATGCCGAGAGTCAGATTACGAAAGATGGTGAGCGCAATAAAGTCATCAACGGCAAGCCTGATTGGGTGTATGAGGAGGAGTTCTCCTTCAACTGCGCCTTTGACTTCTCTGCTGACAGCGAGCTGTTGGCGTGGATTCGGTTTGATGAGTCGGAGGTGAAGACTTTTTCCTTCCCTTGGTATAAAGGAGCAAACCCAGCAAAGGATGCTTATGCCCTCTATCCGGGAATCTATGAATACAAGTATCCTAAAGCGGGAGAGACTAACTCGAAGGTGTCCGTGCTTTCATACGACATCAAAAGCCGTGTGACGCGCACCATGCAAGTTCCGCTCGATGCAGATGGCTACATCCCACGTATTCAATTCACGGGCGAAAAGGATAAGCTGATGGTGCTTACCTTGAACCGTCATCAGAATCGTCTCGACTTCTATGCTGTCAATGCGCGCAGCACTACAGCGCAGCTTGTCCTGAGAGAAGAAGATAAACGATATGTGGATGAGGGAGCGTATGCTCACCTTGACTTCTCGCGTGATCAGTTTGTGATGCTGAGTGAACGAGATGGCTTCCGACATCTGTATCTCTATACAACTGGAGGACAGCTGGTGCGCCAGTTGACGCAAGGCGAGTTTGAGGTGAAAGCATATTATGGTACTGATGCTACGGGTAAGAACTTCTATTACGCAAGCAACGAAGGCAGTCCTCTTGAACAGTATATCTACAAGGTGGATGCATCGGGCAAGCGCACGAAGCTCTCTCAAGAAAAAGGTTTCCATACGGCTGTCTTCAGCAAGGGCTGTCAGTATTATCTGAACAAGTATTCGAATCTGACAACGCCTCCTGTGTACACGCTTTGCAATGCTTCAGGCAAGGTACTGAAAACAGTGGAAACTAACGCCGACCTTAAAGCGCAGCTCGCAGGCCTGTCTTCGGACAACGCAGAAATCTTCTCGCTGACAACAGCTGATGGCGTTCAATTGAACGGATGGATGGTGAAGCCCGCTAACTTTGATTCCGCAAAGAAATATCCCGTGTTGATGTATCAGTACAGCGGACCCGGCAGTCAACAAGTGCACAATGCCTATGAAAACGGTTTTATGGGCGGACTCCTTTGGGAACGCCGTTTGGCCGAGAAGGGATACGTCGTGGTTTGTGTCGATGGACGTGGAACAGGTGGTCGTGGTTCTGAATTCAAACGGTGCACATATCTGAAACTGGGCGACCTGGAATCGCATGACCAAGTGGAGACTGCCCTTTGGCTTTCAAAATTGCCCTATGTGGACAAAGACCGAATCGCAATATGGGGATGGAGCTTTGGAGGCTTCAATACACTAATGTCTATGTGCGAGGGTAGGGGTGTCTTCTGTTGTGGCGTAGCAGTTGCGCCAGTTACCGATTGGCGATTCTATGATACCGTTTATACAGAAAGATTCATGCGTACACCACAAGAAAATCCTAATGGATATGATTGCTCACCGCTTCATCGGTATGAGAAAATAAAGGGTGACCTTTTGCTCATTCACGGTTCTGCTGATGATAATGTACACTTCCAGAACTCGGCGGAATTAGCCGAAGCGCTGGTGCAGAATGACTATCAGTTCGAGATGCAGACCTACACAAACCGCAATCATGGCATCTCTGGTGGCAATACCCGGTATCACCTTTTTACACGTATCGAGAAATTCCTTGATAGGCATCTTTTGCGATGAAATAGGGGCTGTATGCACTAATAACATGCCGTATTTTTGTCCAGTTTCTCCTTTTTTCATTTTTCTTTCAAAAAAGTTGCTGTAATATTTTGCCATTAATTAAAAAGGCAGTACCTTTGCACTCGCTTTCCGGAAGGGAGGCGCACAGAATAGCTCTTTG
>CADAEK010000003.1 GCA_902786925.1 uncultured Bacteroidales bacterium
CAAAGAGCTATTCTGTGCGCCTCCCTTCCGGAAAGCGAGTGCAAAGGTACTGCCTTTTTAATTAATGGCAAAATATTACAGCAACTTTTTTGAAAGAAAGTGGCAAAATAGGAGGTTGAGGACACAATTATGGCAGGAAAACACTAAAAAGACCCTCAAAGGCGGTCACAAAGGGTGCTTTCACCCGTTTAGAGGGGCAACTGCCTCCTTTATAAATTCGCCCAATTTATAGGCAGAATCGAGCATTGAACACGGCTAAAGAGAATGGCAAAAAGGCTATTCCATCGGCGCAGAAAGGCTTGTAGGCAAAGCATACACGACTTAGCAAGCAAGTCACATATGAAAGAACGGGCAAGCCTAACTGCAACGAGTGGAATAACCTTTACTGCATTTATAGAAAGCCGCTCTTATGGGGGCAAGGATATCACTTCGTGTGACTTTCACTCCAATGAGGGTTTACAATAGGTCTATGAAGAGACTGTTTCGAGTCGCCCATTATCCAATAGCTCCCTCGTTTTACACATTATTTATTATTATATAAGCTCTCGTGAACATAATTATATAAGCATATCTCCAAAAAAGACTCTTCACCTAACAGCATGATGCCCTCTAGGATTTCTCCCCTATCCTATTCGAGGGTTCCTCAGCACCTCAAAACCGACGTCGACGAGGTCGGTGCGGCGATGTCGACGAGGTCGGTCAACCGATGTCGACGACATCGGTTTAGGAGACGAAGGGCACGTGCCTGTGAAATGAAGGTATTGTGGAATCGAAAGTTTTTTCGTAATTTTGCAGACAAAACACACGTATTACAATTGTCACTACAAAGGAAAACTCTATGGCTATACCGTATAGAAAAAGAAAGAAAAAGATTCTTGGCCCTGATCATCAGCAACATGAGGCATGGGTGATGGAGCAGTTTAGTTATGATCCGATTAAGTTCGAGGATTTTGTGAAGGAGTGCGTAATGGCACAGGGAGTGTCGGAAGCTCAAGTGAAAGGCATCGCCAGCGCTATGTCAAACCGCCTGCGAACTTATTTCACAATGGGTCACAGCGTGCAGATTGAGGGCATTGGCACTCTCAAACCCACCTTTAATGCACACAGCGCTGAAACGCCTGAAGAACTGGGAAACCAGAATGTGTTCAAGATGAAAGTGCAGTTCTATCCACACAAGGAGTTCAAAGAGGTGCTGCGCAACATGACGGTGGTGGACATAGATGCCATCAACGAACTTCCTGGAGAAGAAGAGGTTGCCCAATAGGCGACGAGGATGCCAAGCGGAATTCTTTAGAAAGCTTAAAAATGACTGTCCGAACCATCAAGTCGGAAAAATAATTTATAACTTTGCAGGCGAAATGCACAAGCAGGGAATTCACAAAGACCGTATTGACGCCATCCTCATCAAGGGCAAGAAGTATCGGGAGCCAGACTTTTCCGCTCAAACACTGGCGGAAATGCTGGAGGTGTCGGCGTCAAAATTGTCACGCATCATCAAAGATGAATATGGAATGGCCTATGCTGACATAGTGCATGGCTACCGCATCCAAGATGCCAAACGCTACCTGAAGGACGCCCGAATGCTCCCCTATTCTGTTGATGACATTGGAACGCTGGTGGGATTTAAGAATCGGCAGTCCTTTTTCGCTGCTTTCCGCAAGGCAACAGGAACCACACCGGAGCGCTATCGACGCGAAAACGATGCGACTGAAGGCAGCACTGCCCCAACAGGTGAAGAGCCACAGGCCATCAGGAAGGGAAGTCGCACTTGAGAAAAACGCAGATAAATAAACATACGATATCAGACAGAATGAACAAGACAGTAAAAACAATGATGATTACAGCACTGATGACTGTTGGAGCAGGCACGACGAATGCTCAACAGAACAGTTCCAAAACGGCTTCGTCGGACAAATTGGAAGGAACTTTTGAGTACAGCAATGAGCGTTTTGCAGACCTGCAAATGCTACGCTACAAAGTAGAAGGGTTTGAAAACCTCTCGCTGAAACAGAAGACCTTCATCTATTATCTGCAAGAAGCAGCCCTCTATGGCCGCGACATCCTCTTCGACCAAAACGGCAAGTACAACCTGCGCATCCGCCAAATCATGGAGAATCTCTATACAAACTACAAAGGCGACCGCAACGGAAAGGACTTCAAGGCTTTCGAAGAATACCTGAAGCGCTTATGGTTCTCCAACGGCATACACCATCACTATGGATGCGAGAAGTTTGTGCCAGGATTCAGCCAGAAATGGTTTAAAGAACAAACGAATTGCACCGATGAAATCGCTGATGTTATCTTCAATCCAGAAACGATGAAGAAGCGCGTGAATCTTGCTGACGGCGATGACCTGGTGAAGACAAGCGCCTGCAATTACTACGAGAATGTAACCCAAGCTGAGGCGGAAGCGTTTTATGAGAAGCAGAAAGCTGAGGGCGATGCATTGCATCCTGTAATGTACGGCATGAATTCGCGCCTTGTAAAGACAAAAAACGGCGAACTCATCGAGAAAAAGTGGACCACGAGCAGCATGTATGGTGCAGCGCTGAAGAAGATTGTCGAGAACTTAAAGCTGGCGCGCCCCTATGCAGAGGATGCACAACAGCAGAAGGTTATCGACCTACTCATTTCCTACTATGAGACAGGTGATTTGAAAACCTTTGACCAGTATTCCATCGCATGGGTGAAGAACACGGAACCACTGGTGGACTTTGTCAACGGATTTATTGAATGTTATGGCGACCCACTGGGATTGAAATGCTCTTGGGAAGGCTTCGTCAACTTCAAAGACATCGAGGCGACTAAGCGCACGGAAACCTTAAGTGCCAACGCCCAGTGGTTTGAAGACCATTCCCCTGTTGCACCTGAGTTCAAAAAGGAGAAGGTAAAGGGCATTACTGCTAAAGTCATCAAAGCGGCTATACTGGCAGGCGACCTTTATCCATCGACTGCCATCGGCATCAATCTCCCTAACAGCAACTGGGTTCGCGCAGAACACGGATCCAAGTCCGTCACCATCGGCAACCTTACTCATGCCTACAGCCAAGCAGCTAAGGGCAACGGCATGCTGCAAGAGTTCTCTTATGGACCCGAAGAGATAGCGCTGATGGAAAAATATGACGATTTGACCAGCGATTTACACACGGATTTGCACGAATGTCTCGGCCATGGCAGCGGAAAGCTTCTGGAAGGCGTGGATGCAGACAGTCTGAAGGCATACGGCAGCACGATTGAAGAGGCACGCGCCGACTTGTTTGCACTTTACTATCTGGCCGATCCTAAGCTGGTGGAGCTTGGTCTTGTGCCCGACGGCGAGGCTTATAAGGCGGCTTACATCGGTGAGATGCAGAACGCTCTGCTGACCCAATTGGTGCGCATCAATTTAGGAAATGACATTGAAGAGGCACATATGCGTAACCGCGCACTCATCGCACGATGGGCATACGAGCACGGCAAAGCTGACAACGTCATGGAATTTGTGAAACGTGACGGCAAGACCTACTTGAAAATCAACGACTACCAGAAACTCAGAGGCCTATTCGGAGAACTACTGGCGGAGATTCAGCGTGTGAAGTCGACAGGCGATTTCAAGGGGGCACAAGCACTCGTTGAGACATACGGAGTGAAGATTGACCCCGAACTCCACAAGGAGATTCTCGACCGTTACGCAAAACTCAACATTGCTCCATACAAGGGCTTTATCAATCCTGTCTATACCGCCGTACGTGATGCACAAGGCAATATCACAGACGTAACCATCTCTTACACGGAAGGATATGCCGAGCAAATGCTGCGCTATAGCAAGGACTATTCTACTCTTCCACTCATCAATGAATAACTTCATTAACGTCATCAAAAAGGAACTCCACGCCCAAATGAACGGGGTAGCATCGGCGCATGCAAGGCAAACGGCCGACTACCGTATCAATTGGGGCGTGGAGCTGCCACGACTGGTCAATATGGCCGATGAAATCGCTCGTGGCGAATGGAATGAGGCCAACGAAACAGTCTCATCAATGCGCTCTTTGGCACAAGCGCTGTGGAACGACAGCACCAGAGAGTGCAAGATTCTGGCCTGCATGCTCATGCCTGCCGAAGAGATGTCCGAGGAAGTGTGCGACATTTGGGCCGAAAGCATTCAGACAGAAGAAATCGCTACCATGTTCTGCATGTATCTCACTCAGCGCTTGCCATACGCCAGCACAAAAGCCTTTGAATGGATAGCACATGAGGAGGTGATGCTGCAAACTTGCGGGTTCTTGACCCTCTGCCACCTCATCCGGAAATACAACCTGAGCGAAGAGGCTGAGGCGGAATTCTTGGACCAGGCGGGGGCTGCATTGGACAACAAGTATGCAACAAAGGCCCTGCAGATTTATGCATCAAAGAGCGCAGAGAACAGACGAAAAGCCAAAAAAGTGGCTGATTATTTGTAGCGCCCACAGAAAAGCAGTAAATTTGTGCCCATATTGTGCTCAGGCCGTATGAAAGAGGCAATTAACGACGGTTCAAAGAAGAAGGATAATGCACGCGACATCCTCGCACGCTACATGTCAGAACAAGGAATGCGCAAAACTCCTGAACGATTTGCCATTCTGGATGTTGTGATGCGGATGAAGGGGCATCACAGTGCAGATGAGATTCTCACCATGATGCCACAAGACTTTCCCGTCAGCAGAGGCACCATCTACAGCACATTGGCGCTGCTGGTGGAATGTGGCTTAGCCTATAACCATCAGACTGAAGGCGCCACCCTGTATGAATGCGCATTCGGCAAGCAGCCCCATCACCACTACATCTGCACAGGATGCCACAAGATATGGGACCTGCATGATTCCACCATCGAGCAGGCGGTTTCGAAAATGAAAACGCCACGCTTCAAGAAGTTGCGATGCAGCACCTACATTTACGGCCTCTGCAACATCTGCCAGGCTAAGCTGGCGCGTGTCAAGAAGAAAATGGAGAAGCAGAAGGAAGCCAGCATGACACGTGAAGAAAGACGCTTTGCCCGCATCAACGAAGAGTTAGCGAAAGCCGCTGAATGGTTCAAAGAAAATTAAACCAATAAACTAAATAGAACAATGAAAGTAGATGTACTGTTAGGTCTTCAATGGGGAGACGAAGGTAAAGGTAAGGTAGTGGATGTATTGACACCTCGCTATGACGTTGTAGCCCGCTTCCAGGGAGGTCCTAACGCAGGACACACGCTCGAGTTCGAAGGAGAGAAGTATGTTCTTCGTTCCATTCCATCGGGCATTTTCCAAGGCGAGAAGGTTAATATCATTGGTAACGGCGTGGTGCTGGCTCCAGACCTCTTCATGGATGAAGCCAAAGACCTTGAGAAGAGCGGTCACAACCTCAAGAACCGCCTCCATATCTCAAAGAAAGCGCACCTCATCATGCCAACACACCGTCTGCTCGACGCTGCATACGAAGCAGCTAAAGGCAAGAACAAAGTGGGCACTACAGGCAAAGGCATCGGCCCCACTTACACCGACAAAACAAGCCGCAACGGTTTGCGCGTAGGTGATATCCTCGACAACTTCGAAGAGAAGTACGCAGCACACAAAGCACGTCACGAGGAAATCCTCAAGAGCCTCAACTATACCGACTACGATATCACAGAGGTGGAAAAGAAGTGGATGGAGGGCATCGAATACATCAAGCAGTTCCAGCTTGTTGACTCAGAGCACGAAATCAACAACCTCCTGAAGCAAGGCAAATCAGTCCTCTGCGAAGGCGCACAAGGCACAATGCTTGATATCGACTTCGGCTCTTACCCCTTCGTTACATCATCTAACACTATCTGTGCTGGTGCTTGCATCGGCTTGGGCGTAGGTCCTAACAAGATAGGCGATGTATTCGGCATCATCAAGGCTTACTGCACACGCGTTGGTGCTGGCCCATTCCCTACAGAGCTGTTTGATGAGACCGGTGCCAAGATTCGTGCTATTGGCCATGAGTACGGCGCTGTGACAGGACGTGAGCGTCGTTGTGGCTGGATTGACCTTGTAGCACTGAAGTACGCCATCATGGTGAGCGGCGTTACCAAGCTTATCATGATGAAGAGCGACGTGCTTGACGACTTCGAGACTATCAAGGCTTGTACTGCCTACAAGCTGAAGGATGGTAGCGTCATCGACTACTTCCCATACGACATCAGCGACGGTCTGATCGAGCCTGTTTACACAGAGCTGCCCGGATGGAAGACAGACCTCACCAAGATTACTTCAGAGTCCGAGTTCCCGAAGGCTTTCGCAGACTATATTGCCTTCCTCGAGAAAGAGCTCGAAACTCCTATCACTATCGTCAGCGTTGGTCCAGACCGTGAACAAACGATAGAAAGATAACATATTCCCGAATGAGACGGACCGCCTTTTCATTCCTTCTTATCATCATACTGACTACCTTCTGTACGAGCAGGAGGAGTCAGTATGGTGTTGTTTTAGCGGATATAGACCGTCTCACCGAGGTTAATGCCGACAGCGCCAGGCGCTTGCTGGCTGGACTTAGCGACGAGATGAACGACGCTCCGGCGGAAGTCCAAGCATATTACCAGCTCCTGCTGGTGAAAGCGGATGACAAGGCCCATGTGCGCCACACCTCCGACTCGTTGATTAACACAGTCGCTACATATTTCAAGAAGAATCCCCAAAGTGGGCATTTGCCTGAAGCCTACTACTATGTTGGGCGCGTCAACTCCGACTTGCAGAACGGAGAGAGAGCCTTCATCTTCTTCCAAAAAGCACTCTTGGAAGACAGCACTCACGTGTCTATTCATCTCAAGAGCCGCATCTACGCACAGATTGGCTACATCTATCTGCGCAATAGCCTCTATGAGGAAGCGATCAACATGCAGCAGCTTGCCTATTTCTATTGCAAGCAAGAGGGTGACACTCTGGGCATGAGATATAGCGCTGAGGACATCCAGACCATCACGGCTCTTGCCGCTATCGATAGCGTCAGAGACGCATTCAAGACAGAGCGCTTAATGAAAGTACAAAAGCTGGCAGAGCAAGTCAAGAGCCAAGCGCTGTATGAGAAAAACGCAAAGTTGCAGGAAGAAAACACTCGAAACAGACTCATTGCATGGGGCGGCAGCATCGGCTTCATCCTTGTTCTGGCAGGAACAGGAGCAATTCTGTATCGGCGGTACAAACACCATCACGACCAAAGCACCGACACCACGCTTTCCTATGCAAAGAAGCGTCAATTCTACGACAAAGACATTGACGAACTGCTGGCCACACATATATATAATAATAAAGCACTAAAAGAGGCTGACTGGAAGACGATAGAAACGGGGCTTTTGAGCACCTTTCCTGCCTTCAAGGAGAAACTCTTCTCCCTTTACCAACTTTCCGACACCGAGTATCACATATGCATGCTCATCAAGATGGAAGTTTCCCCTTCCAATATCGCCAAATTGATGGCTATTGGCAATAGCGCGATCTCTCAAAATCGTCTTCGAATGCAACAAAAAGTGTTCGGCGGCAAAGGGACGGCCAAGGATTGGGACAAGTTCATCCTCTCCTTATAACGCACCGATTTACTGCCGATTAGGAAAAGCCTGTAAAATCCTTGTGAACTGTTCATAAGGGTCTGAAGCGAAATGTGAATTATTTGTAAACTCCATTATTTAGCGCCGATGGAGCGAAAAGTCTATCTTTGTGGCATCAAAATGTTTAACTACAAAGTCATGTAAGATGAAAACTAACCGTATCACATTGCTGGCAATCCTTTGCTTTGCTTTCTTTTCACTCTGTCGAGGCCAAAACCAAGGCACTCCTCCTGTTACGCCTATTATTCCTGAGGAGCAACAGCCACGCGCCTACACGCTTCCACTGCCTCTCCCTTCAAAGTCTAAGGCCCAAACCATTATAGACAATATTCAATCCCCCGATTCTCTCATCTCGCAAAAGGAGATGGAACGAATCCAAAAGGAGATGGAACGAATCAAGAAAAAGGCCACAAAAGAAAGGAAGAAACACAGCAAGGTTCGGAGTTCTATAAACGAGAGCGCCATAAGCTACTCGGACGAAGGTGTCACGTTTGTGGTGGACGGCGACCTTCCTGAAATCGACAACAAGTATTTCAACACTCTCTTAAACGGAAACGAAGTTGCCAAAAGCATCCTTTCCGTCATGGAATCTCCCCACAAGTCGCAGATAATTGCCACCAGCTTTGCCGATGAGAGCTTGACGTTTCCAGAGAAAGACGTCTTCTTCAGAAGCATCATCAGAGCCTATGCGAGCCATCGCCCTATCGTCCTTTCACCCGACATGATTTGGTTGCTCATCAGCCAAGGATTCTCTCGCTACGTGAATGCCCACCCTGAGCAGCTTCGCGAGCAATTGGTAAGCCATACGGGAAAGATGGACTTAGTGGTGCAGACCAGCGAGGATTTGCTCACGGGTCAGCCTGATTGGGCGAAGCTGCTGGATGGCTTCAACGCTCAGATTAAAGAGAACACAAAGGGCGACCTTGCCAAAACTATCACTGCCGACTTCTCCACCACAGGAGCTACAGAACGCATTGCCTCCGAAGTCACGCTGATGGAGACGGTGAAGTCCTACTTCGAATACATTATCATGCGAATATCCTGCGGCATTCCTGCCGTCACCCTCAAGGGTACTCCCCAAGACTGGCAAAGAGTGCTGGACAAGACCCAGCAGCTGAAGCCCTACGGACTTGAAGCATGGACAGAAAGCCTCACTCCCATCCTGAAAGAGTTTGTTTTGGCAGCACAAGGGAACCCCAACCGCAAGTTCTGGCAAAGCATGGTCAAGCAAGAAAGGCCAGACCAATTAGAGGGTGGAGCCTGCAATCCCAATAAACCAACAGAGATTGACGGCTGGCTCCTGAAACTCTTCCCCGATGAGAACGGACAGACTCTCGACCAAACACCTCACACCAAGAGCATGCCTGTCGACCGAGCACGAGCAAACTTCAAATACCAGCAGATTAACCCTGCCGATGGAAGCCTCATCAGCGAGACAACGATGGAGTTGATAGCAGGCTTTGTAGGTGCAGAAGTGGACACAGTCACCCGTGCCATCACACCCAAGATTGGCTGGATGGTCTGCACCACCGACGACAACGAAACCACCCACCTAGAGTCCCTACAAAGGATGAATGACCCAGGAAGTTTGTTAGGCATCCATATCCGTGTGAAGGAAGTGCCTGAAATACTCGCCCAACTCGAACACATCCACAAACTACATCTCGTTTTCACCGATGAAATCGTGCTTCCCGACTGGATGGACAGTCTGACCATTGACGAACTCATCATTGCCAACGAAGACAAGCTCTCCGACGCAGAGAAAGAAACAATTCGCCAACGCTTCCCACAAGTGCAATTCACCACTTGGTAAGCATAGTTACATAACCCACAAAATATACATACAATGAAAGCTACTTTTACTAACATCATGGCCGCAGCAGCCATTGCCTTTGCGCCTACACTCTGCATGGCACAGACCGACAACCCCCGTGGAGTCTACAAACTCACATCGCTCATCAATAAAGAGGGCGTCACCATCCAAGCACCGTTCGACCAATATAAAATATGCACGGACAGCGTCACGCTGATGTTCACCATGCAGGGTAGCGGATTCTCTTTGGGCAAGAACGACTCACAAGTGTTCAACTACACAGGCGAAAAGCCCGATGCCAACAATGCCACTGCCACCCGCATCTTCGACAGCAACGCTGAGCACTTCACGCTGAAATGGTGGAGCACCTATCAGAACCACCTCTTGTTTCCTCACAACGACTGGTGCACCGAGTTCTACGAGTCAGGAAAGTACTCCGTCAATGCTAAAACCATTCTTGATGCCCTCATGTCGCCCAGCGATTCCAACCCCCAATGTCCCTTCATCGGCACATGGCGATTCTTGGGCATGATGGACGAAATTCGGGACGTGAAGAAGCAGCTGATTGCACTCCACAAGAACATTGAAGATGGCATGGACATCGGCAACCTTATCTTCACCCCTTCATACGCTATCATGTACAGCAACAGAGGCCGAGGAGGCTCCATCGAATATGCTGGCTATAAAAGTAAGAAGAAAATCTTGATGTCAAATTTGCAGCACAAGAATATCCGCGAACAGAACTTCATCTGGCTCACCAAAGACTGTTTCGCCATAGAAGTCCACCTCGACGGCTATCGCACTGACTACCAAATCTGGGAACGTATGCCCAATACAGAACCGCTGATCAATAAGATAGCCAGCCAGTATGTAGCACATTAGGAGTTAAATGTTAGGAGTTAAAAAGACAGACAACATGAAAAGAGCTCTCATCCTCATGCTGTTGGCACTCTTTGCCACCAGCACCTTTGCCCAACCTCACACAATCAAAAGGACCGACCGCCTGCTCACGGCACCAGGACTGCCTCGCTACAGGAAAGGGCGTGATCAAACCGTTCCCTTTATCGAGGCCTTCCGGTATGAAGGAAACGAAGAGGCCAAACGTTGGTGGACAGGATATTATGAGCCCAACGTGTCCGGCGCAAAAACAGCCGAAAAAGCACGAAAGAAGAGAGAGAAGGCGTACAATGCTTACGAGAAGGAATGGGACAAGATGACCGACTCACTCCCTCATCACAGACATCTGTTTATCGCACGCCCCTCTTTTTCTTCCCCATTCGGCCTCTCCTATAGTCCTAAAGACACAGCATTAGTCTATCTGGAGCAGCGGTGGGACGGAAACAAGAAAAAAGGCAAGAAGGTGACGTTCCACACCCGCAAGATGAAGGTGACTGAAGCCATCTACGACTCCATCCAATGCTTGCACAAACTGGCGGTTTACACTTCTGCCCAGTTCGACCCCGACTACACGACGCTTGATGGAACCAGTTACCACTTTGTCTGGTACTCTTTCTCAGGCGACAAATACGCCAGAAGCTCCGACAATGGGTCAAGAACCTGCAAACAGTTACAGAAGACCTTCGAAAACATCTGCGTGGCATTGAGAGCCGACAACCTCGACCAACTCCAATCCCTCATGCCTGCCATCCACGAACTCCTCGCCCACTATCGAACGCTCCTTCTGCCCGATGTGCCGATAGACGACTGGGATTTGGATGCAGCAGCCAGAAAACGGAACAACAAATAACTTATAGTGAAGACAGCAACTTCACGTACAGCGAGATAGCAGCGTCTATCTCGCTGATTTTTATGAATTCGTCTGCTGTGTGAGAGCGTGACGACTCACCCGGTCCGAGTTTGAGCGAAGGGAAGCGCATCAGGGCTTGGTCGCTCAACGTAGGTGATCCGAAGGGTTTCATGCCCTCCTTGATGCAGGCTTGGACAAAGGGGTGCGACTCGTCTATCCTCGACGAAGACAGGCGGAAAGAACGTGCTTTCAACTCCGAAGTGAGATGCTCCTGGAAGAAAGCAAAGATTTCCTCATTGGTGTAGCACTCGTTGCTGCGTACATCAATGGTGAAGGTACACTGGTCGGGAATGACGTTGTGCTGTGTGCCGGCATTGACGATGGTGACCGTGTTCTTCACAGGCCCCAGCAAGTCCGTCTGCTTCGGGAACTGCCACTGCGAGAGCCACTGGATGTCCTTCATGGCATGATAGATGGCGTTGTCGCCCTCGTTCCGAGCCGCGTGTCCCGCCTTGCCGTGTGCTGTCGCATCAATCACCATCAGCCCCTTCTCCGCAATAGCAGGTTGCATGCCTGTGGGTTCGCCCACGATGGCAAAGTCAATCTTGGGCAGAAGAGGCAGCACACTTTCGATGCCATTCTTGCCAGATACCTCTTCTTCGCAACTCGCCAAATAAATAAGATGATATGATTGCAGACAGTCTTTCAACAGCATGAACACCTGTAGCAGCGCCATCAAACCACCGCCACAATCGTTACTTCCCAAGCCATAGAGCGTGTCGCCCTCTTGTGTCGGAGAGAACGGGTCGTGCTGCCAACCAGCCACAGGCTTCACGGTGTCTATATGAGCATTCAGCAAAATAATGGGCTTCTTCTCCGCCTGGCCACCATCGTCCAGCGCGTGGGCTGACAGGCACCACACGTTGTTCCCATGCCGCAGGGGGTTCAATCCCTTCTCCTTCATATATGCTTCCAGCACATCGGCAGCCGCCTTTTCGTCGCGGCTCACGCTTGGCGTGGCAATCAGCCTCTTCAGCAGTTCCACCGCCTCCTCAGTCTGTTCCTTATACTTCAGTTCCATTGTTTCAGTTCCTTTTTGGGGGCAAAGTTAGTTTTTTTCTTTTACTTTGCAAAAAAATCGGCCATAGGGGTATTTGATTCCCCTTTTCGTGTGTCTTATTTGCAGAGAAAGGCAAAAATGCCTGCATCACAATCTTTATGAATTACGACAAAACCACATTCGAGCAACTCTACAAGAACAACTACCGACAAATGTATCGGTTCGCCTTCTCCATACTGGAGGAGGCGGAAGATGCCCGTGATGCCGTGAGCCAGGTCTTCACCCAGATGTGGCACACGCAGCCTCAACTGAAGGAGGACTCCATCACGGGCTACCTCTTGGCAGCAGTACGGAACCACTGCCTCAACACCCTGCGAACCCGCCGTCAGAATGCCACCATCGAAGCAGAACTGAAAGCCGAGCTATCCGAACATCAGGCACAGGAACGGCACGAACTGCTGGACGAACTGGCGCGAGTCATCGACGAGCACCTGACAGAGCAGGACAAGCGCATCCTCGCTCTCCACTACGACCAAGAAATGACTTATCGCGAAACGGCTCAAACCCTGGGCATCAGCCCTTCTGCCGTCAACAAGCACATTTCTCATTCACTTTCCAAAATCCGTTCCATCTTTAAGACCACCGAACAATGAAAACCGAAGAACTTGACAAGAAAATAGGCATGCCCGACATCGACACAGAATGGGCAAAGTTTGAGAAAGAAGTGATGGGTGCAGCAAAACCAAGTCCCAAGCACACTTTCCTCAAGAGTTTCACCACCAAAGCCGCCGCCATTGCCAGCATCATCTTCCTGCTCGGCGGAGCCATTGCCTCGGCCGTCATCGTCCTCCAAAACAACGACAGCCAGCCACAGGCGGAGAAGTTTGAGTACAAGCCGCTGGTAGAAGTCATCCAGCAAAAGCACAAGGGAAAAGAAACCTCCTTCTACATCGTCCACTACTGCGATGGCGTGTGGATTCAGCACGAAGGCGAAAAGGGACACATCGAGGAAGAGTATTTCCAGATGGCATTCCGCGTTGCGCAGACCGTCATGCAGATAGACGGCAAGCCATTCACCCAGAAGAACCTGCCACGTATGCGCAACAGCCATCTGAAGAAGATTGAGCTGAAGCGGCAGGATGGCAAAGTGATGGTCAACCTCATTACCCAGTTATCGGGCGGCATCCCATCAGGTGTGACAGGCAATGCACCACGCATCCAGACCCTCTTCCTCTTCCCCAACGGCATGCTCGGCATCATCGACAAGAAGGCAAAGGCGGGCGACTGGCAGCATTACAGCATCACCGACTGGGATGAGAACCAGTGGGGCTGGAGTGTCCGCAAGGAGATGGAACGTGGTTGCCACCGCCTCGGCTACAAAGCCTACATCTATGCCAGTGCTGAAACGCCCCAGCAGTACATCGACCGCGCCACCCGCATGATGGACGAGATGGGCATCCAGAATTACGAGCTGGTCAAAGACCTCCCCATCGCGCACTGGACCGATCAGCAGTATCGCCAATGGGCCCAGCTGCAGAAACAAAAACATCCGCAGTACGACTGGCGATGGCTATTCGACCAGTTGCCCGAAAGCCTCGACGGCACCGACCTGCACGACAAGTGGCACATCGTCAAGGAAGTGTATGGTGTGAAATAAACAATAATGACTGTGCGCCATTAGCAACTGATAGTAATTAAAGATAAGTTAAACGAAGGTTAACCAAAGAGCCAGCTACTTGCGAAAGTGGCTGGTTTCTTTTTCCATCATCCTAAAAGCCTTCCATCCTTTTTTGCCTCAACCGAACGCCCCATCGCTAACACCTCCAAACCGATGTCGTCGACATCGCTTCACCGACCTCGTCGACATCGGTCGACCGACGTCGACGAGGTCGGTTTTTGGGCACAAAGCGCACCTCATCTGCAGGAGTGGATATTCCCTAGCTGAAACGACGGTGTTGTCTCATCTGGTGTATCAACTATACCGGTTGAATGGCACATCAGCAACCCATGTCCTTCCAGCAAGTGAGCAGCAAGCCGGCTGACGTGCCCTTTTATCACGGGAAAAAGGGAAAATAAGTGGGGTTGCACAGGCACTTTTCCATCCTTAATAGTGGAAAAAGGGTGGAAAATAAACACTCAATTCCATGATTATCAGACAGAGAGAGGTGGAATAAAGATTTCCACCTCATTCCTTTGCCGAGTCACCGAATAGCTATACCTTTGCAGCACCAAAACGGGCAAATATGAAAAGAAAAACTATTGTCATCATCATCGGAGTGTTATTGCTGGGGGTAGCAGGCGCCATTGGATGGGACCTGCGAGACCTGCCACAGCAACACTTGCTCCATGAAGCAGAAGACATTGTATTCACTGACGCAGATAGCGCAAAACGGATACTGGAACGAGTTGACACGACTCGACTGACAGAGAGTTCGCAAATGCTCTATGACCTGCTGCGGGCTATGGTGCACGAAGAACAATGGTATGCGCAGCATTGCGATACGGGCTCCTGCCTCTCGTCGGATGCGGAAATCTGGAACTTCAAGCGCGAAGCTGGCCGCCAGGAAGCAAGCCATCAAGCATTTCCCGATGACAGCACCCTTTCCCGCGTGTACCGCTATTATGAAGAAGAGAGCCTTGGCGGTGCCAGCGACGACCAGGATGCCCTGAGACATTTCGGGCGCATTTGCTTCGTGCTGAGTGGCCACCAAGGTGAAAAAGCGCTGCCATCACAAGTCAGCAAGTTCTTCCACTTGGCCATCCATTGTGCCGAGACGACAGAAGACCATTCCCTTGCCTATCGAGCCTATGACAAGTTTGCAAGCCACAAGCTTCTTCCCTCGTCAATTCAACAAGAGCAGGCTCAACGACGTGCACTGGAACATTATCGCTTGTCGGCCGACCATCCACGATGGCTGCTGACGATACTTAACGACTACGGATACCATGTGCTCCATTCCGCACCTTTCGACCTGCACCACTTTAGCTCTCTGGAACGCATCGTCAACATGGCGGCCCTGCATTGCAAAGAACCAGCATCGCCACAGGTCACAGACTCCATCTATCAGACTCTGGACTCCCTTTGGGCATTGCCTCACCCCAATTTTTCACCAACACTTGCCTTTAGCATCAGAAGAGGCGTTTCCATCACTGGAGACATTACCGTACCCATCGGGATGTATGAAGAAGCCTATGCCGACACCGCGAACCATTGGCCCGAGAAGTATGAAACCATCATAAAATGGTCAAAGCAAGAGTTCGCCACCAGCCAAGGCGCATATCTGGCATCAGGCTATGTGAAGAAGTCTGCCTTGACACAACGATACCTGATGCTGGCCATCATTGTCATTCTCCTGCTGAGCTTACTGTTTCTGGCTTTCCTTTTCCGCAACTGGCACCTCAAGACTCGCCAACAACATGAAGCGGAGCAAAACGCTCACCAGCGCGAAGCCCATGAATTGGCAGAGCGTCTGCGGCAGAAGGATACCGTCATCGCCATGCTGCGTGGCCACATCATGGACAAGAGTGAAATTCTCGACATGCTGGAAACAAAGGCAAACAAACGCACCATCATCAACGCCCGCAATTGGCGCGAGATAGAGATGACGCTTGACACTGCCGATGGCAACTTCGTCAGCCGTTTGCGAGCTGAGCACCCGCAGTTCAGCGAGGATGACATCCGACTGTGCATGCTCACACGGCTGAAACTCTCCAACACCGCTCTTTCAGCCATCTATGTAATTTCCGTTTCAGCCGTGCAGCATCGCAAGCAGAAACTGAAAAAGGAAGGGTTTGGCGTCACAGACCCAACCATCACCTTCGACCAGATTATCGCAAACTACTAATCCATAACAAACATGAAGAAAAGCTTTTTTCGATGCGGAAACCTCCGCATCCTGCTATTGCTATGCCTCATCGTAAGCACACAAACAGCCCTTAAGGCCGACATTGTCAAGGGCCGTGTGGTGGATGCCGAAACAAAAGAACCTATACCAGAAGCCCAGGTGAAGTACACTCAACAGACAGACAACTACGGCTATTCCATCAGGTCTGCCCAAACTGACTCCTTAGGCAATTTCACGATCTTTGCCGATGGACGCGGCAAACTGGAAGTGTTCATGCTGGGCTACAACACGATGTCGAAGACGGTACTGGCCTTCAGCAATAGCCAGAAAGACACAATTGACATTGGCACAATGGAACTGAAAATGGCTCCGCAGATGCTGAAGATGGTAGAGGTGAAGGGGCACGCACGGCGGTTCACCGTAAAGGGCGACACGATTATCTTTCACCCTGAGGCTTTCCACTTGCAGGAGGGCGCAAGGCTTGACGAACTGATTAAGCAACTGCCGGGTGTGCAGATGGGCAGTGACGGAAAACTCTCATGGAACGGCAAGCCCATCCGCATCACGATGGACGGTGAGAGTCTATTCGGCGGCGACGACCTAGTGAAACAGCTGCCTGCCGAGGCGGTGGAGAATATCAAAGCTTACAACAAGCAATCGGAATTCAGCAAGCGCACAGGCAAAGATGACGGGACACAGGACATGGTGCTCGACCTGAACATCAAGCCAGGCTTCCTCGACCGCTGGTATGGGGATGTGAAAGCATACTACCAATCACCGAAATACTATAATGGTGAGCTTTTGATGAACCGCCTCTCGAAGACTGACCCCCTGATGGTCTTTGCCAATGCAAACAACATCGACAGGCATTGGCGACGCAATATGAAGGGGAGTAGCGCATACATGAACAACGGTTTTGGCAAAGAGCAAGGCATCTCGGCTGGCTATCAGCACAATGGCAAAGAAAGGAAGGAGGGCTCACAGAAGCTGCAGAGCTTCTACAGTTTCACAGGCGGATTAGCACATGATGACGACTGGCACACCCTGCACCAATTGACAGAGAACTACTTTCCCAACACTGCAGCTACACGCATCAGCACTGAGAATCATCAGCGCGCACATAAGCTGGAGCCACGACTCAACGCCTACGCTAAATGGATGCCTGACTCGCTGAACACCTTCTGGTTAATTGCAAATGTGGAGCACAGCGATAGCCGCTCGTACAGCCACCAACGCTCCGAACAAGAAGATGCATTTGGCATAGACTATATGCCGACGCTCTCGCAACAGAACACAACCAACACGAATGGGCACGAAACGAAACTGAATGCCCTAATCGTGTGGGAGCACTACGTGAAGGATGGCGCACTGGGAGCGAGTGTCAAACTGGATTACCAAGATGGGAAGACCGATGGCCTGACCAACCGCACCATCACGGCGCACACGCAATCCTACTCCTCATCGCAATTCACCCAAACCTACACCTCACCTGCTCGGCAATTCTCCACGACGGCAGAAGCTCACCATGCCCGATGGCTCACTGGGAAATGGATGATACAGGCACAATATATCCTGACCTACGACCACAACCGTAAGGACCAAGACTTCATGACCAATGGAATGGCCGATGACGCTAACAGCTACCATCAGCTATACACCCACCATGAGCATGGCTTGCGAATCTCACAGACCATCAACCTCAATCCTGTTCAGCTGATGCCGACGGTCTCGACTCGCTGGCAGCGTGAAGGTCAAGACTACCAACGAGGCATGCTCGACACGACGGCCGTACGCCATTACTTTTTTGTTGACCCCTCACTCCGGGCCACATGGAAACTCAGCAAGACCATAGGACTTGAACTGAACTACGCCTTCACAACGAAACAGCCCGATATCCTTAAGACCATTGGCTACCGCGACCTCACCGACCCGTACTTCATCACAGAGGGCAATCCTCATTTGCGAAACACCCACACGCATACTACGAATCTTACTTATAACATGGTGCTCGCACACAGCCAGACCTCTTTCAGCACCTCTGCCGGCTACACGCACAACAACTGCGAGACCACCACTGCATTAAGTTACGACCCAAAAACTGCCATCTATACCAGCCGACCCGAAAATGTCAAAGGCAGCAAATCATGGACATTCCGACTCAACATCGACCAGAGTCTGGGCGACTACTTCCAGCTACAAAGCGACTTCCACCTGAATGCGGGCAAACGGTACGGTTACCTCACCTTCCAGCCCACACAGCAAGAGCGAACCTTGAACCGCCAAAGCAGCATGAATCCTCGAGAGAACCTCACTTTCTCATTCGATTACAACTGGCTCAAAGCCTCTGTTTATGCAGAGATTGCCGCTGACCGACTCCGCTATACGGCTTCACCCGAACAGAACACGACCCACTGGAACAACAACTTCGGTCTGAACGCAGAGATTTCCTTAGGCAACTTCTACGTCTACACCAGCCTCAACGAGCGCATCAGCCGAGGCTACACTCTCAGCAGCATGAACCGCAACATCCTCGTGTGGGACAGTTCCGTCACTTGGAAAATACTGAAGAATAAAGCCCGTATCACGTTGGAGCTGGACGATATATTAAACAGCGAAGACGGACGCTGGAGCGAGCAGTCTGCCTATCAGCAAACGACCTCCTGGCAGAAGTTCCGCCACCACTATGTCGGCATCAGCTTCACATACCATCTGGACGCGAAGAAGAAGGAATGACCTCTGCGAAGAGGAGAATAAACTACAGAGAGAATCTGGCCAAAGTGTTTGGCTCACAAAGGCGCGGCTTTCCAATCATAATGCACAAGAAAGGAATCTATTTCCCGTTCATTCACATTATTTTACCCTCAAAACCACGTATATTATTGAGAAAGTCGTAACTTTGCAACGTTTTTGTGGACTGAACAATAAAAACATACAACATAATGGCACAACAAGAAGACATTTTCAAGAAAGTGGTGAGCCACTGCAAGGAATACGGATTCGTGTTCCCTTCATCAGAGATTTACGACGGACTGGGCGCAGTATATGACTACGGTCAGAACGGCGTGGAGTTGAAGAACAACATCAAGCAATACTGGTGGCAGTATATGGTGCTGCTGCACGAGAACATCGTGGGCATCGACTCCGCCATCTTCATGCACCCCACTATTTGGAAGGCTTCAGGCCATGTGGATGCGTTCAACGACCCACTCATCGACAACCGCGACTCTAAGAAGCGCTATCGCGCTGATGTGCTCATCGAGGACCAGATTGCCAAGTATGACGAGAAGATTGAGAAAGAAGTGGCAAAGGCACGCAAGCGTTTTGGCGATGCTTTTGACGAGGCACAGTACCGTGCAACTTCTCCTCGCGTGCTCGAAGAGCAGGCTAAGCGCGACAATCTGCACCAGCGCTATCAGGAGGTGATGAACGCAGAAGGCGGCATCGACCTTGAAGGACTGAAGCAGATTATCCTCGACGAGGAGATTGCCTGCCCTATCAGCGGCACAAGAAACTGGACAGATGTGCGTCAGTTCAACCTGATGTTCAAGACAGAGATGGGCGCTGCTGCTGAAGGCGCATCAACCATCTACCTGCGCCCAGAGACGGCTCAGGGCATCTTCGTAAACTACCTGAACGTGCAGAAGACAGGCCGCATGAAGATTCCTTTCGGCATTGCACAGATTGGTAAGGCTTTCCGCAACGAGATTGTGGCACGTCAGTTCATCTTCCGCATGCGTGAGTTTGAGCAGATGGAGATGCAGTTCTTCGTAAAGCCAGGCACTGAGCTGCAGTGGTTTGAGGAATGGAAGAAGCGCCGCATGGCTTGGCACCAGGCGCTCGGCTTCGGCGAAGAGAACTACCGCTTCCACGACCACGACAAGCTGGCTCACTATGCCAACGCGGCTACCGACGTGGAATTCAAGATGCCATTCGGCTTCAAGGAGGTAGAGGGTATTCACTCTCGCACAAACTTCGACCTCTCTCAGCACGCTCAATACAGCGGCAAGAAGATTGAATACTTCGACCCAGAAGACAACACTTCATACACTCCATACGTCATCGAGACTTCCATCGGTGTGGACCGCATGTTCCTCTCTGTGATGTGCCACAGCTACTGTGAGGAGAAGCTCGAAGGTGGCGACACCCGCGTGGTGCTCCGTCTGCCTGCAGCCCTCGCTCCTATCAAGCTGGCCGTGTTCCCACTCACCAAGAAAGACGGTCTGCCAGAGAAGGCTCGCGAAATCATCGACAGCCTCAAGTTCCACTTCAACTGCAAGTATGAGGAGAAGGACCAGATTGGTAAGCGCTACCGTCGTCAGGACGCCATCGGCACACCTTTCTGCGTGACTGTGGACAATCAGACGCTGGAGGACAACACCGTGACATTGCGCTACCGCGACACCATGAAGCAAGAGCGCGTGAACATCGCTGACCTTCGTGGCATCATCGAAGACCAAGTGACTATCACAAGTCTTCTGAAGAACCTGAAATAACCAGTCAAAGTGCGAGCAGTTCACTCTCCACGGAGCGTTGGAAACAGTACATATCATATGACTATCAAAGGATTCTTATACCGTACTCTCATAGCGTTAGCCCTTCCCCTAATGGGGATGGGCTTCTCGTCATGCAGCGAGAACGAAGAAGCGGGCGAGTATGACAACTGGCAGACCAGGAACCAGCATTATGTAGATTCCATTGCCAACCTGGCACAGAACGGCACAGACGGATGGACCAAGATATTGGGTTACCGTCACGTTTCAACCGAAGAGAGCCCTGACCTGAACAGCAACCATTACGTCTACATCCAGAAGAACAGTAATGGCGCAGGCACCAAGAAGCCTGAGTACAACGACTCTGTCCGTGTGCACTACTTTGGCCGCTTGATACCATCTGGTTCGTACAAAAACGGCTTCAACTTTGGCAAGAGTTACAGTTCCAACACGTTTAACGAGGCGACTGACGTTCCCACGTTGATGGCCGTGAACGCCAACGTGGATGGCTTTGCCACTGCGCTGATGAACATGGTGGAAGGTGATGACTGGACCATCGTCATCCCATACCACCTTGGTTATGGAACCAGCGCCTATGGCTCGGCACAAATACCAGGCTACTCAACGCTTATCTTCAACGTTAAGCTTGCGCGTATCTATAAATATAAGAAAGATACCGACACTACATGGCATTAGTCCAGCCAAGCGCCAACGAGTCACGCACAGGACAAGCAATCCCATGCCGACTCTTTAGCGCGTTGCACAAAAGACTATAAGGCTACTATAGCGACAAGCATCATAAGCCAGCGCGGCCCTTGATTCCCAATTGTTCGGAATCAAGGGCCGCGCTGGTTTCTTTACCACGGAACGGGAATCATACAACAAGGGGCTACGTCCACGCAGACATAGCCCCTTGGCATATCATACCTCTGATGAAGAGGAAGTCTTATTTCACGTTACCGACCTTAATGAGGTACTCGGCAATCTGCACAGCATTCAAGGCTGCACCCTTCTTAATCTGGTCGCCAGAGAGCCAGAATGTGAGGCCGTTCTCGTTAGCAAGGTCCTTGCGCACACGACCTACATATACGTCATCCTTGCCAGCGGTGAAGAGAGGCATAGGATACTTCTGGTTCTTAGGATCGTCGATGAGTGTTACACCCTCAGCCGCAGCGATAGCAGCCTGTGCCTCTTCCACAGAGATAGGCTTCTCAGTCTCTACCCATACAGCCTCAGAGTGAGCACGGAGTGACGAGATACGTACACACATAGCCGAGCACTTCGCATCGGTGTGCATAATCTTGCGGGTCTCGTTAAACATCTTCATTTCCTCTTTTGTGTAGCCATTATCCTGGAACACGTCAATCTGAGGAATCACGTTGTAAGCCAACTGATAAGCGAACTTGTTCACAGTAGGCTCCTTGCCTTCCACAAGCTCCTTGTACTGCTGCTGCAACTCAGCCATTGCGGCTGCGCCAGCACCAGAAGCACTCTGATAGCTTGCCACGTGAATGCGCTGGATGTGGCTAAGTTTCTCGATAGGCTTGAGCACAACCACCATCATGATTGTGGTGCAGTTAGGGTTGGCGATGATGCCACGAGGACGGTTCAGCGCATCTTCTGCATTGCACTCAGGCACAACCAATGGCACATCGTCGTCCATACGGAATGCGCTAGAGTTGTCAATCATCACTGCACCATACTTCGTGATGTCCTCTGCAAACTCTTTTGAAGTTCCAGCACCAGCCGAGGTGAAAGCGATATCAACGCCCTTGAAGTCATCGCCGTGTTTGAGAAGCTGCACCTCATATTCCTTACCACGGAACGTATATTTCGTGCCAGCACTACGAGTGGAGCCGAAAAGCACAAGTTCGTCAATTGGGAAATTTCTCTCATCAAGAACACGAAGGAATTCCTGTCCTACGGCACCACTGGCACCGACGATAGCTACTTTCATCTTGTTTACCTTATTTGTTATTGAAATTATTGATTCACCGTAAAAAACGCTGCAAAATTACAACTTTCCAATAGAAAAAAGAAAGAGGAACGATGGAAAAAGTGTATCTTTGCACAAAAATCATGTGTTTCGACACATAAACATGCTTATTGGACTACCAAACCTATCAACTTGGACGTAATCACCACATATCTGCCCATCACTGACCCGACGTGGATATTCCTGCTCGTGCTCTGCGTGATCTTGTTTGCCCCCATGATATTCAGCAAACTACACATTCCGCACATTATCGGAATGATTCTGGCAGGTGTGCTGATTGGTGAGCATGGCTTCAACATTCTGGCCCGCGATGCCTCGTTCGAACTCTTCGGTAAGGTCGGCATCTACTTCATCATGTTTCTGGCGGGTCTGGAGATGAACCTGCAGAACCTCAAGCAGAATCGCACCAAAGGACTTATCTTTGGCATCATCACCACGTTTATTCCCTTCGTCTTAGGCTATGTGGCAGGGTACTACTTCCTCCACTACAGTTTCTTGGCCTCGCTCCTGCTGGCCTGCATCTTCGCATCCCATACATTGGTGGCCTACCCCATTGTAGGGCGCTACGGACTCAGCAATACTCCTTCTGTCACCATCTCGGTAGCAGCCACGATGGTGGCTCTCCTCTCTGCCCTGCTCTTCTTAGCAGGCATTGCTGGCGTCATCAAGGGGACAGGCGGTTGGCTGTTTTGGGGACTCTTCGGACTAAAGTTCGTTGTCTACATCTTTGCTATGTTCTTCCTGCTGCCGTGCCTCATCCGCGCGTTCTTCAAGAAGTATAGCGAGCCCGTCATCCAATTCACCTTCACGCTGACCGTGGTGCTCCTTTCTGCAGCTGTCGCTGAACTTTGCGGACTTGAAGGCATTTTCGGAGCATTCCTTTCAGGTTTGGTGCTCAACCGCTTTGTGCCCAACACCTCGCCTTTGATGAGCCGCATTGAGTTTATCGGCAACGCCCTTTTCATTCCTTACTTTCTAATCGGTGTGGGCATGCTGGTAAATATTGCCCCCTTGTTCCGAGAGTCCCAAGCAGCCGTTGTGGTAGTTATCATGGTGGTAGCAGGCACATTGTCTAAATACCTGGCTGCATACACCAGTCGCAAGATCTTCCACATGTCCCGTGCAGAGGGAGTGATGATGTTTGGCCTCACCGAAGCCCACGCAGCAGGCGCACTGGCGATGGTGATGGTAGGCGTGAACCTCCAGATAGCTCCAGGCGTACCCCTCATGAACAACGCCGTGCTTGACGGTGTAGTCATCATGATTCTCATTTCATGCATCATTTCCTCCATTGCCACCGACCAAGCTGCCAAGAAGCTGAAGGTGCAAGGCAGCAGCACCGACAAGAAGACGCGCCGAGACAGCACAGCCCTCGACGACGAGAAGATACTCATCCCCATCAATGAGCCCAGCAACATCGGCACTTTGATGTCCACGGCCTTCATGATGCGCAACCGTCAGCTCAACCGCGGACTCATCTGCCTGAACATCATCAACGACGCCGACCTGAGCGACCAGACACAGGCGCACAGTCGCGAGTGTCTGGAGATGGCCACCCAATTGGCCTCTGCAGCAGATGTGCCCGTGCAGACTCAGACGCGCCTGGCTGTCAACTTCGCCACAGCTACCATTCATGCTCTGCGTGAAAACGATGCCAGCGAGCTTCTCATCGGCCTGCATCGCCAGCGTCACAAGGGCGACTCCTTCCTCGGACTCTTTGCCCAAGGCCTCATTGACGGAGTATCGCGACAAATCATTATTGTTGACCTTCATATTCCAGCCAACACCATCCGCAAGATTGTAGTAGCCGTGCCCGAAAAGGCTGAGTACGAACGAGGCTTCTACCGCTGGATTAACCGTCTGGCCCGCATGGCCGAAGACCTCAGTTGCCAGATGGTATTCTACGCTCCAGAAAGCACCAACAATCTCATTCTGCGCTACATGCGCGAACGCCACAAGAGCGTGCGAGACGATTATGAAGTCTTTGAGTCATGGAACGATTTCCCTGCCTTGCGCCACGAAGTCAACACAGACCAGCTCCTTGTTGTGGTCACCGCTCGACGGGGCAGTATCTCCTACCAGAGCAACTTCTCAAAACTGCCCATCCTGTTGCAGCAGCACTTCAGCCACACAAGCCTCATGCTCATTTATCCCGACCAAGAAGAGCAGACGGGCGAGCTTCATGACTTCACCGACCCACATCGCAACACGACAACAGCAGACACCACACTCGTCGGCAAGTGGCTCAGCAAGTGGATTGGAGAGATGGGATAAGGATTTGATTACGGTCATCTCCCAGCTAAGGCGCCAAAGAGAGCGCACTTAGCCAGTCAGACCGACTGAAGACGAAGGGACAGGAGAGAAGCACACAGGGGAAGCCTCCTTCCTCACCATCATCAGACCAAACAACGAAATACAATGATACAACTACAAAACATCACCAAATCTTTCGGCACACTCCAAGTGCTCAAAGGCATTGACCTTCAAATCGGCAAGGGAGAAGTGGTCAGCATCGTAGGGCCCTCTGGAGCCGGCAAGACGACGCTGCTCCAAATCATGGGCACTCTCGACACTCCTGACACCGGTTCCGTATTGCTTGACGGCATCGATGTCACCCGGCTGAAAGACAAAGAACTGGCACGCTTCCGCAACCAGCGATTAGGCTTCGTGTTCCAGTTCCACCAGCTTCTGCCCGAGTTCACAGCCTTGGAGAACGTGTGCATCCCTGCTCTCATTGCAGGCACCAGCACGAAGCAGGCTACAGAACGCGCCAAGGAGCTGCTCGACTATCTGAACCTCAGCGAGCGCGCCCATCACAAGCCAGCAGAGCTTTCCGGTGGTGAGAAGCAGCGTATTGCTGTGGCACGGGCACTCATCAACAACCCTGCCATCATCCTGGCCGACGAACCCTCAGGCTCGCTCGACTCCAAGAACAAGGAAGAGCTTCACCAGCTTTTCTTCGACCTGCGCGACAAGTTCGGGCAGACCTTCGTCATCGTCACCCACGACGAGGCGCTCTCACAAATCACAGACAGAACGATACATATCAAAGACGGAATGATAGACAACGTTATCGGCACGAACGGAGCAGATGAAGCGATTGAAACCGAAAACGTCAATGAAGACAACGCACCATCGGCATAACAAGCGGTGCTCATTCCAAACGAAGCGACAAGGCACAGCCTGCTAATGCTTCCATACAACACTTTAACAACGATTATCTCAAAAAACAGAAAACTTATGGCACAGTTGAAATTAGGCAAGAGAAACCTACTGAAGGTCTTGCGCATAAAAGAACATGGTGTATATCTTGAGGGTGGCGACATCGGCGACATTCTGTTGCCCAAGCGCTATGTGCCCGAAGGCACGAAAGTGGGCGATACCCTCGACGTGTTCCTCTATCTCGACCAGGAGGAACGCCTCATCGCCACCACCGAGCATCCACTCATTGAGGTGGGACAGTTTGCCTATCTTGAATGCAGCTGGACCAACGAATATGGCGCATACCTCAATTGGGGCTTGATGAAAGACCTCTTCTGCCCCTTCCGCGAGCAGAAAGTGCGCATGCAGCGTGGCAAGCGGTACCAAGTCTATTGCTACATCGACGACAAGACCTACCGCATCGTCTGCTCCAGCAAGATAGAGAAGTTCCAGAAGGCCATTAGCGAACAGAACGGAGGCAGCACACAACCCTCTCGTCCTGCACGCCCCAATTTCTCACCCTATCCCGACACACCACCTTCAGACCGCAAGGTGATTATCGGCGACTTCTCGAAGCGCCTCTTCGAGCATCTGCAACTCGCTCCCAATGGCTTCTCACCCTATCATGACAAGTCGCCTGCCGAGGAAATCTACTCCATGTTTGGCGTCAGCAAGAAGGTGTTCAAGCAGGCTGTGGGTGACCTCTACAAGCAGGAACTCATCACGATTCGCCCCGATGGCATCGAGCTGACCGTGAAAGGCAAAGCGATGGGTGTAGAGGAATAAAGCACAAATTGCTATTATCATACGGGTCATACCACAAAAGAGCTATCTGCTCCAAAGGGTATGGCCCTTTTTCTTTTCCGGAAGACCGTGTGAGGAAGAGGTGGAATAGGAAAAAGCGCATGTAACACTGCGGTAGTGTTACATATGTAACACACCCTGTGTTACAAGTGTAACATCGAGTGTGTGACAAATGTTACAGAGGGTATGTTACAACTGTTACACGAGAAGCGCCACAAAGGGCAAGAGCCTTTGTGGCAAAAGGGATGAGCTACTACAGCACAAGGCAGTTGAGCCCCTAAAGTATACCATTGAAAAAAAGAAAGCCAGGCCGTAAAGCCTGGCTTTCTTTATCTTACCCATTGTTCCGGATTCAAGCGCGCACTCTCGTTACGCAGCTGGAAGTGCAGGATGTAGCGCCCATCGGAGTCTTGGCCCACAGCACCCAACGTATCCTTCGTCTTCACGCTCTGTCCCTTCCGGACCGACACAGACGAAAGACCTGAATAAACCGAAATATAGGAACCATGTCGGAGCATGACGATGTAGGTGCCAGCATACTGGAACACAGAACTTACCGTTCCGTTGAACACGGCTCGAGCCGCACATCCTTGCTGTCCTCTGATGTCAATGCCCTTGTTGTCCAACATCACATTGCGAAGACCGGCCACAGCATAGTTGCCATAATGGCCCACCACATTGTAGCTGCCCGTGATAGGCATAGGCAAGCGTCCCTTGTTGGCCACGAAGTTGCTGGACAATCGAGCATCGCCACTTGCATCGTTGCTCTTCCACGCCTCATACTTCTCACGCTCCACCTTCTCCTCTTTCGTAGCAGTCTTCACATTGGCCTCTGCCGCCTTGGCTTCAGCCTTAGCCTTCTCTGCAGCAGCCTTGGCCGCTGTTTTTTCAGCCTCTGTCTTGGCAGCTCTGCGAGCAGCTTCAGCCGCCTCAGCCGCCTTGCGAGCCCGTTCTGCTGCAGCTTTAGCCTCAGCCAGTTTGCGCGCCTTCTCACGAGCCTCGGCCTCAGCCTTTCTGCGAGCCTCTTCCGCCTTGCGTTTCCGCTCGGCTTCTGCACGGCGGGCCGCTTCAATCTCGGCCTGAATAATACGGTCTATCTCTGCATTGATAGCCGCTTCTTTCTTCTGATAGTCCTTGATTTGCTGCTGAACCGTAGCAATATTCTTGTTCAGGAATTCCACCTGTGTCTGCGCATGCTGCTTCATGCCCTGCAACGAGCGCTTTTGCTGTTCCACCGTCTGCAGGTTCTGCTCTTTCTGGGTCTTGGCCGCCAACAGTTCGTTTTGCTTGGCTTTCACCTCCAGCTGTTTCTCTTTCAGCAGTTCTCCTTGTGCCTTCTGGAAGGTGGAGTACTCACGCAGATAGCGCAGACGGCGCATCATCTGCGAGAAATTCTCTGCCGAGAAGATGAACATCAGCTGGTTCTGCACGGACTTGTTCCTGCGCAAATGCACCATCGCTTTCGCATATCGCTTCTTCTTCACATCCAGTTCACGCTGCAAACGACCCAACTCTGCGTTCAGCGTGTCTATTGTCACATCCAGAGAATGAATCTCCTTGTTCAAACTGTCAATGGACTGCTGCTGCTTGCCTATCTGATGGTCAAGAATCAGCACGCTATCCAGACTCGCCTTCACATCCTTGTTCAATTTGGCAAGGCGTGCCTGCGACTGCTTCTTGGCTGCCTGTGTGGCAGCCTGCTCTTTCTTCAGTTGCGCCTTGGTCGGAGCAGGCTTTTTCTGCTGGGTTGTCTTGGTGGTAGCTGGCTTCTTGGCAGTTGTAGTCTTCTTCCCTCGGGTTTGAGCCGCCAAAGGAAGTGCCAGCGCCACGGCCATCGCTATGATTACGAGTCTTTTCACTGGGCCATCAGATTGCTAAAGAGTTTGTTGGCATCGGTTTTCACATACTTGTCAGACACGCTCGTATGAGCTTCCCAATTCGAAGAACTGCCCTTACCTGAGAGCTGCAAGTCCAGCTGAATAGGTCGGCTGGCAGGTATTGTGTAAGAGACTTTGTCTGAGTTTTGTGCCTCTTTCCAAAAGAAGTCCTGAATGGTGCTGAAGCCGATGTTGCGACTCTTCAGCGAAGAGAAGTCCTCATAAGTAGTGCTCACATAGCGCTTGTTCAGACGGTCGATAACCAGCACGTTGTCAGGCGACAACTCCAGACGGCCCACTTCTGCAATACCTAGAAGAGGATCTACCAACGTGATCTGAATCACGTCGTCATAACGCATACGCAAAGTACCGGTCGTTGAGATGTCCTTATCGTCTCGTCTCAAACGCACCTTCACCTTTGCCGTAAAGTTCGTGCCAGCAGCAATCTGCTTCGCTGCTGATGGGGCATCTTGCTTAGCCGGAGCCTTTTGTGTGTCCTTAGAAGTCGTAGCAGGAGGCGTGTTCACCGTCACCACAGGCGCCGTTTTATCTGTTCCGTTGTCCGTAGCCTTCTTGGCCGAGCGGCACGATGCCATCACCAGTAGTGCAGGCACCAGCAACCATACCAGTTTGTTCATTTTCTCTTAGGTTTTTTCTTATTGATTTTCTTTATATGTTCTACGAGATCATCACTAATCTCTTCGCCGTCTTTCTGCATCTGCTCCACGGTCTTGTCCATCCACTCAGCGGCTTGCTCATAGCGTTTCATCTGGTAGAGCACCCATGCATAGGTATCCATGTAGGTAGCGTTGTTCGGCTCCAGCTCATTCGACTTGCGGCTCATGGCCTCTGCACGCTCCAGGTTCTTCTTCTTCTCCGAAAGGTAGTAGGCATAGTTGTTCAGCACCATTGCATCGTCTGGGTCATATCCAAGACACGCCTCAAATGACTCAAAGGCCTTGTCGTCTTGTCCCAACTGGTGATAGATGTCGCCCAACAACGAATACATATTAGTATATAACTTCACTCGGTTTGACACCCCAGCCTGTTCTACATGCTCCAAGCCACTTTTGAAGGCTTCAACAGCTTCCGGCAATTTTTTTTGCTGGAAATAGGCCACACCCAGATAGTAGTAAAAGACAGGATCTTCTGTTTTGTAGTCAACAGCCGGCTTACAGATGTTCACAATACCAAGCGTGTCTTCTTCATCAATGGCATAAGAGAGAAGCTCTGTGCGTGCCATATTGTTCTCGGGGTCAAGTTCCAGCATGCGCCACAAGTCTGGTTTTACCTGACTCTGAGGCATCTTCTTGGTAACCATGTAGCGCACCTTCAGCTCCAACAGCCCTCCTTTTTCCTGAGTATTAGGCAACACCTCATCAAACAACTGCATGATGACGGTCGAGTCTGAGCCTGACGCCAAGTTCTCGTGCACCAGCACACCCATCATTCTCACACGGGTTGCATCGTCCACAGCCTTGCTCGTCAGCAGGCGCTTGATATAGTCATGGTATAGCGAGTCCTGGCCTTCGCCTCTATAGTAGTTTGCCATTGACAGAAGCAAGGTTCCGTTCTCTCGGTCTTTCGCTTCAACCGCCTTGAATTGTGCCAAAGCCTCTTCCTTTTTTCCGGCATCCAGATACAAGTCGCCTATCACCACTTGATAACGCAAGTCATTCGGATATTCGGCAGCCAACTGCTTCATCTCATCGAAGGCACGCTTCTCATCTTTCATCTGCAAGAACAGGCGGAACTTCTCCATCGACAGCTGCTCACTCTTTCCTTCCTTCACTTCCACCTTGTCCATCACTTTCACCATCTGTTCATAGTCATGCTTCTGGTCATACAAATCCAGCAGCATCATCAGCACTTCACTCTTCTCTGGCCAGCGTTGCGCCATTTCCTCCACATGCTTCAGCGCCTCATCGTTGCGGCGATGTTCCATATAGAGCGACACCAATCGGTTCTCGTACCAATAATTGTCGGGATATAAACGGCACGCCTCTTCCAACGCCCCGATGGCCAGCGAGTCGTTGCCCACATAGCGATACAGATTAGCCAGTTCATACAGCACCACGCCCGATGTAGGATTCAACATCTTGCAATAGTCGAATAGGTCGATGGCTTCAGCATAGTTATGTGCCTGTTTCTGGCGTTCGGCTTCCTGGAAGAGATAGTCAAACTTCACTCCTTGCGCACCAGCCGTGACCCACAACCAGCACACAAAGCAAAAGACGCTCCATTGTCGCCAACCGTTCATCTTCACATTGTTCATAATCAAAATTTTGTGCAAAGGTAGTGCTTTTTCGATTAAGAATTAAGAATAAAGAGTTAAGATTTAAGAAAATATCCTAACTTTGCAACCGCCACGCTGCAGAAACCGCTTTCATCCATCTGGTTCTACGGCTATGGCTCACTTGAACGATTTAACCTCATCGCAGCAATGAACTGGCTTCAACTCATCTCCAATAAGCGGCTCGGCCAAGAAGACTATCACGGTCTGCACGGCGACGACCGCACCGAATTCAAACGCGACTACGACCGTCTCATCTTCTCTGCCCCGTTCCGGCGCATGCAGAACAAGACGCAGGTATTCCCCTTGCCTGGCAGCATCTTCGTGCACAACCGCCTTACCCACTCTCTGGAGGTGGCCAGTGTAGGCCGCAGTTTGGGCGACGACGTAGCGCACAAGCTCATCCAACGGCATCCAGAACTGGACCACACACTCTTCGCCGAGATTGGCTCTATCGTCTCTGCTGCCTGTCTGGCACACGACATGGGCAATCCGCCATTTGGGCATTCGGGTGAACGCGCCATTGCCTCCTACTTCAGCGAGGGTGAAGGCATCAAATACAAAGGGCAACTCAGTCCTGAGCAATGGGCAGACATCACCCACTTCGATGGCAACGCTAACGCATTCCGCTTGCTCACCCATCAGTTCAAGGGACGACGCCAAGGTGGATTCGTGCTCACTTACTCCACGCTGGCAGCCATCGTCAAATACCCCTATCCCGCCATTGAGGCCACCAAGCAAAAGTTTGGTTACTTCACGCAGGAAGAGCCTCTCTATACCCGCATCGCCCACGAACTCGGCATCGCCAAGACTGAGGTGGGCTGGATGCGTCATCCACTGGCCTATCTCGTAGAAGCCGCCGACGATATCTGCTACGAAATCATGGACTTGGAGGATGCCCACAAGCTAAAGATACTCTCCTTCGAACAAACCCGTGAACTCATGCTGGGCTTCGTCACACCAGAACGACGTGAGCACATCATCAAGCGTGCCTCCGAGACCTCCGACCTCAACGAGCAAGTGGCCTACTTCCGCTCTTGTGCCATTGGTGAGCTGGAGAAAGAGTGCGTCCGTGTCTTTGTGGAGAACGAAGAAAGCATCCTCAACGGCACCTTCACCGGTTCCCTCATTGGCCATGCTTGCCCACTTGTGCACGACGCTTACGAGGCTTGTGTCAAGGTGGCGATGAGCCGCATCTACCGCAGCCGCGACGTTGTGGACACCGAACTGGCCGGTTACAAAATCATCTATACTCTCATGGGACTCTTCATCCATGCGGTAATGAACCCTCAACACGCCTACAGCCGCCTTCTGCTCGACCGCGTGTCTTCCCAATACGAAGTCACTCACCCCGACACCTACGTTCGCATCATGGCGGTGCTGGACTATCTCTCAGGCATGACCGATGTCTTCGCCCTTGACCTCTACCGAAAGATTAACGGAGAGAGCCTCCCTATGATATAATCAGTTGGCGGCATTCAACAAGTGAGTGTTGAATGCCGCCAACGAGTATGCTTAATATTCGAATGCGCTGCCGCCGAGGAACTCTCGCAGGAGCGAGTCAGGCGGGAGCAAGCTGACAGGCAAGTCGTGGAAACGGTTGCACACCCAGATGAGCCGTTGGGCTTCACCATAGTTCGGATCCGTTTGAGGCACTTCCTTGAGTAAGGGAAGTGCTTTTTCTTTTAGAAGCGCTATCTCATACTGGAAGCCAGTGCAGAAGTTGATGTCCGCATTCTCCTGGAATGGCACAATCCAATGGTCCTCGCCTCTGCGCACAGAAGACCAGCGTGCCAACGTCTCCGAAGCTGTAGTGTTGCGGAATTGAGCATCGCGCACCATGCGGCGAAGCAGGCGGTTGTCGGTGGTGCCTTGATAGGTGCCATTGTCCTGCTTAGCCACGGTAAGGCCTGAGATATAGACACGCAAGAGTGCCTCGCTTGGAATTTCACCCGTCAGCATGGGGTTAAGGGCATGAATGCCTTCCATAATCAGGACGGTATTGGGCTCCAGTCGCAAGCGACGTCCGCTGGGCTCGTTCTTGCCCGTCGTGAAGTCGTAGCGAGGCAGTTCCACCTCCTCGCCCTGCAGCAACTGATTGAAGTGCTTTTGGAACAGCGGTATGTCCAGTGCATAGATGCTCTCATAGTCATAGCCGCCCTTGGCATCGAGCGGCGTCTTCTCACGGTCCACATAATAATCGTCGAATGAGATGCTTTTTGCCGTATAGCCATTCCGCTCCAGCGCCATACAGAGCTTCTTGCTGAAGGTCGTCTTGCCGCTCGACGATGGGCCTGCAATCAAGATAGCCTTCACCTTCGGACGCTGCGCCACCGCATCGCCAATCAGCTGTATGCCACGAGATTGCAGCGCCTCCGCCATCTTCACCATCTTCTCCCCTTCTCCATTATCAATCGCGCGGTTCAGCATTCCTACAGACAAGAACACCGTCTTCAGCCGGTGAGAGAACAAGTAGCGTCCTCGGATGCGGCCGACAAGATACTGAATCACCTCATCAAGCGTTTTCCCTGCGAATTCAGCCTTAATTTGTTCTGAAATCTTCAAAAAAGCTCCGTTCACTTCGAACTTTTCTGAACTTTTATTACTTTTGCACCCGTATGGTGAAGATGTGTCCATAGACTTAAACGATTTCTTATTAGTTTGATGTGCCAAATATACGACAAATCTTCGACACACCTTACACACAAACGTTTAAATTATACTTTTTATGCTTGAATTAACACAATTTTTAGTGCTCATCGGTTCTGTTGCCATGCTCATGTATGGCATGAAGGTGATGAGTGAAGGCCTTCAGAAGATGGCGGGTAGCAAGCTGCGCACCGTGCTGGGCACCATGACCACAAACCGCTTCACAGGTTTGCTCACAGGCGCCTTCATCACCACCGCCATCCAGTCCTCCACTGCCACCACCGTGATGACGGTCAGCTTCGTGAGCGCTGGACTGCTGTCGCTCGCACAGGCCATCTCCGTCATCATGGGCGCCAACATCGGCACCACAGCCACGGCATGGATTATGGTGCTGGGAGGCGGTTCGTTCGATATGCGCCTGGTGGTCTATTTGGCCATCGTGGTGAGCATCATCTTCATCTACACGAAGAAGAACGCCAATTTGGGTGAATTCATCATTGGTCTGGCCTTCATGCTGTTAGGCTTGACCACTCTCAAGAACAACGCCAACGATATGCACCTCGACGAGGTGCCAGCCATCTCCAACTTCTTCGCTCAAATCAGCGGCTGGGGCTATGGCTCCTACTTCCTGTTCCTCACCATCGGCGGACTGCTCACCTGCGCTGTGCAGAGCTCTGCAGCCATCATGGCTATCACCATGACCCTCTGCTCCACAGGCATCCTGCCTATTGACATGGGCATCGCGCTGGTGATGGGCGAGAACATCGGCACCACCGTCACCTCCAACATTGTGGCACTCTCTGCCACCACTCAGGCAAGACGTGCCGCCATGGCCCACCTCGTCTTCAACCTCTTCGGAGTCATCTGGGTGCTGGCCATCTTCCCTTATTTTGTTGATTTCATCTGTGGGCTTTGGAACGTGGAGTACACACCAGGCGTACTCAACCACAACGTGAACCGCAACAATCTCAGCGCCATCCTCGCCACCTTCCACACCGCCTTCAACGTCTGCAACGTGCTCATCCTGATTTGGTTTATCAACCCGATGGAGAAGCTCGTATGCCTGTTAGTAGCGCAGAAGACCACCGAGGAAGAGGAAGAAGGCCGACTGCACTTCATCTCAGGTGGTATCCTCTCCACCGCCGAGCTCTCCATCCTCGAAGCCAAGAAAGAAATCAACCTCTTCGTGGAGCGTTGCGTGAAGATGTATCAGATGGTGGAGCAACTCCTCCACACCGAGAAGGGCGACCACTTCAACAAGCTCTTCAGCCGCGTAGAGAAGTACGAGAGCATCACCGACAACATGGAAGTAGAGATATGCGACTATCTCTCCAAGGTGAGTGAAGGTCGCCTGTCAGCCGAGTCAAAGCAGGAGATTCAGCACATGATGCGAATGTGCGACGAGCTGGAGTCTGTAGGCGACTCCTGCTACAACATCGCCCGCACCATGAGCCGCAAGCGCCAGCACTCGCAAGAAGACTTCACCGACAAGCAGTATGAGCACATCCAGAACATGATGCAGCTCGTAGAGGATGCCATCAAGCAAATGGCCGTAGTCATCGAGCACGGCGAGCATCGCTTTGTCGACTTGCACAAGAGCTACAACACTGAACATGAAATCAATAACTACCGCAACCAGCTCAAGAGCCAGAACATCATCGATGTGAGCAATCAGCTCTACGACTACCAAATCGGCGTCTATTACATGGACCTCATCGGTGAGTGCGAGAAGCTGGGCGACTATATTATAAATGTAATAGAAGCCTCAGGCATCAAGGAAAAGAAAGCAAATGGTTTCAAGGTGAGCTGACACAGGCAATCAGTCTGCAGCAAGCGACTCCAACAGAAAAAAAACATGACGGATGGCTAAATTTATGACGAGCCATCCGTCATGTTTCAATTAAAATACTTACCTTTGCACCCGCTTACTAGGATGGCCCCATAGTTCAATGGATAGAACAAATCTCTCCTAAAGATTAGATCCGGGTTCGATTCCCGGTGGAGCTACCAGCCAGCCATTCTCTGAAATGCGTTTCACATGGCGGCGGGTAAAAGACTAACACACACGGGGTTAGTTTAGTTGGTAGAATATCGGTCTCCAAAACCGAGGGTCGGGGGTTCGAGTCCCTCACCCCGTGCTCAGCAGGCGGGCCAAGAAGAAACGTCTTCTTGGCCCGCCTGCTTTTTTCTATCCTCTTCCACCATCACTTTTTCCCCTTGTCCGCATTTGTATTTTTTTAACCTTTGTATCATTTTCTAAAATTATGGTTTAATATTTGAAACATTATGCGCCATAAACTACCGAACTTTACCGCCGAAATATCTACAACACTGGGCAAAGTGTCGACGATACCTTTTACACATTATTTATTAATTAACAATCTTTATTTAACCAATCAAACCAAAGTATGAAGAAACTTTTTACGTTTGTTCTGGCGCTGGCTGCATCCTTTGCGGCCTATGCGCAAAACTGGGAGGCAGGTGAAGACGTCACTGTAGCTCTCGGTCTTGGTGACACCGACGGTACCTTCTCTGGTGAATGGGCTGCCAACAATTATGCTGGCGGTGACGTGAAGACAGCCGGTAACTACTGGAAGGGCGACGCTCCTAACGAGTACCGTGCCATCGAAGACGGCCATGGCGTTCTCGCCTTCTACAACCGTCCCAACTTCGACCTGTATCAGGTTGTATTTGTTCCTGCAGGTTCTTACACCATCAAGGTGCAGTCCTACTACCGTGAAGGTAACCCTAACGACACCTTCACCAACTGGAACAACAAGGGCCGTGTCAAGAAGAATGTATATCTCTATGCATCCATCTTGGAGAGCGAAGACCCAACATCAACCGTTGTACGTGACTTCAGCGAGCTGATCCGTTCAATGGCCAGCCAGGATCCTGTAGCTACAGCAGAGCGTTACAGCAACGCAGAGCTCAGCTGGGCTACCGATGGTCATCAGCAGAAGAAGTTCGGCGTGGAGACGCCTATTGAGGTTTACTACCCAAGCTGTAACTCAGGTAACTACTATTACCTCGCTGGCCCTGACGCTTGCTATCCTAACGAGATGAAGATTGTGCTCTCCGAAGATGCTTATGTTCGTATGGGTATCCGCAAGATTGCATCTATCCCAGAGGACTATGTTCCACTCTATGACTTCCAGGTTATCTACAACGGCCCAGCCGACGAAGAGGCTGTGATGGACGCTGCTGCGGAGGACTGCTACAAGGCATTGGAAGAGCTTAAGGACTTCCAGACTCAGCTTGAAGAGGCAGATTTCTCTGGCTTTGCAGGCGCTGTGGGCGACCTCGTGATGGAGTTCGTAGACGATATTGACAACGCAGAATCTGTTGCTGACCTTGACCAAATTCTTTCTGATATTAAAACGACCACAGAGAACTACCTCAAGAGCCTTACTGCTGTGAATAGCCTGGATGACCTCATCACCATGTCTGCCGACATGTTGGCATCAACCAACTTCCCAGGCTATTCAACTTTCGAGGCTGCATACAACCAAGCAGTCGCTGACGCCAAGACTGATGACACAGAAAAACTTGGCGACAACCCAGGCGTTTACTTCAATACTGTATATGAGGCACTCGCAACTGCTCGTGCCAACTACCTCGACTCTCAGGCAAAAGACGAAGAAGGCGCAAAAGACTTCTCTGCCTTAATCAAGTATCCTTGGTTCGTGAATCCAGAGTACACTCCTACCCAGAACGAGGACAAAACTTGGACTCTGAAGGAAGAGACTTGGAACTGGGGCAATGTTCAAGGCCAAGATGACTATGACAAGAAGAAAGGTGGTAGAACCGACATCGCTTCTCAAGTCATTTTGGGCACAGATGCTTCTGTCAACAACCAATGGTATAAGAGACTGAAGGCATTCGGTAATGGTTGGTCTGCTAACAGCTTCCATCTGTACTATCAGGGTGGTCTGATTGGTGTATCACAGGGCTGGTGCTCTGAATTCGATGACTGGGAAGGCGTTTGCCAGCAGTTGGTTGGTCTTCCTAATGGTTACTATAGCCTGAAGGGACTTGCACGTGGTACTGGTACCGGTAAGTGGAACGATAACAACCTGCCTCCATATCACAACATTTTCGCGCAGAACTCTGATGAAGTAGTAGTTAGATCTGTTGTTGGCCATACCGACTCTTATTATTCTCCAGCATACGGATGGAATGAATGGAATCCTAACGTATGGCAGGAGCACAAGACTGGCACAATCGAAGTTTCAGACGGTAGACTCTTGATTGGCTGCCAAAGTAGCTGGATTGCAAACTTCACAGGCTTCCGCCTCCTGTTCTACGGAACAAATCCTCCTTTCACAAGCCTGATCCAGAAAGAGCTTGACGCTATTGAAAATGATCGTGCCGACATCACATTCAAAGGTGACAACGCGGCTATTGACGAGCTTCTCAAGCAGATTGTATTGCCTATCGAGGATGCTGAAACATACGACGCTGCACTCGTAAAGATTCACGACATCAACGACTACATCACCAAAGCTAAGGCTGCCGCAAAGAACTACAAAGCTGCTGAAACTTACACTAAACTCCTGGACACCTACACTACTGCAGACGAACAGGATATTATCAATCCTGCATGGACTTATGCAATAAATCTGGGTGAAAACGAAAATGACGTTTACACCATGATTGATGCTGCCAACGCTATTGCTAACAAGTACGGTGATTACCTCAAGCTGTACGACAAGGCTGGCAAGTTCGCAAGTACTGATGCAAACCTGGGCAAGGTGATTAGCGAGCAGACTGCTTACCTCAAAGCTAATTACGTATCTGAAGCAACCCTGCAGTCATTCATTGACAATATCTATCCTGCATACAACCGTGTATTGTTTGCTGCAGAGGGAGCTGCTGATGCTACTAAGGATAAGCCATATACCGTAGGCATCGCAAACCCAGACTTCACCAACAGCCCATCAGACGGTTGGTCAGGCGCTACTCCATCACAGAACCAGTATGGTCAGGAAGTTGTAGGTAACGTAGTGAAGGGTATCAACGCAGAGCTTTGGAACGCTGATCCATTCACACTCTCTCAGAAGCTTTTTGGTCTGCCAGCTGGTACTTACAGACTTAGCGCACAAGTCCTCTATCGCGACGGTAAAGAAGTCACTAAGGAGCTCGTTGACAAGTACAATGCAGAAGGCCAAGAGAATTGGGAGAACGCTAATGCAATGCTCTTCGCTAAGACAAGCGACGAAAACATCCAGTCTGTGAAGATCAAGGCTATTGAGGCTCTCCAGTCTAAAAAATTCTCATTCACTGAGGGTAAGTTCGATCTCGACAAGGAAAATAGCGAGTATGATGACGACGACAACCTCGTTGACCCTGTTTACAAAGAGAACTACGCTGAGGTGAAAAGGGATGAGAAAAATAAGACTGTCTATCCATTCGACACCGAAATCGTTACTGATGGAGGCACCTTCTACTACCCAGCTTCTATGTACGGTTTCTACTGCGTTTGCCAGAAAGATCCTGAGTTCTTCAGACATAGCGTAGAGATTACCATCGAGGATGGTGAGACACTCGAGATTGGTATCCAGAAGACCAAGAAGATTGATTCTGACTGGGTAATCTTCGACAACTTCGAACTTCTCTACCTCTCAGGTGAGACCTTCAAGGAGACCGTTACAGAAATCACTGAGACAGAAGCTGCACCAAAGGCTGAAAGCAAGAAGCTCTTCAACCTCGCTGGTCAGGAAGTCAACAAGGACTTCAAGGGCATCACTATTGATTCTAACGGTGTGAAGCGCTACAAGTAATACAATCGCATTACATTCTTCTAAATAAAGACCCCGCCACTCACTTTCGAGTGGCGGGGCTTTTTATTCAATTAAGTGGGAAGTGATTCTTTTTACTTCACTTTTAACACCCTTTTAATCTCCCCCCTAAGCAGGAAGATTTTGGGGCTTTCCCCCTCCAAAAACGGTGTGAGTCACACCGAGGGTGGCGGTCTGAGTCACACCGACCATACCGGTGTGACTCAGACCGCCAAAGTGGTGCAGGAAGCACCTCTAAAGGAGGGGTGAGTGGAGGAGCGCTGATGCGCACCGTCAGGATTCTTTCTCGTGCAGGAAATCGGGTGTTCGGCGAATATATTCGTAGCCAAACTTGCAGCGCAGACAATCACGGCGCTGGCAGTAATTGCGATGAAGCTGGAGAAGTGCCTGAGAGTCGGCTGCGTTCTCGCATGGGATGCCAGCAGCAGCCCAGTCACGGATGATGCTGTCGTTCTCGGGCGGCAGTTGCTGCCACAGGGCGAAAGCGCGGTCGCACAGGCGCTGGTCGGACTTGTAGCGGCCATAAGTGAAGAGCATGGGCGCCACGCTGTTGATGATGAGCAGCTGTATGGAGGCCTTGGAGAGAACTTTCTCTGCTGGCTTCGTAGGCTGGGAGGCGAACGTGTAGTGGGTGCGCCAGAAGTCGCTCACATGGGTGAGGAGCAGGGCGCTCACCTCGTCGATGCTTTCGGCATTGAGGAGGCGCGAGAGATTGAGCCGCTGCTCGTAGTAGAGCATGGCGAGCTGGGCAATGCGGATGTGGGGGAAGTTCTGTGGGCGGAGCCTGAGGAACTTCCACGCGCTGCGCGGAATGGGGGTGAGGGTGAACTTGTGGCGCAGGAAACGGTATTCCTTTTGCAGGCGGATATAATAGTCATCCGGCGAGGAAGCGAGCGCTGCGTCTGTTGATGGTTCGTCCTCGAGCAAGCCTGCCTGACCGAAGAAGATGGCTTCTATTTGGAAAAGGCTGTCGCGATGCTTGCCCACGGCCATGAGGGGAATGGAGCGTGCCCACTGCTCAAAGGCGTCGCCGTTGATGCCGAAGCCGAAACTGCGTGCCAAGGTGACGAAGAGGGTGCCTTCCCAGTCCTTGTCGAGGCTTTCACGGCGCTGCATGATTTGCCGTGCGCGCTCCTCGAAGCGCTGAAGAGTGAGTGTGGTCATCCAGTTGTGCACCAGGAAGAGGGGCAAGTCGCCCACCACCCCCCGACAGCGGGGACGGACATCGCTGCGGCTGAGCGTGTCGAAATTGTCATGCACGAAGGCGGGCACAGGAAGCTGCAGCTGGGGAATGGGTTGCCCATTGGGATAGAACAAGGGTTGGTCCACCTCGCATGCCACATGGAGGATGATGTTCTCATAGGCGGGGTCAGTGTCGTGGTGGTGGCGGAACCAGTCGCTGGTCTTGAGGTGCAACTCCACGTTGCCCACCCATTCGGCACCATCCAGCTTGATTTTCGCTCCTGTGAAGTCGGGGCCTGCATCCGTGTTGTGAATGCCGGGGTTGAGCACCTCCAGCAGACGCCCATCGGTGGTGCGGAGCTCGCGCAAGGGGAAAAGCCTGTGCATCCACGTGTAATGCAAGAGTTGTTCCATGTTTCTTGTACTAATTTTTGTTCAAAGGTACAGAAAAAAAAGAAAATTCACTACCTTTGCAGTGTTTTTCAAGAATTTACACCATCAAACAAGACATACGACAATGAAAATAGCATTGATTGGATATGGCAAGATGGGCAAGATGATTGAGCAGATTGCCTTGAGCCGCGGCCACGAGATTGTGAGCATCATCGACATCGACAACCAGGAGGACTTCGAGAGCGAGGCGTTTGCCAGCGCTGACGTGGCTATCGAGTTCACCACACCCATGACGGCGTATGGCAACTACCTGAAGGCCTGGAAAGCGGGCGTGAAGGTGGTGAGCGGCAGCACAGGATGGCTGAAGGAGCATGGCGACGATGTGCGCAAGGCTTGCGCAGAGGGCGGCAAGACGCTGTTCTGGGCCAGCAACTACTCTATCGGCGTGGCTATCTTCAGCGCTGTGAACAAGTATCTGGCCAGCATCATGAACCAGTTCCCACAGTATGACGTGAAGGAGGAGGAGACGCACCACATCCACAAGCTGGACCATCCATCGGGCACAGGCATCACGCTGGCAGAGCAGATTGTGGAGCGCCTGGACCGCAAGAAGGACTGGACCATGGGCTATCTGCAGCAGCCTGACGGCACTGTGGAAGGCACTGACCAGGTGGCAGACGACTTGCTGCCCATCAGCAGCATACGCCGCGACGAGGTGCCTGGCATCCACTCTATCACATGGAACAGCGAGGCGGACCAGATTACCATTACGCACGACGCACACTCACGCCAGGGCTTTGCGCTGGGCGCTGTGATTGCCGCCGAGTTCACAGCTCAGCACGAAGGACTGCTGAGCACCGACGACTTGTTCAAATTTTAGTAAAAAGCGAAAAATCTAAGTTACCCACTATTCGGATGGCTTCTCATTCGTAATGGTAATTCAGATTTTTCGCTTTTCACTCTTCACTTTTCACTTACAATATTTCAACTACATGGGATTCGACTATAAGAACTTTAAGAAAACACGTTCTGGAGAGAACAACAAGCCCGAATGGGCGGGTTGGAAATGGGTGAAGTTTGGCGTGGCCACGGCCTGCTACCTGGCTTTCCTCGTATGGGTGAAGTCATGGTGGGGACTGGTGGTGGTGCCTTTCATCTATGACGTGTACATCAGCAAGAAAATTAAATGGACTTGGTGGAAGGAGCTGGAGAGCGATGTGGCACGCACCATCATGAGCTGGCTGGACGCCATCGTGTTTGCGCTGGTGGCGGTGTATTTTGTCAATAACTTCTTCTTCCAGAACTACCAGATTCCTTCTTCATCGCTGGAAAAGACGCTGATGACGGGCGACTTCCTGCTGGTGAGCAAGATGAGCTACGGCCCACGCATTCCACAGACGCCACTGACCATGCCGCTGACGCAGCACACGCTGCCACTGGTGAACACGAAGTCGTATCTCGAATGGCCTCAGTGGGAGTATCGCCGCGTGAAGGGATTTGGCAAGGTGGAACTGGGCGACATCGTGGTGTTCAACTACCCTGCCGGCGACACAGTGGCTGTGGGACACAATGGCGACTATTATGACCTGTGCTACCAGCTGGGCAGCAAAGCTGTGATGGACCAAGGATATGAGGTGCCGCTGATGCAGAACCTCCCCCGTGAGGAGCAGCAGAAGCAGTTTGACCAGCTGTATGCCATCGGCAAGCAGGTGGTGGCCTCGCAGACGAATATCTACGGCAGCGTGACGAGCCGTCCGGCCGACCGCCGCGAGAACTATGTGAAGCGCTGTGTGGGCCTGCCTGGACAGACGCTGCAAATCAAGGACAAAATCATCTATGTGGACGGCAAGAAGCAGGAGACTCCTACGTTCGCACAGTTTAACTATAAGGTATATACGCGCAACTACCAGGTGCTGACCAACGAGATGTGTGAGGAGCTGAACATCAGCGACGAGGACCGTGACAAGATTCTGGACCACGACATGGGCATTCCACTCACGCACATGGCGGCGGAGGCGCTGCGGGCCAACAAGGACTTCTGCGACAGCATCGTGGAGGTGAAGGACGGCTACTGGGGCAACCTCTACCCCATCAACCACCAGTATGGCTGGACACGCGACAACTACGGCCCTATCTGGATTCCTGCCAAGGGCAAGAGCGTGAAGCTGACACTGGACAATCTGGCCATCTACGAGCGCCCTATCCGCGTGTATGAGAAGAATGAACTGGAGGTGAAGGACGGACGCATCTACATCAATGGCAAGCAGACGAACGAATATACGTTCAAGATGGACTACTACTGGATGATGGGCGACAACCGCCACAACTCGGCAGACAGCCGCTACTGGGGCTTCGTGCCTGAGGACCACGTGGTGGGCAAGCCGCTGTTCATCTGGCTCTCCCTCATCACCGACCGCTACGGACAGTCGCACGGCGTGCGCTGGAACCGCTTGTTCACATGGGTAGATAATATTAAGTAAAAAGTGAAGAGTGAAGAGTGAAAAGTGAAGAATCTATTTTACCTGCCATCCGGATGGAGGATACTTAGATTCTTCACTTTTCACTCTTCACTCTCATAAGCAACTATGACGATGATTCTTCCAAGCGCTTATCTGCCGCCTATTTCGTGGTTCGCTCATCTGTTGACGGGCGAGCAGGTCTGCATTGAGCAATACGAGAACTACCACAAGCAGACTATCCGCAACCGGTGCACCATCGACGCACCGAACGGACCGCTGAACTTGTCTATTCCTGTGGACAAAAGCACGTTCACGGGCGGAAAGTGCTTGATGAAAGATGTACGCATCAGCAGCCACAACGACTGGCAGCATCAGCATTGGTACGCGCTGGAGACAAGCTACTTCAACTCTCCTTTCTTCGAATATCTGCAGGATGATTTCCGTCCGCTGTATGAACAAAAATGGGACTTCTTGATGGACTTCAACGAAGCCCTCATACAAAAATGTTGCGAGATGCTTGACATACAGCCAAACATCTCGCGTACTTCTAATTATATAGGGGTTGAGCCAACTGCCTACGGGCTTTCCTCAACGGAGCCATCTCAACAGTCCACTCCTACCTATTATCAAGTCTTTCAGCAAAAGCACGGTTTCTTGACCAACCTGAGCATTATTGACCTCATCTTCAATATGGGGCCCGAAAGTGTGCTTGTGCTACAATCTCAACGCAACCAACAAGCGACGCGCTGAGCTATCATTACAGAATCATGTTCTGAATGCCGGCCAACTGGGCGACCTGCTCTTTCTTAAGCCCCTTGACATTGACGCCGGCCATGAACGCTCTCAAGCGGTGAAGGTCTGAGCCAAAGAAGGAATAATAGCCTTTGGACAAGAGCATCTGTGCCTTTTCCTGCGCAGGACGACCATAGGCGCCTACTAAGGAGACTATGTTCAGCTGGAGCTTCACCTTCATCGCCACTAACTGTTCATAGTGGCTGTCCTCCATGTAGATGTAGCGCTCTGGGTGAGCCAAGATGGGGGTATAGCCTATTCCCTGAATACGCTTCAACGTCTCATGGAAATCGATAGGAGGCTGGAAGTAGGAGGTCTCCACCAAGAGGTGGTCTCTCTTGGGACCTATGGGCATGAGCTGCTTGGCAGCTAAACGTTCTGTGAAGAGGTTGTCAAGCATGTTCTCAGCAGCCAGATTGAGCTTCACGGGGCCTTGGTAGGCTTCCTGAAGCTCCTGGAAGCGAGCTTGAAGCTCTTCCGGAGTGTTGGGCCAATCTTCCATGATGTGAGGCGTGAGCCACACTTCCTTGATGCCTATCTTCTCATAATACTCCAAGATGGCTAACGACTCTTCCATATGCTGGACGCCGTCGTCAACTCCGGGGAGAATGTGACTGTGCCAATCGGTGGCACCTGAGAAGATGCCTGTGTTGATTAGCTTCTTTTTGGTGTTGAAGATACCAAACATATATCCCAATTATTAGGTTAGTTAAGTTATGCTAGCCAGTGTAACAAATCACTCGGAACTTCCGTAGCCATAACCATAGCCGTAACCATAGCCATAGCCATAGCCGTAACGACTGTAGTAGCCGTACTTGTGATAACCGTAACGTCCTGCAGCCTCTGTACCGTTCAGCAAGAGCGCCATGTTCTTAAACTTCTTCTCTTTGTACATCGTATCGATGTTAGGCAGCATGCCACGGTCAAGCAAGCCTGCACGAACGATGAAGAGGGTGAGATCCACATAGCGGTTGATGATGGCGGAGTCGGCGAGCATCTCTACAGGAGGACAGTCGAGGAAGACGTAGTCGTACTCTTCACGCATCTTTGCAATCATCTCCTCAAGACGTGGGCTATAGAGCAACTCGGCAGGGTTAGGAGGCAGTGAACCACAAGGCAACACGTCAAGATTCTTGTGGAGAGTGCCACAGAGCATGACGGAGTGGAAGTCGTCAATATCACCATTGAGATAGCCGGCAACACCTGCCTTGGGGTTATCTATATAGATACTCAAAGAGGCCTTACGGAGGTCGAGGTCGACAACGGCAACCTTCTTGCCCTTGATGGCATAGCAGACGGCAAGGTTCATCGCCAAGAAGGTCTTACCTGAGCCTGGGTTGAAGGATGAGGTCATAATCACCTTGTCGTCACCATGGCCCAGCATGAACTCGAGGTTGGTACGAACCACACGGAAGGCTTCGTTGATGACGTCGCGACGATGGTCGCGCACAACGAGCTCTCGCTTCTCTGCAGGAGCTTTGGCACCCTTACGCTTTGACTTCACCCAAGAGATAAACTTGGCAATGGCACGGAAACGGCGTTTCTTCTTGCGCTCGTAGAACGGTATCTCACCAACGTAAGGTGTGACGAGGTTCTCAATATCCCTGCGCCCACGAACACGAGTATCCATGACCTCCAACATATAGATGATACCGATGGGGAGTGCCAAGCCGATGGCAAAGGCTACCAGCAGAATCTTACCCTTAGCGGGTGCAACGGGCAAGTCGGAACCGACGGCCCAGTTGATGATGCGAGTGTTATAGGCGGTGAATGTCTGGCTGATTTCGTTCTCCTCACGCTTCTGGAGCAGGAAGAGGTAGAGGGATTCCTTCACCTTCTGCTGACGCTCCACGGAGAGGATGTACTTGGCCTGTGTTGGGTTGGTGCTCAACTGAGTGTTGGACATGGCCTCTTTACGCTCGAGGGTCTTTATCTGGCTGTTGAGCGTATAGATGTAGTTATCAAGCGAGGCAAGTATCATCTTGCGCATCATGGCTAGCTTCTGGTCCAGCTCCACCACGAGAGGGTTCTGCTCATTGCTGTTGGTAGCGTAGTTGTTGCGCTGCAAGAGATCCTGGTTGTAGGACGAGATTTGCTGCTCGATGCTGGGGTTCTCAATGCCAGAGTTGGCTGGCAGCAACTGGTTCTTGTTGAGGTTGCTGCTCAACTGCTGACGGATGTAGTTGGCCATTGAGCGACGGTTGTTGTAGTCGAACAACTGGTCGCCTGTAGCATTGGAACGCTCGAAGTAAGCGCCTGCGGCCTGAGCCACGTCAGGGATGCGGTTGCTACTCTTATAAGAAGAAATGGAGTTGTCGACTGAACCGAGCTCTGCCTCAATCACTTTCAGACGCTCTTCAATAAACTTGGAAGTGCTGATGGTGATTTGGTTCTTCTCCTTCAACCAATTTTCATTATAAACCTCGATGATTTCGTTGACAATGTCTGTGGCACGCTCCACTGACACGTCGGTGTAAGAAAGGTCGATAACGTCTGCATTCTTATCGGCCAACTCTGCACCCATACGGCTGAGGCAGATTTCCACAGCCACCTTGGAACGGTACTTCTCGATTTCTATTTCGCTGATGGCAGGAAGATCTAAATTGGGGACGTAGGCTGGGTTGCTGCTGACGACTACAGAACCACCGGTTGGCATGGCAATCGTGTCAAGCAACGCGCCCTTAACCACCTCACGGCATTCGTCGGGGCCAATGGATGTGAGGTTCAGACGGAACTGGTTGTTCTTGACTGACAAGGTACCTGTCAACGACACGTTGTCCAAGTTGACGAACTCTACTACATAGGGAAGTGTGGTACCATAGAGAAGCTTGTCGTAGAAAAGACCTTTGACGTAGTAGTTAGTCTCCAAACCAAGGTTCTTCACCACACCAGACATGACGGATGGTGAATTGAGCGTCAGAATCTCGTTATAGACATTGGACTGAAGGTTGATGCCACCCAGATCTGAGAGTTCTGACACGGCTCCTTTGGCTTTCTTGGAGTCTTCCTTGATGAGTACTGCTGCTGAACGGGTGTAGCGGGGTGGTGTCGTCTTGATATACATGAAAGCAATGGCTACGCATACAAGGACGGATGCGACTATCCATTGCCACTTATTGAGACATAAAAAGAATATATCAACAATATTCATCCCCTCATTTTCCTGCTCGGATGAACTCACTTCAAGATTATGTACGTTTTCTTCAGACATTTTTATTCTGTTTTTCTTTCTATTTCGTATCGACTATTATTTATTTCGTTATCAACAACACCATCGTCACTGCAAATGACATGGCAGACATCCAGAAGGTTGGCGTCAGGATGGTATTGCCAACAGCCGTACTCTGACGTGCCTTCACTTTGTTTGGCTCTACATAGATGACATCATCCTGTTGCAACATAAAGACGGGTGATGCACACAGATCCTTGAACTTGGTGAGGTCCACTTCATAGGTATCGACGGAGTTGCCATTCTTGCGGAACACTTTAACGTTCTTTCGGTTGCCGTACTGTGTCAGGTCGCCTGCACGCTCAATGGCGTCCAAGATGGTGAACTGGTCGCGGTTGATGGGAACGATACCGGCATTCTTCACTTCGCCCAATACGCCCACATGAAGGTCGGCATACTCAACAGTGACTGTTGCGTCTTTCAAGCCCTGCTCGGAAGTGGTGAGGGCTTTCTTTACAGCAACTGCTATTTCGTTTCTGTTCAAGCCTGCAACTGCTATCTTACCCAAAATAGGGAAGTCTATTTCGCCGTTCTCATCGACGGTATAGTATGAAATGTAGCCATACCCTGTGCTTTGAGCAGACGTCGAACCAACACGATTGGTGGAAGACAACAAGTTATACATGGTTGCCATGGCAGGGTCCTTACAACTAACAATTATGGAAATCTTGTCATAAGGTCTTATTTTTACCGTCTGCATCGCATTTACTACAGGACTGTTGTCACCTGCTACTGTATCCTGAAAATAATTAAAATTACGGACAGAGCCACATGAGCTCAATAAGAGCAAGAGAACAGTAAATAGAAATATATTCTTTTTCATCGTAAAAGTAATGTTTAAATTGCTTCTCAACACCACGACACGCGCAACGCGTACAACGGAATGCAAAGACACATTTACCTATAATTGCTGCAAAGTTACAACTTTTCCTTCCCCACTCAAGGAAAAACGAACTTTTTTTGTTATATTTATTCTATTTAGAAAAAGATTTAATACTTTTGCATAACTTTTCAGTATTATGGCGACAGAGGCAGAAGACTTCAAAGTGGACATAGACCAAGTGCTGAAGGACAAGCTGGGCGACAAGGCTAAGTTTGTTCCTCGATGCTTGGTGTCATGGCTGAAAGGCATCATCCACCAAGACTGGATGAACGTCCATCTATGCGGCGAAGGGAAAGGACAAGTGGGTGTGGAATGGCTGGACGGATGCCTCAAATACTTGAACTGTAAAACAAAGGTGCAGACGAATATCGGCGGTGTGATTCAGGAAGGCCTGGATGCCTTGCCCGGAAACGAAGGCGGGCGCTACTTCACCATCGTAAGCAATCACCCTCTCGGAGGGCAAGACGGCATTGCACTGGGCTCCATCGTCTGCCACAAGTTTGACAGTCAGATGGTTTATCTGGTCAATGACATCTTGATGAACTTCAAAGGACTTGCACCACTATGCGTACCTATTAATAAGACGGGGCGCAATAGCCGCAATTTTCCAAAGATGGTGGAGGCCGCATTCCAGTCACCCAAGAATGTGGTGATGTTCCCCGCTGGGCTCTGCTCACGGAAAGGGGAAGATGACGTCATTAAAGACTTAGAATGGAAGAAGACGTTCATCACCAAATCTATTGAATACCAACGAGACGTGATTCCTGTTTATTTCTCAGGACACAACTCTGACCGTTTCTACAATATCGCCCGCTGGTGCAAGCGACTGCACATCAAGTTCAACATCGCCATGTTGTATCTGGCCGATGAGATGTACAAGAACCAAGGCAAAACCTTTACCGTCACTTTTGGAGAGCCTATCCCATGGCAGACGTTTGACAAGTCAAAGACACCTACGGAATGGGCACAATGGGTGAAAGAAAAAGTATATCAGTTAGACAGAGAACAATAGGGAAATATGGCATGCCCCTAACATTAGAATAAGGATACAAACAAGATATGGAAGCAGAAATTATGGCACCCATCCCTAAAGAGGTGCTAAAATCAGAACTGACCGACGACAAGCGCTTGCGTATGACCAGCAAGAGCAACAATGAAGTGTATGTCATCACTTGGCAAGATTCTCCAAATGTGGTACGAGAGATTGGTCGTCTCCGAGAAATCGCTTTCCGCGCTGCCGGTGGCGGAACAGGACTGGATTGTGACCTCGATGAGTTTGACACGATGGAGAACCCCTACAAGCAACTCATCGTATGGAACCCTGAGTCGGAAGAAATCATTGGCGGTTACCGCTACATCCTTGGCCCCGACATTAAACTGGACGAGAAAGGACAGCCCATCTTGGCCACAAGTCACATGTTCCACTTCTCAGATGAGTTCATCAAGAACTACATGCCCTACACTATCGAGCTAGGACGTTCGTTCGTGACGGTGGAATACCAATCTACCCGTGCTGACGGCAAATCCATCTTTGCCCTTGACAACCTGTGGGACGGACTCGGTGCGCTTGCTGTCATCATGCCTGGATGCAAGTACTTCTTTGGCAAGATGACCATGTATCCCAGCTATAACCGCAAAGGACGCGACATGATTCTCTACTTCCTCCGTAAGCACTTCGGCGACAAGGACGGTCTTGTGATTCCTACCAAACCTCTGGAACTGGAGCACGACCCGAAGGAGTTCGAGAAGATTTTCTGCGAGGATTCTTTCAAAGAGGACTATAAGATTCTCAACCGAGAAGTGCGTGCCTTAGGCTATAACATTCCTCCTCTTGTCAATGCATATATGGGACTCTCCCCCACAATGAAGATGTTTGGAACTGCCATCAACTACGGTTTTGGCGACGTGGAGGAAACCGGCATCTTAATTGCCGTCAGCGAAATCTACGACCAGAAGCGTATCCGCTATGTGGACAATTTCGCCAAGGAGCACCCCGAGTACATCCGTATTACCAGTGGCGCTAACAAGGTCATCTACGAACCAAAGAACAAGGAAGAGCTTACGGATGACTTTGACCCTGTGAAGTAACTCACTCCAACGGTTTTCCGTACATTAATAAATATAATGGGGATTACATCCCGCGCAAAAGTGGCACAGCTTCTTAGTTTTCGTGCCACTTTTTTTTGTTAATACAAATAAAATACCTACTTTTGCACAAAATTAAACAATTTGTGTATTAAAAGATTATGGCATTTACAAGAATCACCGCTGCAGAGGCTGCAGCACTCATCAAGAACGGAGACAATATCGGCCTGTCAGGTTTCACGCCTGCAGGCACACCAAAAGCTGTAACAGCAGAGATTGCCAAGATTGCTCACGCTGAGCATGAGGCAGGCCGCCCATACCAGATTGGCATCTTCACAGGCGCATCTACAGGCCAGTCTTGTGATGGCGTTTTATCCGATGAACAAGCCATCCGTTACCGCGCACCTTACACCACTAACTCTACTTTCCGCAAGCATGTGAATGCTGGTGAAATTGCCTATAACGACATTCACCTCGGCATGATGGCACAGGATCTTCGCTATGGATTCCTCGGCGATGTAGATTGGGCTATCCTTGAAGTGTGCGCAATCGAAGAGGACGGCAAAGTGTACCTTACGGCTGCTGGCGGTATTTCTCCCACTGTAGCCCGTCTCGCAAAGAAAGGAATTATTCTTGAATTGAACGCATTCCATTCAGCTAATTCAATTGGCATACACGACGTGTATGAGCCACTTGACCCTCCATGCCGCAAGCCTATCCCTATTGAGAAGGTGACTGACCGTATCGGAACGACTTATTTGCAACTTGACCCCAAGAAGATTGTAGGTGTAGTGGAGTGCAATATTCCTGACGAAGCTCGTTCATTCAAGGATGCGGATCCTATTACAGACAAGATTGGCGAGAACGTGGCAAACTTCCTCATGAACGAGAAGAAGCGCGGCATTATTCCTTCAAGCTTCCTTCCTTTCCAGAGCGGTGTGGGCACTACTGCCAACGCTATTCTCTTCGCGCTTGGAAGCAATCCAGAAATGCCTCAGATGGAGGTCTACACAGAAGTGCTTCAGAACGCTATCGTTGACCTCATGTTCCAAGAGAAAGTGAAGTGTGCTTCTACTTGCTCGCTCACGGTGACAAACGACAAGCTCCAGAGCATCTACGATAACATCAACTTCTTCAAGGATAAGCTGGTGCTCCGCCAATCTGAGATTTCTAATAACGCTGAGGTTATCCGCCGTCTTGGTCTCATCGCTATCAATACAGCTATTGAGGTGGACCTATATGGACACGCCAACTCTACACAAATCTGTGGCACTAAGATGATGAATGGTATCGGCGGTTCAGGCGACTTCGAGCGCAACGCCTTCCTCTCTATCTTCACATGTTCTTCTGTAGCAAAGGGCGGTGCAATTTCTGCAATTGTACCATTCTGCAGCCACATTGACCACACCGAACACGACGTGAACATCATCGTTACGGAACAGGGTGTGGCAGACTTGCGCGGAAAGAGCCCTATCGAACGCGCACACGCCATCATTGAAAACTGTGCGCACCCAGACTACAAGCAACTGCTTTGGGACTATCTCAAGATTTCGCAGAAAGGCCAGTCATGGCATAACCTTGCAGCTACCCACGCATTCCACGACACCTTTATCAAGGAAGGCGACATGCACAAGGTCGACTTCAGCAAATTCGCATAAGCTACATAACCATGAAGTTTATTTCTTGGAACGTAAATGGACTCCGCGCCGTGTGCGGCAAGGGTTTCTCTGAGACCTTCGCCGCGCTCGACGCGGATTTCTTTTGCCTGCAGGAGACTAAGATGCAGGCTGGACAACTCGATCTCGCCTTCCCAGACTACCAGTCCTTTTGGAACTACGCCGACAAGAAAGGCTATTCAGGCACAGCTATCTACACGAAGCATACGCCCCTCAGCATCGCATACGGATTGCCACAAGACATTATTCAACAGATGCCTACCAATGAATGGCAAGAGATGAATACAGAAGGACGTGTCATCACACTCGAGTATGACACATTCTATGTAGTTACCGTATATACTCCTAATTCACAAGATGGGCTTAAGCGCCTTGACCAACGCATGATATGGGACGATGCATTCCGTATGTATCTGCTACAGCTTGACCAAAAGAAGCCAGTCCTTGCCTGTGGTGACATGAACGTGGCACATGAAGAAATCGACATCAAGAACCCGAAGTCGAATCGTCACAACGCTGGTTTCACAGACGAAGAGCGCGCTAAATTCTCTGATTTGCTTCAAAGTGGATTCACTGACACGTTCCGCTATTTCTTCCCTGACCAAGCAAACATCTACTCATGGTGGAGCTATCGCTTCCATGCTCGCGAAAAGAATGCAGGCTGGCGCATCGACTATTGGCTCTGTTCTAACCGGCTACAGCCCCAGCTGCTTTCCGCCCATATACATACGGACATTATGGGTAGCGACCACTGCCCTGTAGAAGTGACGGTGGAGCTTTGACCTTAAGCTAAAGCTCTCCCCTGTTCCTCTATTATTTATTGGAAATACGTCTCCATCAGCTTTTGGGCGGCACTATCCCCCATATCGATGGCACGTTGAATATTCTGGCGAGCGTTTTCACGTTCGCCTTTTTGTAACTGAGCATAACCAAGAATACGGTATGCATCGATAATGTCGGAGTTCAGGCGAATCGCTTGTTGGCACGACTCAATACACTCATCAAGCATTCCTACACGGATGGTAATTGCGGCACGCTCCACATGATAGAGAGGTGTACGCGGTGCCATCTCTATCGCCTTATTGATGTCGTCAATGGCCTGCTGAAACATACGTGCATTCACTTCAATCTGTGAACGTTCATAATAGAAAACCGCACTTACCTTTCCTTCTAACAGGTAGGCGTATTGGGTATAATCAAGAACTGCTTCGCGGTACTTGCCTGCATTGGCATAAAGTTGTCCACGACGAATAACATAGTTTGCTGCTTCGCGTGGCAAAGGACTACCCATTAACGCCAAGGCTGAGTCGAGCGGTGCTACCAGTTCTGCCAATGAATCGCCACGCTCCTCACGAGCCATACTGATGGCATAAAGGTAGGCTGGAGCAGCGCTACCACCCCCTTGCAACAAATCTTCATATAGATTGATTGCTGCATCATAGTCCTTTTTCTCCATCAGCATCTGCGCCTTGAGTGTTTGACACTTCACGTATTCATCTTTTTGTTGGTCACTAGCAGGCTTTGCCGCATTCAGTTGAAGGGCTTTCTCTACATATCCTATGGCTGTTTCTATGGTCCACTGCTCATAGGCTGGCTCAGGCTGCAGCCTTAATTTATCAAAGATGAGTGATGCAACGTTATAATGCCCTGCAGCCTTATCCTCTACCAGCGATAAATACTGTGCCATATCCTGTGCGGCTTCATCAAAGCGTGTAAGGTCAATTAGAGGTGTAGCACGTCGAAGATACCCTTCTGCATTCTTGGGGAATGATGCCACGAAACGGTTGACCATATCCATATATTCCTCATTCTCTGCTGAGCGCGACTTAATATACAGATATACTAATGCTTCCTCGGCCGTAGTAGGTAATGACTTTGGTATAAAAATGTTGTTCAAGGCAACCGATGCAGAGTTGGTGGGAATGGCAACCATCTTTAGCGTCTCGCAAAAACGAACATCAAGCACATAACTCTTATTGCCCAAGATAGAGTGCAGTATACCTACCAATGCCCCTGAGGCATTGAAAACAGGTGAGCCTATCAAGCTCGCATCCAATTGACGATCCAAACCATAATATACATACTTCCCTTGAATAAGGGATGTATCTTCCACTGTTACTTGCTCACTCTGCACAGCAACTCCATCAGAAGGACGCAGCACATATAACGCAGATTTCAGAGGTTGGTCTGATGTTGCTATTGGATAAGGAGCTTTTCCTTTCACAGGAATATGGAAATGTACTTGAGAGTAAGCGTCATCTGCACCTAACACACAATCAACTACAGCCTGCTTTCCATCAGCCGTAACCACAACCGCTTTGCTTGCTCCTTTAAACAAACGGAAATCAGCCAAAGCCTCGCCATTCTCACCGACATAAAAACCTATGCCTTTCTGAAGAAGAGCACCTTGTTTGTCATACGTAGTAAGAGAGAATATGCCTTTCTTGGCTTTCGCCACAAACTTGGGTTGAGCACAAGCTGCACATACGATACAAAGGAGAGTAAAAGTAAGCAGTAAAGATTTCTTCATGTCCAAATTACATATACGCTATTGATTGTCCAACAAAGACCGTGCATTGTCCAAAGCAGCCTGCGTGAGTTTCTCGCCACTCAGCATATGGGCTATTTCCTCCACACGCTGCTCCGCTGTCAAAGGAACGATGTGGCTCAACGTTGCATCCTCAGTATCCTCCTTATACACTTTATAATGGTGAGCACCCATTGCTGCTATTTGCGGTAAATGCGTGATAGAGATGACCTGACGTTCGTGCTGTCCCATCTCCTGCATGATGCGTGCCATCTTTTCAGCGATAGAACCACTGACACCCGTATCGATTTCATCGAAGATAATAGTTGGCAACTTGACAGCACCCGCAATAAGCGCTTTCAGCGACAACATGACACGAGCGATTTCACCACCTGAAGCAATTTGGCTGACAGGTTTCAAGTCTCCGCTCTTATTGGCATTAAAGAGGAACTGCACTTGGTCATAACCTGTAGGTGTCAGTTCTGAAGGATGCACTATCACCGAACATTTGAACTGGACATTAGGCATACCTAATGGCAAAAGCCGTTCCTGCATCTCTTGCTCCACCTGCTTAGCCACCCTTTGCCGTTCCTTAGACAACTGTTCAGCCAATTGAAGACATTGTTTATGCTGTGCATCCACTTTCTGACGCAATTCTTCAAGCATCTCATCCGAATGAGTGATGCGCATCAACTTTTCTTCCAGCTCTTCCTGCAAGGCCAGCAACTCTCCCACCGTATCAACCCCATGCTTCTTCTGCAAGGTGTAAATCGTGTTCAGACGCTCATTCACCTGCTCCAAACGCTGTGGATTATACTCCACATCCTCTGCATTGCCCTCCAACTCTTCCGCAACATCTTTCAACTCTATATAGCAAGAGTCTAACCTCTCCGCCAATTCATTTGCAGTTACGTATACAGACGAGATGGACCGCAAGGCAGAAAGTCCTTGCTTCAGCAAACTCAACGCATCCGCCCCGTCTGTAGAAGATTGCAGCAGGTTCGCAGCCGTATAGAGCGCAGACTTGATATCCTCTGCATGTTCCAACGTCTCCTGTTCTGCCTCCAATTCGGCCTGTTCATCTTCCTGCAGGTTCTCGTTAGCCAGCTGTTCTACTTGGAAACGCAAATAATCCTCATCTTCCCTACTGCGTTTTGCCTCTTCTTGTACAGATTCCAGCTCACGTACCGATGCCTTATAAGCCTTATAAGCATCCCTATACTCATCAAGCAATGTTTGATGATTGGCAACAATATCCAATATGTTCAATTGGAAATCCTCTTTCCCGAGCAAAAGATTCTTATGCTGCGAGTGTACATCAATGAGCTGTTCGCCAATCTCCTTCAACTGAGCCAAAGATGCAGGTGTATCATTGATAAAAGCACGTGACTTTCCAGATGCCGTCAGTTCGCGGCGGATTATGCACTCTGCACCGTCAAAATCGAAGTCATTCTCGCTGAAAAACGAATCCAGCTGATAAGCAGACAGGTCGAAAGTACTCTCTATCACACAACGGTTTGCTCCTGGCTTCATTGCTTTCGAATCAGCACGCTGCCCTAAAAGCAAACCGATAGCACCGATGATGATAGACTTTCCTGCACCTGTTTCGCCCGTAATCACGGAAAAGCCAGGATGGAACTCTATATCCAGATGCTCAATCAGCGCGTAGTTCTCTATGTGCAGACGACGAATCATTTCTTAATTCTGTTCCAATAGGTGTTTTGGCTGGCATTGATGGAAGAAACAATATCATAAACTTCTTGCTTCTCCTTCTCTGTGCCATGTCCTGAATAGATATTGACTATCTCGTCACGTTTGAAGTCCGTATAAATCTGAGGTAATTGTGACAATGGCTTGTTACTATGTGCTTCCTTCAGCAACTCCAATGCCTCTGTCACAGCAACTCTACCTCGATCTGCATTTTGTGCCATCTCGTCAAGCCCTTGCCTGTAGTATTTGTACTGCATTTGTCGCAGGGGTTCGAGCGACGACTCCATATAGTCATTGATAATGGCATGCCGATTCTTAGAGTCCTGAAAAGCCCTCCAACCAGAGCCCTCCATTCCCTGTGCATTATTGACAATACTTTCCACCACGTGCAGTACTTCCGTTCCACCCAATGGTGAGAAGGTGTCCAAATCCATACCAATAAACAGATATGCATAATAGGCCAGCATTGCCGTCAGATTATTGTCCAGATTATTGATATTGAATTCCAACGGATCATGCTCCTTGTACGTAAAGGAGAAGTCCGCATCCTTCATGGAAAAGACAGTTGTGCTATATGCCGAATTGAAGACTGGACGTGACACTTGGAACATCAGTTCCCCAGTAAATGCGTTATTTGCCTCATCATACTTCTTAATCGTGATGTTCATGCTACAGTCTATACGCTCCGCCTTTTGGAACTGGAGATCTGTCCATTCACGATTATTCATAAATTCAGAGATAGCGGTTTCAAGCGTTTCAAAGACACTCTTGTTGGTACCCTGCACTTGCGAGTGGATAACCTTCACTGTGCAATTCAGTTCTTGAGCACACAACTTGCTGCCTAGCATTAGCACGAGAGCCAATGCCATGACTTTCAATATCCCTATTTTCAATTGCTCTATCCGCATACGCCTACTCTATCGTTAACGCATGACGGCCTCCATCTGATTAATGATATCAACCGCCACCTCTGGTTTCGACTTTAGAGGAAACTCCGTCTTGTCATCTGCTGTAATAATCGTGATTTTGTTGGTTTCAGTCTGAAAACCTGCTCCAGCATCACGCAAACTATTCAACACAATAAAATCGAAGTTTTTCTTTTTCAGTTTTGATTGAGCGTTTGTCTCCTCATCATTGGTTTCAAGAGCAAAGCCAACAAGAGTCTGACTCTCCTTTTTCAACTGCCCTAACGAAGCAGCAATATCTGGATTTGGTTTCAAATGCAGAATCATCTCATCACCCGTGCGCTTAATCTTCTGAGAAGCCACATCACATGGAGTAAAGTCTGCTACAGCTGCACATAAAATGGCGGAATCCATTGAGGGATACAACCGCAGACACTCTTCATACATCTCACGAGCACTTTCCACGTCTATACGTTGTATGTTCGGATGCTTTGCCTGCATCGTTGCAGATACAGGTCCACAAACCAATGCAACTTCTGCTCCCCTAGCAGCACATTCCTCAGCAAGGGCAAACCCCATCTTTCCAGAGGAATAGTTTCCAATAAAGCGTACAGGGTCTATCTTCTCATAAGTCGGACCAGCAGTAATGAGCACTTTCTTGCCTTTCAGGCTTTCCTGCTGAGCAAAGAAACGCTCCAGCGCTGCCACGATGTTCTCCGGCTCTTCCATGCGTCCCTTCCCTTCCAGTTTGGATGCCAAAAAACCCGTACCAGGTTCAATGATATGATTGCCATATGACTGCAGAGTCTTCAGATTCTGCTGCGTAGAAGGATGAGCATACATATCCAAATCCATGGCAGGAGCCACAAAGACGGGCGCTTTCATAGACAGATAAATCGTGATGAGCATGTTATCGGCAATGCCGTTGGCCATCTTGCCAATGGTTGAAGCCGTGGCAGGTGCAATCAACATGGCATCAGCCCATAGTCCAAGGTCCACATGGGAATGCCAAGTGCCATCTCGCTGAGAGAAAAACTCGCTGATGACAGGTTTGCTAGTCAATGCCGACAGGGTGATAGGCGTGATAAACTCTTTACCTGCAGGAGTAATGACCACTTGCACCTCAGCCCCCTTTTTAATCAGTTGGCGGATAATTAGGCATGACTTATAAGCAGCAATACTGCCAGTGATGCCGAGCACTATTTTCTTACCTTTCAACATAGTTACTTCTGCGACTTAGACGCCAAATATAATTTGGTCAAGACCTGCTTGGTGTTTTGGGCAAAGTCTCCCTGCATCATCCATGCATAATAGCTGGGGTCAAGACGAAGGAGCACATCCACTACAGGCTTGCCTTTGTGCTTTCCGAAATTAAAGACTTCCACACCCTTCTCATTGCGAATAATACGGCCTGCAAAATCCACGTTATTGTTCATCTTGCTATACTCGGCCAAATAATTCACGTCATTCTTCAAATCAGCAGGGTAACGATCCAGTTGTGCCTCCAGCACTTCCAATGTGGCACGTGTATCGGCAAGGGCCGAATGAGCATTTTCCAAGTCTTTCTCACAATAATACTTATAGGCCGCCACCAATGTGCGACGCTCCAACTTGTGATAGATATTCTGTACGTCAATGCACTTACGCTTCGATACATCAAAGTCCATGCCCTGGCGCAGGAACTCCTCACACAGCAGGGGGATGTCAAACTTATTCGAGTTGAAACCTGCCAAATCACAGCCCTGAAAGGTATTGAAAAGCTCCTGTGCGACGTCCTTGAATGTTGGACAGTCAACAACATCTGCATCGTAGATTCCATGCACCTCAGACGCTCTTGGCGGAATGGGCATGCCCGGATTGAGACGCATAGACTTTGATTCCTCATTGCCATTAGGAAAAACTTTGATGTAGCAAAGTTCCACAATGCGGTCCTTTGCTACATCAACGCCCGTCGTCTCCAAATCGAAGAATATGATTGGGTTTTGTAAGTTCAGTTTCATTATCAGTCTTTCAACATCATAGGCATCAGCAGCATGATAAGGTCTTCATTCTCATCCTGCTCCGCAGGTGTGATGACACCAGCTCTACTTGGGTCTGCAAGCTCAAGTACAACGTCACTGCTGGTGATGCTGTTCAAAACGTCGAGCAAGAATGGGCCATTGAAACCTATGCTCATGGCCATACCATCATACTCGCACATGATGTGTTCTTCTGCCGATGTAGAGAAATCCAAATCCTGAGCCGAGACAGTCAGCGTACCACGATCCACATGAAGCTTAATCAGCGCACTGCTCTGGCTGGCAAACACGCTGACGCGACGCAATGCACTGATAAAGGCGAGGCGGTCTGCCGTTACGCGGAAAGGATTGTCGGTAGGAATCACAGAATTGTAATTGGGGTAACGTCCCTCTATCAGACGGCAGCTAATTACATAGTCCGTCATCTGCAGCTCTGCATTGCGGTCATCAAAACGCACCGCCACTTCGCCTTCAGCCTTAGGGAGCACTGTCTTCAGCAACAAAGCGGGCTTCTTAGGCAGGATAAAGGCCGAGTTCTCATCCGAGCGAACAGAAAGAACGCGGTTACGCACCAATTTGTGTCCATCGCTGGCCACGAATGTGATGTTCTCTGTAGTGATGTCGAAATAGACACCATTCATCTGAGGACGGAGTTCATCATCAGCAGCTGCAAAAAGACAACGAGTAATGCCGTCCAGCATCACCTGTGCATCAATCGCGATGTGGCGAGAAGACTCGCTGATGCCTGTGGGCTCTGGGAATTCATATCCGTTCTGCCCAATCAGGTTATAACGACCGTTTTGATAGTTTATCTCAATGGCGAATGTGCTAGGGTCCACATTGAATGAAATGGGCTGTTCGGATATTTCTTTTATCGAACTAATCAGCTGTTTAGCGCCAATGGCAAACTTTCCTTCTCCATCTGCATCCATCACCTCGAGGGTAGTCACCATCGTGGTTTCGCTGTCGGATGCGGTCATCTTCAGCGTACTGCCAGAAAGCTCAAACAAGATGCAGTCGAGGATAGGCAAAGCGTTCTTTGAGCTCTGTACTCGGCTTATTGTCTGCAGGCGATTGCTGAGGCTTGTACTTGATACATTGAATCTCATTGTCGAAAATATTTATTTGCACACAAAGTTAGAGAGAAGTTTTGAGAATACAAAAAAAAAGCGTACTTTTGTGGCTGATTTTAATGAATGTATAACAATAAATAACAAAATATGGAATTTACAGGAAGAATCATCGAGGCCCTGGAGCCAAGAAGCGGTATGTCAGCCAGAACTGGCAACCCATGGAAAATGCAAGATTTCGTGATTGAGGAGACAGTGGGCCAGTTCCCCAAGAGAATGGTTTTTAACGTCTTCGGTGAAGATAACTTGAACCGTTTCAACATACAGAAAGGCCAAGAATTGACCGTATCTTTCGATATCAACGCTCGCGAATACAACGGACGTTGGTACAATGACATACGTGCATGGAACGTCGTTGCTGCTCAGCCTGCAGCCGCACCCGCCGCTCAGCCAGCAGCTGCCGCAACAGCCGCTGCTCCATTCCCTCCGGCACAGCCAGCTGCGCCTGCACAGGCAAACGCATTTGAGGCTGCTCCAGACGAGTCAAGCGACCTGCCTTTCTAATTAAGGCGACAGTATAACAAACAAAAGCCCCCGAACATTCTTTCACAGATGTTCGGGGGCTTTTGCTATTACTACGGATGAGCTTATTCCCAATAGAGAATCTCCCTGTTAATGTTCCACTTATGGTCCTTGGGGAAGTCATCTCCTTCCCATGCCTTCTTGCTGGTCCACTTCTCGGCAGGGTCAGTCCAGAAAGGATCTGTAGCAGGGAGTCCAAGTGGCATGAATGCCAATGAGGTCATGTAGAGCGAACCATTGTTGGTATACCAGTCTGCAACATTAGGATGTGAACCCACAAAGCCGATGGTCAGGAAACCGCCTGAATTGTAGTTGTGACTCTTCTGCTTGGCGTTCTTGAGAGGGTTCTCTACTTGACCATAGAACATACGGTTAGCCACGGCCGTAATGGCGGCACGCACCTGGCCGTTGTGCAGCTCCTGTGGCAGCTGTTTTCGCCATGCCAACTGTGCTAATGGCTGAAGCACTGCCATACGGTAAGGGATGCTTCGTCCGACCACTGGGAACGTGCCTTCAGGCGAGATAAAGCGTTCCAAGATGACTGACCACTTCTGCATGCGCTTACGCACTTCCTGCATGCGGTTTTTAGCAGTGTTGCGCTTTCCGTCGGTAGCACGAATAAGGTAGCTATTGCCTCCCTGACGGGCACTAATCATCTCCAGACACTCCAGATACATAGGCTGGATAACAAACGAGTTGTAGTAGTCGAAGGCGAAAGATGGCCCATCACTGTAGATACCGTCACCAATGTACCACTCCTCCACTTTGCTCATGGCGGTCTTGATACGGAAGGCATCATAGTCGGCACCTACATACATCAGGAAGCTCTCTTCCATGCCTACAAAAAGGAACCAGTTGGTGTAAGGTGGGTCATAGCGACGCAAGCCCTTGATTTCCTTGATATAAAGCTCTTTGGTTTCTTTTGGAAGTGGCACCCAAAGAGAGTCATAACCACGATAGAGACCTTCTACCACATAGGCTCCGTCCACCAAGGTTTGTCCACCATTTTCCCATCCGAGACGGTCTGGCGACTTTGGATCGACAGCGTTGATGATAGCCTTGCGTGTCCACTCACGCAACTGCTTGCGTTTTGCAGATTCGGGCGTGTCGTCGTCGGGAAGATTAAGCCATGGGGCCAAACCTGCCAACAAGCGACCAAAGGCTTCCATATAGGCAACTTTCTTGTCGCGCTTATCCCATGTAGGAGAAAGCTCCAGATTGGTGCAGCCACCTGCGGTGTCCATCACCTGCTGCAGTTTTCCTTCTGCCATGTTCCGCATCACGGGTTCTGCCATCTGATACATGATGTCCACCCATACTTCGCGGTCTGTCTTTTGTTTGTTCTTCGGCGCGGCAAACGTGCTCATGCAGGCACACACCAAAGCCATAGTCAAAGCAAATTTCTTCATAATAGGTTATTCATTAGAGGTTTTTCTTCTATTTCGATGTCATATCACCACATACGGGCTCGGTCAGTTATAACGTTCAAACTCTGTCATAAACTCACCGTTCATCAGCACAAGGCTATCCGATGTCAACTGCATGATTTCGAACGTGTCAACCACGGCAGGAGCCTCATCTCCGATTCGCTTGGGCACATGGAGCAGCAACTGTCCAGCCCGCACCTCCCAAGAGTCATAATCAATGGTCATATTATAGGTTGCTGCCCGGCCGCCTGAGTTCAGCTCTAGGCTCTGCTCGCGACCATCTGCTCCACGCTGTGACCACAAGTGCTGCAACGAAGTGAGGTTGACTGCTACGGAGGCAAAAATATCTTCATCGGACACGTTGTAAACCACCTGCACTTCATCACCCACGCGAACACCACCCATCACAGCCTGCCCTGGCACACGGATATAGACGGTGTCGCCATCATCACCAAGGAACTCCATCACATTCATGCTTGAGCCCTCGCCAATGGTGCCATGTGCCTCAACGATGCTTGGTATCTCATCCAACACACGTATTTCCACAGGCGGTTTCTGTGGTTCCTTTTTCTTCTCTTCACACGAAAAGAAGGCAAGCGCAACAAATGCCATTAAAGCAATCGAAATCTTATTCATGGTAAACTTCTATGACTTGATGTTGCAAAGATAGCACATATTTTCTCGGCAACGACACTTTTTCCGAAAAGTTTTTCGTGGGATGCTCTACTTTCAGCTTTTACATTCAATTCGCCTATTACTTCGCTCCTACGGACGAAACAGAATAGCACCCCTACGCCGACACCCTGCGCGTAATTAATTGCGCACCCTGCACAATAAAATATGCGCACCCTGCGCGTTAATACACGTGCAGGGTGCGCACTATAGAGGGCCTACAAGGGCCTAAATTGCATCCTCAGAAGCTTAGACAAGGTGACGGATGAGTTCCTCCTTATCACCACACAGCATGTCGATGACAGGAATCTCAATCATTGTGTAAGCACCTGGCTGCTGCTTGAGTGATGCACGAGCCACATTGACGAGCACCTGAGCCGTAAGCGCAGGGTTGTTAATCTTCATATCGAACTCGAAGAGTTGGTTGTGGGTCTTACCACTAACGCCCTTGCGAACGAGGTTCACGCCATGACCTACGTCGTTGAGGGCATCTACGCATGGAACCTGCTGCACGTGTGTTTCGTCATTGACGAAGTAAGGGTCAGCCTTGATAGCAGCCTCCACAGCCTTGAAATCAGCACCTTCTTCCAGCTCTACATATACCATGCGGCGGTGAATGCCTGTGCCTACAGGAATCGTCATAGAAAGGGCATCCTTCACGCCATCAATGGCACGCACAGCCACAGAGTGACCCATTGAACGGCCTGGACCAAAGTTTGTATAGCTTACGCCCTTAGGAGCAAGACTCTCCATGAGAGAGCGCACAATAGAGTCAGAACCTGGATCCCAACCAGCAGAAATAACAGAAACAGCATTGTTAGCCTTGGCCACAGCGTCAAGCGAACGACGAAGGTCAACAATCTGGGTGTGGATGTCAAATGAGTCAACAGTGTTGATACCCAAAGCAAGGCACTGCTTTGCATATTCTTCAACCTTACGGGTTGGAGTGGCAAGAATAGCCACCTGCACATCCTTCAGGTCTGTGATATTCTTTACTACTGGATAGTTGGCCAGTTCAGCAGGCTTGTTGGCTTCGCCGTTGCGACGAACCACGCCTACACACTCCATGTCCTCAGAAGCCTCAATAGCCTCGAGTGCATACTTTCCAATGTTGCCATAACCTACGATGGCGGCACGAATCTTTGTCATAATTTTGTGTTGGTCTAAATAATAAAACCTATAAGTCCTGTTTAACCTATATAATACCTATAATTCTTATTATAAAGAAGGGCAGCAACGTGCATGTTGCTGCCCTCCTTGTTTGATTTATTGCTGAACCGGCTCCTCCTCAGCCTCCTTGATGCGGGCACCCATAACAAGGTAAGCCGTTGGAGCTGCAATGAAGAGCGAAGAACTTGTACCGATAATGACGCCAAGCATCATGGCGAAGGCGAAGGCACGAATGCTATCACCACCGAGGATGAAGATGACGAGCAGCACGATGAACGTAGATACTGAAGTATTGATGGTACGTGCGAGAGTGCTGTTGAGCGAATCGTTGAAGATACGCTGACGGTCACGCTTTGGATAGTTTCTGAAGGTCTCACGGATACGGTCGAAGATGACCACCTTATCGTTGATGGAGTAACCAATCACCGTCAGGATGGCACCGATGAACGTCTGGTCAACCTCAAGAGAGAAGCCAATCCAACCGTAGCAAAGCGAGAACATACCGATAACGAGCACTGTATCGAGGGTCAACGCAATGATAGAACCTACAGAGTATGCCACGTTGCGGAAACGAACGAGGATATACACGAAGATAACCACAATAGCGAAGAGCACTGACAGAACAGCACCACGGAGGATGTCAGACGCAATGGCTGGACCTACCTTCTGAGACGACACGATAGAACCGCCTTCACGATTGTCGCGGTCAAGGAAGGCCTCTTCTGAAACAGCCTTATCTACCATTCCACCGTCAACAAATGCCTGATAGAGCAGAGACTCAATGTGAGCATCGGCCTCAGAGCTATTGTCCTGAATATTGAAGTTAGTAGATACACGAACATTGTTGCCTTCAGTACCGATAGCGATAACAGTAACATTAATGGCCTCATCATTCTTGTTGTTAGCCTCAAACTGCTTCACGATAGCGTTCTTGACAGCCTCAGGCTCTACCTGCTTGACAAACTCAACCTTGTAGTTGCGGCCACCTGTAAAGTCGATAGACTGGCTCAAGCCACGAACAGCAAAGCTTGCACAAACAACCAACAAGAAGATGCCGAAAGCGACAAAAGACTTCTTATAGTTGCCCATGAAATTGAAGGCAGTATCCTTCATCATGTTCTGAGAGAACTTGGTCGTGAACTTGATGTCCTGCCACTTGCCACGGTTTAGGAAGTGCTCGTAAGCAATACGAGTCATCCACACAGCAGTGAAGAATGAGCAAACGATACCAATGATGAGGGTGGTAGCGAAGCCCTTGATGGGACCAGTACCAAAGTTATAAAGGATAACACCCGTGAGGATGGTTGTCACGTTTGAGTCGAAGATAGCAGAGAACGCGTTGCTGTAACCTGCTGCCACAGCGGCATTGATGTTCTTGCCGGCTCGCATCTCTTCCTTCGTACGCTCATAGATGAGCACGTTGGCATCGACTGCCATACCCAGTGTGAGCACCATACCTGCAATACCAGACATGGTCAAAGCTGCACCGAGTGAAGTGAGGATACCAAATGAGAAGAAGAAGTTGAGAATCAGTGCGCAGTTAGCCACCATACCTTCACGAGCACCATACATGACAACCATGTAGAGCATCAGGATGATGAAGGCAACAATACAAGAGATGAAACCTGCCTGAATAGACTGAGCACCGAGCGTAGGACCAACGATGTCTTCCTGAATAATCGTTGCAGGTGCAGGCATCTTACCAGACTGAAGCACGTTAGCAAGGTCCTTGGTCTCATTCGTAGTGAAGCTACCAGAAATCTGTGTGCTACCACCGTCAATCTTGTTCATGACGTTTGGTGCGCTATACACCAAGTTATCCAGTACGATAGCCACACAGTGGTTTACATTAGCCTCGGTGAGAGCAGCCCACTTACGAGCGCCTTCTGTGTTCATCTTCATGCTGACAACGGGGTTGCCATACTGGTCAAAGTCATCCTTCGCCTCAGTCACAACGTCGCCCTCCAGCGGAGCACGTCCGTTAGGACCAGTAGTACGAATTGCATAAAGCTCAAAAATCTTGCCAGCCTTATCCATAGACTTCACGCCCCACTTGAGTGAGAGGTCAGCAGGGAAAATCTGCTTTGCCACCTCTGAATTGAGGAGCGCATTGATTTCAGCAGTATCAAGCGCCTGTGCAAGGCCGACCATGCAGCCACGCTGAGCACCTGTTGGCTGAAGCATAGCGAAGAGAGGGTTATCCTTCTTAGCAGCATCAGAAGCCTTAGTTGCCTGTGCAGCATTGTCCTCCACCTTATTCACCTGAGCCAGCACACTCGCAGCGCTCTTAGTAGTGTCAGCCACTTCTGCGACCTGCTCTGCAGCCACTGTATCAGCAGCAACAGAGTCTGTTGCATTCGCTACAGCACCACCATTGCGAAGAGCCGCATTGAGCTGTGAAAGGTAAGGTGCTACCTGAGGAGCGTCATAAGTCTCCCAGAACTCAAGGTTAGCGCTACCCTGAAGAAGTTTACGCACACGCTCTGGCTCTTTAATGCCAGGAAGCTCGACCATGATGCGTCCGCTCTGTCCCTCAATCTTCTGAATGTTGGGCTGAACGACACCAAAACGGTCAATACGAGTACGGAGCACGTTGAATGAATTGTCAACTGCCTCGTCCACGCTCTTACGAAGAACCTTCTCCACTTCTGCATCGCTGCTGTTGGTGTTAACCTGTCCCTTCAGCTGCTGGGTAGCAAAGATTGCTGCAAGTGGCTTACCTGCCGCATTCTTTTTATACGCCTTGACAAAAAGTGTGATGAAATCGCTCTGACTCTCCTGTGCTTCCTTAGCTGCCTCGCTGACAGACTTCAGGAATGCCTCGTCAGTCTTGTGGTCCGCCAACGTCTTGACAACCTCAGGCACGCTTACTTCGAGGATGACGTTCATACCGCCCTTCAGGTCCAGACCCAGACCGATGCCGGTTTCGCGACAGTCCTTCAGCGTGTAGTTGCCAAGGTAGAATGGAGTCGTGTTCAACGAATCCAAATACAACTCAGCAGCCTGCTCGTCCATCTCTGCAGCCTTGTTTTCCACATACTTGGTAACAAAGCCGAAGGAGAGGTAGAAGAGGCAAATGAGCGTCAACGCCACTGCTACAAACTTTACAAATCCTTTGTTTTGCATTTTGTTGATTTTATTAATTGATTGATTGTTATTTGTTGTCTATAAACGAATGTTGTAAAGGCCTTAGAGACCGTACAGCCCACACGAATCAGCGCGCTACATATTATTATATAGAACGCGCGCATAAACAAGGTGGTGCATTCAAGATGCAAAGGTATACATTTTTTTACAAAACAGAAGAATTTCCCAACAAATTTATTTGTTTCACAGCCATCGGGCAAACTCTTTTACTTCAAATCGCATCTGGCTACACAAAGGAGCAAGTCCACTTGCGCGCCATCGACTCATTCTTCGTCGAAGCTGATATAGCAATAAATAGGATAGTGGTCACTGGCCTTAGCGGAGCGATCAACAACGGCCTTATAGGCTTTGATGTTAGGACTGACGAGAATGTGGTCCAAGCGGAAATACATGCCACTGCGGTGGTAACTGATGCCAGGGCCATTTCCACTTCGTGTGTATGCATCGTTCAAGTCTTTCGTCAATCTGTAATGGGCATAGGAAATGGGAGATGCGTTAAAATCTCCACACACGACGATGTACTTCCCTTCATTTTGCTGGACAAAAGCCGCCACAGAGTCAACCTGCATACCACGCAACGAGTCAGGAGAGGCGAGCTTTCCGAATAGGTTAAAGAGCTTCTCCTCCGAATCGTTCTCTTCCGGGTGATTATAATTTTGGATAATGGACTTATAGTCATCTTTATCCGCTTGACTCAGCCGATAAGACTCCAAGTGATTGTTGACGACCAGCACTGTCTTGTCGCCTACCGCCACCTCATAAGCGTAAGAAGCGTTTGATGAAGAGGCATAATCTATCTTCCGTTCCGACAGGATGGGATATTTAGAAAGGCAAGCAAGAAAATTCTTTTCGTCTTCACCCAAACTATAATAGGGATACTGCTCCTTCAGCACCTCCAGCGCCTTCTTTGTTTCTCCATTCGTAGCCTCTTGCAGACAAACAATATCGGCACCGCACCGCTGCAGATACATCACAATCTCATTCTCATTCCATGGGACATCCTTCTTGTCCCCAAAGGTCATGATGTTATAGGACAGCACCTTGATAGCTCCAGTAGGAGGCTCTTGCACAAAATTCAAAGGGGCATATGTCCTGATGCTGGCAGCGCACAACAACATGCCCGCCAAAGAAATCAGCACAAAACGCCTCTTGAAGATAAGCCAAAACAAAAGGAATGCCACATTCATTATAAGAAATAAAGGAAACCACATCCCGCTTTCTGACAATCGAGTGTATTGCTGAGGAGGCAACACAACCGAATAGGCACAAAAAATCATTGCCACCACCGTCAGAACGTTGATGACAATGAATATCGTTTTGGGTATGGTCTTCAGCAATCTCATTCTTCTCCTCTCATTCGCTTGCTGGCATTGAAAAGGGTCTCCTTCTCTTGGGCTGAAAGGTTTTGGTAACCATTCTTGCGGATTTTGTCCAAGATACGGTCTATTTCCTCGCTGTTCTGCGTCTTCTGTCTGTTGTACTCATGGTCAGCATGATTAACCTCACGCACATTCGTCACACGCATCTTGGGAGCTCGCGAAGCACCAAAGCCCTTCTTCACCTTCGACCAAAGTCCTTCTTCCTTGTCATAATGCGAGCCATTTGCCGATGCATCATATCTGCGGCTCCACGCGCCAGCACTCCTTTTGGCCTGTGCACGCCAAATGAAGAGCAACAGCAAGCCCACCAGAATACCACCCAGATGAGCGAAGTGTGCCACACCATCAATAGACGTGATGCCCATATACATCTCCACCAGCGTGTAGAAACCCACCAGATACTTGAGCTTGATGGGGAATGGAATGGGGATGATAAAGAGCCTTGCATTGGGGAAGAAGAAGGCCGCAGCCACCATAACGCCATAAATGGCACCAGAAGCTCCCACCAGCTGAACAGGTGGAATCAGCCCAACATATGTGCACAACTGATTGACAAGTGCAGCGCCAATGCCACTCAGCAGATAGTAATACACAAAGCGCTTGGTCCCCAACTGCTGCTCCACGGCATTGCCAAAAATCATCAGCGACCACATATTAAAGAACAAATGCCACCAGCCGCCATGCATGAACATATAGGTGACATATTGATAAAGCGCAAAACCACTATAGCCTATTGGGTGCAGGGCATTAAAGTTCAAGAACCAATCCGTATGTCCATTCAACGCAACAGCCGGCGTAATCAAGTACGTCAGCAAATAAAACACCACATTAATAATCAGTATCACCTTTACGGCAGGAGTCATTCTCATACAAGCCTTACATTTAGTAGTCTATAACACGTTTATCTTTCTTTTCCGGTGCAAAATTAGCGATTTTCCTCTGTTTATAGGGCAAAAATCGGGAAAACACGCGCTTTTTTGACTTTTTTCAACATTTTTTTCAATAATTTGTTTGTACATGAAAATATATCACATATATTTGCAACAAAGTTTCACGCCAAACAGGCTTGCAATCAGCACGTAAGCCCCGGTCTGACGCAAAAACTGTTTAACCACTTTATTAACAATACCTAAATTATCGAACTTATGAACAAGACAGAACTCGTTAGCTCTATCGCAGCAAAGGCTGGTTTGAGCAAGGCTGATTCAAAGAAGGCTCTCGACGCAACAATCGAAGCAATTGCAGAAGCTCTTAAGGCTGGTGACAAGATTTCTCTCGTTGGTTTTGGCACATTTGCTGTTGCTGAGCGTCCTGCTCGTCAAGGCATCAACCCTGCAACCAAGGCTCCTATCTCTATCCCTGCCAAGAAGGTTGCTAAGTTCAAGGCTGGTTCTGACCTCGAAAGCGCTATCAACTAACTGTATAGTCGCCTAAGACAGAAAAAAAGAACAAAAGGGTGCTGTTGTGAATCCACAACAGCACCTTTCTTTTTGCCCACACTCTCCTACAGGCAAACAGGAACATGCGAGCATATATTATAGATACACCATTAGGCAGGGACTAAAAGGCTTGTTGGCTAAACGCATACGACTTACCGGGCAAAACATTTTTTATGACTGAGCGAGCCGTCATGCTATGACCGAGCAAAGCATTTCGTTATAACTGAACAAAGCATCTTACTATGACTAAGTAAAACGTCTCGCCAAGAATGGGAAAGGACTGTTCTACTCTACACCGAGTCAAAAGATGTCCCACTTATGAAAGTCACTGCTTTACATAGACTTCTGTCCACAACCCTGCAATATACAAACAATGGTATCAGCTCAATCTAGGGACTATCCCACACCGACTGTATCGAAATACGCTTATACTATCATTTTTTTATCTTTTTTTTTGGTTTATTTCACAATACACCTTATATTTGCCACATTATTTAATTTTATTAACCCTAACATATGATGAAAACTCGGCACTTTTTGTTCACCGGATTATCTGCACTATCCGTATTTGTGCTATCGTCGTGTGTCGACAGCGACTACGACTTGAGCGACATTGACTCCATGGCACGGTTCAAAACCAAGAACTTGGTTGTTCCTCTCAATCTTGACGCCATCACACTCGATCAAGTCATGGACTTGGACGAAGACAGTGAAATTAAGAAATTCGAGGATCCAGAAACCGGCAAAACTTGGTATGCCATCAAGAAGGACGGAACATTCGACTCCGACCCTATTGACGTTGCCACATTCACAGCGGCCAAGCCTAACATCTCTCCATCAAGCAATACGCTGGACTTGACGCCTCTCACCCTTATACCAGGACAAATAGGCCAAATTTCCGCATACTATGACATTGCAGGCAAGAGTGACCCCACGTCGTTCGAAGCGAAGTCCGAGAATGTGGACAAGGCCATCAAGAGCATCAGCAAACTGGGTGTAAACACTACTTTCAATATTAAGATTGCTGTGTCTAGCACAGGCTCCAGTAACATCATTCCATACCTCAAGTACGAAGGCGTGAAAATCCAGTTCCCCAAAGGACTCACCGCCACAGCAAGCAAGGGCACATACAACTCCAGCACGGGTATTCTTGACCTATCCAATGAGTCGCTTTCTCCCAATAGCAATGGTGAAGTGTCTGTAATGCTGACCATCACCGCCATTGATGCCAAAGTAGCCAACATCACATTTACCGGCGCTTCTGGAGACAAGCAATACGGCACATTCATCTTTGCTGACGACGTAGAAATCATCGCAGGTCGAGTGAATATCTATAATGTAGATCCCAGCACACTCCCCAATCAGATTACCTTCACCTCTACACCGACACTGCAAGACATCGCAGTCACTACCTTTACGGGTGAAGTGGAGTACGACGTCGATGACTTCACCATTGACCCCATCGACCTGGCTGACGTGCCTGACATCATCAACCAGCCCGGCACCAAGCTGATGCTGGATAAGCCACAGCTTTTCCTCGAAATCAATAACCCTGTTGCGAAGTATAACCTCTACTTCGAAAGCGGTTTCGAACTCACCCCAGAACGTATTGTGCGTGAGAAAGATGTGGATATAAAGAAGCAGAAGACTTACGCAATCGACAATGCCACCTTTGGCACCAAGACTACAGACGGAAGTGCACAGAAGGCTGAAGGCAACCAATTCGTATTGGCTCCCTCTTTCGCGGCTGAAGACAATTTCCTCGAGACGGAATATCCTAATCCTAAGCACGTCCTCTTCAGCGACTTGAAGCGCATCCTCATCCTCGACGAGGAAGTGGAAGAAGAGGAAATAGCAGAGACTGGCATTGGCATTCCAACCACCATCAATGTCAATGTGAAGGAGCCTAAGATTCCTAGACAAAGCGTGACAGACTTCGTATTGGGCGAGGAACTCAATGCAATCGTCGGCAAATACTCTTTCTATGCACCTCTCCAGCTCTCTGAAGAGTCGCAGATTGCCTACACCGACACCATTGACGACTGGAACGACGAAGACTTGGACAATGTCACCATCGAACACCTGATTATCAACTTCGATGCAACCACCGAGATTCCTTTCGATGCTGAGCTCACCATCTATCCTATCGATACCACAGGCGAGCCCATCGCAGGTGTCACCACCACGACTGCCCACATCAAGGCAAAGGCAGAGGACCAGCCTGTAGAGGTAGAAATCACCGGTACTATCAAGCATCTTGACGGCTTGCTCATCAAGGCGCATATCCTCAATACGGAAAGTGATTTGCTCAGTCCTGACATGAAGATATATGTAAATAACAGCAAGGCCACCGTAACGGGCTATTATGATAAAGAACTCTAACCCAACAACGCACTAAAACGAAATGATTATGAAACACATAAAGTCTATCATTGCGGTTGCAGTTCTTGGAATGGCCTCAACTGCAACAGCCCAGAACCTCAACACTGGATACTTCAACGACGGTTACTTATACCGCCATGAGGTAAACCCCGCTTTTGGCAACAACCAAGGCTATGTGGCAATGCCCGGCATCGGTAACCTCAACGTAGGCGTGAACAGTAACCTCCGCGTGGACAATATCTTCTATAATGTGAATGGCCGCACCGCCCTGTTCCTCAATCCTGAAGTGAGCGACCAGAAGTTCCTTCGCCACATCAAGACGAAGCACAAGATTTACGAGGACCTCAAGTTGCAGGTATTAGGCGTAGGCTTCAAAGCATTTGGCGGCTACAACACCGTCGAAATCAATGCACGCCAGAGCTTGCAGCTCAATGTGCCTGGTTCCCTCTTGCGACTGGCCAAGGAAGGTGCACAGAACAAAACCTACCAAATCAACAAGTTGGCAGCGCATGTTGACGCCTATGCAGAATTGGCATTGGGTCACAGCCACCAGATTGACGAGCACCTCCGCGTAGGTGGTAAGGCTAAGCTCCTGCTCGGTATCGGTAACATGGATGCCGACTTCCGCAAGGCTACTCTCACTTTGGGTGAGGACAAATGGACCGCCATCACCGATGCCAAGGTGCAGACCAGCCTTAAGAGGATGAAATACAAGATGGAAGAAAAAGAACGCGGTGCAGATGGTGAAGAAACCACCCACCGCTATGTCAGCGGCATCGAAGACACCAACTGGAGTGTGGACGGTGTGGGCGTAGCGTTCGACCTCGGTGCAGAATACAAAGTGGACGACAACTGGTCTTTCTCTGCTGCTGTGCTCGACCTTGGCTTCATCAACTGGAACAACAACTACGTGGCTTCGACCCGTGGCGAACGTTTGGTGAATACCGACACGCACCTCTTCAGCTTGGACGATGACAAAGACAACTCGTTCGAAAGAGAAGGTGACCGCCTGATGGAAGACATTGCCAAACTCTATGAGCTGGATGATCTCGGCGATCAGGGCAAACGTTCTCGCATGCTGGCCACCACCATCAATGCAGGCGTTGAGTACACTCCTGATTTCTATGACAAGCTGTCCATCGGTCTCTTGAGCAGCACCCGTGTGGCTGGCAAATACACCACCACAGAGGTACGTCTCTCAGCCAATGTGTCGCCTACCAACATCTTCTCAGCCTCAACCTCTCTGGCTGTGAACTCCTTCGGCACAAGCTTTGGATGGCTCATCAACTTCCACCCATGCGGCTTCAACATCTTCCTTGCTACCGACCACCAGTTTGGCAAGATGTCCAAGCAGGCCATCCCACTCTCAGGCAGAGCTAACGTGAACTTTGGCATTAACTTCCCATTCGGACATTAATGCAACCCATACTATTCATCAAGCGCAAGGGGCTGTGTCAACGACGACACAGCCCCTTGTGTTTTTCCCCTCACCTTACGCCTCAAAAACGGTGTGAGTCACACCGCATAGGTCGGTCTGAGTCACACCGGCACCCTCGGTCTGAGTCACACCGATTTTGTAGTGCAACGTCAGCGAAGGGCAACCGCTGAATAAGCGACAATCATGTAACGAGTAAACTTGCCCACGAACGACCAGAAGATGACACCCCACATGTTGGCGCGCAAGATGCCCAGCGAGATAGATATAGCCGTTCCAAACACAGGGAGGAAAGAGAAGGCAGCAATCCATGAGCCTCTTTTCTCCACATAATCACGCGTCTTGCACAGACGTCTCTCCTTCACATGCATCCAATGCGCTATCTGCTCAATGCTGCCAATACGCCCGATGCAATAATTGAACATCGAGCCCAACACATTGCCGATGGTTCCGCTTATCACAGTGAGCATAGGGTCCATGCCCGTAGTGACCAGCAAAGCGCCCATCACCGCCTCGGAGCTGAAAGGCACAAACGTGCCCGCCAGAAAAGAGGCCATTGCCATGCCCCAGTAGCCGTATTCTATGAAAAACTGATTAAGTGGATCCATGTATCTGTTCCTCTCAGAAAGTTAAACGAAGTTGAGAATCACACACATACTGAATCGTCCACACCGCAACAGCCAGCAGTGAGAGAATGAGGCAACAAATGTGCGAGAACCTCGTATGTGTCAATGTAAAGAAATGCCCAAACACCATTGCTGTACACATCAGCAGCATCGGCATCAGCACATCAGCGTATTGTGGCTGCACACAAATCAGCACAATAACAACCGCGCCCATCAGGCAGATGGCGTCATAGATGATACGTGTTCGCACCCTGTCCAAATAGCGGTGGGCATAGTTATCAATTGAACCTACCACAAAAAGCAGCACCAGGAAGAAGAATGTCACCACTTTCCGATAATCCAGCCCCAGATAATCGCCTGGATGGAAACTCACCATTGCCCTCACATGCTCCAAGAACAATGGGAATCGACCTATGAGCGCAGCAAATCCTGCAAACAGCCAATACACGGTGAACACCGCCATCAGTGAAGCTAAGAAACTGCGAAATGAAAGAGTGCGGAAGAACCATTGCATCTGCCAAAACAGAGGGACGAACCACACCAGTTTTGGGAAAAAGAGCGAAGCCAGCGAAAGCAGCAGGAATGACCTGAAAGAAAAAGCCGGTTCGGGCCGCTGATAGGAAGCAAACAAGGGGAAGAACGACAGCAGCACCAGCAGCATGACCACAGAGCCGGGCTGAAAAACATGGTATGCAACAGCAACTGTCAGCAAGATGCCAAGCATACTGCCCAACATACGCGAGCTGACTCTCAGCAAAAGGTTCTTATTGTTCAGCTCCACCATCATGTACACAGCCAGAGCAGCACAAAGGAAGCCCCATCCGAGTGCACCATAGCCCTCCTGCATTGCCTCAGGGACAATGCGCCAAAAACCATACTCCGCACCTTCCAAAGGCTCCGTTGTCAAAGATACAGGCGCCACCATCCACAACAATGCGGCTACGCCCCCCACAACAGGGAGCGTCATTTGGCTGCCAGCAATAGATTTCTGAATATTATACTTCACAGATTGTTCGTTTTGCGACTTTGCACCTTCGCCTTTGGCGGAGCATCAGTGTAAATCAATTGCAAAGTTATGAAATTGGGGCGAAAAGTGAAGAAGAAAAGGTCAAAAATCATTTCTGCTCGCCGTTCAGATTGTCAGCAACTTAGTTTTTTCCCCTTCCACTCTTCACTTTTCACTTTCTTTTCGTAACTTTGCGGCTGATTTTTGTACAAAAACGTTTTTGATGAAAAAACTCTTTATTGAGACTTATGGCTGCCAAATGAACGTGGCGGACAGTGAAGTTATTGCCTCTGTAATGAAGATGGCAGGATATGACACCTGCGAATCCATCGAGGAGGCTGATGCCGTGTTGCTGAATACCTGCTCCGTGCGTGAGAATGCAGAAAACAAGATATACAACCGTCTGGAGGCCCTCCATGCGATGCAACGCAAGCGGGCATTTATCGTCGGCGTTGTGGGATGTATGGCTGAGCGAGTGAAGGACGACCTGATTGAGAATCACCACGTGAACCTTGTGGCAGGTCCTGACTCCTACCTCTCTCTCCCCGACCTTTTTGCCGCTGCTGAAATCGGCGAGAAGGCTATCAACGTGGAGCTGAGCACTACGGAGACTTACCGTGACGTCATCCCAGAGCGTGTCTGCGGTAGCCATATCAGCGGCTTCGTCAGCATCATGCGCGGATGCAACAACTTTTGCCACTACTGCATCGTTCCCTACACTCGTGGTCGCGAGCGCAGCCGTGAGGTCAACAGCATTCTGAATGAGGTGAAAGACCTGCAAGACAAGGGCTATAAGGAAGTGACACTTTTGGGACAGAATGTGAACAGCTACCAGTGTGGCGAAGTGGGATTCCCACAGCTCTTGGCCTCAGTGGCAGAAGCGTTCCCAAAGATGCGCATCCGCTTCACCACATCACATCCTAAGGACATGAGCGATGAGACACTGGAGGTGATTGCATCACACCCCAACATCTGCCGTCACATCCATCTGCCTGTGCAGAGCGGCTCTAACCGCATCCTGAAACTGATGAATCGGAAATACACACGCGAATGGTATCTGGAGCGTGTGGCAGCCATCCGACGCATCATTCCAGACTGCAGCATCACCACCGATATCTTTGTCGGCTATCATTCCGAGACGGAGGAAGACCATCAGCTTTCACTCTCGCTGATGCGAGAAGTGGGCTATGATTCCGCCTTCATGTTCAAATACTCTGAGCGCCCCGGCACTTACGCATCGAAACATCTTCCCGACGACGTGCCAGAGGAAACCAAGATTAGCCGTCTGAACGAGATGATTGCCCTGCAGAACGAACTTTCAGCAGAGAATTACAAGAAGGACCTTGGCAAGACATTCGAGATACTGGTGGAAGGTGTGTCGAAACGCAGCAGAGAACAGCTCTTCGGCCGCACACCACAAAACAAGGTGGTAGTGTTTGACCGAGGCAACCACCACATTGGCGACTTCGTCACAGTGAAAGTGACAGATTCTAGTTCAGCAACTCTCAAAGGCATTGAAATCCATGAATAAGAAAAGGCATTCGTTCCTTAGCACCCAATTCATCACTGCCACCATCAGTACCACGCTGGTGCTGGTGCTTCTGGGCATCATCGTGCTGTTTGTCATGACAGCCCAGAACCTTTCCACATTCGTGAAAGAGAACATCAAAATCAGTGTGCTCATCAACGATGAGATGAACGAGGCAGCGATCAAGCAGATGGAAAGCACGCTGAAGCTGGCACCCTATGCCAAGAGCGTGGAATATATCTCGAAAGAGCAAGCCCTGCAAGAGGAGATTGCCGCACAGGGAGTCGACCCTACCGAGTTCATCGGGATGAATCCTTACACAGCCTCATTCGAAATCAACATCAATGCTGACCACGCCAACCCCGACAGTGTCAGCAAAGCCGTGAAACAACTGAAGGGAGACAGCAACGTGGTAGATGTCATTTATTCCAAGGACCTTATCAAGTCTGTGAATGACAATATCCGCAAAGTGAGCATCATTCTGCTCATCATCGCTGCGCTGTTCACCTATATTTCATTTGCCCTCATCAACAATACCGTGCGGCTCACTATCTTCTCCAAGCGCTTCATCATCAACACCATGAAGCTTGTAGGAGCCAGCTGGAGCTTCATACGCCGTCCCTTCTTGGTCAACGGCTTCACGCTCGGCATCGTCTCAGCCATCCTTGCCGACGCCGCTATTCTCAGCGGTTTGTACTGGCTGCACAACTTTGAGCCAACCATCCACGCTGTCATCGGTTTCAAGGACATCGTTGTGGTATCGGCAGCAGTCTTTCTGTTTGGCATTATCATTACCTTCTTCTGTACCTTTTTCTCTATTAACAAATACCTGAAGATGAACAGCAGAGAACTCTATTATATTTAACATCTTATTTTAACACACTAATTACATTATTAACTGTTTTTATATTAACTGTTTTTATCAATTTTATCAACTTTCAATTGAAATGAAGAACTTCGCATTCACAAAAATCAACTACATCCTACTGGCGGTAGGATTCATTATCATTGTCGCGGGCTTCATCCTTATGTCTGGCGACGCAACAACAGAGGAACAATTTAAAACAGAGATTTTCAGCGACACACGCATTAAACTTGCACCAATGGTGTGTCTCTTCGGCTTTCTTTTCGAGGTGGTGGCTATCCTGTGGCCCTCTTCCAAGAAGAAATCACGCACCGAATAATCGGTAAACAGAAAACTCGTTAAATCGAAAAAGAAAAGATGGATTGGATTCAAGCTTTGATTTTAGGCATTGTTCAGGGCCTCACGGAGTATCTTCCTGTCAGCAGTAGCGGACACTTGCAAATCGGTCAGCATCTGCTGGGCGTGAACGAAGTGGGTGGGCTCACTTTCGACATTGTGGTGCATGTGGCCACTGTGCTCTCCACACTCGTCATTCTTTGGAAAGAGGTGGCATGGATATTCAAGGGCCTCTTCGTTTGGGACGGTCAGCTGAACAATCAGCAGCGATACGCCATCAACATTCTCATTTCGATGATTCCTATCGGCATCGTAGGCCTTTGCTTCAAGGACTACGTTGACGCCATTTTCCAAGACAGCCTCACCGTAGTGGGCACTTGCCTGCTGGTGACGGCTTGCCTCTTGGCACTCACCCACTTCTATCAGCCCAGAGAACGCGAGAAAATTACTCCAATACATGCGTTCATCATTGGTTTGGCACAAGCATGCGCTGTGCTGCCGGGCCTTTCACGAAGTGGTTCCACCATTGCCACAGGCCTTCTGCTGGGCAACAGCCGCAAGAACCTGGCGCAATTCTCATTCCTTATGGTCATTCCGCCCATCTTGGGCGAGGCACTGCTGGATTTCAAGCACATCGTTGCTCCCAGCGCTGAATACATTGCTGAGCATGGGGAAGCGGCACAGATTCCGACAATCGCCCTCGTGGTAGGCTTCCTTGCCGCCTTCGTCAGCGGCTGCTTTGCCTGCAAATGGATGATTGCCTTTGTGAAACGCGCCAAACTCATCTACTTCGCTCTTTATTGTGCTATCGTTGGCGCTCTTGCGCTCTATTTTGCATAAACCCTATCACGGCATAGTCCATCTCTGCCCATGCTCATGAACCCACAAGCAGGTGAAATACTTATCTTCAACAAGCCCTATCGTTGGACCTCTTTCAACTTAGTGGCTAAAGTGCGGGGAGAACTCTCGCACCGCCTGGGCGTGAAGAAGCTGAAAGTGGGTCATGCTGGCACGCTCGACCCTCTTGCCACAGGTGTGCTCATCATCTGCACGGGCAAGAGCACCAAACTGATAGACGAGCTCCAGTCTCACACGAAGGAATACGTAGCCACCATCAAACTCGGCGCTACCACCCCCTCGTTCGACATGGAGACGGCAGAAGATGCCACCTTCCCTACGGCTCACATTACCCGTGAGTTGGTGGAGGAGAAGCTCAAAGCCTTCAGAGGGCGCATTGAGCAGATTCCACCCACATTCTCTGCTGTCAAGGTGGATGGCAAACGTGCTTTCAAGTATGCCCGTCAAGGCGAGGAAGTAGAGCTGAAGCCCAAGATTCTGGTCATTGACGAGCTGGAGATTCTGCACTTTGGAGAAGTCAAGAACGAAGTTACCGACGAAGCCATTGATCCACGCGAGCGCATCAAGTACCAGAGCGACAACCTGCAAGGCACCCACCTCTCACTCACCATCCGTGTGGTGTGCAGCAAAGGCACCTATATCCGCGCCTTGGCACGCGACATTGGCGAGGCACTCGGTTCGGGCGGTTATCTGACAGGGCTGGTACGCACCCGCATTGGCCAGTACACGCTCCAAGACTGCATGGATATCAACGAGTTCACGCAATGGCTCGACGAGCAGACACTGGAGAAAGCAGAAGGCTGAGGCAGGAGACGGTCTCCTCCCCACAACACTTAAATAGGTAGAAAGTTAATATTCAATTCCCGTCTATAATCAACTATCAATATGAAGTTATCACAATTCAAGTTCAAACTCCCAGAGGATAGGATTGCTCTTTATCCACGCACTTACAATCCTGAAACAAAGTACTACAACCGCGACGAAGCCAAGCTCATGGTTGTGCACAAAAAGACTGGCGAGATTGAGCACCGTCTCTTCAAAGACATCATCGAATACTTCGAAGAGGGCGATGCCTTTGTGTTCAACGATACAAAAGTATTCCCTGCACGTCTCTATGGCAACAAGGAGAAGACAGGTGCACGCATCGAGGTGTTCCTGCTGCGCGAGCTCAACGAGGAACTTCGTCTGTGGGATGTGCTTGTTGACCCTGCCAGAAAGATTCGTATCGGCAACAAGCTCTATTTCGGTCCCGACGAGTCGCTCGTGGCTGAAGTCATCGATAACACCACTTCACGTGGCCGTACCCTCCGTTTCCTCTACGATGGTCCTCACGACGCATTCAAAGAGGCTCTTTACTCACAGGGAGAAGCCCCAATCCCCGACGACATCCGCATGCACCGTCCTGCAGAAGAAGAGGATTTGGAACGTTTCCAGAACATCTACGCACGCCACGAAGGCGCTGTGACTGTGCCTGTTACGGGTCTCCACTTCTCACGCGAGCTGATGAAGCGCATGGAGATTCTTGGCATTGAGCAGGCATTCATCACCATGCACGCTGGCCTGGGCAACTTCCGCAGCATCGATGTGGAAGACTTAACCAAGCACAAGACGGATTCCGAACAGATGTTTGTCACCAAAGAGGCTTGCGACATCGTGAACAAAGCCAAGGAGAATGGCCACAAGATATGCGCCGTCGGCAACACGACCCTGCGTGCGCTCGAGACAGCCGTAGGCCCAGGCGGATTCATCAAGGAGTTCGACGGATGGACCAACAAGTTCATCTTCCCTCCATACGACTTCACCGTAGCCGATGCGTTTGTGGTGAACTTCCAGATGCCGCTCACCACCATGCTCATGCTCGTCACCGCATTTGGTGGCTATGATGTGGTGATGAATGCCTACAAGGAAGCGCTCAAGGGCGACTACATGTTCGGCACCTTCGGCGATGCCATGCTGATTATTGACTAACCAGCCCACGCGCTGGGCAATTTCTCATGCTCAAAGAGGTGCACACAGTATATCTCTCACTCGGTACCAACCTTGGCGACAAGGAGCAAAACCTCCTGACAGCCATTGCAGAAATAGGAAGGCGGATTGGCCCTATCAAGGCACAATCTGCCTTCCTCGCCACTGAGCCGTGGGGATTCGAGAGCGAAAACACGTTCCTCAATGCTGCCATACGCATCGAAACCGAACTCTCACCCATCGCCCTGCTCGACGAAACCCAGCAGATAGAGCGTGACATGGGGCGCACCCAAAAATCATCTGCCAACTGTCAACTGTCAACTGTCAACTACCAAGACCGTATCATTGACATTGACATCCTGCTGTACGACGACCTCCATATCGACACACCTCGGCTCACGATTCCCCACCCTCTCATGCAGCAACGGGATTTCGTGCTCATTCCATTAAAAGAAATACTTGTATGAAATCATTCACTTCTTTTCAACTAACAATCCTATTCGCTTTATTTCCCCTCGCACTTATGGCACAGAAACAACTCTTCACCATCAACGACCTCATCCCGGGCGGTTCCACCTACTACAGGAACTCTGTGCCTGAGAACAAATATCTCGTATGGTGGGGCGACGAATGTGTGGAACAAGACATTCAAGAGTGCCGCATCATCAACAAGAAGGATGGCTCCACCCAGACACTTGTCACTCAGGAACAGCTGAACGGCATCTTGGAAAAGGCTGGCCATAAGCGTCTCCAGCATCTCTACAACACGACCTTCCCCTATGCAGGCAAGACACTGGCTCTCACCACGTTCGGACGTGAGCAGGCCCTCATCGACTGGACCGAGAACAAGGTGGTGTGGCACGCTACACTCGCCCCTGAAGCAGGCAACACAGACTGGAACGCGCAGTCTAAAGCCATGGCCTACACCAGCCGCCACAACCTCTTTGTCCTCACCGCTGACGGGAAGACACACCAAGTCTCTGCTGATGGCAGCCAGGACCTCACATACGGCACATCTGTGCACCGTGACGAGTTTGGCATCAGCAAAGGCACGTTCTGGAGTCCTGACGGCACCCTCTTGGCCTTCTACAAGATGGACCAGAGCATGGTGTCAAAGTATCCGCAAGTGAATATCAAAGCCCCCTCTGACAAAGAGGAGAATTGTGCCACGCTCGACCCCGACCCTTACCCCATGGCTGGCCAGACTTCCCACAAAGTCTATGTGGGCATCTTCAATCCGCAGACCGACCAAACCATTTATTTGAACACGGGCGACCCCACCGACCGCTATTTCACCAACATCGCATGGGCTCCCGACGGCAAGAAACTCTATCTCATAGAAGTGAACCGTGACCAGAATCATGGCTCTCTCGACGAGTACGATGCCTTGACGGGCGAGAAGCTGCGCACCCTCTTCACCGAGGACAACGACAAATACTTTGAGCCCCTGCACCCCATCCAGTTCCTGCCTTGGGACAAGACCAAATTCATCTATCAGACACGCAAGGATGGCTACAACCACATCTACCTGTACAGCGTGAATGGGAAATGTCTCCAGCAGTTGACCAAAGGCACTTTCGAAGTATTCAACACACTGGGATTCAACAAGGAACAGAAGACCATCTTCTACACATCCAACGAACAGCATCCGCTCCAGCAGAATGTGTATAAGGTGGACATAAAAGGCAAGCGAACCCTCCTGGGCGACGCTACAGGATGGCACAACGCTACCCTTTCAGAGTCAGGCAATTTCTTCATCGACAACTATTCCTCACCCGACATTGCGCGCCATATTGATATTGTCTCAACGCTCCGTCCCCAAGCTACGGCGCTCACTTATTTCAAGGCAAATGACCCTTGGGAGAACTTCCGAGTGCCAGAAATCAAGACAGGCACCCTCAAGGCAGCAGACGGAGTGACCGACCTCTACTATCGTCTCATCCTGCCCACCGATTTCGACCCCAACAAGAAGTATCCCGCTGTCGTCTATGTCTATGGTGGTCCTCATGCCCACAATATCGATGCTTCCCGCAACTGGGGCGCACGCGGTTGGGACATTTGGATGGCACAGCAGGGATATGTGATGTTCTGCCTCGACAATCGCGGCAGTGAGCACCGTGGACTCGCCTTCGAGCAAGCCACCTTCCGCCAGCTCGGTGTGGAAGAGATGAAAGACCAGCTCTGTGGCGTGGACTACCTCAAAAGCCTTCCCTATGTGGATGCCAACCGTTTGGGCGTGCACGGATGGAGTTTTGGCGGCTTTATGACTACCAGCCTTATGACGACCTATCCTGATGTCTTCAAGGTGGGTGTAGCAGGCGGTCCCGTCATCGACTGGCACTTCTACGAGGTGATGTATGGCGAACGCTATATGGACACCCCACAAGCCAATCCTGAAGGGTATAAGCAGACATCCCTGCTCAACAAGGCGAAGAACCTCAAGGGCCGCCTTCTCGTCATCTACGGAGGAAATGACCCCGTGTGTGTGCCTCAGCATACCCTCTCCTTCATGCGTGCCTGCATCAATGCCGACACCTACCCCGACCTCTTCACCTATCCGGGCGATGGACACAACATGCAGGGTACTGACCGCATACACCTCCACAACACCATCACACGCTACTTCGAAGACCATCTGAAGTAAGGCACATAAAGCGCCATTTCAGTAGTACTGCCTTCATCGCAATTACCTATCAGCCAACAACGTAATTACGATGAAGGCGGTATCGTATTTACGATGAAAGGAACAAGAGAAAAGCGTGTGAGAGCACAACGAAAAAACGGCGCAGAAAGACAGGATATACCTATGCCAAGAAAAAGAAAATAGCGCCACAAGGGGGAATGGATTCGCATCAGAAAAAAGCGCCAAATGCCAAATAACAAATAAGAAAAAATGCCCCCTATATATATTATATATACTAATAGGGATAGAAGTAAATGGATAGGAATATATATAATATAATAACAAGGCCTTCACGCTTATTTGGCATTTGGCGTTTGGCAGAAATGCAGATTCGGCACCCCATTCGCCACATTCATTTTTCTTCAAAACTATTCCCGAAAAACTTTTCTAATTCCAGCTTTTTTTCGTATCTTTGTACTGTTATTAGAAAGTACCGGTATTTAAGAATTCAATCATACAACAACAAGCATGAAAGCAATTAGCACAAAGAAGGCTCCAGGGGCTATCGGTCCTTACAGCCAGGCCATTGAGGCAGGAGATTTCGTTTACACATCAGGACAGCTGGGTCTGGACCCTGCAACAGGTGCGTTCCCCGAGGGCGGCGTGAAGGAACAGGCTCGTCAGTCATTGCTGAACGTGAAGGCCATTCTGGAAGAGGCTGGCACATCGATGAGCAACGTAGTGAAGACAACCGTGTTCATGGCCGACATGGGTGACTTCGCCGAGATGAACAGCGTGTATGCAGAATTCTTCACAGAGCCCTATCCAGCCCGCTCGGCTGTAGCAGTGAAGACCCTCCCCAAGAATGCGCTGGTAGAGATTGAGGTAGTGGCAAAGAAGTGATAAAGCGGAACAGCTAAAATCAAAGCAACGATGAAGAAACTGACAGTGGTGAAGGTCGGGGGCAAAATCGTAGAAGACGAAAGTTCCCTGCAACAGCTTTTGAAGGACTTCTCAGCCATCGAAGGTGCCAAGGTTCTGGTGCATGGCGGTGGCAGATCGGCCACAAAGGTGGCAGCGCAACTGGGCATTGAAAGCACCATGATTGGTGGCAGACGCGTGACCGACGCCGAGATGCTACGCGTGGTGACCATGGTGTATGGCGGTCTGGTGAACAAGAACATCGTGGCACGTCTGCAAGCTTGCGGCATCAATGCGTTGGGATTGACAGGAGCCGACATGAACGTGATGCTGTCGCACAAGCGCCCTCTGAAAAAGGTGAAAATGGATGACGGCACAGAGCAGATGGTGGATTTCGGCTTTGTGGGCGACGTGGACCTATGCGACGGACGCATGCTTGCCACACTGATTGGCGAGGGCGTAGTACCCGTGATGGCACCGCTGACACACGACAAGCAAGGCAACCTGCTGAACACAAACGCCGACACGATTGCAGGTGAAACAGCCAAGGCGCTAGCTCCCCACTTCGATGTGACGCTCATCTACAGCTTTGAGCACGCAGGTGTGCTGACCAACCCCGACGACGAGGCCTCTGTCATCCCCCACATTGACGCACAGAGCTTTGAGGAACTGAAAGCCGACGGCACCGTGAACGGCGGCATGATTCCAAAGATAGAGAACGCCCTTGAGGCAGTACGCGCAGGCGTGAAGCAAGTAATTATCACCAAAGCTGACGCCATCGACGGCACAAAAGGAACAGTGATTAACTAATATCAATTAAGCCGATGGATTTCCGGCACAACATACTCCCGCTCAAGAACATTGTCTTCAGAACAGCATTGCGCATCGTCCTGAACAGGGAGGAAGCGGAGGATATTGTGCAGGACACACTGGTGAAGTTGTGGGAGCGACGCGAGGAACTGGGCAAGGTGGAGAACCTAGAGGCTTTCGCGCTGACGATGGCCCGGAACCTGGCACTCGACCGGAAAGAGAAGATGGACAACCGGCACGTGACTTTCGACGATGACGTGCATGACCGACCCGACGAGAACACCGAGGGCGCCGACAAGATGCTGGCACACAAGGAAACAACGGGAGCCATTGCCCAAATCATCAACTCTCTGCCCGAGAAGCAACGCACCATCATACAATTGAGAGACATCGAAGGGAAATCATATCAAGAGATAGCGAACACGTTAAGCATTTCAGAATCAGACGTAAAAGTAACGCTCTTCCGCGCTCGACAAGCGATGAAAGAAAAAATCTTGCAAAAAAAATCATTTTTCTTGTAACTTTTCTGTTCCTCATCCGTCGTCATATCAGAAGCCGTCAAAAAAGACTCACTCAAACAATGGACTACAAGTACATCGAACAACTCATTGAAAGCTATTTCGCCTGCACCACAACATTGCAGGAGGAACAGATTCTGCGTTCGTTCTTCTCGCAAGAAGATGTACCAGCCCATTTGGCTCAATATGCCAACCTCTTCAACTACGAAACCAAAGCCAAAGAGGAAGTGTTGGATGAGGATTTCGACGAGCGGTTAATGAGTCAGATTGAAGCAGCCGAGACCAAGGCAGAAGAGGTGGAAAAGCCACGCATCATCAAGTTGGCAGCCCGCCCATTCGCAGAGAGAAGATTCCTGGGCATTGCACCCCAAGTCTTCACTCCTTTCTTCAAAGCCGCAGCAGTGGTGGCCATTGCACTCACCATCGGACGTGCTGCAGAGCATGCCATTGGCGAGCAGGAAGCCGAAGAGAAAGGCAATGTGGTGGCAGTTGACCCCTACATCAAGACAAGCGATGTACAGCAAGCCATCCGCGTGAAGGATGTGAGCCAAGCCGAGATGAAGGCTACCAACGACTCCATCATCAACATCGCCACCAAAGACGAGATTCAGTGATGAACTCGGCAAAACGAGAACACGCTCTCGCATGACTCATTTGTTTGAACTTTTGCTTTTACAAAAACGATAAACAATTAATGCTTAACTAAACCGAAACCTATTGAAGGTGAAGCTGTGAAGCCCACTACCTTCCGCCAAAGGAGACGAATCCGGAGGCAACATTGAACTAAGGTTCAATTCTCTTGAAACCAACTTCGTGCTTCGGCACGAAAAAAGGGGCAACTCCACGGAGATGCCCCTTTTTCTTTCTATTCACATTCTTGCTGAGGAAGAAGAATCCTCGAGCCACAGGAAAGTGATCATTTACGCTTGATGATGCGGTTCGTTACACGCTCGGCCGAAATGATGGTGCCATCCTCACCCACAATGTCAACGTTCCACACATGGGTGCTTTTGCCTGCATGAACCAAGCGCGCCTTGGCAAACACCTTGCCCTCGGTGGCAGACATGGCCACATGGCTTGCATTCACCTCCGTACCACACACCGCGAGAGATTCGTCGAAGTGGGTCAAATGAAGGGAGCCAACGCCCGCTATGGTCTCGGCCAGTGCAAGGGACGCCCCACCATGCACAACGCCCAAATACTGGCGTGTACGGGGCGAAATAGGCATCTCTGCCACCGCATACTCATCGTCGGTAGGAAGAAAACGAATGCCCAAGGCTTCGATGAGCGTGCCTTGCATACGGGCATGAAGGAAATCACATTCTTGTTGAGTCAGCACGATTACACTTGCTATTTTAATGTTTTACTATTTACTCTTGAGGGGAACTGCTGGGCAACTTAGGCGGTGTGGTACTGCCGCAATTCTGCACGCAAGGCATGTGACTTGCCATCGGTCACTTGATCCATCAACGCCCAGAATCGGGCAGAATGGTCGTGGTGAACGGTGTGGCAAAGCTCATGAAGGATGACGTAGTCCTGCAGATGTTCGGGCACTTGCATGAGATAGAGCGAAAGGCTGATGGTGTTTCTTCCCGAACAGGAGCCCCATCGAGTCTTGGAGTCACGGATGGTGAGCCCCTCGTAATGGAAGCCATGCATATAAGCCAATTCGGCCACACGGCGAGGCAGAAGCGCCTTTGCTTCTCGTCGCATCCGCTCCACATCCTCGGCCGTCACTTGGGGACGTTCTTTCAGCATCTGCTGCTTCCTCATCAGTGAAGAGCGGAACTTGTCGATGGTGCCCATGACAAAAGCCAACGAAGCGCCCCTGAAGGCGGTTACACGAAGACCGCCAACCTCAGGGCGCATAATGATGCTGCGTGCTCTTGGGTTGACGGTCACCGTCACTGTACCTAATTCTTCATCTTGGTACGTCATTCGTTCATCACGCCCAACGGCGTGCGAGTTTATTTGGAAAACTCCTGATATATCTTGCTGGCAATCTCCTGCATCTCCTCAGAAGAGAGACTGAGCTTTGGATTGGCAAAGTTCATGTCCTTCTCGCTCTGCATAGGGATGAGATGGATGTGCGCATGAGGCACTTCAAGCCCTAAAACGGCTTGTCCGACCTTCACACAAGGGAAAGCAGCCTTGATGGCAACAGCAACCTTCTTGGCAAACACCTCGAAGCGAGCCAGTTCGTCGTCCTCCATATCGAAGATGTAATCAACTTCACGACGGGGAATAACCAGGGTGTGGCCCTTCACCAGTGGATTGATATCGAGGAATGCGTAAAACTCATCGTTCTCGGCGCATTTATAAGAAGGGATTTCCCCTGCTGCGATTTTGCTGAAGATGCTCATAATTATCCGAAACTAATGCTCATGATTTCAAACTTCATCACGCCACGTGGCACAGTCACCTCTGCCACATCGCCCACCTTCTTGCCCAGAAGTCCCTGTGCAATAGGTGTCTTGATGGAAATCTTGTTCTCACGAAGATTTGCCTCACCCTCGCTCACGATGGTATAGGTGAGTTTCATGCCGTTCTCCACATTCTTCAGCTCCACCTTTGACAGAATCTGCACTTCGTCTTTCTTCGTCAATTTGGATGGGTCAAGAATCTTAGTGTCGGCAAGAATAGCCTTTAACTCTGCAATTTTAGTTTCAAGCTTACCCTGCGCCTCTTTCGCTGCATCATACTCTGCATTCTCTGAGAGGTCGCCCTTTTCACGCGCCTCGGCAATCTGACGGATCACCTCAGGGCGCTCCACTTCCTCCAATTGCTTAATTTGGGCACGAAGCTTGTCGTAGCCCTCTTGTGACATATAAGCCATAATGCTGTTTCTTGTTTTGGTTTTCTTGTGTTACTAAAAGCGTTTCTTTGAAAGATGAAAAGAAAAAGAATCCCAACACCATTTGATGCTGGAACCCTTCCAATCTTTTCGTGTGCAAAGGTAAGGTTTTTCGCCTATACCACCAAATTTTTACTCTTTTTTTTACGAGAGTGCGCATAGCGTGAAGAATGAGGAAGTTGCACTATCTCTCGCTCTGCCTTGTGTGGCTGTCCACTAAAAGCTTAGGGCTACACCACCCAGCACGTTCACACCCATCTGACGATAGCCCCAATAGCGGTCATACTTGTAGTCAAACAGGTTGTCACCCTTCACAAACAGAGTACAGGGAAGTTTGACTGGCAGTGTGTAGCGGATGCTTGCACCCAGGTTCAGCATGTTGGGACGCTCATAGGATGCGCCTATCAGCTCATAATCATACAAGGGTTCGTCGTAGATAGCGAAATCCCAGTCCAAGCCTACATACAAGCCTTTCGTCACTTTGGCATCGGCAGTCCAGTCCATCATGAAGACGGGTTTTGTGAACGAGCCCTTCACCCATTCATCATCAATCTTGCTACCCACCATGTTAATCTGGTTCTTGGCCTCCACCTTCAAGATATCGCCGTAGGCATAAGAGAAATCGGCATTGATATAGAAGTTGCGACGTTTGGCAAACTCCACGCAAGGCATATAGCGTCCATTCTGTGCAATAGACATCCAATCCAAGGCAGACTTGTTCTTGACCATATCAAGACCCGCATTCAGATGGGCACTAAAGCCGTTGATGCTTTTGATACGGTATCCTACACTGACATCAATCTGATGATATTCAGCCTTCATCTTGATGATGCTCTTGTCACTCCATGCCAAATCATCGCTGAACGCGAAATAGGGATGCTCACGAGCATAGCGCTGGAAACTGTTGTCGGTCTCATAACTGGATGCCTTTACATACACCTCACTCTGTGGGTCTATACGGTATGACACCCATGCATCGGGGCCAACCTCGCCACTGGTGCTGGCAAAGAAACCCACTTGTGCACTCAGTTGCTTGCCCACAAACTGATAGTGTGGAGAGAGACGAAGACTGGTGATGCCTTCAAACTCCGCATTGCCATAAGAGGAACTGAAAAAGCCTAAGCCTAAGCCTACCTGATGCTGCTCTGTAAACTGATACGCACCTACCAGATCCAAATGAACTAATGTTTCGCCTAACTTCTCCGTCAAAGAGGTCTGGTAGTTTTGGCTGAAGAAATCCACACCACCTTTAGCCTCAACCATGAGGTCCTCTACTTGATAAGGCATCAAACCAAAGTCTAATGTGCCAAGTACATTGTGTTGCTTGTCCGTATAATTAGTTCCTCCCATGTAGTTGAACACCCGGTTTTCAAAAGCGCCACGTGCATACACGTCTGCACCGCGCTCGATATGGTGATTGTATTTCACGGCTGCCCGATTGCGGTAATCACGGCTGCGCCAATCTTTTACACCATAAAAATTGTTGTTGCGCACTTTCCCATCAAAGCCTTGCAGCATCAGGCTAACACCCAAAGCATCATCCTCTGTGAGACAGAACTGATACGATGCACTGCCATCCAGTTGTCCATGTGTTCCACCTCCCAAATGCACATATCCTTTCTTGTTGCCCTTCACTACCTCTTCTGTGGCATAATCACCTACAGGCTCTTCTGCATAATTGGTAGTAGGTTGCCCTTCTGTGGCATACTGCATGGTGTAGTGCTTCACTTGCGTCTGTACCGCCTGTGTTTTCACCTCCACCTTCTTGGCATCAGTTACCACGGGTTTTACCTCGTTGGTCACTTCCACGGTGTTGTTCAACTGTGCCATTGCTGCAAGGCAAGTGAAAAGTGAAATATGAACTGTGAATAATCTATGTTTCATAACCGTTGTCTTCTTTCTTGTTTTTACTTCAGTCTTTCTTCTATCATCGCCTTGATATCATCATCTTCTTTGTAGTTTGCCTTGAGCGATTCCAACGTCTGACGTGCTTCAACGGCACGCTCTTCCGCCTTATAGATATCGCTCAGCAGGATAAAGGCGCGAGCCAACCAGTAGGATTTTCCAATACCTTCATCAATAGCCTTGTTCAACTGCTGCTCTGCTTGTGCATATTCCCCTGCATCATACAAAGCCTGGGCTGCCAACACTGGAGCCTTGGCCTGTTCTGTCGCGATGGAATCTTGTGCTGCGGCAATAGAATCTTGAATAGCAATATTGGCTGCCATATTAGCCAACTCTTCGCTGGCTTTCTGTGCATATTCCGTATTGGGGTATCTCATCGCCAAGTCGCCAAAAGCCGTTGCCGCTTCATCCGTCTTGCCCTGCAACACATAGGCACGTCCTTTCTCATACAAAGCCTTTGCGCCCAATGACGATTGAGTGTATTCAGCGTTCATTTGCTGAATCAGCTCCACTTTCTTGTCATAGTTGCCACGAAGCCCTTCTATATAGGCTTGTTGCAGCATGGCGTAGTCGCCCAATGAATGGTCCATCTCCTTAGCCTGTCGATAGCAAGCATCTGCCACATCATAGTTGCGCATATTCAGGTAACTGTCGCCCATACGGTTATAAGCATCTGCACGCATAGCCTTGCTGCCTTCTGGCATCTCAGCCACTTTCTGGAACTGAGCAATGGCTGCGTTATACTTCTGCAATTTGAATTGCGCGTATCCCAAGCTGTACTGAGCATAGGCCGCGTTTTTCAGCGCTCCACTTGATGTCTGTGTACCCAGATTCAAAGCTGTATTGAGGTCGTTTGCTGCTTGTGCATAGTTACCCAAACGATAATTGCAATCTCCCTTGATATAGAATGATTCAGCATAAGCCTCTACATCTTGGCGGCCCAACCCGACAGACTGTGTGGCATAAGTCAGCGCCTCTTGCACACGGTTTCTGTTCAGTTCCTGTACTGCCAAGTTGTATAGCACCCGCTGCTTGTCGGTTTGCGTATTGGAATCAGGCGTTTGCACCTTGCTGATGGCTTGAAGCGCTTTGGAGTAATCTTTCTTTGTCATATACACCTCGGTCAGGCACTGTGACACAGGCTTAGCCCACCGTGAGGCAGGAAACTCGCCGAGGAAGCGTTCCATGACAGATACTGTTTGAGGCGATTTTTGCTCGTGCAGCGTCAAGGCATAATTATAAAGCGACTGTTCGCGCAGAGATGCTTGAGCCGACATGCTTGATGCATTCAGGAAGGCTGTCTGCGCCATCTGCTTCTGGCCCTGCTGTAAGGCCGCAAGACCAGCATGCAGCCACGCATTCTGTGCCATTTCATCTTGATTGCTGCCTGCCGATTCTGTCAGCGTGTTCCACGCACGGTCCCATTGTCCAAGAGTGTAATAGCACATGCCTTGCTTATACTGCGACGTGCGGGTTTTCTCGCCTGCTTCCAGATAAGAAAGAGCCTGTGCGTACTCACCTTTGTCATACAAGCGTTCTCCTGCCATTCTATACAGCACACCATTGCAGGCACAAGCCTCATCGCTCAGGTTTGAGAGCGGATAAGCCAATGGTAATTCCAAAGAGCGGCCCTCTTCTTCATCCTCCAGGAATGACAACAAAGCCTCGTCATAGCGCGCTTCCCTAATGAGCAAATTACGATGGAACACACGCAATGCGTCTGTATACTGCGAGAAAGGATGTTGCTCCACCCAATCACCCATGCGGTCAGCTGTTCCAGACACATCCAACACATAATCACATACCAAAAGAAGTGGCATGGCATCTTCATGCCCCTTGCCATTGTCTGTTTCAACTAAAAAAAGTTCCAGCTGTTGCTTGGCACCCAGATAATGTCCGTCTGCCAACGCTTTCACTGCCGTACGCTGCGCTTGGGCACTAATTGCCACGCCAGCCATCAGCCACGGCATCAACATTCGTGAATACCTCTTCATGTTTCCTATAGGTTTCGTTTATCAATTAGAATTTCGCCACAAAGATATAACTTTTAATTTATAATTGACAATTGCCAACTGATAATTAGCCATTTGACACTCGTTTTCATGCTCTAATATAGGTTGAATAGCAAAATTGTTAAGCATCAATTGTCAATTGTCAATTAAATACCTACCTTTGCATGTCAACATTAGCTAATTATGACGAAGAAATACGATTTTCTCATTATCGGCTCAGGTGTAGCCGGTATGAGTTATGCCCTCAAGGTGGCAGAGGCCAAGAAGGGCAAGATTGCCATCATTTGTAAAACAACACTGGAAGAGGCCAACACGGCAAAGGCTCAAGGCGGTATCGCATCAGTCACCAACCTGTTGGTCGATAATTTTGAGAAGCACATTGAAGACACCATGATTGCCGGCGACTGGATTAGTGACCCTGAGGCGGTGAAGCAAGTGGTCATGGGTGGTCCCGCTGGCATCAAAGATTTGCTACGGTGGGGAGTCAACTTCGACAAGAAAGAAGATGGCTCGTTTGACCTGCATCGTGAAGGCGGGCACTCTGAGTTCCGCATTCTGCACCATGCTGATGACACGGGTGCAGAGATTCAGCGTGGCTTGATGGAGGCTGTGCGCAACCATCCCGACATTGATGTGCTGGAGAATCATTTTGCGGTGGAAATCATCACCCAGCACCATCTGGGCATCCGCGTAACACGCCGAACTCCAGACATTGAATGTTACGGAGCTTATGTGCTGAACCCAAAGACAGGAAAGATTGACACGTTCTTGTCTAAAGTGACACTGATGGCTACAGGTGGAACTGGTGCCATCTACGCCACCACATCCAACCCCAACATCGCTACTGGCGACGGTATTGCTATGGTGTACCGTGCTAAAGGAAAGGTAAAGGACATGGAGTTTGTGCAGTTCCACCCCACGGTGTTGTTCAACCCTGCCGAAACACATCCTGCTTACCTCATCACTGAAGCCATGCGTGGCTATGGTGGCATTCTCCGCCTGCCTAATGGCGAGGAATTCATGCAGAAGTATGACGAACGGCTCTCTTTGGCTCCACGCGACATCGTGGCACGTGCCATCGACAACGAGATGAAGATTCACGCTCTTGACCACGTTTGCCTGGATGTGACTCATAAAGACCCTGAGGAGACGAAACATCACTTCCCCAACATTTACGCCAAGTGTCTCTCTATTGGCATCGACATTACCAAGGAGTACATTCCAGTAGCCCCTTCGGCTCACTACATGTGCGGTGGCATTCAAGTGGACCTTGATGGCCAGTCAAGCATCAAGCGTCTCTATGCTGTCGGCGAATGTTCCTGCACGGGGTTGCATGGCGGCAACCGTCTGGCATCCAACTCTCTCATTGAAGCTGTAGTGTATGCTGACGCCGCAGCTAAACATTCACTCGAAGTGATTGACCAATATGAGTTTAACGATAAGGTACCTGCATGGAATGACGAAGGAACCATGACGAACGAGGAGAAGGTGCTCATCGCACAAGACGTGAAAGAAGTGGGACAAATCATGTCCACCTATGTAGGCATCGTTCGCTCCGACCTGCGCCTGCACCGTGCATGGGAACGTCTTGACTTGCTTTATGAAGAGACCGAACACCTCTTCAAACGAGTGAAGCCCACTCGCGACATCTGCGAGCTCCGCAACATGATTAATGTGGGCTATCTCATTACCCGTCAAGCGCTCGAACGCAAAGAGAGCCGCGGACTCCATTACACCGTGGATTATGCTAAACACGCATTAGACAAGAAATAAAACAACGACTATAAAACAACAAAAACTATCAATGAAAAAGTTACTATTAGCTTTGGTCATGCTCTTGGGCATGATGACACGTGCGGCTGCACAGGAGATGACTCTACCTATGGATGCAGAAGTACGCAAGGGCACGTTGCCCAATGGACTGACGTACTATCTGCGTCACAACGAGTGGCCTGAAAAGCGCGCTTTCTTCTACATCGCACAGAAGGTTGGCTCTATTCAGGAAGAAGATAATCAGCGAGGTCTGGCTCACTTCCTTGAGCACATGTGCTTCAACGGCACTACAAACTTCCCTGGCGACAACCTCAAGAAGTACCTCGAGGGCATCGGCGTGAAGTTTGGCGAAAACCTGAATGCTTACACCTCTTTTGACGAGACCGTCTATAACATTGACAATGTGAACGTGGAAATTGCAGGCGCACTCGACTCTTGCTTGCTCATTCTCCACGACTGGAGCCACGACCTCTTGCTGGAAGACAAGGAGATTGACAAGGAGCGCGGCGTCATCAATGAGGAATGGCGTATGCGTTCTTCAGCCATGATGCGCATGTATGAGAAAGCGCTGCCCGAGATTTATCCTGGCAGCAAGTATGGTGTACGTCTGCCTATCGGCACGATGGACATCGTCATGAACTTCCCTTACGAAGCACTTCGCAGCTACTACCGCAAGTGGTACCGTCCTGACTTGCAGGCCATCGTCATTGTGGGCGACATCAACGTGGATGAGATGGAGCAGAAGATTCAGAAGGTGTTTGCTGACATCCAGCCTGCTGGTGCAGATGCTGCCAAGTTTGAATACTACTCAGTACCCGACAATGCTGAACCTATCGTGTCCATCAATAAGGATAAGGAACAGCGCACCAACAACGTCATCTTCATGTGGAAGACAGAAGCCTTCCCACGCGAGATGAAGAATACTCCCAACTACTTGGTTACAAACCTGATTGCAAACGCTATGGCAAGCATGTTCAGCGAGCGCATCAGCGACATCCTGCAGAAAGAGAACGCTCCATTCCTGAATGCAGGCTTTGGTTACGAGAACTTCTTCGTATCGAAAACAAAGGAGTCTTACAGCGGCAGTGTGACTTGCGAGGACAACAAGTATGAAATGGGTGTTAAGGCTCTCTACCGCGAGATTCTGCGTGCCAAGAAGTACGGCTTCACGGCTGCAGAGTACGAGCGCTTCAAGTCCGAACTCCTTTCTCAACTCGAGAGCGCTTACCTCCATCGTGACAAGATTCAGAGCAGAAGCTTCGTGAACGAATGTGTGCGTCACTTCCTTGAGAACGAGCCTATGACGGGCATTGAATGGGAATACAACGCCATGAACCAGATTGTGCCTAACACTAACGTTGACATGGTGAACCAGCTCATTCAGCAGATGCCTTCCAACAACCTCGTCATTACCCTGTTTGCTGCCGATAAGGAAGACAACATCCTGCCTGCCAAGGAAGACATCCTCCGCTGGATGGCAGAAGTGGAAGCTGAGAATATTGAGCCACTAAAGGAAGAGGCCAATAACGCTCCACTCATTGAGAAGATGCCAAAGCCCGGCAAGGTGAAGAAGATTGAGGATGACAAGTATGATGCTAAGCTCATTACCCTTAAGAACGGCATCAAGGTGCACGTGAAGAAGACAGACTTCTCGCCTAACCAAATCAGCATGTACGCCCACAGCTGGGGTGGCACATCTCTCTATAGCATCGACGAGTACGACCAGACCGATAACATCGGATGGGTCAGCGTAGGCGGCTGGGGCAACTTCAGCGCCACAGAACTGAACAAGCGTTTGGCTGGTATTCAGGCTAATGTCAGCACAGGTGTAGACACAGAGAGCGAGACAGTGTCTGGCTCATGTGTAAAGAAAGACTTTGAGACCATGCTCCAGCTCACTTATCTCCACTTCACAGCCCCTCGTAAGGACCTCGAAGCCTACAACTCCGCTCTCCAGCGCACCAAGGGACAGATGAAGAATCAAGAACTGGTGCCTACTACTGCATTGCAAGACACCATTGCGAAGGTAGTTTACAATAACAATATCCGTGCCGTGCGCACTAAGCCAGAGGATCTTGACCGCATCAACTACGACCGCATCATTGAACTCTACAAGGAGCGCTTTGCCGATGCCGATGATTTCGAGTTCTTCATCGTAGGCGACTGCGATGCTGACTCTATTGCACCATTGCTTGCCAAGTATCTGGGCGCACTTCCTACCAAGAAGGGCTCTGAAACCTATAAGACCATTGACTTCAAGATGGCGGAAGGCCAACTGAAGAATGTATTTGAGAAGCAGATGGAAACTCCTAATGCCATCGTGCTCTTCGTCTACCATACACCTCTGGAGATGAATCTCCGCAACAGAATCATGATGAGCATGCTGGATCAGCTGATGGATATGCTCTATACTGAAACCGTACGCGAAGACGAAGGTGGTGCTTACGGTGTGCCTGTCAACTCTGGTCTCAGCCGTTACCCTCAAGAGGAAGCCACTGTGCAGATTCAGCTGCCTACTGCCCCAGAGAAGCGTGAGCGTATGACTGAAATCGTCTATAAGGGCGTAGAAACCATGGTCAACAACGGTCCTAAGGAGGAAGACCTCAAGAAAGTAAAGGAATACCTGCTCCGCAGCCATGAAGAGAGCCTGAAGAAGAATGGCTACTGGATGAACCAGATGGCATCTTACGTACTCTACGGCGAGGAGAATGTGGCTCCTTATGTGGAGACCGTCAACAACATCACCGCTGCAGATATCCAGGAACTGGCACGCCGCATCTTCAAGAGCGGCAACTGCATCGAAGTTGGCATGACCAGCCCTGTGGCTCAATAACAAATAATGTATCATTCATAATAGCCATGCGGCATGTTGACAGACACGCAGCATGGCTATTTTTACAAAAAGCGACATGAAAGGGATACTATCACTTATCGTTCTCGGTTTTTCCGTATTAGTCTCCACAACGGCACAAGACATTGTACCACAATCCTTGATGTCAGAACAGAGAGACACGCTCACCGCTGACACGCTTACGTCACTCTCTTGGGAGCAACGACTCAAGACCTCTTTGGACCAATTGGCACGCGAGGCGGATAATGCCTACTTCAATACTGGCATCTGCGTATGGGATCTCACCGCAGACTCCATGCTATGGGGCTATAATCAACGGAAAGTGATGCGCCCAGCCTCTACCCAGAAGGTGCTCACAGCCATCTCTGCGCTCAATATCCTTGGCGCACAGCATGAGTTCAGGACTCGGGCTTACTATACTGGCAGCATCTCGCCAGACAGCACACTGACTGGTGACATCTATGTGGTGGGAAGCTTCGATCCCATGTACTCGTACGGTGATATCCGCGAACTGGCTCGCGCTGTCCACGACCTTGGCATCCGCCGCATCAGCGGAAGCATCTACGGTGATGCCAGCATGAAGAACAATGACCTCTATGGCAACGGCTGGTGCTGGGACGACGTGCCCAGCAAGTACGAGCCTTATCTCTGTGCTCTCATGTTGGAACGCGGCAGAACTTATCCCCATTTCAGTTCCTACTCAAAGGACGCCAACTTCCACCCTGCCACTCACTTTGCCTACGTCCTCTCGCGCGAACTGCAGGAGCTCAGCATCATGCCTGCCGACACTTTGAGGCCTTTCATCGATTATGGCATGAAGAACTATCCTGGCAACGGGCGCAACTTCCACACAAAAACTCGCACCATCGACCAAGTGATGCAACGCATGCTCAAGAATTCGGATAACCTTCATGCTGAAGCCGTATTCTTCCAATTGGCCCACGTGAACCAAGGCAAGTATTGCTCTTGGAAGGATGGTGCACGCCAAGTGGAGAATGTCATCCGCAAGGCAGGAGCATCCACGGCATATGTGGAAGTGGCTGATGGCAGTGGTGTATCGCTCTACAACTATGTCAGTCCTGAGACCGAAGTGGCTATGCTGCGCTATGCCTTCCGCAATCAGCAGATATACCGGTACTTCTACCCAGCTCTTCCTATTGCCGGTGTCGACGGCACACTGAGCGACCGCATGCGCTCTGGATGCGCTTACCGCAACGTTCATGCCAAGACTGGCACACTCGAAGGCGTCATTGCCCTCACGGGCTATGTGTCTGCTTCTAATGGACATCAACTAGCCTTCTCTATTCTCATCAATGGTGTGCTGCAAGCTAAGACCGCGCGCGACTACCAAGACCGTTTCTGTCAGGAACTGGCACGATAGCAACCTCTCTGCTGCTACATGAGGCAGCGATGGAATGCGACCCTTTCTCATCAACTGTGGGTTGCAAATCCAATCAGCCCACAACTATCAAAAACGTGCACCCTGCGCTTGTTTAATTGCGCAGGGTGCACGTTTATTTATGCGCAGGGTGCTTGAAATCACTTGCGCAGGGTGCGCACGTAGGAGTCCAAACGACGTCTGCTTTTCTTCTATTAGAGTACGCTGAAGACGGAGTGCTTAGCACAACAAATCTTGACCGATATCGCGGCGGAAGTACTTGCCCTCAAACTTGATTTTTTCAGCCTCAGTAAAGGACTTGACAAGGGCTTCGTTCTGGGTCTTGCCATAGGAAGAGACAGCGATGACACGCCCACCAGCAGTAACCACCTGGCCATCCTTGAGAGCAGTGCCAGCATGGAACACTACCGATTCCGGATTCACTTGGTCAATACCCGTGATAGGGAAGCCCTTCTTGTAGGCCTGTGGATAACCTCCGCTCACCATCATGACACAAACAGCAGAACGAGAATCGAACTCGAGCGTGCGAGTGTTGAGATTACCTTCGGCAACACCTTCGAATAAGTCAACGAGGTCACTCTTGACACGAAGCATGACAGTCTCGGTCTCAGGGTCGCCCATGCGGACGTTGTACTCGATAACAACTGGGTCGCCAGCCTTGGCATAAGCATAATCGCGATCCACCTTAATGAGTCCAAGGAAAATGAAACCCTTATAGTCAATACCTTCGGCTGCCAAACCTTCAATAGTGGGCTTGACAATGCGCTCTTCAACCTTCTGTATCCACTCCTTGTTAGCAAATGGAACGGGCGACACACTGCCCATGCCACCGGTATTCAAGCCTGTATCACCTTCACCGATGCGCTTGTAGTCCTTGGCTTCGGGAAGTATCTTGTAGTTCTTGCCATCGGTGAGCACAAAGACTGAGCACTCGATGCCTGAAAGGAATTCCTCAATAACCACGGTAGCACTGGCTTCGCCAAACATGCCGTCAAGCATGCCACGGAACTCCTTCTTAGCCTCCTCAAGGGTAGGAACAATGAGCACTCCCTTGCCAGCACAAAGACCATCGGCCTTGAGCACATAAGGTGGCTGAAGCGTCTCAAGGAATGCGATGCCCTCTTCAATGTTGGTGCCATTGAAAGAACGGTAAGCCGCTGTAGGGATGTCATGACGCTGCATGAAGCTCTTGGCAAAGTCCTTACTGCCTTCAAGCACAGCTCCCGCCTTGGATGGACCAATAACAGGAATATCCTTCAACTCTGCGTCCTGCTTAAAATAATCATAAACACCCTTTACAAGTGGGTCTTCAGGACCAACAACCACCATGTCAATGGCATGCTGAAGCACAAATGCCTTGATGCCATCGAAATCATCGGCCTTCAGAGGCACATTCTCACCCACGCCAGCCGTACCGGCATTGCCTGGGGCTATATACAATTTTTCAATCTTCGGGCTTTGGGCAATCTTCCAAGCCAAGGCGTGCTCACGGCCGCCACTGCCAAGCAGAAGTAGTTTCATTGACAATTCAACAATTTACAATTTACGATTTATAATTATCTTTCAGTGTGCAAAGGTAGTCTTTTTTGAGTGAAAAGTGAAGAGTGAAAAGTGAAAAATCAAAGATACTCACCACCCGAAAGGCTTGTAATATAGATTTTTCACTTTTCACTCTTCACTTTTCACTTCTTTTCCCTACCTTTGTAGCCAAAAGTTATATATAACAACCTACATGAGTGCAAGAACTCTTGCTGACACCTTGACGCGCACCGTCGAAGCGCTAGCACAACCAGCGTCTTATAAGGATCTTTATCACGAACACAGCGATGGCGTGCCACTTCCCTCCAGTGATGTGCTGGAGAAGATTGTCGACCTCGCTCGAGGAATCATCTTCCCGGGATATTATGGCCGTTCGTGCATTAACCCAACCGTACTGAAGTATCAATTGGGAGTGGACACCGAACAGCTCCATTCTCTACTCGTATCACAAATTCAGGCAGGACTCTCTTTCGCCAACTTCGAAGAGAGAACCGCTGTCTTTGCGGCCTACAACCAAGTGACTCTCGACACCGAGATGCGCCGCATGGCAGAAGAAAGGGCCGAGAAGTTTATCAGCCGCCTTCCTGAACTGCGCAGAGTGCTGGCCACCGATGTGGTAGCAGCCTTCAATGGCGACCCTGCTGCAAAGAACTACGGAGAAATCATCAGCTGCTATCCCGTCATCAAAGAACTGACAGTATATCGCATAGCCCACGAACTGTGGAATCTGGACGTGCCGCTCATCCCTCGCATGCTGACAGAGATGGCACACTCGGAGACAGGCATCGACATACATCCTGGTGCAACAATTGGTGAATACTTCACCATCGACCACGGCACTGGTGTGGTTATCGGTGAGACATGTATCATTGGGCGCAACGTAAAACTCTATCAGGGTGTAACGCTGGGTGCCAAGAGTTTCCCACTCGACAAGGACGGCAACCCCATCAAAGGCATTCCACGCCACCCTGTTCTGGAGGATGACGTCATCGTCTATTCCAATGCCTCTATCCTGGGTCGCATCACCATTGGCAAGGGTGCCGTAATTGGCGGTAACATTTGGGTGACAAAAGATGTGCCTGCAGGAGCAAGCATCACACAGCAAGCCCATGCATCATCGGGCGGAGATTGCCATTCAGACAATAGGAAACAACTATAGAATTATGACAGAATTCAAGATAATCGCAAAGACCTTCCAAGGCTTAGAGGAGGTTCTTGCCAAGGAACTCATCAATTTGGGTGCCAACAATGTGGAAATAGGCCGACGCATGGTGTCGCTCACCGGCGACAAGGAAATGCTCTATAAAGCCAACTTCTGTACACGAACAGCCGTGAAGATTCTGAAGCCAATCAAGGAATTCAAGGCAACAGACGCCGACGAAGTGTACGAAGTTGTAAAGAAGATTGACTGGGAACAGTACATGGACGTGAAGAACACGTTCCTTGTCGATTCCGTCATCTTCAGCGACAACTTCCGCCATTCAAAGTTTGTAGCATACCGCGTTAAAGACGCCATTGCTGACTATTGGCGCGAGAAGACTGGCGACCGTCCCAATGTAGGCATCAGTAACCCTGACATCCGCATCAACGTGCACATCTCAGAGAACGACGTGACTATCTCACTCGACTCATCCGGCGAAAGCCTCCATCAGCGTGGCTACAAAACAGGCACAGTGCCCGCCCCCATCAACGAAGTGCTGGCAGCAGGCCTCATCATGCTGACTGGATGGGACGGCGAGTGCGACTTGATTGACCCATTCTGCGGATCAGGCACCATCCTCATCGAGGCTGCACTGATTGCACAGAACGTCTATCCTGGCGTGTTCCGCAAAGAGTATGCTTTCGAGAAATGGAAAGACTTTGACGCCGACTTGTTCGACCGCATCTACAACGACGACAGTCAAGAAAGAGAGTTCGACCACAAGATATACGGCTACGACATCAACCGACAAGTGGTACAGATTGCCACCGACAACGTGCTGAATGCAGGCGTGAAGGATGTTGTAAGCGTGGAACAGCGCGACTTCTACGAGTTCGAGCAGCCACGAGAAAAGGCCATCATCATCACCAATCCTCCTTATGGAGACCGCATCACAACAGATGACATCTATGACCTCTACGAGACCATCGGCAAGAACCTGAAGCGCAACTTTGTGGGCAACGACGCATGGATCATCACCCACCACGAAGAGCTCTTCGACCGCATTGGATTCCGTCCATCCACAAAATACGCCTTGTTCAATGGTTCGCTGGAGTGCGAGTTCCGCAAGTATCAAATCTTCGACGGACGCCTGAAAGATCGCCGCGAAGAGGGACTGGATATCAAGACGGAAGAGGAACTCCTCCAAAACCGCCGCTTCAAGCCACATAAGAAGAATGAGGATGGAGAATGGGGCAACGACCGCAAGACCGATGATGAAAGCCACTACTTCAAGTCAAAGCCCTTCAAGGAAAGACCATCAAAGGACAGGCCTTTCCAAGACTTTGAGTCAAGAAGAATGATGTTTGAAGCCGCAGACGAGGAAGAAGCTGAAATCATCAACCGCCATCTAGGCAAATGGGGTGACAGAAACGTACGCCCAAGCCGAGACAGAGACGGTTTCCGCGGCAACAAAAGAAAGGACGACCGCAGAGATCGAGACCGCAGAAGAGACGATGAGCGAGACAACGAGCGCGAACGCTTCACAAGCCGCGAATCACGTCAGGATGCCCGCCGCGAGTTCTTTGCAGCACAAGGAAAGGGCAAAACTTTCAGCGGAAAATCGTTTGGCGAGGGTCACAGAGGTGCTCAAGACGAGCGACGTCCACGTCGAGATGGCGAGCGACCTGGTCGTAAATTTGACGGACCGAAAGACGGGAATCGTCCGTTTCGAGGAAAAAAGGACTAACCGTTGAATCCTTAGGGATTCCCTTATTTCCAAGCCTTTCCGTCCCAACAGAACTACTAAAGACATACCGCAGCGTTTCAACATGATAGTGATGGCCGAAGGAGAACATAAATCCTTTGGCCATCATTTGTTTGGCCTGCTCTGGTCCACCGCGGAAACCATGAAGCACCCAAGGCTGAGGACAACAGGAGCGCTGCTTGCACATAAGCACCACCTCACGGCGAACCTCCAACAACTCATCGTATGCCTTGACACAATGGAGCACAAGAGGCTTGTGAACCTCCTCCGCCAACAGTGCCTGAGCACGGAATGCCTCTATTTGAAGCGATAGGGCCTCGCCACGGACCTTATCCAGTCCACACTCCCCTATTGCCCACACACGCTCGTCCAAAGCCGCTGCGCGCACAAGAGAGAACGTTTCCTGCCAACCAGCAGAAACATTCCAAGGGTGCAACCCAACAGAAAGGGCCACATGAGAAGGGAACGACTCCTGCCAATGCTGCACATCAACATTCAGCAGGCAAGGTACTTCATCAATATGGTGTGTATGGAAGTTAAACATCTTCACCAATGGAACGTGTCGGGCACTGGGTCATAGCCGCTTCCACCCCAAGGATGGCAGCGCAATAGTCGGCGACACGCCAAATACAAGCCTTTCAACGGGCCATGCTTGCGGATGGCATCAATAGCATATTGGGAACAAGTCGGCGTGAATCGGCATGTAGGAGGAAAGAGCGGAGATATAGCCATCCGATAGAAGTGGATGGGAAGCAGCAAAAGAAAAGAAACCGCTGCACGAACCCAAGAAACCAAGCGAGTCCACACGTTCATAACACCCTCCTCTCCCAGTTATGCCGGCAAACCTTCCATACGTTCCACAATGCGGTTCAGTACCTTCACCACACTCTTATTGACTGTACGGAAAGACGGCAAAGTGTCAGTGATGCACACAAAAGCCATAACCAAACGCACATTCTTATCTGCCATGGCATCCCAAAGAATATGCTTATTCAAGCGATAAGCCTCACGCACCAATCGCTTCATGCGGTTGCGGTCAACGGCATGACGGAAACGCTTCTTAGGGACAGAAACAAGGATAGAAACAGGAGGCAAAGCAGCATCTGCACCGCTCTTCTCCGCCTTCTCCACCTGCATATAAACAACTCGCAGGGGAAATGCTGCCATAGAAGCATTTCCTCCTGCGAAAAGTTTATCAATGAGAATCTGGCTTGTCAGCCTTTCTGATTTCTTAAACGTATTATTCATTACAGCGTTTTTGCATACGCCTCAATGATAGCTGGAACCGAGCGAAGCTCAGGAGTTGGCTGGAAATCCACATGAATGCCAGCCTCTTCAGCTGCCTTGATGGTCTTAGTGCCCAAGCAGGCTACTTTCACGTCGCCCTGCTCAAAGTCCGGGAAGTTCTTCATTAGCGAGTGAATACCCTCTGGAGAGAAGAACACCAACATGTTATAGTCAAACGCCTCATCTGGGGCAAAATCATTTGCCACTGTATAGTACATCACAGCCTCATCATGATCCAGTCCTGCCTCGTCAAGCATACGCCTCATGTCGTCAGTATGAACAGAAGACTGAGGAACGAAATACTTCTCCGTATGGTGCTTGGCCATAATAGGAATCAAGTCTGTAAGAAGTCCTGTCTCTGGGAAGAAGTTCTTACGCTTGCGGTACTGCACATATTTCTGGATGTACAAAGACACCTGCTCTGACACACAGAAATACTTCATGTCATCAGGAATCGACACACGCAGCTCCTTGCACAAGGCAAAGAAGTGGTCGATAGCATGACGCGACGTGAAGACAATCGCTGTGTGGCCTGGGATTGATACTTTCTGCTGGCGGAAGTCCTTCGCAGACATTGGATCAATCTTAATAAATGGTCGGAAAACCAAATCTACGTTGTATTTCTTTGCCACCTCATAATAGGGAGACTTCTCCGTTTGAGGTTTTGGCTGAGATACCAAGATTTTTGCTAACATTAATATACAAAGTTTTGGACTATAACACTTCTGCTTACCCACACCAACACGTCATTCGCAACGAGGGTAGGCAGCAACTCGACGGTGCAAAAGTACAAAATATTTAACAAATAGCCATCCGTCTGTGTCCGAAAGTTGATAAAAAGCTTATAAAACAATAGCGACTCGTACAAAAACACAACCATAATGACACATCCAGTGACAATTTCATGGCTCCACACCGCACACACATCCAACAAGGTCAGCAGGTAGAATGGGAAGGCCGTCGTGGCTGTCATCAGCAAATAGCTGGACATCCAGCACTGGCTTGACTCGCTGTCATAAAACACCCAGTTCACCAGCGAATACACCCAAGCCTTCACATAGACGGTTGCGAGCAGAACAAAAAAAGCACACACCAGCAATCCGTAAGACAGCGCTGTTCCGGCCTGCTCCACCTGCTCTTTCCAAAACATCACGGAGAGGCTTGCCACGCTGATTAAAATCAGCAAGAAGACATTCACCTTCCACTTCGTGTTGCTGGCTGCATTGGCATCCACATATAGTCTCTTAGACGTGAAGAAGTCCTTAAGACGGTAAACCAGTGCAGAGCGGTTCAGAAAGAGGATAGCAGCAATAGCCATAAAAGCCACAGCCATCGCCACCATCACATAGCCATTATCCGCCACCACATCGCCACATTCCTGCATAGGCACCGTGTGGGAAGACACAGTCGCTCCCACCTTGTAGAACTCCGTGACAGTCACCACGTTCGAGTCCGTTGCCGTCAGAATGCTGTCGTAGTCAGGCGTCATGATTCTGTACAATCACCTCTCTTCTCTATCTGTGCTTACAGACCGAAGCACTTCTTGATTTGAGGTTGGAGCTTCTCCGTCTCCTCCCAAGGGAAAAGAGTCACAGTCACTTCCTTGTCGCCCTGATAGCGGTTGCTGAACTTCTTCACCACCGTCTCAGTCTTTCTGCCGAAGTGTCCATACGAAGCAGTTTCCAGATAAATAGGCTTGCGCAAGTCGAAACGAGTCTCGATAGCCTTTGGACGCAAGTCAAAAATCTCGTCAATCTTTTTAGCAATCTCACCATCCGACAGCGCTACCTTAGCCGTACCGTACGTGTTCACGTAGATGCTCACAGGACGAGCCACACCAATAGCGTAACTCAACTGCACCAGCATTTCATCAGCTACACCAGCAACCACCAAATTCTTGGCGATATGGCGTGCCGCATAAGCTGCAGAACGGTCCACCTTGCTGGGGTCCTTTCCAGAGAAAGCACCACCACCATGCGCACCACGCCCACCGTATGTATCCACAATAATCTTACGACCTGTCAGACCGGTATCACCATGAGGGCCACCAATCACAAACTTACCTGTTGGATTCACATGATACGTGATGCCATCCTTGAAGAGTGCCTTCACCTTATCATCATCCATCTCGGCAATCACACGTGGAATCAGCACGTTGATGACATCCTCCTTGATGCGCTGAAGCATCTTCTCGTCTGCCTCTTCCTGCGTCTTGACATCCTTGCCGTCCACCAGCACAAACTCATCATGCTGGGTGCTCACCACAATTGTGTGGATGCGCAGAGGCTTGTTGTCGTCTCCATACTCGATGGTCACCTGGCTCTTAGCATCAGGGCGCAGGTATGTAGCCACCCTTCCGTTAGGACGCACATATGTCATCACCTTGCCTTCACGGCGGATATCAGCCAACACGCGCAAGATACGGTGAGACAAGTCCAGCGACAGCGGCATGCAGTTTTCCGTCTCGTTCGTTGCATAGCCAAACATCATGCCCTGGTCGCCAGCACCCTGGTCTTCAGGATTCTCGCGCTCCACACCACGGTTGATGTCACCACTCTGCTCGTGGATAGCGTTCAGCACACCACAGCTTTCGCCATCAAACTTATAAGAAGACTTCGTGTAACCAATCTTGTTGATGGTCTCACGAGCCACCTCCTGCAGGTCCACATACGCATTGCTTTTCACCTCACCAGCTACCACCACCTGGCCCGTAGTGACCAGCGTTTCGCAAGCCACCTTCGAGTTAGGGTCATATGCCAACAAGTTATCCAGTACAGCGTCACTAATCTGGTCGGCCACTTTGTCTGGATGTCCTTCCGAAACCGATTCAGATGTAAATAAATATCCCATAGTCAATGAATAATTAAAAATAAATAATTAACAATGTATGGGGAAGATTGGGAGAACATGCACCGACAAAACACCGCCTCCCGCAGAGGCTATCCTTTGTCGTTTTAGCATTTTTTACTGTGGTTGCAAGCAGCCCAAATCTATCCACATTTTGAAAATCGCTGCAAAGATACGGATAAGTGCGCACTCTACAAAAAGAAAGAGTGGAAAAATGGCATTCATAGACAAAGACATATGCTATTCTGGCACGCATTGTCTTCAGCCGAGAACAATAGGAGATTTAGGACAACGGTCGCTGCACTTGGGCAGACACAAAGCGGCACACCCGAAGGGGTGCGCCGCAGACTTTATGGTATGAGATGTTTGCTGAGTCAGCAAGAGATACTCTTGTCAATGTCAGAATGACTCGCTATTTCACCATCTTGTCCAGATTCTTCATCAGCTGGATATCGATGGGAGTAAGTGGGGTGTAGGTGTCGTATTCTGACTCATCATCTAATACGTTTCCCAGACGAAGCTCATTGTTCTTGACAGTCCACCAATAGAGTTCCGTGTCATCGAAATTCTTCTTGTTCACATGCACTTCTATCACTTGACCATCATATTCATCGGTGTCGGCATCGCCAACTACCACTGTTTCTGTGGTACGCTTGCAGTTCTTATCCCCATCAAATATGTAGCACGTGGAGGTGAGAGTACCATCATCGCTAATCTGAAGCATCTTGTAGATGTATTCCCCATCTTCCACGCTGGAGCCAAACCATCTGCCCACATAGTCGTTGCCTTGTATTCTGCGGTCAAACTCACTTATCAGCTGCAATTCCGCAGTTGAGGGACGGTGGAAACGGAAGGAAAAATCGCTTTCGGGAGAGTAGCAAATCAGTCCATCGTTCGTCAGGACGTAGCGGTCAATCTCAAGGTCGTCTTCGCCGTCATCAAAGGCGAGGGTGCCTGCTTCCTTGTCAACAGTATAGATTGCGTGGCGACGAATGCGCTCATCATAAGAAACGGGGTGATCGGGATAAATCCAATAGGTCGTATTGACGGCAACGCCATCCTCAGTCAAATTGAGGAGTGCATAGAATTTCCGGGGTTCGCCATCTATGACAGACTCCACGACTGTCATCCATTGGCCCGTGAGCGTTTCTGTCACATCCGATTCAGAGCCATCCACGCGGTTCATGCTGAAAGTGGTGGTATAAGTAGAGCCGTCAGCTTTCTGACGAAGAGCCGTCCACTCCATGACGCCGTTCTTGATAGACTTGATTTCCCAGCTTTCGCGCTTCTCCGTGTCGTCGCCTACATTTTTCCAACGCGAGCAGAGCAGGATGCCGTCAACATAATATTCGGACATGGTGTTTTCGCTGGCCACCCATCTGTTGTGTTCATCCAAACTGTAATAGACGAAGGTGCCGTCGGTCTTGAATTCCCAACGGTGCAACTTACCATCGGTATAGGTATCTTGGTCGCTGGTGTGACGTCCTTCCCAAGTGCCAATAATGTCGGTAGAATAGTCATGAGTCACACGCACTTTATGCTCCTGCAACCCGCTCGTGACTCTGTATGACTGGCCATCTACGAAGGTCTCGTTATTCACCACGAGACGCATGTCTTTGTCGGTAATAGAGAGAATATTGAGCTCCTGAGCAAACTTGATGTTGGCATCAGGAATTTCAACAGTCTGGGACAAGCGATTGCCATTGATGTTCAAACGGCCCTCGCAGCCATGCATCCAAATGTTCAAGTCACTGATAGCACTGATGGACAGACTGTACAAGAATCTCGAGTCCGATTCGTAAGTCAGCACCTGCTTCGAGTCGGTAGGCACAGGCTTTCCGCCTACTTCGGCCATAATCCACTTGCCCTTGAGCTTTGCTGCCAGACGGCTTGCATCGGTTCCCGATGGGATGTCGTCGTCGCTACAGGATGTCAGCACATTTGTGCCACAGATAAGAAGGATGGCCAACATCCATAGAATGTTCTTTTTCATATTATTTGCGATTTACAAGTTGTTAACGGCTACAAAAATAGCATTTTCACTTCTTAATTTAACATCATTTCACCTTAACTGAATACTTTTTAACCTTGTTTTATGACAATATGAACAATCTTCGTTCATTTTCATGATAAGCATTAGACCAATATAGCCCACATGAGTGTGCATAAAAGGCCCAACAGAGGAAGCCTTCAAAGAGGGGCACTGTATGCCACAAAATCGGTGTGACTCACACCGCATAGGTCGGTCTGAGTCACACCGGCACCCCCGGTCTGAGTCACACCGCCTGAGAGGCTGTGACTGCAGCGTTTGAGGGGTAGAAAAACCACATAACGGAAGAGGAAGTGTCTGGGCAAGTCTGTTTACTCCACAATGACTTTATATGTGTCTGCTTTCCCGTGATGAGTGAACTTGAGGAAGTAAAGTCCATGGGGCAGGTTAGCCGGCAAGGTGTAGGAAAGTCCCTGTAGAGGGGCGTCATCGACCACAATGCCCGAAAGACCAAGCATATTGACGCGCACATCATTGCTATCAATGCCAGATGCGAGTTCGACAGTGACAGGACGACCAGCCTGGCAATAGCCCGTGAGGAGTTTCACGCCATTGGCACCGGGCACAGAGGAAGAGGACGCAGAGTCATCGGCTTGTTGCAGGGCATCGATGGCAAGGGCTATGTTGCGCTCCTCGCGTGCAGTCTCCTCATTGAATGACGGGTCGGTGAGGGTCTGCTCATTCAGGCTCCATTTGGTGTAGAGGTCTGCCACTTGCAAGGCTCCTTCGAGCAGACGGACACGATAATCGTAATGTGTCTTGCGCTGCTCGTCGCCAGTGTAAATGTAATCTGTGTTACACACCACGAAGAAGACCACATTGTTGGCAGGACGGCTGGCAAGGTCTATCTGAGTCTTTCCGCAGCGGACGGGTTGCGAATAGTGGCATGTTCCATCCTTGGTCACATAACATAGCTGGGCACGCATCTCGGTGTTCTGAGGCAGGAACTCAACCGTAGCGCTGGCAGCCTCGGAATCGACATGAATCGGAATGATGTTGGCACCAGACCAACCAGGATTAGTGAGCGTGTCGGGCGCCATCCAGCCATCAGCAGAGTTCTTTTTCAAACCTTGATAAGGAGTAAGCTTGAAGGGAGCCACATTTATCCAGTAGGGTTCCCACTCAGGCTTGACAACTGTGCCAATGTTTCCGTTCATCACATTTCGGTAGCCCTTTTTCCAGCCACCGATATCGAAGGTAGCCATACGGGCACGATACTGGAGGATGAGCTGGCGCATTGTCTCATCGCCCAGATACTCGCCAATGCCCTTGAGCACATAGTCCTCACAGTTGCGCCAAATCCACGGGATGCTGCCTTTCCCGCATATTTCACCAAGGATGATGGGGAAAGAGTTGCCATACTGGGTTCCGCCCAAAAGATTGCGCCACGTGCAGATTTGCTGGCCACTGCCGTTGTACATGTTGACGCCCTCGGCCTGTGGACCGCCAAAGGAACCGTCTTGCAACCAGCCAGAGTAGCACTCGATGGGCATGAAAGGAGCCACAAGCGGACAAGCGTCAAGGAAACCTGGGTCGCCATAGCGGTTGTAGCGCTCAGTGTTCATGGCACTTTGCAGCCAAGTGTTGCCCGCCTCGTGGAACCAGCTGGAACGCCGGCAATGATTGAGGTCGGCAAAGATGGCATGAATACCCTCATGAATCATGGCCTCACGCTGGTAGTCGCCATCGCTCCACTTCTTGTCTGCATCATCGCGGAAACGGGAGAATGGATAGTAAGAGGCATACACACAAGGCCACCCGCCGATAGCGCTCTGGTATCCACCCTTCTCGGTGTTGGAGGTATTGTCCTGCTGCAGACCGGAGCCAAAGATATAGACAAGGGAACGGTAGCCATTGCGCGCACGGAGGTCGGGCGGCCACCCCATCTGCTCACGGATGTAGCCGAAATCGTCGTCATACTTCTTCATCATGTTCTCGGCACACTTCCTCACTTCTTCCGAATCGGGGTCGCCCGCTTCGGCATTCAAGTTGCTGCCCCAGCACACGGTCCACCACTCGCCGTTTACCCAATGAGTTGCTTTGCCGCTGCGATCGGTGGCAGACACGTCATCACGGTTCCTGGTAGGCTTCTCATAGACTCCATAATTATATTGCGGGTCCTGTTTCCAGTCGTGCGAGAACTGCGGAACCCGCCCTTCCCAAAAGAAAGGGGTTCCTAAAGGGGCTTCTTGCACATCCACATAGATACGAAGGTTGCTTTGAGAAAAGACGTGTCCCTCTGCATCCTTGTAGCGCACATCGCAGTAGTAATAACCGCCATCGCTAATCTGGGCACTCTCAGTGAGCACAAACTCAGGATTGGCTTTGGACACGCGCAGACTCTTCTTTTTGGCATCCTTATAAGCTACACGATAAACGGTATTGGGAGAGCGGTCGGCACAACTGAAGGATATCTTGTCGCCTACCATCACTTGAATGTAGTGCTGAGGAAGCCACTCTCCCTCGTTCTGGCGCACAAGAGGCTGCACTTTCCACACATCGATTTCATCCTTCCGATGCTCAAGCACCTCCTCGTAGGGAGGCTGATCGGTGTCTATGCGCTCAGCTGAGCCCATAGTGACATTGAACACGTATTCGACAGTGTCAGTACCCATGACAAAAAGCTGAGTGAAGGAATAGGAATCACCTGTGTTCACATAGGGCACACCCTTCAAGTTGCTGCCCGTGCGGTGAATGAGATGGAAGTACCCATCCTCGTATTTGCATGCCACACGACGGTTTCCGTTCTCGGCAGTGACCACTACACTGCCTGAGGTGAACCAGTAGCCATGAGCGCCATAGGAAACGGCGCTGGAGATGGTGCCTTTACTGCCCGATTTGGCGAGGAACTTGACAGAACCTGCCGCAAGAGCCTTGAAGAAGGCTTCTTCGGACGAGAGCTGGAAGGCCTCAACTAGCACATTCGTGCTCACACGCATGAGTGCAGGTTGGCTTTCTGTCTTTGCCACATCGCGGACGATGTCGGTAGTGTAGATTTGTTTCGCCCCTGCGAAACTGATGGCCACATAGCATACCATCAAGAGAGTCAGTAAATTTTTCTTCATAGGAATCTAGCTATTAGTTAGTCGTTGATTGTCAGCACAAATGTAGAGGATTCTCACCAAACAAAAGGTCTTGCCTACAGACTTTTTTCGTAGGCAAGACCTTTTTTGGATAATTGTGATATGAATGGACGATTGTTGTATGAGTGGACGACTGGAGGGATTGAATACCCAAGATGGGGAAAAGACCGATACAGCGTAGGGATTTCTCGGAACTGTTTAGGAAAAAGGCTCTTGATCGGGCGTTGAAGTGCTTGTATCTTTGCATCGTAAACCTCCACATAGCGGACGGTTCGAGAAAGAAACAGATTGTTGAACGCTTAAAACAATGGCCTTATGAAAACTAAGTTGATTCTTATCCTTGCGATGATTCTTGGCTCGCTGCTGATGCAGTCTTGCTATTGCGAATTATGGGACTATGGCCCAGTTTGCCGCATTGACGTACCGCCTCCACCACCGCCACCTCATCATCACCACCATCACCATCACTATGGCTGGTAGGGATGCTACTCGATAGTCAACTCCTTGATGAGCCGCTTGGCATGGCTATAGTCATCCATGACGGAGAGCACATAGCGAATGTCAACTCCGATGCAACGCTGAAGGGCGTTATCGAACTTCAAGTCGCCAGACATGGCTTCCCAGTTGCCATCAAAGGCAAGGCCGATGAGACGTCCACGACCATCGAACATGCCTGAACCGGAGTTTCCGCCAGTAATGTCGTTTGTCGTGAGGAAACAGAGAGGAAGCTGACCCGTCTGAGCATCTATATACTGCTTGGAGAACTTACCACGCTTCATCCACTTATACACTTGGGGGATAAGCTCGAAGTCAAGATTGTCGGGGTTCTGCTCATGCTTGTTGAGGAACGAACGGGGGGAGGTAATCAAAGAGGTTGCCTCCTCCTTCAGTCCTGTAGTGCCAGGAGCGAAGTCAATGGGCTTGCAGAGACCGTAACTGAGGCGCATGGTGAAGTTGGCATCGGGATAGTACTCATGGTCGTGGTTCATCTCGCGGATACCGTCGCCAAGAAGCTGCTCATAGGGTTCTTCGCGATGGAGCGTGCCCGACAAAGCATAAAATGGCATCAAAAGATCAAGAACTGTGCTGAACATGGGATCATCACGAAGCTCAGAGATATCCGTCACCTTCTTAAGCTCATCGGGACGAGCCAACAGGCTGGTAGCATAGAGATGGTCCACGAAACGCTCGTAATTTCCCTCCCACAGAGAATCGACGTTCTGAATGACCGCGTCAATCTGGTAGCGCTCATCTGGCACATGGCTCATATAGTTCTTCAGCATGGCCAAGAACACTTTCTTGTCTGTGGCAATATCGATGTCGCGATAGGTCTTAGCAATGCGCTCCTGAAGGTTGCCCACAGGACCGAAGATGTTCTTGATGACAAAGGAAAGGATATCGCTGCCACCATAGAAGGATTCCACCCAAAGGTTGTAGGTGTAGAGCATGTCGCGCTCCTGCTGATAGATAGCCTTAAGGGAGTCGAGCACACCGACATAGCGTGCACGGGCAATGGTGTCAGCCTGTATCCATGCGGCCAGCTCACGCTCTTGCTGCTGTTTCTCGTCTATCACCTTGAGATTGTCAAGTGCCGTATTCTGACCCAGGGAGAACTTCCAATAGTTGGAGCATGAGGCGTGCTTGGAGGCATACATGATGCGGATGGCATCGCTTTGGCGCATCGCCTCGTTGAGGATGTCAAGCTTGACGCCGCGCACCTGATAGCGAACATCGTTGACAGCGCGCATGGTGCTCTCAATGCCATAGGAAGAAAGATAGCGGTCGGTGCTGCCTGGATAGCCAAGGGTCATGGCATAGGAGCCATCTTGATAGCCCTGAGTGCTAACATGGGCATACTTGCGGGGATGGTAAGGAACGTTGTCCTTGCTATATTCGGCAGGAGCGTTGTTCTTGTCGGCATAAATACGGAAGACGCTGAAGTCGCAGGTCTGGCGGGGCCACATCCAGTTGTCGGTGTCACCACCATACTTGCCCAGACACTGTGGTGGGGCATAGACAAGGCGCACATCATCAAAGCGCTGATAGACGGACAGGAAGTATTTGCTGCCCTTATAGAAAGGGTTCACCTCGCTTTGGATACCTTTTGCACTATAATCTACCATGTTCATGAGCTGAGCGGAAACGGTATTGATAACGGAGTCACGCTCCCACTCGCTAGCACCTGCCGGCACTGCGCCAAGGATGAGGTCTGTTACATCAATGGTCTTGATGTGAAAAAGCACATAAAGGCCGTCGTTGGGGAGCTCGTCAGCAAAGGACTTTGCGACGAAGCCATATTTGAGGTAGTCGTGCTTGGTGGTGGAGTGGTCCTGAATGGAACCGAAACCACAATGGTGGTTGGTAAACATTAGGCCATCGTTGGACACAACAACACCGGAACAGAAGCCGCCCAACTGCACAATGGCATCGTTGAGAGAGGGTTGCTCGGTGCTGTAAAGTTCCTCGGGCGTAAGTTCAAGTCCAAGTGAACGAAGGATGGAGTCTGTTTTCTCCGAAATGTTGCCCATCACCCACATGCCTTCATCGGCTTGTGCCGTAAGGCTGAAGAGGGCAATCATAATAAAAACAAATCTTTTCATATATAGCTATTTTCTGAATTTCTTTCCTATGACAGGAATACTGTGCAGGGGCATGTCGCGACGCACCAGCCAAATAAGGAAGATAACAATAAGTCCTGAGTTAAGAACCATGCGGAGCCAAGCAGGCCAGACAGCTGGCATATTCTCCATGATTACAAACAGGACGGCCGTAAGCAGCGTGTAGGCGAAGATGCTCTTCAAGTCGTAACGGATAGGGTTCACCTTCTGACCGACAAAGTAGCTGAGCACCATGGCTGTGCCATAACCAGCGAAACCGCCCCAAGCGCAGGCCATGTAGCTGTAGTGGGGCACCAAAAGAATATTGACAGCCACCAGCACGATGCATCCAGCAAAGGAGAACCATGCGCCCCAAATGGTCTTGTCTATCAGCTTGTACCAGAAAGAGAGGTTGAAATAGACGCCCATCATAATTTCGGCTACCATCACAATAGGAACGACTTTCAGACCTTCATGATAGTCGGAATCAACGATGCGCTTGAGCAAGTCGAGATAGCCTTCCACACAAAGGAAGGCAAAGAGGGTGAAGATGATGAAGTATTTCATCGCCACCGCATAGTATTCCTTGGAGTCTTTATCCTTTGACTTGGCAAAGACAATAGGCTCATAAGCATAGCGGAAGGCCTGGGTAATCATGGCCATTATCATGGCGACCTTCACACAGCCACCGTAGATGCCAAGCTGCACTTGAGCCTCTTTCATAGTGTGCTCACCTGTATAGGTATAGGCCCATGGGAAAATCATCTTGTCAAAGGCCTGATTGAGAATACCGGCAATGCCCAGCACAAGGATGGGCCAGGAGTATTGGAACATGCGGCGAAGCAAAGAGAAATCGACTTCCCAGCGAACGCCAAACAGTTCGGGAATGAAGAAGAAGGTGATAAGTCCGGTGCACACCAGATTAAGGGTGAACACATAGCCAACTTCTGTCTTGCCCAATTGAACGAAGAACAGCAGGTTCAGACCGATGTTCAGGACAATAAACAAGAGCTTGAGAGAAGCGAACTTGATGGCTTTCTTCTGATAGCGCAAATAGGAGAATGGGATAGCTTGCAACACATCGAGCGTGGTCACAATGGCCATTACCTGCACATATTCAGGATGGTCTGCATAGCCCATGGCTTCTGTGACAGGACCGATGAAGACCAACACTCCCACTAAAAACAGCAGAGCCAAAGTTCCGACCATCGCAATAGCCGTGGAGAAGACTGCATGAGGATTTTCGCCTTCTTTATTGGCGAAGCGGAAGAATGTTGTCTCCATTCCAAACGTCAGGATGACCAGGAAAAGAGCCGAATAAGCATAGAGATTGGTAACGACGCCATAGCCACCACTCTCAGCAGAGATGACGTGAGTGTATAGAGGTACAAGCAGGTAGTTCAGGAACCTGCCTACGATTGAGGACATACCATAGATGGCGGTGTCCTTCACAAGACCTTTTAGATTTGCCATATTTTCTTCTGTTTCCGAACTCTTGTCTTTTCAAGGCAATGTGACCTTCCTATTCAAGATAGGTGTATCCGTAGAGACCTGAACGATAGGTATCCAAGAACTCTTTGCCTTCTTCGAGTGTTATCTTGCCATCCTTGATGGCTTGCTTTGCCCATACTTCAAGGCTTCGGACAAGCTTCTTGGGTTCATACTGCACGTAGCTGAGCACATCTGCCACGGTTTCTCCATCAATGACATTCTTGATGTGGTAGCCGTCTTTGTCGGTGGTCACGTGCACAGCATTGGTGTCGCCAAAGAGGTTGTGCATGTCGCCAAGAATCTCTTGGTATGCACCGACCAGGAATACACCAATGTAGTAGGAACCCTTCTTCTTGTCAAGCGCATGCATCGGGATGAAATGGCTTACACCCGTCTCTGTGGCAAACTGTGCAATCTTGCCATCGGAGTCGCAAGTAATGTCTTGCAAAGTGGCATTGTGATCAGGGCGCTCGTTCAAGCGCTGGATTGGCATGATGGGGAAGATTTGGTCAATCGCCCAAGAGTCTGGCAGCGAATGGAAGAGAGAGAAGTTGCAGAAGTATTTGTCTGCCAAAAGCTTGTCGAGTGAAAGGAACTCTTCTGGTACATGCTTCATCGTGTGGACGAGCGTGTTGATTTCGCGTGCCACCGCCCAATACATTCTTTCTATTTCTGCACGCGTACGCAAGTCAAGCATGCCATGAGAGAAGAGGTCGAGCGCTTCTTCACGAATCTGTTGCGCATCGTGCCAGTTCTCAAGCATGTTGCGCACATTGATGTTGCACCAGATATCGTAGAGGTCTTTAGCCAAAGCATGGTCATCTTCTTTCACCTCGAACTCATCGGGCATGGCTGGCACTTCGGTTGTTTCGAGCACCTCCATGATAAGTACGGAATGATGAGCGGCCAAAGAGCGTCCACCTTCTGTAATGATGTTGGGATGAGGTATCTGATTAGCATTGGCTGCATCTACAAACGTATAAACGCAGTTGTTCACGTACTCTTGGATAGAATAGTTGACGGAACTCTCGCTGTTGCTTGAACGGCTACCGTCGTAGTCAACACCTAATCCTCCACCGCAATCGACAAATTCCACACCGTAGCCCAGTTTGTGAAGCTGAACGTAGAACATGCTGGCCTCTCGCAATGCGTTCTGAATACGACGAATCTTCGTGATTTGAGAACCAATATGGAAATGAATCAGCTTGAGACAGTCCTTCATGCCATTCTCCTCTATATACTGAAGAGCTGTCAAGAGCTCACCTGAGGTCAGACCGAACTTGCTGGCATCACCACCACTCTCTTCCCACTTTCCTGAGCCTGACGCTGCAAGCTTGATACGGATGCCCATATTGGGACGCACGCCTATCTTCTTGGCCATGCGTGTGATGATTTCAAGCTCATTGAACTTCTCCACTACAATGAAGATACGCTTTCCCATCTTCTGAGCCAAAAGAGCCAGCTCAATGTAATCTTGGTCTTTGTAACCGTTGCAAATGATGAGTGAATCGCTGTTCATGTTGACTGCCAACACAGCATGCAGCTCTGGCTTAGAACCGGCTTCAAGGCCAAGGTTGAACTTCTTGCCATGCTTGATAACTTCCTCAACAACCGGACTAATCTGATTGACTTTAATCGGATAAATGATGAAGTTCTCAGCATTGTAGCCATATTCTTTAGCCGCTTTCGTAAAGCAGGTGGCAGTTTTCTCAATACGATTGTCAATGATGTCGGGGAAACGCACTAACACAGGGGCTGACACATCGCGCAATGCAAGGTCGTCCATCACCTCCTTCAAATCGACTTCCACACCATCCTTACGTGGTGTAACAGCCACATTTCCTTTTTCATTGATACGGAAATAATTAATGCCCCAACCATTGATACCGTATAGCTCGTTGGAGTCTTCGATGCGCCATTTTCTCATATTAGACCAATGATTTGATTGACGTAATTCTGAATTTGTTCTTGGGTGTGAATAGTATCTATCTTCAAGACATGCTTGGCTTTCTGATAAAAAGGAAGCCGCTTTTGGAGCGAGTCCTTAATATAGGCAATAAGCTCTTCGTCTGTTTTACCCACAATGAGGGGACGAATCGTTTTGCCCATATGAAGATGCTCGTTAAGCACTTGAGGCGAGGCATCGAGAAAGATGGTTTCACCACGAGTGTTCATATAATCCATATTATCGAAGAAGCAGGGTGTCCCGCCACCACACGAGATGATGACATCTTCAAACTCCGCAACCTCATGCAGCATCTTTTGCTCGATACTGCGGAAGCCTTCCTCCCCCTTTTCTGCAAAGATATCAGGAATCTTCTGATGGAAACGGTCCTCAATATAATTATCCAGGTCGTAGAAGTCCAGCCCAAGGGTACGTGCCAACACTTTACCAATGGTCGTCTTCCCTGCCCCCATATAACCTATCAGAATAATACGGGTCATGCTTTCGATGCAGATTTACGTCCACGCTTAGCTGCTGCTTTGGCAGGCTGTGGAGTATTGATAATGTTCATGCACTCTTCATAAGTGAGGTTGGCAGGCTCCTTGATTGTACGCGGCAACTTATAGTTAGCACCCTTATACTTTAGATAAGGGCCAAAACGGCCATTCATTACCTCCAGCTCTGCATCCTCCTCAAACGTCTTAATATGAGCAGAAGCTTCACCCTGACGACGCTCCTCAATAAGACTGATGGCCTCTTCAAGTGTAATGCGCATGGGATCGGCACCCTTAGGCAGAGAAACGTACTTCTTCTTGTGAAGCACATAAGGGCCAAAGCGACCAGCTCCTACAGTAACGTTTTCGCCTTCATATTCACCCAGTTCACGAGGAAGTTTGAAGAGATCAAGCGCTTCTTCAAGAGTGATGGTAGCAATGCTCTGCCCCTTGTTGAGCTGAGCGAAACGTGGCTTTTCATTCTCGTCAGCAACGCCAATCTGCACCATCGGGCCAAAACGACCTATCTTCACACTAACAGGCTTTCCTGTTCCTGGTTCTGTTCCCAAAACGCGCTCGCCGACCTTGTGCTCACTCTTCTCTTGCAAAGTTGCATCTACCATCGGTTCCAGCTTGGAGTAGAAGTCTCGCATCATTTCGTGCCAATTCTCTCTTCCATCGGCAATCTCGTCAAACTCCTTCTCCACATTGGCTGTGAAATTGTAGTCAACAATATCAGGGAAAGACTGAATAAGGAAGTCATTCACAACTGTACCTATATCCGTTGGAATAAGCTTTCCCTTCTCATTACCTACAATTTCTTTTTTAGTAGATTTCTTCAACTTACCTGCCGACAACTTAATGATGGCATAGCTACGCTCTTCACCCTTCTTATCGCCTTTTTCCACATACTCACGCTGCTGGATGGTCGATATTGTTGGCGCATAAGTAGAAGGACGGCCAATGCCGAGCTCCTCCAGCTTCTTCACCAAGCTTGCCTCTGTGTAACGCAAAGGATGCTGAGTGAAGCGTTGAGTCGCCACCATCTCCTTCATCTGCAAGGTTTCACCCTCTTTCACGGTTGGGAGCAGACCCTCGGCCTCTTCCTGCTGACTGTCGTCATCATAAGATTCTTTGTAAACACGCAAGAAACCATCAAAGGTAATCACCTCACCTGTTGCAACAAAAGATGCGCCGGTCTCCGCATTAGAGATGGTGATAGTCGTCTTCTCCGCCTCTGCATCTGCCATCTGGCAAGCTACAGTACGTTTCCAAATCAAATCGTAGAGACGCTTTTCCTGTGAATTGCCCGTAATCTCATGCTCGGCGACAAAGGTTGGACGGATGGCCTCGTGCGCTTCCTGTGCTCCCTTTGAACTTGTATGGAACTGGCGAGGCTTAGAGTAGCGCTCTCCATGTATCTTGGCAATCTCTTCCTTCGTCGAATTGATACAAAGCGAGGAAAGATTCACAGAGTCTGTTCGCATATAAGTAATGTGTCCAGATTCATACAAGTGCTGTGCCACCATCATGGTCTGGCTTACAGTAAAGCCAAGCTTGCGCGCCGCTTCTTGCTGCAAGGTTGAAGTGGTGAAAGGAGGCGCAGGGCTCTTCTTCACTGGCTTCTTTTCAATGTCGGTGATGGTAAATTCCTTATCTTTGCAAGAAAGCAAGAATTGCTCTGCTTCCTCTTCAGTCTTGAAGTTGTGTCCCAATGAAGCCTTGATTTCCTGGCCTTCGCCCATAAACACAGCATTCACGCGGTATGAGAACTCGCTATGGAAGTTCTCAATCTCTTTCTCACGCTCCACAATCAAGCGCACAGCCACGCTCTGCACACGCCCTGCTGAAAGACTGGGTTTAAGTTTCTTCCACAACACTGGAGAAAGCTTGAAACCCACAATGCGGTCAAGCACACGACGTGCTTGCTGAGCATTCACCAGTCCCATATCAATAGTACGTGGCGTCTCGATAGCCTTCAAGATTGCAGTCTTCGTAATCTCATGGAAGACAATTCTTTTTGCCGCCTTAGGATCAAGCCCCAACACTTGGCTCAAATGCCAAGAGATAGCCTCTCCCTCGCGGTCTTCATCGGAAGCCAACCAAACTGTATCAGCTTTCTTAGCCTCATTGCGGAGGCTCTTCACAACGCTCTCCTTATCAGAAGGGATCTCATACTCTGGCGAGAAATCATCCAGATTCACACTCATCTCCTTCTTCTTCAAATCACGGATATGCCCGTATGAGGACATCACTTTGTAATCCTTGCCAAGAAACTTCTCCAGCGTCTTTGCCTTAGCAGGAGACTCGACAATCACTAAGTTTTTCTGCATATATTGTTGTTTATTCTATTCTTTTTGAGAAAATCGGGTGCAAAGGTAAATAAAATATTTCTTCTCTTATATATATAATGTGTAATTTTTTGAAAAATACAAAGCTCTTGTGCTATTTCCACTATTCAAGAGCCACTAGTTTTGCCCTTTCGGAAAGATTTGTTTCATAATTGCAAGGAGAAGGAGTAGAGAATATCGTAACTTTGTCATGCTTATTCATTTAAGGGCCCATTAAACTGCTTTTACTGCTTGATTAGAACTAATAACACTCATTATATTTTTAACCAAAACTCAAATAACCTAGTATGAAGAAAATCCATTCTGCCGTGATGGGGCTGATGATGATAGCCTCAACATCGCTGGCACAAACACAGAAGAGTCCCGTTACATTTAACGCATATGAGTGGGACTTTGGCACTATCAATGCCATGAAAGGAACAGTCTGCCACACGTTCACGCTGAAAAACACGTCGAATGCAGCAATCAAGATTGGCAGGGCCATTCCAAGTTGCGAGTGCATCAAGGCACATTATCCCCAAGAGGCTATCTTGCCTGGAGAGGTAACCAAGGTCATGGTCGCCATGTCTCCTTCTGGCTCATCGGGGAAGACATACCGCAGCGTCGAATTGGTGGACACAGAAGGACGCACACTTGGCACCCTTTCGACAAAGGCCGTTGTTGAAGAGAAGACCCCTTCTTTTCTGATGCCCGACGGAGAGACGTATCCTTTCCAAAACCCGAATCTTTCTAACGAAGAGCGCGTGGAGAATCTCCTTTCGCTCCTTACGCCAGAAGAGAAGGTTGGACTGATGATGAACAAATCCGTTTCCGTCGATCGCCTCGGCATTCCATCCTATAACTGGTGGAGTGAAGCCTGCCACGGTGTTCGCCAAGGAGGCTATACCGTATACCCACAGCCTATTGGCATGGCAGCCGCATTCAGCGAGAAGCTGGTTTACGATGTATTCTCCACTGTATCTGATGAAGCACGTGCCAACTGGAATCGTTCTGACCATAACGTGTTCAATGTGCCAATGGGAGTCACTTACTACCCAGGCAATCCTGAACTGACGTTTTGGTGTCCAAACGTGAACATCTTCCGCGACCCTCGCTGGGGACGTGGCCAAGAGACTTGCGGTGAAGACCCATACCTAAATGCTGTGCTGGGCGTACAGACCGTACTTGGCATGCAAGGAAATGACGACAAGTACTTCAAGACCCATGCTTGCGCAAAGCACTATGCTGTGCACAGCGGACCAGAGCCTTTGCGCCACACCTACAATGCCTCTGTTTCCATGCGAGACCTATGGGAAACATATCTACCAGCATTCAAAGCCTTGGTGAAGAAAGGCAATGTACGTGAGGTGATGTGTGCCTACAACCGCTACGAAGGCAAGCCTTGCTGCACCAGCGACCGCCTCTTGGTCGATATCCTTCGCCGCAAATGGGGCTACAACGCTATTGTTGTGACCGACTGCGACGCCATCAACAACTTCTATAACAAGGGACAGCATGAGACGCACCCTGACCCACTTTCTGCTTCTGTAGATGCCGTGCTGAATGGCACCGACCTCGAGTGCGGAAAGGTCTTCATGGTTCTGACAGAAGCTTTACAGAAAGGCCTCATCCAAGAATCCACGCTGGACGACCACTTGCGCAAGACACTTATGGGCCGCTTCGAGTTAGGCATGTTTGATCCTGCCGACATGCTGCCATGGGCCAACCTCGGTCCTGAAGTCATCAGCAGCGAGTCCAACAACGACCTTGCCACCCAAGCAGCCCGCGAGTCGATGGTACTGCTGAAAAACAACGGTGTCCTTCCCCTCTCTAAAAGCCTCAAAAACATCGCAGTAGTGGGTCCGAATGCAGACGACACCGAACTGCTCAACGGTAACTATGGCGGCACCCCCACCAAAGAGCATACACACTCTCTGCTGGAAGGTATCCGCAATGCCGTGCCCAACGCTAACATCTTCTACAAGAAGGCTTGCGAACTCAACGACGAATATGCCACCGTTCATCATCTGAGCGATTTCAACGATGGCAAAGGCGTGCGTGTTGAGTTCTTCAATAACAACTCATTGAGCGGCAATCCCGACAAGACCGACTACTACAACGAGCTTAACTTTAGCACGTTCGGTGCATGGGGATTTGCTCAAGGCATCAGCAAGGACACCCTCTCTGTTCGAGTATCAGGCACATATAAGGCAACCTTCACTGGCGACATGAAATACACCCTCTCCACCGACAACGGCTATGTGCTCAAGGTGAATGGTGAAGTGGTAGAGGAAGCCTCTGCTGGTGGCCGCCGTGGCGGTTTCGGCTTTGGACGCAACGTGCAGTACAAGTCCTTCCCCGTAGAAGAGGGCAAGACCTATGATGTCGTGATTGAGTACAAACATGGCAACGGCAACTTCGCCATGCTACGTGGTGACATCTGCGAACGCAAGCCCGTTGAGTTCACCGACCTTGCCGAGGAAGTGAAGAACATGGATGCCATTATCATCATCGGCGGCATCTCTGCACGAATGGAAGGAGAAGGCGGAGACAAGGCTGACATTGAACTGCCTATCGTACAACAGCGTTTGGTGAAGGCCATGCACGCCACAGGAAAACCCGTCGTGTTCGTCAACTGCTCTGGTTCTGCCATCGCTTTCGGCAGCGTGGAAGACAGCTACGACGCGCTTCTTCAGGCTTGGTACCCCGGACAGGGTGGAGCTAAAGCCTTGGCAGAAGTGCTCTTCGGCGACTATAACCCTGGCGGCAAACTGCCCGTCACATTCTATCGCTCCAACGATGACCTTCCCGATTTCCTTGACTACAGCATGGACAATCGCACCTACCGCTATTTCCAGGGCGCCCCACTCTATGCCTTCGGCCAAGGACTCTCATACACCACCTTCTCGGTAGGCAAAGGCAAGTTGTCAAAAAGCGCCATGAAAGCAGACGGAGCCGTGAAACTGACTGTTCCTGTCACAAATACAGGTAAACGTGAAGGTACCGAAACAGTACAAGTCTATGTGAAGGCTCTTGACTATCCCGAGGCCCCCATCAAGTCGCTCAAAGGATTCCAGAAGTTAGCACTTCAAGCAGGCGAAACAGGAAAAGCAATCATCACGCTGGACGGTGAAGCCTTTGAGTATTACGATCCTTCTATTGACGAGCTCTCTACTCGTCCAGGACGATACCAGATTCTTTACGGTACCTCTTCGCTCGACAGCGACTTGCAGAGCCTCATCTTTGTAGTGAAATAAACAAGGTCTTGCAAGAAAAGAGAATGAGGCGTGTCAAAAGAGATGCCTCCAGAACCTCAAAATCGAAGTCCCCCACACCGGTCAACCGATGTGGGGGACTTTGACTAACCGATGTGGGGCACATCAGTTTTTGGGGTGTTTAGCTCATGCTTTGATAGCACACCCTCCATTTTATGCGTCATTGCCTCAATCAAACAGATTGCGCATGCCCGTCGTGTCGTTGGGATTAGCCCAAGGATTGCGGCCCAAGTGCTTATAGGCCAATTCTGTCACCTCACGTCCACGTGGAGTACGCTTGATAAAGCCCTCCTTAATGAGGAATGGCTCATAAACCTCTTCCACCGTGCCCGTATCTTCGCCGATGGCTGTAGCAATGGTGCCAAGCCCCACAGGGCCTCCCTTAAACTTATCAATGATGGTGGTGAGTAGCTTGTTGTCTATCTCGTCCAGACCAAACTTGTCAATGTTCAACGCTTCAAGCGCCATGTGGGCAATTGGCAAATCAATAGTGCCATTACCTTTCACCTGAGCGAAGTCACGCACACGGCGCAAAAGGGCATTGGCAATACGGGGCGTGCCACGAGAGCGGGAAGCAATCTCGCCTGCCGCATCGAAATCGCAAGGGATGCCTAACAACTTGGATGAACGGAGAATGATCTTCGTCAGCACTTCTGCATCATAGTATTCAAGGTGAAGGTTGATGCCGAAACGTGCACGCAGCGGAGCCGTCAAGAGTCCACTACGAGTTGTAGCGCCCACCAGCGTGAAAGGATTCAGGTCAATCTGAATGCTACGAGCCGACGGTCCCTTGTCTATCATGATGTCAATACGGTAGTCCTCCATGGCAGAGTAAAGGTACTCCTCCACAATCGGCGAAAGACGGTGTATCTCGTCAATGAAAAGCACATCATTCTCTTCCAGCGACGTAAGGATGCCAGCGAGGTCGCCTGGCTTGTCAAGCACAGGACCCGACGTCACCTTAAACCCTACACCCAACTCATTGGCAATGATATTGGAAAGCGTGGTCTTACCCAGTCCTGGAGGGCCGTGCAGCAAGGTGTGGTCAAGAGGCTCACCACGAAAACGGGCCGCCTCAACAAACACACTCAGGTTTTCCACCACCTTGTTCTGGCCACTGAAATCATCAAAGCGGAGCGGACGGAGGGCATTCTCAAAGTCCTTGTCCTTTGTGTTCCGCTGTTCACGTATATCAAAATCTTCTTGCATAGTCATTTCAAGCAATTATTCATTCACCATAAACTTGCCTTCAGGCGTCATTCCCTCACAAGAAATATACATCTCGTGACACGAAGAGTTATTGTAGAACTCCACCGTGGCTTTGCCTTCAGCATCGGTCTTCACTTCCGGCTCCCAGAACAGAGTACGGCGGAAGTCATCCATCGGAGGCAGCACCGAATAGTCATCCGTCTCGAAGGTTGTAGCCTTGTTGAAAGCATGGAAATGAGTGTTGCGCAATCCTTTCTGCTTCACTTGGAACGAATGGTGTGTATAGACGAACACAGTCACGGGATTCGGAATGGACGGAATCGTCCTCAGGTAGCGCGAATAGATATCCGATTTTTCGGTCACATAGACGGATTTCACCTCGTCCAAATCCATATTGAGCAACGTTCCAGCGATATCCGAATCCGCCAGAGCCACAGCACTACCCTGCTGCACTTCAAAAGTGTCAAACTTGAGAGAACCCAGCATGGTGATGGCCCAATAGGCATTATCAACAATCCAGATAATCGGTCTGTTCTTGTAGGAAAGTCCTGCATAGCGATATATGCTGCCCGTCTCGCCAGTATTCTCCATTTCCAACGGTTCTTGCTCCGTAATATCAGTCCCTTCGTCAGCCATATCTCCATCCTCTGCAACCTCCAACGAGTAATCCGTTGTGGCCACAGCTGAAGCATCAGCAGTGGCTTCCTGTATGGCGGCATCCGTGGCAAAGGCATTCACATCCTTACCAGAACCGCCAAAGAAAGGATTACGCATGTGGAGCCAACTGCTCAGAGTAGGCAACTCCATGCCTCTGTCGGCAAACATGTCAGCATCAGTATCAGCATTGTAATACATAGAAGCATAATGCTGGGCTTGAGTCTCCGACTCCCATGCAGCACGGGCATTGTCGTAGATGCGAGTGCGCTTAGCCTTCACCACCACCGTCGGCAACACGTGCTCGCGCCGTTGGATAGGAATATACTCGTGCTCTTCCTCTGCAGCCTTTTTCGATGCTTCGGTAGCAAAAAGATTCGGATGCATCAGATTAATGGTCTTGGTCTCACTGGGCGACAACCAGCGCCGAGCCGGTGAGAAATGGCGGTCAATGCCCACATAGTAATTGGCATCCTTCTCGTCCTTCTGCGTGTTGATAATCAGCTTCCATTCCCCATCCATATTCGGCAGAGAGAAGGCATAATTGCCCAAAGAGTCTGTCACCGTGGCACCTTCCAGATGCTCGCCGTTTTGATTGTAGAAGTACATGAACAAGTTCACGCCATCCACCGTATTCTTCTTACGCTTTTGCCCCAGCTTGCCAAACACATACAGTTTGTCTTCTATGGGCTGCGTAAAGTTTGCCGTACTGTCGTTGAAGAAGGTGCGACCCTCATTCTGGGCCACAGCATTAGCCATCAGTGCCCAGTCATATCTGCGCCATCCCTGCACCAGCATCAACAGGTCCGCTGCAAGACGGTGCTCATAATCATCAGCCTCGAAGTAATACCCGGGGTCTGCTATATAGCCCTTAATGTCACTGGACAGCAAGAGCCACGTGAGCGCATTGCCCTCCCGTCCATTGGTCATCGTGGCTGCATCCATCGCTGAAATGGACAAGTTGCTGTTCGGCTGAGCCTGAATATTGAGTGTCACTGTCTTACAAGGCTTCGGGAAAGCCTGTGCGGAAGTGACGCGAATAGAGTCTGTCTTGTCGGCCACGGGAGCGATGAAGAATTGGCGGTCCGCCTGAATACGTCCATCGGCAGTGAAGAATGTCAACTGATTCACTCCAGCCGGCAGCGATGCCCTGTCAATCGGAATCATCATTGCAGGCTCGGCATACACCGTGTCGGCCATCATCACACGCCCGTTGTTAATCAGCGTGTAGCCCAACAATTTGCCCACCATCGACGGAGTGGCATACACCGTCACCTCCACCGTTTCATCCTTCAGCGTGTTCACCTTCATCGCCAGTCCGTCCTCCTCTCCTTCATCCAAACGCACATCGTGCTTCTTGCCGTTGGCATCTATCAAACGCAAATATTTAGGCTTTCCATCAAGCATCACATCGAACACACCCTTTCCGTCGCGAACGGTCGTCACAGCAGACAATTCCGCCTTCTGGTCGTTCAGCAGACTTCCTTGAGCATCAATGCCCACGCCCGACTTGTCCGTCACATAGAATGCCACACGATTAGGCACGCCACGCACCAGCTTGCCGCCCTCCGGATAGAGTTTCACTTTCAACCCACTCTCTTTCGAATCGGCGACCTCACTCGCACGTGTGTTGGGCAAGCGCTTACGGTAGCCAAAGTCATCCATCACCATCTTGGAGTAGTCGCCCTCCTTTTTGGGAGCGTTGAATACGGGGAACACCCGTGAGAAGATGCCTCCATTACCCCAGTTCGTCATGTATCGTGTGTAGGCACGCACCTCGTAGAAGCCCGTAGAATAGAGGCTGTCGAGTTTGATTTCACCGTGTGCCACACCTTCCTGGATGGGCAGTTTACGGGTCTCCACCACATCGCCCGAAGGATTGACCAGTTCCACATACAGCACGGCGCTCATGTCGGTTGGCTTGCCGTTGTCCGAACGGATTACATACCCTTTGAACCAGATTGTCTCGCCCATAAAGTATCCCGTGTTATCAAAGTGCAGATACACCTTCTCCTGAGGCATGGTCTGCGCAAAGTTCATAGCACGTTTCATGTAGGACAACACGCCGATGAGTTCGCTGTTGTCCTGCGCCCATCCACCCACTATGGCAGAGAGGGTAAAGATAAATAGTAAAAGATGTCGTTTCATTGATGTGTTTGTGTGTATTATCGCTGTGTCAGTCGGTCAGCGGGCTGCAGCACATAGAGTTTGTCGTTCACACGCACTCGGTCGTTCACCTTGATGCTGATGTGCTGCCCACGTGTAGCCATCTCCACTGGCTCCAAGTCAAAGCGAATCTCGTCGCAAGGCTGGATGAGCGCACCCGTCGTGGTACCCGTCACCAATATCTTGTCGCCCACATGCAGGTCTTCATTCTCTATCAAGAACTCCGCCACGCCTATCTTCGAGAAGTACTTCATGCACTTTCCCACATAGACTTTCTTCTCCGTCGCCTTGCTGCCATACACCTCACACCATTCGCCCAACTTCTGACCTTGGTAGTAACCATCCCAAAAGCCTCGGTTAAACACAGTGCTGAGTTCCTTGTCCCACTCATCCTTGCGCTCATCGGTGAAATCGCCGTCAAGCACAGCGTTGATAGCCTCGTTATAAGCCTTCACCACGGTATAGACATATTCGGGACCTCTGGCACGTCCTTCAATCTTGAACACCCTGACGCCCGCATTCATCATCACATCGATGAAACGGACCGTCTTCAAGTCACGAGGTGACATGATATACTTGTTATCCACATTCAGTTGTGTGCCCGTCTCCACATCTGTCACCTCATAACCTCGGCGACAAATCTGCACGCACTCGCCACGATTAGCGCTACGGCCTGCATTCTGCAACGACAGGTAGCACTTACCGCTAATCGCCATGCACAATGCACCGTGACAGAACATCTCTATCCTGATGAGTTCACCCTTCGGACCTCTCACATCCTGTTCCACAATCTGCTGGTAAATGTCACGCACCTGCCACATGTTCAGCTCGCGCGCCAGCACCACCACATCGGCAAACTGTGCATAGAACTTCAGCGCCTCAATGTTCGAGATATTCAGCTGCGTGCTCAAATGCACCTCCTGACCCACCTCTCGGCAATAGGTCATCACCGCCACATCACTCGCAATCACCGCCGAAATCTTCGCTTCCTTCGCTGCATCGATAATCTCGTGCATCGTCGGGATATCTTCGCCATAGATAATCGTGTTCACCGTCAGGTACGACTGCACGCCATGCTCATGACAGATGGCAGCAATCTCCTTCAAGTCATCAATCGTGAACGCGTTAGCCGAGTGGCTCCGCATATTCAGCTTTCCAATACCAAAATAGATTGAATTAGCTCCTGCCTTCAATGCAGCCGCTAAACTCTCGCGGCTTCCAACAGGTGCCATGATTTCAAAATCAGAACGTTTCATGGCGACAAAGTTACAACTTTTTCATGTTTCCATCAAAAGAATGGATTCACTTTGTCGTATTTCAAGGCAAAGATGCAGCCCTTTTTGAATTTAATCCCATTTTCGACACCTCAGCAGCTGATTGCCAACATCTTTCACTTTCGCCCCGAACAGATAGACGTCGCCACCATCTTTGATGCCGGCTTTCTTGCGCAGGGCATCAGCGGTGAGTATAAAGTTGCGAGTGGCGATGTTGGCTTGGGGCATTGTTTTCTTCAGGCTTTTCAGCAGTTTCGATGTGAAGGGTATCTGCTCTTCTACTTCGAAAATGCGGCCGGGGAAGTCTGTAATGAGTTCGTCGGAGGTCATCAGATGGGTATCCACGTCTAACTGCTGCACGGGATAGCGTGCACAGAGGCTACCGAATGCCTGCACTTTCATCAGGGTGACATCAGGCTCATACAGATAGCGTTTCACGCCTCCATTTGTCAAGGAAATGTGCATTTCATCGGATAAACCGAAGGTATATTCAATAGTGTCTGAGGCTAAGAAATCTACACAATGAACTTTCACCTTGTTCACAGGGGGAACATCGTCCTGTGCATGGGCTGCAACTTGCTTGACCAGCACCTCCTTACATTCGTTCCGCACAGCCACCGCGTGCACTTCTGTCACGCCTTTCAACTTGCGCAGCATATCCTTGATGTCCACCATGGGAGATAGTTTCACCAGCACCATCCGCGCATGCTGCAGAAGTTCGTCCTGCCACTCCACGATGTTGGGTTCACAGTCCTCCATCGCATACACACGGCTGCCGTCGCCGGCTCGTCGGGCTGGGTCGAGATAGATGACATCCACCGATGGAATGGGCAGATTTCGTCCATCTCCACAGCGCACTTCCACTTGGGGGTGCTGAGCGTCCTTCAGTACCTCAAAGTTATGCTGGGCTGCCTCGCAGAGCCATTTGTTACGCTCTGTATAGATGGCGCGTTCCATGCCTGACGACATATACCAGAAGTCCACGCCCATGCCACCTGTCATGTCGCACAGGCTCGTAGGCTTCAAAGAGCCATCTGTCTGCGTCACGCCACGGGTATGCTCTATGACTCCACGCTTGTAGCGGGCTGTCTGCTCCGAACTGCATTGCTCGGCTGGCACTCGTCCTCCCATAATGAGGTCGGCACAGGCATACCATTCGGGCAGTTTCCCTTTCAGTCGGCGGCGCGCCTCGATTTGCTCCACAGCAAAGGGCACGTCAACGTCAGGATAGCGCCGGGCAGACAACAGCAGTTCTGCGGTGTCGTCAGCCAGATGCTGCTGAATGAAATCGCGTATGTCGGAAGTCCAAGTCATCGGTCATTGTGGATTAGTCTGACAAAGGTAAGAACTTTCCGGATAACTTGCAATGATTACCTCCTAAAAGAAGCACCGCTCGAGGAGTGCGCCCTGCACCACAAAATCGGTGTGACTCAGACCGAGGGTACCGGTGTGACTCAGACCGAGGGTGGCGGTGTGAGTCACACCGTTTTTGAGGCGCAGAGTGCGAGGCAAAAGGAAGGGGCTGTGTCGCCATTGGACACAGCCCCTTGTCTGACTATTTGAAGTCTGGATGAATGGGTACCTCATTAGGGAATGAGCACCTTCTTCGACAGACCGTTAGAATACTTCACAATGTTGAAACCACGCTGTGGAGCAGCCAACTTCGTGCCAGAGAGCGAGTAGAACGCTACTGGAATACCGTCACCAACGGTGCTTTCATCCACATCAACTCCTTCGATGTCTGTTGGCAAACCGTTAGGATAATAGTAGAGTTTCCATGCACCCACTACCTCGTAGTCGTTATCGTAAGTTTTAGTCTTGCTCAAACCGATGCGCACCTTGCCGTCGGCCGGAACAACGAATTCGAGTTCGTTGAGGTAGTAACCTGCATTGAAGAAGGCCACTGTTGGGCTGGTGCCGTCAGGAGCGATGAGACCGCTGGTGAGGGTGTAGGTGTTGCCTGAACCTTCGGGAACATCGGCGGCAGCCACTGCGCCTTCGGTCAGGTTCAGCACAGGCTTGGAGAATTTCTTGTCGGAAGTCTGTGCATAAAGCGTGGTGAGGTGAGTGTCCTCGCTGTTATTGATGTGAGTTTCTTCGTCGTACCAGTATCCTGCTCGGTAGTAGGTGTGGACAGTTACCTTGTAGGTTCCTTCTTCCAGTCCAGAGAGATCTTGGTAGAGCTCAAATGGTGTACGGTTGTATGAAACGGAGTACTGCTTGTAGCCGTTCATTGCCGTGGTAGTCCAGCCTTCAATGTAGCCAGTGTTCTTGTCACCCTTGGCAGGGTCGAAGGTTGGGTTGACAATGAGGCTTGTACATTCTTCTTCTGGAGTTGGATCACCCAAGTAATAGAGATTCCATGCACCTACCACTTCGTAGTCGTTGTCGTAGGTCTGGGTTTTGCTCAAGCCAATGGTCACACTTCCATCTGCACCGACCGTGAACTCGAGCTCGTTGAGGTAGTAGCCTGCGTTGAAGAAGGCCACGGTTGGAGTGGTGCCGTCAGGTGCGATGAGACCGCTTGTGAGCGTGTAGGTATTGCCTGCACCTTCTGGCACATCAGCTGCTGCTACGGCGCCTTCGGTCAGGTTCAGCACGGGCTTCGTGTACTTCTTCTCGGAGGTCTGCGCATAGAGGGTGGTGAGGTGCCTCATTCCAGTAGCCTGCACGGTAGTAGGTGTGGACAGTCACTTTGTAGTTGCCCTTCTTCAAGCCCGTCAGTTTCTGGTTGAGTTCGAATGGAGCACGGTTGTAGGACACGGAGTACTGCTTGTAGCCGTTCATCGCTGTGGTGGTCCAGCCTTCGATGACACCGGTGTTCTTGTCACCCTTAGCAGGGTCGAAGGTTGGGTTGACGATAAGGCTTGTGCAATCTTGGTCACCCAAGTAGTAGAGGTTCCATGCACCTACCACTTCGTAGTCGTTGTCAAAAGTATTGGCCTTGCTCAAGCCAATAGTTGCTTCACCATCTTCTCCCACGAAGAACTCGAGGGTGTTGAGGTAGTAGCCCGCGTTGAAGAAGGCCACGGTTGGAGTGGTGCCGTCAGGAGCAATAAGGCCGCTTGTGAGCGTGTAGGTGTTGCCTGCACTTTCTGGCACATCAGCTGCTGCTACGGCGCCTTCGGTCAGGTTCAGCACGGGCTTCGTGTACTTCTTCTCGGAGGTCTGCGCATAGAGGGTGGTGAGGTGCTCGTTCCAGTAGCCTGCACGGTAGTAGGTGTGGACAGTCACGCGATATTTACCTTTTTTCAAGCCTGTCAACTTTTGGTTGAGCTCGAATGGGGCACGGTTGTAGGACACGGAGTACTGCTTGTAACCGTTCATTGCTGTGGTGGTCCAGCCTTCGATGACGCCGGTATTCTTGTCACCCTTGGCGGGGTCGAAAGTTGGGTTGACGATGAGATTGGTACAATCGGTTGGATTGTACTCGGAAGCGGTGTCATCCCCCATTCTGACAGAAACTGCTGCTGCGTTCACGTCAGAGATGGCTTGCTCGGCCTTTTCGTTGCCGTAGGTCTTGTTGTCGTAAGCATTTTGAACGGCATCTAAGATTTCCTGTGCAGCAGCTACCTTGCTGGAAGATGGGTTCTCTTCGATGGCTGCAGAAAGCGAAGCAAGAGCCACCTTGAGTTTTTCATAGAGTTCAACACCTTCCTGCACATCGTCCATCGCTGCCTTCATGGCGATGAGTGCCTTATAAGCATCGTCGGCAGATGCAGCCTCAGCTATGGCGTCGGAAAGGGCATTGAGCTCAGGGGAACCTGCATACTGAGTCAGCAACTCTTGAGCTACAGGTGTGAGTGATGCAATGACTGATGCCAACACTTCGGGGTTCTTGCCTCGGAAGGTGAGTTTAGCACCACCTGCCCACAAACGCATGCCATCAGCAACACGTAATTCGTTGCTGAAGCCTACCTTCATCTTTCCTTCGGTCACAAGGCCATAGACTGTGACTGGGAACTTGTCTGCAGCAAAGGCATCGGAGGCTTCTTCCTGGCTATTGAGCGTCACTTCGTCAGGAATCTGACCTGATGGAATGGGGGTCTTGAAGTCGTTGATGTAGGCATGGGCCTTGATAGCGTTCACGTTGGCTTCGTCATAAGCACCGTCATCAGGACGTACGGCTGCCTGAAGCGTGAACTCATAGAGACCGTTCTGCAGGTTGTCAAGGTTCTGGTAGATGTCACAAACGGCATTCACTACCTCCACAAGACGGTAGTCTTCCTTGCCTGCTGGCCATGTGATGCTGCTGTTGGTCTTGCCCTGCCAGCCACCATCGGCGGTGAAGCTTGGATTCTGCAACAGGTCGGTGCAATCGTCTCCATCTGCCTTGGCATTGGCTTTGGCATCAAGGAAGAGCTTGTTGAGATAGGCGAGTTCGGCTGCCATCTGTTCATCGTTGAGCAAAGCATTCTCGAGGATATAGAGCGCACCTCCATTCCCATTGTAGGCACCTTCCTCTTTCTCGTCGTCACCAATATAGTCACTAAGAAGCGCTACTTCTGCACTCTCGCTGGTGGTGCTGCTAACAAAGTCGGTAGCCTCGTCAAAGACTTTCTTGTATGCACCATAAGCAGCCACGCTGGATGCCATAGCCTTGGATGCGGCCATGAAGTCATCCACAGCCTGAGCACGAGCCTGGGATGTCTGGGCTGATTCGACGGTGTTCTTCGCAGCCGTGTAGGTTGCGCGAACTGATGCTTGAGCACAAGCCTCTTCATCATCGAACAGTGCCTCGTAGTCAGGCTCAAGAAGCATGATTTCTTCAAGCAACTTCTCATAAGACTCATCGCTATCTCCTAAATAATAGAGCTGCGCATTGTCGAGCCCAATCCAATTGGGTCCTTTCGCGAACAAATTAAGACCTATTTCCATTTCACCTCCACCACAATATGTATATACTTCTGTAGGAGACTCAATGTCTATTAGTGTCGAGGTGACAGGCTTCTGTGCCGCACCAGCATAAAGATTCAGTCCAGCACCAGTGCTGGTGAAAGCTAATGCCTCGAAACGATAAACACCTGCCGGAAGCTTGACGGCTGTGGCAGAGACCTTGCCTACAGACATGGCACCATCATTCCAGTTCTCATTCCATTGCCTGCTCCTTTATTCTGCGCATTGGTAGTAGAGGTCCAGCCTGTCGTCTGTTCATCGGAGAAGTCTGTAGCGATATTCTGATTCGCTAAGACTTCTACTGGATGATCCAAGGAAGCAACATAATAAGCCGCAGCCATGATGGCATCGCGCAATTTCTGGGCCTGCGTGGTCATGGCCTCGGCAGTGCTGGAAGTGTTGTTGTACAATGCTTCAGAAGCAGACAACACATCGGCATCAACGCCAACCGTCGCTTTTGCTATGGTTATTTGCTCGCCAAGCTCCATTGCCGCATTATAAATGATAATGGAGGCAACGTAAGCCGTGTAGTCGTCTGGAGTCACAAAGTACCAAACGAGCTGGCAATCAGACTCCTGTTCGTCTCCATTCTCATAGTCACAGAAGTAAAGACGAGTGTCCTTCTTCGCCTTGTTCACACCCAAAAAGGCTGTAGGATAATCGGCAGCGGTGAAAGTGGCATTCTTGTTGGAAAGACCTATCTTATAGGTACCATCGCCTTGGGAAACAAAGGTGTACTGGTTATTGGGCTTGCCTTCCTTTGTGTTGTCTGTATAAATGGCGCTGAAGTTGTCGAGGAACATATACCCCCAACTGTTTTTCATCCAGCCTTCCAACACATAACTGCTGATGTAATAAGAGTCAGATTCGGTGCCCTGCTCTATTTTGACTTCGTAGCCTGACGTCTGACTGACGCTTACTCGTGTCCCGTAGTCATTGGCTCCCACAAAGAAACCATCTGCATCTTTGTTATATAAGTAGCAACTCTGATTGGTGGACAAAGGAGCCACAGCAGGAGCTGCAGGCTTAGTCCATTGGGCAAAGGATGTCACACTCATCAACAAAGAAGCGATAAATAACGCGAATTTGTTCATTGTGATAAAGATATGAAATTAATAATTAGTTTTGTTAATATAAAATGTATCCGTTTTTACTTTCCACTCTTTCGAAGGGGAACAGAGATCAGCCGCTTCTTTTGAGAATGAACTGGTTGCAGGCATTACCATGCGCCTTCGTCAAGTACCAGCTCCTTTTATTATTATAAGTATATGCAAATAGGTCGGTATGTGCAAATGTAGATATTTCAGCGGTTCCTTCCAAAGCTTTTTAGGGTTTTGTTCTAAAAAAGGCACGTTTTTCATCTCATTTTCACTACCTTTGCAAAAAATTTTCACTTCATTCAAATGGTTTTCAACTACGATGTGGTTGTGGTGGGAGCTGGCCACGCTGGATGCGAAGCTGCCGCTGCGGCAGCTAATCTGGGCGCCAAGACGTGTCTCATCACGATGGACATGAATAAGATTGCACAAATGTCGTGCAATCCCGCTATTGGTGGCATTGCCAAAGGACAGATTGTGAGAGAGATAGACGCATTAGGAGGATATACAGGCATTGTCACAGACCGCTGTAGCCTTCAATTCAGAATGCTGAACCTCTCGAAGGGTCCTGCGGTGTGGAGCCCTCGTTCTCAATGCGACAGGGCTAAGTTCATCTGGACTTGGCGAGAAATCTTGGAGAACATACCCAATTTGCAGATATGGCAAGACCAGGTAAGAGAGTTAATTGTTGATAATCAAGAAGTTCAAGGTGTAAAGACTTACTACGGAGCGGAGTTTAAGGCTAAGTGCGTCATTATCACAGCCGGCACATTCTTGAACGGCCTGATGCACATTGGTCGTGTGAAGATTCCCGGAGGGAGATGTGCCGAATCGGCTGCGCTGGAACTGACGGAATCTATCACGAAGCATGGCATCCGCGCTGGGCGCATGAAGACGGGAACCCCTGTGCGCATCGACAAGCGCAGCGTGGACTTCTCGCTGATGGAGAAACAGGATGGTGACCACAACTTCCACAAGTTCTCTTATCTGCCGACTGAACGCACGGCTGTGAGCAACCGCAACAACCTTCCCTGCTGGATTTGCTATACGAATACGGAGGTGCACGATGTGCTGCGCTCAGGACTCCCTGACTCACCACTCTACAATGGCCAGATCCAAAGTATCGGACCGCGCTATTGCCCCAGCATTGAGACGAAGCTGCACACGTTCCCCGATAAGGACGAGCACATGCTCTTCCTCGAGCCTGAAGGAGAGACGACGAACGAGATGTATCTCAATGGCTTCTCTTCCTCGCTCCCATTAGACATACAGCTGACTGCTCTTCGTAAGATTCCTGCATTTAAGAATCTAGAGATTTACCGCCCTGGCTATGCCATCGAGTATGACTTCTTTGACCCAACGCAGCTTACACATGCGCTTGAATCAAAGGTGGTGAAGAACCTCTTCTTTGCAGGACAAGTGAATGGCACAACAGGCTATGAGGAAGCGGCAGGGCAGGGCGTAATTGCTGGTATCAATGCGGCCATCAACAGCAGCAAAGTACGGGCCATCAAGCCCCCTGTCGAATCATCCGGAAGTAGCGAGGAACAGGCATCCAGCACCGATAACCACTCAGCCTCTACGCCGCTTAACAACGGGGAACCATTCACGCTGGGACGTAACGAAGCATATATCGGAGTGCTTATTGACGACCTCGTAACCAAGGGTGTGGATGAGCCCTACCGTATGTTCACTTCTCGCGCAGAATATCGCATCTTGCTGCGTCAGGACGATGCAGACATGCGCCTCACGGAGCGTAGCTACCAACTGGGACTGGCTTCTGAAGAGCGACATCAACTAATGCTTTCCAAGAAGGAGAAGATTAAGGCCATCACTGATTTCGTAGCCAGCTTCTCTTTGAAGCCCTCACTAATCAATCCTGCGCTGGAGGCATTGGGAACTACCCCACTCCGCCAAGGCTGCAAATTGGAAGAACTATTAGGGCGCCCCCAGATTAACATCAACAATATTACGCCCCACATCGACACCCTTAGAAAGGAATTAGAGCGTGTCATTGGCGACGATCCCCGACGGGAGGAAATTATCGAGGCGGCAGAGATACAAATTAAATACAAGGGCTACATCTATCGTGAGCAACAGATGGCTGATAAGATGATACGCTTGGAGAATATCAAGATTCAAGGTAAGTTTGATTACCCGAACATGACTCAAATCTCCATCGAAGCACGGCAAAAGCTACAGGCCATACAACCTGTCACGCTGGCCCAAGCCTCTCGCATCCCCGGTGTTTCACCCTCCGACATCAATATCATGCTTGTTCTTATGGGGCGATAAACGGCATTGTTCCACGTGAAACAATGCAGCGTCACCACAAACAAAACCAAGCACTTATAAGATAACATCAAACAAACTCTATAACACAACAGCTATGGATCCAAACACTAAGTATCTGCTAGATAACCTACGCAGCATCCCCGACTTCCCCAAGAAGGGAATTAACTTTCGTGACGTAACAACTCTCTTCAAAGATGCCAAGGCACTTGAGATAATGGAAGAGATGCTCTATGAGATCTATAAAGACAAAGGAATAACCAAGGTTGTCGGCCTTGAAACTCGTGGCTACATCATGGGCTCCATTCTTGCGCGCCGATTGAATGCCGGCTTCGTTATGGCCCGTAAGCCCGGAAAGCTGCCAGCAACAACTGTAAGAGAGAGCTTTACTAAAGAATACGGGCCCGATGCCATCGAGATACACCTTGACTCTATTGAACCCACAGACACCGTTCTGCTTCACGATGACCTTCTCGCGACAGGAGGCACGATAAAGGCAGCATGGAAACTCGTCAAGAAACTGCACCCTGTTAAATGCTACATGAACTTCTTGATAGAGATTCGTGACGAAGGATTGCACGGCAGAGAATCTATTGGAGAAGGAATCGAAATCACCACTTTACTCACTGTATAAGAATCGGCATCAGCGCAAGCGATTCACCGAGGAGCAGAAAGCTTTTTCGTATCAAGAAATCATTAAACACGCTTACGTTAAACGCTGATAATTGAACAGTTAGTAGAGATTTGTTTCACGTGGAACAAAAGTAAAGGTTTAAGTGAAAATACCCAGCAAGACAAAGAATGAAGAACGGCTACGGCGGCTAAAGTTGATTGTCAACAGCCTTACAGAAGAGCCTGGATGCTATCAATATCTAGATAAAGATGGGACGGTGATTTATGTAGGTAAGGCAAAGAACTTGAAGCGTAGAGTCAGCTCCTATTTCAACAATTCGCCTAAGAATCGAAAGACACAGATTTTGGTCAGCAAAATTGAGGACATCAAGTATCTTGTTGTCCCGACGGATGAAGATGCGTTGATTCAGGAGAACAACCTCATTAAGGAGCACCAACCATTCTACAACATCTTGCTGAAGGACGGAAAGACCTACCCTTCCGTCTGCATCACTAACGAATACTTCCCACGGGTCATCAAGACGCGCAATATAGATAAGAGAACAGGTACCTATTTCGGTCCATTCAGTCACGCGGGCACATTAAACGCAATGCTGGAGCTCATAGACAAAATGTACCAAGTGCGCCTCTGCCACACGGTAATCACTCCCGAAAGAATGGAGCAAGGCAAACTTAAGAAGTGCCTATACTATGATATTGGTAAATGTAAAGCTCCATGCCTGGGTTGGCAATCAAGAGAGGATTATCTACGCCAAATCGATGAAATCAAAGATATACTGAGTGGAAACACGCAATTGCTCTGCCAGAAATTAATCAAAGAAATGAGCGCTTTAGCGGAAGAGGAGAAGTTTTTGGAAGCTGAAGAGGTAAAGAAGAAGTACTTACTGGCCAAAGACTTTGACAGCAAGAGCCGCGTGATTACAAGTACCAACCAAAATATCGATGTATTCAGCATTGAAGACGACGAAAGCAAGGCATACGTTAACTATATGCACGTAGTAAACGGCTGTATTACACGCGTATTCACCAACGAGTACAAGAAACGGCTGGATGAGACAGCAGAAGAGATACTTTCATTAGCGATCATCGATATGCGCGAACAATACGGCGATGAATCCAAAGAGATTGTGGTCCCATTCGAACTCGATTTCACGCTAAAAGGAGCTACATTCATCGTTCCAAAAGCTGGAGACAAGAAAAAACTTCTCTTTTTATCCGAAGCAAATGTACGCCAATACCGTATAGACGCACTCAAGCAAGCCGAACGTTTGAATCCTGATCAGCGAAACATTAACATATTGAAAGAACTACAACGAAAGCTCAAACTACCCAAAATCCCAATGCGTATTGAGTGTTTCGACAACTCCAACACAATGGGACAGGACGCCGTAGCGGGATGCGTTGTATTCATCGGCGGAAAGAAGTCAAAGAACGACTATCGCAAGTATAACATCAAAACTGTCATCGGGCCAGATGACTATGCTTCAATGAGCGAGGTAGTATTCCGCAAATATAGCCGCGCCATCGAAGAGAATACGCCCCTACCCGACCTCATCATCACAGATGGCGGCAAGGGACAAATGGAAGTGGTTAGGAAAGTGATAGAAGACCGGCTGCACTTGGATATCCCTATTGCCGGATTGGCCAAAGACAGTCACCACCGCACGAATGAACTGCTCTTCGGATTCCCTGCACAAACAGTAGGGATTGAGATGGACAGCCCGTTATTCAAGCTGCTTACACAGATTCAAGATGAAGTGCACCGTTTTGCCATCACATTCCACAAGCAAAAACGCGCCAAGCACAACACGGAGTCTGAGCTCGATAACATCAAGGGAATCGGCAACGCAACTAAAACTGCGCTACTCAAGAAGTTCAAGAGTTTGAAGAGAATCAAAGAAGCTGATTTAGAAGCACTTGCAAAAGTAATTGGCACAGCAAAAGCACAAATAATTAAGGATTACTACAACGAATAAAACAAACCAAAAGATATGAGAGCCGTACTACAACGAGTAACGCACGCATCAGTCACGATAAACGGAAAGATAAAGTCCTCAATAGGCAACGGGTATTTAGTTTTACTCGGATGCGAAAATGCTGACAATGAAGAAGATATAGAATGGTTGGCAAAGAAGATTTGCAATCTTCGAGTCTTCGATGACGAGAATGGCGTGATGAACAAGTCTATTTTAGACAAGGGAGGAGACATTCTGGTTGTCAGCCAGTTCACGCTATGGGCAAGTTACAAGAAAGGCAACCGTCCCTCATACTTACGCGCCGGAAGTCATGAAGTCACCATTCCACTATACGAACGCTTTTGTACGGTTTTATCGGAGCAACTTGGTCATCAAGTAGCAACGGGAGAATTCGGTGCAGACATGAAGGTAGAGCTACTTAATGACGGTCCGGTGACAATCTGCATGGATACAAAGAATAAGGAATAAATCGCTCATTTCAACGAGTGAATACAAGAACAAAAGAGATAGAAATATGGAAGAAAACAAGTATTTCGAGGTTCTAAAGCAATATGATTTAGAACTGGATGACGAGAAAGTGAAGCGCCAGGTAGAGATTCTTCTGAAGGAGCATCTGGCGGAAAACAACACCAAGGAAGTGAAGCAATTCTTGCTGAACAGCGTAGAACTCACCACCCTGAAAACGACAGACAGTGAGGACAGCGTGCTGAAGTTCGTAGAAAAGGTGAACAGGTTTGACGATGTCTATCCAGAATTAGGACACGTTGCCACCGTATGCGTGTACCCATGCTACGCAAAGATTTGCCACGACACGCTGGAAAGCGAAGAAGTGGAAATCGCTTGCGTTTCGGGCAGTTTCCCGTCATCACAAACATTCCTAGAAGTAAAGATAGCAGAGACGGCATTGGCACTAAAGGATGGTGCCACAGAAATAGACATGGTGATTCCTGTAGGAAAGTTCCTGAATGGCGACTATGAAGGAATGTGCGATGAAATCGAAGAAATGAAAGCCCTTTGTGGCGACAAAAAGCTGAAAACTATCCTTGAAACTGGGTGCCTTAAAACTGCCACAAACATTAAGACTGCGAGCATCCTTGCCATGTATGCCGGAGCTGATTACATCAAGACTTCAACGGGGAAATTGGAGCCTGCAGCTACACCTGAAGCCGCTTTCGTTATGTGTCAAGCTATTAAGGAATACTACGATAAAACGGGCATACAGATTGGTTTTAAGCCCGCTGGTGGCATGAAAACAGTAGAAGACGCCCTCACCTACTACACCATTGTAAAAGAAGTGCTGGGAGAGAAATGGCTTACCAATCAATGGCTGCGCCTTGGCACAAGCTCATTGGCTAATAAGCTGCTCTCCGAGATTGTAGGCAAGGAAGTGAAGTTCTTCTGATAGATGCTATAGAAAGGCTGAAACGCTTTGAGTCTTTTTCCTCAAGCACAAATAAGTAGTTTCTTGAAGCGCACAGACGCGTTGCCCACAAGCATACAGACGCGTTGCCCACAAGCTCAAGTAAGCTTTGCCCGTAAGCACAATGAAGGCTTTCCCTAAAGCACAAAAGAGTGATGCCCTAAAGCACAAAGGAACTACTTCAATAAGCCGAGAAAAGGCTCATAAACATACACGAAGGAGCGATATCCTGAACTTCTACAGAGCGGCACAGACAACCACTTAACCGGAGTGAGTCAGACCGGTATAGGCGGTGTGACTCAGACCAACAAGCACGGTGTGAGTCACACCGTTTTAAGAACACAAAAAGCAGGCTTTCGGGCCTGCTTTCTTTTTATCTCTAATTGAAAAGGGAAAATCTCAGTAAAGACTAAAGTGAACGAGCAATCACATAGTCAACGTAGGCATTTAATGCTTGTTTAGCATCTGAATCAGGGAAAGAATCGAGCAAATCCTTTGCCTTCTGGGCATAGCTGTTCATCACCGTCTCTGCGTATTCAATGCCGCCATTCGCCTTAGTGAACTCAACAAGAGTGTCTATCTCAGCTTGAGATACCATACGCGATTTCACCTTACGTGCTAAAGCAAGCATATCTTCACTTCCGGAATCGAGCACAGCGTGAATAACGGGAAGCGTGAGTTTACCCTCTTTCATATCGTTGCCCGTAGGTTTTCCTATCGCAGTGTTAGAGGAATAATCGAAGATATCATCACGAATCTGGAAACAAATGCCAACATTTTCTCCGAATTGAGCCATGATTCGTCGTACCGATTTGTCCGACGAAACAGAAAGTGCCCCTGCTTCGGCACACGCTGCAAAGAGCGCGGCAGTCTTGTTTCGTATGATATCAAAGTAAACAGCTTCGTCGATAGCCAGGTTCTTCACGTTGTGAAGCTGAAGGAGTTCTCCTGAAGAAAGGCACTGCGCTGCATCAGAAACCGAATTCACCAAGTCGGAACTTCCGGTTTTTGCGGCACAGCGAAGCGCATTTGCAAGGATGAAATCGCCCACAAGCACGGCAACCTGATTGCTGTATGCACTGTTAACGGAGTCTTGACCACGCCGTTCAGCACTTTCATCTACCACATCATCATGAATAAGACTGGCAGTATGGAAGAACTCAAACGTAGCGGCAGACAAGATGGAATTGTAATTCACCGCACCACCTACCATCTTAGCGGTGAGCAATGTCAGCATAGGACGCATCATTTTCCCCTTCCTGCTGGCAATAGTGGCAAGCACCTCACGCAGGAGAGGATTCGTGTGCACCATGTAGGAGTCAAACACCGCACGATAGGTGTTCATCTCCGCTTCAATTGGCTTTCTGATATGTTGCAATACGTCCATCTTTTCGAAAAACATCTGCAAAGTTAGCGCTTTTTCCAAATATAATTCGTAAGTTTACACACAAAATGGAAAAGGCATGGCAAAATTGTTTCTTCTCGATGCTTACGCATTGATTTATAGAGCCTACTACGGCTTCATCAAGAATCCACGCATCAACAGCAAAGGCGAAAACACATCGGCAGTTCTTGGCTTCGTCAACACGCTGGAAGAGATTCTCACCAAGGAGAATCCCGAATACATCGGTGTAGCATTCGATCCACACGGCCCCACGTTCCGTCATGAGACATTCAGCGAATACAAGGCCCAGCGCGAGGAAACACCAGAAGGTATCCGATTTGCGGTACCTATAATTAAAGATGTATTGAAAGCCTACCGCATCCCCGTATTGGAAGTAACAGGCTTTGAAGCAGACGATGTAATCGGTACATTGGCTAAACAGAGCGAATCCATCGAAGGAATTGACACCTATATGATGACGCCAGATAAGGACTACGGGCAACTTGTAGCCGAACACGTAAAGATGTATAAGCCAAGACATGATGGCGGCTTCGACATCTTAGGCGTGAAGGAGGTGACGGAGAAGTACGGCATCCAAGACGTGAAACAGGTGATAGACCTTCTGGGACTAATGGGCGACTCCTCCGACAATTACCCAGGCTGCCCAGGTGTTGGCGAAAAGACAGCAGTGAAACTTATCAATGAGTTTGGTAACATCGAAGGGCTTTTAGCCAACATCGACCAGCTGAAAGGAGCGATGAAACGGAAAGTGGAAGAGCATGTGGACGACATCAAGTTGTCGAAGTACCTCGCAACTATCAGAACCGATGTGCCCATCACGCTCGACCTTGACAGCCTCAAGCGCGAATCCATCGACGAAACTGCCCTGAAAGAAATCTTCGAAAGGTTAGAGTTCCGCACCCTGAGCAGAAGACTTTTCAGCGATGCCAAGGAAGCAAAAGGTGAAAAGGAGCAAGGGGGAACGAAAAACAAGCGACAAGGAACACAAGGCGACCTTTTTAGCGGTGACCTCTTCGGCGGACCAGCTTCAACCCCTCAACCAACCCTTTTTGATGCCCAAAACACCGCTCTCAATTCGAGCGAGGGGCAAGGAGATTTGTTTTCGTCGAATCTCAGCGACATAACGACAACGAAGCATAACTATCAGCTTGTTGATTCTGAGGAGGAAATGGATTCGCTTGCTGCAAAATTATTGACTTTCGATTTTATTAGTTTAGACACAGAGACCACTTCCGTAGACGCAATGTCGGCTAAACTGGTAGGATTGAGCTTCGCGGTGGAAGAAGGAAGCGCTTTCTATGTCCCTATACCCTATCATGAGGAGTGGTCAGGTAACGACTTCGAAAAAGCGTTAAGGATTGTTAACAAGTTCAAGACAGTATATGAGTCGAAGCAAATCCTGAAGATTGGACAGAACATCAAGTACGACATGATGGTGCTTGCCAACTATGACATCCATCTTGAGGGCAAGATGTTCGACACAATGATTGCACATTATATTATCGCACCCGAACTGCGTCACAATATGGATTACCTCGCCGAGGTGTACCTCAAGTACCAAACCATCCACATCGACGCCCTCATCGGTTCGGGCAAGAAACAACGCTCCATGCACGAGCTCGATCCTAAGGAAGTGTACGAGTATGCGGCAGAGGATGCTGACGTGACGCTGAAACTAAAGACCATCCTCGAGAAGGAACTTCAAGAGAAAGGGCTTTGGAAACTGTTCGACGACGTGGAGATGCCGTTGGTGCCTGTGTTAGCAAGGATGGAGATGAACGGCGTGCGCATCGACGAAGCCTCGCTGTCGGAGACTTCGCGTGTGTTCACAGAGCACATGGAAAGCATCGAACGAGAAATACGCGAAGTGGCTGGAGAGGAACTGAACATCAGCTCCCCGAAACAGGTGGGCGAACTTCTCTTTGACAAGCTCAAAATCGACGCCAAGCCGAAGAAGACAAAGACAGGACAATATGTAACTGACGAGGCCACTCTGCTTGCCTTGAAGAGCAAGCACCCCGTAGTGGAAAAGATACTCGATTATCGTGGCTACAAGAAACTGCTAAGCACTTACATTGATGCGCTTCCCCAACTGGTAAATCCACGCACAGGGCACATACACACATCTTACAACCAAGCGGTTACGGCAACAGGAAGACTCTCTTCGAGCAATCCCAACCTGCAGAACATTCCTATCCGCGACGAGAACGGAAAGGAAGTTCGCAAGGCCTTCATTCCCGACCAGGGAGAACTCTTCTTCTCTGCCGACTACAGTCAGATAGAATTGCGATTGATGGCCCATCTGAGTCAAGACCACAACATGGTGGAAGACTTCAACAGCGGGCATGATATCCATCAGGCCACAGCAGCCAAAATCTTCAAGGTAGACATCAAGGATGTGACGAGCGACATGCGCCGCAAAGCCAAGACAGCCAACTTCGGCATCATCTACGGCATCTCTGCCTTCGGATTAGCCGAGCGCATGGAAGTGAGCCGCAGCGAGGCCAAACAGCTCATTGACGACTACTTTGCCACTTACCCAGGTGTGAAAGCATACATGGATCAGAGCATCGAGAAAGCCCGTCAATTAGGCTACACAGAGACTCTTCTCGGACGCCGCTGCCAACTGCCCGACATCAACTCACGCAATGCCGTAGTGCGCGGCTATGCCGAACGAAACGCCATCAATGCCCCCATTCAGGGAACAGCCGCCGACATCATCAAGGTGGCGATGATACGCATTGACAAGCGGATGCGCGAAGAAGGCCTGCGCTCAAAGATGATACTGCAAGTGCATGACGAACTCAACTTCTCCGTCGTACCCGAAGAGAAGGAGAAACTTCAAGCATTAGTCATCAGCGAGATGCAGAATGCCATCCAGCTCTCCGTACCCCTCTTTGCCGATTGCGGCTGGGGCACCAACTGGCTCGAAGCACACTAATATCCCATAGCGCTTCCCTATCGTTCACACACGAAGGGAAGCGCTATTCATCATCACGAACACAAACCAAACGAATCAAGCAGAATTCCTCATGTGGCATAGCCTTGCTGTTCTCATATTATTGATGCTGTACGCGCATGAAGTGAAGGCGCAACAGACCTTCACGGCCCTTTCCTACAACATCGAGAACGCATTCGACACCATTCATGACGAGGGCAAGCGAGACCAAGAATACTGTGCTGGCGGAGAACGCAGATGGAACAATCACCGCCTGTTCAAGAAACTGAAAGCCATTGGGAAAGTGATTGCTGCCGCTGACGAGCAAAAGCCCGTTGACCTCATAGGACTCTGTGAGGTAGAGAACGACACGGTGATGACCTATCTCACCGAATGCACTCCACTAAAGAATCTCAACTACCGCTACATCATGACCCACTCCAGCGACGAACGCGGCATTGATGTTGCTCTGCTCTATTCACCCTTTACATTCCACCCCATTGAAACTCAGGACATCCGTCCTCGCACACACAGGAAGAAGACACGCAACATCCTGCATGTGGCGGGCATCATAGCCGAAGGCGACACACTCGATGTCTACGTGGTCCATTTGCCCTCCAAACTGGGTGGCGGAGAGGCGCAAGAAGTCAGCATGAACATCTGCCAGCAGCTCCTGTCACACGCCGATTCCGTGCGTGCATCGCGCCTGCACCCCAACCTTATCATCATGGGCGATTTCAATGCAGAAACCGATTCGCCGCAACTCATGTTTCTCACGCAAAACAGCATCTTCACCGACCAGACCTTCGGTCTCGAACCCGGCACATACAAGTATCAAGGCGAATGGTCCACCATTGACCACATTCTTACCCACACCACCACCCTCTCCCATCAGCAAACACGCATCCTCACACTCCCGTTCCTCACCGAGCCAGACCCCATTGATGGCCATGAGAAGCCTTATAGGACGTACCGTGGACCCACCTATATAGGAGGCCCAAGCGACCATCTTCCTGTAGTGAGTGTTTTCCACACGAGATAGCCTTTGACTCCACCACAGAATTGTTCAATATGTTCGCACCCTGCACCACTTTTTCGGTGTGAGTCACACCGATGGTGGCGGTCTGAGTCACACCGCATAGGTCGGTCTGAGTCACACCGATTTCAAGGCATCAAGCGTTGGCCATTTTGTACGATTGCGTCACAACTGCCGACTCTCAAGGCGAGAACCATTCATCAGGAAGAAGAAAAGCGAAGAGGGTATCTGCACAATCGAAAGAAAACCATCACTAAAAACAACGAGCCACCCTTTGAGCCATGCTCGAAGACAGGCCCGTTTAGCCACCACTTGCGCCTCTGCTACAGCACTGAGGAAGAATAAAATCGAATGAATTTGTTTATTCCCTCAGTAATTCGTATCTTTGTCCCCAAATTTGCATTTGAAAGAATGGTAACTATTAAGAAAGTAGAAACAAAGAAAGAACTGAAGCAGTTCATCCGATTTAATTACGAATTATATAAAGACAACCCCTATTCCGTACCCGACTTGTATGAGGACATGCTGAACACGTTCTCCGACAAGAACGCAGCAATGGAATTCTGCGAGGCAGCCTATTTCCTGGCATATAAAGAAGGGAAGCTGGTGGGCCGTGTGGCAGCCATCATCAACAAGAAGGCGAACAAGACGTGGAACTTGAAAAATGTGCGCTTTGGCTGGATAGACTTTGTGGACGATGAGGAAGTGAGCGAAGCGCTGCTGCAGACAGTGGAAGCATGGGGCAAGGAGCGTGGCATGGACACGATTCAGGGTCCGCTGGGCTTCACCGACATGGATGCAGAAGGTATGCTGATTGAAGGCTTCGAGGAGCTTTCAACAATGGCCACCATCTATAACTATCCTTACTACCAGAAGCACATCGAGCGACTGGGCTTCGAGAAGGATGCCGACTGGATTGAGATGCTGATGACCGTGCCCAAAGAGACCGGTCTGCCCGAGCGACTCAAGAAGATTGCCGAGATTGTGATGAAGAAGTACGACTTGCACATCAAGAAATACACGTCGGCCAAGAAGATTGCGAAAGAATATGGCCAAGAAATCTTCTCGGTCATCAACGAGGCCTTCAAGCCTCTGTTCGGATACAGCGAGCTGAGCCAGAAACAGATAGACCAATACGTGAAGATGTTCCTTCCGGTGCTTGACCTGAAGCTGGTGAGCCTCGTGACAGACGCAAACGGCAAACTGGTGGCTGTGGGCATCTCCATGCCATCTATGTCGAAAGCGCTGCAGGCCGCCAAGGGAAAGCTCACGCCATTCGGCTGGTGGCACCTACTGAAGGCACTGAAGTTCAAGAAGCCCAAAGTGCTCGACCTCCTGCTGGTGGGCGTGCTGCCTGAATATCAGAGCAAGGGCGTGAACTCCATCCTGTTCTACGACCTGCTGCCTATCTATGTGTCTGAGGGCTACGACTATGTGGAGACCAACCCCGAACTGGAGGAAAACGAGAAGGTGCAACAGCAGTGGATCTATTTTGAAAGAAGACAGCACAAGAGAAGAAGGTGCTACAAGAAGGAGATAAAATAATGGCAGAAGAGAATCTGAACAACACCACCCCCAACGCAGCATATGGTGATGCCAACATCATCACGCTGACAGGCGTGGAGCACATCCGCTTGCGTCCGGGCATGTACATAGGCCGCCTGGGCGATGGAAGTCATGCCGAGGATGGTATCTATGTGCTCTTGAAGGAGATTGTCGACAACAGTATCGACGAATTCAAGATGCAGGCCGGCAAGCGCATCGAGGTGGAAGTGCAGGACAACCGCTCCGTGACGGTGCGCGACTATGGTCGTGGCATTCCGCAAGGCAAGATGATTGAGGCTGTCAGCATCCTGAACACAGGTGGTAAGTACGACTCGAAAGCCTTCCAGAAGTCTATCGGCCTGAACGGTGTGGGCACCAAGGCCGTAAACGCTCTGTCTAACCGCTTTGAGGTGAGAAGTTATCGCGACGGCGTGGTGCGCACGGCTGTGTTTGAGAAAGGAAAGCTGGTGGACGACAAGACAGAGAAGACAAGTGAGGAGAACGGCACCTACATCTATTTCCAGCCCGACGACACGCTGTTCCTTAACTATAAGTTCCAGGATGAGTTTGTGAGCAACATGCTGCGCAACTACACCTACCTGAACACAGGATTGGAAATCTTCTACAACGGCAGCCGCATCACGAGCCGCAACGGTCTGAAAGACCTCCTCAAGGACACGATGGACGCTACCCCACTCTATGATATCATCCACCTGAAGGGCGACGACATCGAGATTGCGTTCACCCACACCAACCAGCAATATGGTGAGGAGTACCACTCGTTCGTGAACGGTCAGCACACCATTCAGGGCGGCACGCACCAAAGCGCCTTCAAGGAGCACATCGCCAGAACCATCAAAGAGTTCTACGGCAAGAACTATGAGTTCAGCGACATCCGCTCAGGCATCATCGCCGCAATAGCTATCAATGTGCAGGAGCCACAGTTCGAATCACAGACGAAAATCAAGCTGGGCTCACTCACAATGGAACCCAATGGCGGCATCAGCGTGAACAAGTTTGTGGGCGACTTCATCAAGACGGAAGTCGACAACTACTTGCACAAGAACCTGGATGTGGCAGAAGTGCTCGAAGAGAAAATCAAAGACAACGAACGCGACAGGAAAGCCATTGCAGGCGTGACAAAACTGGCCCGTGACCGTGCGAAAAAAGCCAACCTGCACAACCGCAAACTGCGCGACTGCAAGATACACCTGAACGACGCCAAAGGACCGCTGAAGGAGGAAAGCTCCATCTTCATCACCGAGGGCGACTCGGCCAGCGGCAGCATTACCAAGAGCCGCGACGTGATGACTCAGGCCGTGTTCTCCTTGCGAGGCAAACCTCTGAACTCGTATGGCATGACAAAGAAAGTGGTATATGAGAACGAGGAATTCAACCTCTTGCAGGCAGCCCTCAACATAGAGGACGGACTCGACGGACTGCGCTACAACAAAGTCATCGTGGCCACCGATGCCGATGTGGACGGCATGCACATCCGACTGCTGATGATTACGTTCTTCCTGCAGTTCTTCCCCGAACTCATCAGAACCGGACACGTGTACATTCTGCAGACACCGCTCTTCCGCGTGCGCAACCGCAAAAAGCGCATCAAGAAAGCCGTGCTGGACAAATATATGGAAGAGCATCCCGACAGCAAAGGCGACTTCATCACCCTGTATTGCTACAACGACGAAGAGCGCCAGAAGGCCATCGAAATGCTCGGACCCGAACCTGAAATCACCCGATTCAAAGGACTGGGAGAGATTTCACCCGACGAGTTCAAGAACTTTATCGGCTCAGACATGCGACTGGAAAGCGTCACACTGCGCAAAACCGACCAAGTGAAGGAACTTCTCGAATACTACATGGGCAAGAACACCATGCAGCGCCAGAACTTTATCATTAACAACCTGGTCATCGAGGAAGACAAACCCGAAGAAGACCACGAACTGGAAGAAGAAGAAGATGAGTAAGAAAGCATTATTTGCTGGAAGCTTTGACCCCTTTACTAAAGGACATCAGAACATCGTCGACCGCGCCCTTCAAAGTGTGGCCGACGAAGTCGTTATAGCCATTGGCATCAACCACGACAAGCACAGCACCTTCTCCTGCGAAGAACGACTGCAAGCCATCCGAAAGCTCTACAAGGACAATCCTAACGTGCAAGTGGACACCTACGAAGGGCTCACAACCGACTATGCACAACGCATCGGAGCAGACTTCTTGCTGCGCGGCGTGAGAAGCGTCAAAGACTTTGAGTTCGAACGCGACATCGCCGAAGTGAACAAACGCCTTACGGGCATAGAAACCGTGCTTCTGTTCACTGCCCCCGAATATGCCTGCATCAGCTCTAGCGTGGTGCGAGAACTGATGTCCCACAACACAAACGTCAACGATTTTTTACCAACAACATGAAACGACTATTCCAAAATCTTAGAAACACAACCACACTCCTGCTGACGATGGCACTCATGCCCCTAGCCGCACAGCAGAGAAACACTTCAGACATAGACATGCAGATGCGCAAACTTGTCTTTGTACAAGGAGCCATCAGCCAACTATATGTAGACACCGTCGACATGAAGAAGGTGACCGAAGAAGCCATCCGAGGCATGCTCAAGGAACTCGACCCCCACTCTACCTACACTCCAGCCAAAGAGGTAGAAGCGCTGAACGAACCACTGGCAGGCTCATTCGATGGCATCGGCGTACAGTTCAACATGAATGAAGACACCCTTGTGGTCATCCAGCCCGTCAGCGGCGGCCCCTCCGAGAAAGTAGGCATTCTGGCAGGCGACATGATTGTGACGGTCAACGACACATCTATCGCCGGCGTGAAGATGTCAAAAGAAGAAATCATGAAGCGCCTGCGCGGTCCCAAGGGCACGAAAGTGCGGCTGGGCATCATCCGACGCGGCGTGAAAGGCATACAGGACTTTACCGTCACTCGCGACAAGATTCCAGTCTATACCATCGACGCCTATTACATGGTGGACCCAACCACCGGCTATGTGCGCATCAGCAGCTTCGGAGCAACCACCAATGCTGAATTCATTAAAGCGGCCACACAACTGCAAGCTGCTGGCATGAAAGACCTTATCATCGACCTTCAAGGCAATGGTGGCGGGTATCTGCAAGCAGCGGTGGACCTTTCCAACCAGTTCTTGGGCAATAACGAAATGATTGTTTACACAGAGGGACGCACAACCGGAAGACACGAATACCACGCAGAACCCGGCAAGATGAACATCCACAAGATTGTTGTGCTTGTTGACGGCTACACAGCCTCTGCTGCAGAAATCCTTTCAGGCGCTCTCCAGGACAACGACCGAGGCATCATCGTAGGACGACGCACCTTTGCCAAAGGCCTTGTGCAGCGCCCTGTCACCCTACCCGACGGTTCCCTCATACGCCTCACCATCGCCCACTACTACAGTCCGGTGGGACGTTGCTTCCAGAAACCATACGAAAAGGGAGACCGCAAGAAGTACGACATGGACATGCTTGACCGACTGAACAGTGGCGAGCTGATGAGCGCAGACAGCATCCACTTCGCCGATTCCCTTCAGTACACCACCAAGAGAGGACGCATCGTTTATGGCGGCGGAGGCATCATGCCAGACGTTTATGTGCCGCTCGACACAACGCGCTACACGGCCCTGCACCGTGAACTTGCCGCCAAGAGCTGTGTGAACACAACCGTTCTGAAGTGGGTTGACCTCAACCGCAAGCAGATCATGAAGGAATACGATGTTGCCACTTACCGCAAGGCAAAAGCCAAGCAAACCAACAACAAGAACTACGATCCCAACGACTTGGTTGCAGGCTTTGAACGCTTCAAGCAAAGCTTTACAGTGCCGAAAGATATGCTTGACATCCTCATTGCAAAGGCAAAAGAAGCCAAAGTCGAGTACACCGACTCCGCTTTCCAGGCTACATTGCCCATGCTGAACCTGCAACTGAAAGCACTCGTGGCACGCGACCTTTGGGATATGTCGGAGTATTTCCAAATCATCAACTCCACCAACGAAATCTACCAGCGAGGACTTGAAGCTATCAAGGACGACAGCCTTTTCGAGAAGATTCAGTCGGAATAGACCACTAAACACCCGCTATTCGACACTTACATCTCGTCATGCCGGCAATTAGTGACACGCTATATACTATCAATTCGTCATCACATAATACTGAAAGTTTATGATTTCCTATCAAACAGACCAAGTCAAGATGCCCGCCATCCGTCGCCGCGACACAAGCGCATGGATTAAGGCAGTAGCCGCCTCCTACGGCAAGCGCGTAGGCAGCATCGCCTACATCTTCTGCAACGACGACAAGATTCTTGAGGTGAACCGTCAGTATCTGCAGCACGACTACTATACAGACATCATCACCTTTGACTACTGCGATGACGAGCTGATGATGGGCAAGAAAGACACCATCTCTGGCGACCTTTTCATCAGCCTTGACACCGTACGCTCCAACGCCGAGCTGCAAGGCACCACCTACGAGGAAGAGCTACATCGGGTCATCATCCACGGCGTTCTTCACCTCTGTGGCATTAACGACAAAGGACCTGGTGAAAGAGAAATCATGGAAGCGGCAGAGAACAAAGCTTTGGCGCTCCTCAAAGATAATTGATTACTATCCAATAACAATACTACAATGAACATTTTCCAGCATGTATCCGACATTGGCGACCTGCGCAAAGCTCTCGACGAAGCATTTGAGATAAAGGCCGACCGCTATAAGTATCAGCATCTTGGCAAGAACAAGACTGCTATGCTCATCTTCTTCAACAATTCGCTCCGCACACGCCTCTCCACCCAGAAGGCTGCCCTCAACCTCGGCATGAACGTCATTGTGCTTGATGTCAACCAGGGGGCCTGGAAACTGGAAACCGAACGTGGCGTCATCATGGAAAGCGACAAGAGCGAGCACCTGCTTGAAGCCATTCCTGTAATGGGTTGCTACTGCGATATCATTGGTGTGCGCTCCTTCGCCCGCTTCGAAAGCCGCAAGGATGACTACGAGGAGAAGATTCTCAACCAGTTCATCAAGTACAGCGGCCGTCCAGTCTTCTTCATGGAGAGTGCCACGGTTCACCCACTGCAGGCATTTGCCGACCTCATCACCATCGAGGAGTACAAGAACAAGACACTCATCGAGCCCAATCCCCTCTTTGGCGGAAGCGCCATACAGCGCACACCCAACAAGCGTCCCAAGGTAGTACTCTCATGGGCCCCCCACCCCAAGGCTCTCCCACAAGCCGTTCCAAACTCCTTCGCTGAGTGGATGAACGCAGCTGATGTAGACTTTGTGGTGACACATCCTGAAGGCTACGAACTTGACCCCGCATTTGTGGGCGACGCTAAAGTTGAATACGACCAGATGAAAGCCTTCGAGGGTGCAGACTTCATCTATGCTAAGAACTGGAGCTGCCCTGGTGTAACCCGTCCTGAGGATTACGGTAAGGTGCTCGGCGACTACCACGACTATGCAGACTGGACAGTGTCCGACCGCCAGATGGCTGTGACCAACAACGCCTTCTTCATGCACTGCCTGCCCGTGCGCCGCAACATGATTGTGACCGACGACGTGATTGAAGCCCCCACTTCCATCGTCATTCCCGAAGCCGCCAACCGCGAGATTTCCGCAACTGTCGTGCTGAAGAGAATGCTGGAATCATTATAAAAACAGAAAAACAATTCTATCTGAAGCGTCTGGCCTACCCCATCACTTCAGAGACCCTCTATAAAAAGAAAGGCTGCCATCATTTGGCAGCCTTTCTTTTTGCTCTAATCATGCACCACATTCCCAATATCACGAAGGGGATGCTAAGCAATTGCCCCATGTCCAGGAGCATACCCTGCTCGAAATCCACCTGCTCCTTCTTCAGGAATTCGATAAAGAAGCGGAATGTGAAGATAGTGGCGAGGCAGAAACCGAAATAAAAGCCCGTTCCGACGGCTATGGGCGACGTTTGGCTCATGCCCTGAGACTTGTACCACCTCCAATAAATCAACGCGCCAGCGACGAAAAAAACCAAGTAAGCAATTGCCTCATAGAGTTGCGCTGGATGACGTGGCGCCAACGCTCCATCCACCATCGCCTCACGAGTGTGGAAGATGAATGCCCACGACACGTCTGTCACGTTGCCGATAATCTCAGAGTTCATCAAGTTGCCCATACGGATGCAACATGCTGTAGCCGGCACCGCTATGGCCACATTGTCCACCACGGTCCAGGGCTTCAGCTTCATCCGCTTCCAATAGAGCGCCATCGCGATGATGAGGCCGATGGTGCCTCCATGAGAGGCAAGTCCTTCATATCCAGTGAATTTCCACGAGCCATCGCCTAAACGATGGAACGGTATGAGCATTTCTACGAAGCCCGTTCCGCTGGTCAGGTAGTACTGCGGTTCGTAAAAGATGCAGTGCCCCAAGCGTGCTCCGATGAGAACGCCCAGAAAGCAATAAAAGAAAAGAGGCTCAAACTTCTCATCCTCAATCTTTTGCTGACGATACAAGCGCTGCACGATAAGATAGGCCAACAGTAAGCCGACACACCACAGCAGCGAGTACCAGCGCACGCTAAACGAGCCAATGGTGAAGGCCTCTATAGAAGGTTGCCAATCAATGAAGAGGGTAGTCATGACCTTTCTTACTTAATGAATGGTTAGTGATTTGTACTCTACAACACCTTGATTACACATTAAAGCGGAAGTGCATGATGTCGCCGTCCTGCACTACATAGTCCTTGCCTTCCACACCCAGCTTGCCAGCCTCGCGCACAGCCGCTTCGCTGCCGTACTTGATGTAGTCCTCATATTTGATGACCTCGGCACGGATAAAGCCCTTCTCAAAGTCGGTGTGAATTACGCCAGCACACTGTGGAGCCTTCCATCCGCGACGGAACGTCCAAGCCTTCACTTCCATCTCGCCGGCTGTGATGAATGTCTGCAGGTTCAATAGGGCATAGATGGCCTTAATCAGGCGGTTGCAGCCGCTTTCCTCGAGGCCCATATCCTCCAGGAACATCTGCTTCTCTTCATAACTCTCCAGCTCAGCGATATCAGCCTCGGTCTGTGCGCTGATGACAATCAGTTCTGCGTTCTCGCCCTTGATGGCTTCGCGCACCTTGTCCACATAGGCGTTGCCCGACTTAGCGCTAGCGTCGTCCACGTTGCACACATAGAGCACAGGCTTTGTGGTGAGCAGGAACATGTTCTTGGCGGCCACAGCCTCCTCGTCGTTCTCAGGCTCTACTACACGAGCCGAGAGACCTTTCTCCAGCGCCTCTTTGTAGCGAAGCAGCAGGCCGTATTCCACTTTGGCGTTCTTGTCATGACCGACGTTAGCCAACTTCTCTGTCTTCTTAATGCGAGCCTCAACCGTCTCCAGGTCTTTCAACTGCAGCTCAGTGTCGATGATTTCCTTGTCGCGCACAGGGTCAACAGAGCCATCGACATGCACGATGTTGCCGTTGTCGAAGCAACGCAACACATGAATGATGGCATCGCACTCGCGGATGTTTCCCAAGAACTGGTTGCCCAGACCTTCACCCTTGCTGGCGCCCTTCACCAGACCTGCAATGTCCACGATGTCGCAGACGGCAGGCACAATGCGTCCTGGGTGCACCAGCTCAGCCAACTTCGTCAGTCGCTCATCAGGCACACTCACTTGTCCCAACTGGGCGTCGATTGTACAAAAAGGGAAATTTGCTGCCTGAGCCTTTGCGCTCGACAAGCAATTAAACAACGTCGATTTGCCCACGTTTGGCAAACCCACAATACCAGCTTTCAATGCCATATCTTCTTTATTTTCTGATGCTCAAATTATTAAATCAGCTGCAAAGTTAGGACTTTTCTTCCGCTCAGCCAAATGTTTGGAACAGAAAGGCGGAAAGAGTGCGCCGTAGAGAAGGGAAAGAGAGTGGGGGAGAAGAGATGCAGGAAGAACCTCTCAGGCGGTGTGACTCAGACCGGCACCCTCGGTGTGACTCACACCGCATAGGTCGGTCTGAGTCACACCGATTTTGTAGTGCTGAAAGAACCTGTTGCAAGCACCTTCTTATGGAGCCACAGAGGCAGTGCTTTCTGGGGTGTGTAAATGACGGGTGAAAAGATGTTTTTTCTATAAATAATGTAAGTTGGCGGCGTTTTGTGGTGAGGGTTCCCTGAAAAAGTCGTACCTTTGCGGCAAATTTTCAGATCTGTAACTTTTATGATTTACTTTTTTAGAACACCAGCCCAGAGCGTGATTGCCACTCAGGTGAACCACGAACTCACGGCTGATGAAACCAATGAGCTTTGCTGGCTGTATGGCGAAGCTCGTCCAGAAAGCGAGAACAATTTGCAGGGTTTCTTTGTAGGCCCACGCCGTGAGATGATTACGCCTTGGAGCACCAACGCTGTGGAGATTACGCAGAACATGGCTATTGAAGGCGTGCAGCGCATTGAGGAGTATTTCCCTGTGGACAGCGAGGACGCTGAGCATGACCCCATGCTGCAGCGCATGTACAAGGGCTTGAATCAGAACATCTTCACGGTGAACATCGAGCCTGCTCCAATTCTGCACATCGAGAATCTGGAGGAATATAACGAACAAGAGGGTCTTGCACTCTCTCCTGAGGAAATCGAGTACCTGCACAAGGTGGAGGGCCAGCTGGGCAGAAAGCTGACCGACTCTGAGGTGTTTGGTTTTGCGCAGATTAACTCAGAGCACTGCCGCCACAAGATTTTCGGCGGCACCTTCATCATCGATGGCGAGGAGAAGGAAAGCTCACTCTTCCAGATGATTAAGAAGACCACGCAGGAGAATCCTAACAAGATTCTCTCAGCATACAAGGACAATGTGGCATTCAGCCAGGGTCCAGTGGTAGAGCAGTTCGCACCTGCCGACCACTCAACCAGCGACTACTTTGAGGTGAAGGACATTGAGTCTGTCATCTCGCTGAAGGCTGAGACGCACAACTTCCCAACCACCGTGGAGCCATTCAACGGCGCTGCTACAGGTACGGGCGGTGAAATCCGCGACCGTATGGGCGGTGGTGTAGGCTCATGGCCTATCGCGGGTACAGCTGTTTATATGACCAGCTACCCACGCAACGGTGTGGCTCCAAGCCAGCCCCACAGCTATCCAAAGTGGACCAAGTCTGACAAAGAGGGCGACATCCGTCCTTGGGAAAGCATTCTCCCTGTGAGAAAGTGGCTGTATCAGACTCCTGAGCAGATTCTCATCAAGGCATCCAACGGTGCTTCAGACTTCGGTAACAAGTTTGGCCAGCCCCTCATCTGCGGTTCTGTGCTCACATTCGAGCACGAGGAGCAGCAAGGCGACACCACTGAGCAGTATGGCTACGACAAGGTCATCATGCTGGCAGGCGGTGTGGGCTACGGCACCAAGCGCGACTGTCTGAAAGGCACGCCTGAGAAGGGCAACAAGATTGTTGTGGTGGGCGGCGACAACTACCGCATCGGTCTCGGTGGCGGTTCCGTATCTTCTGTGGACACAGGCCGTTACTCTTCAGGCATCGAGCTGAACGCCGTGCAGCGTGCTAACCCTGAGATGCAGAAGCGTGCCAACAACTTGGTGCGTGCCCTCTGCGAGGAAGAGGTGAATCCTGTGGTCAGCATCCACGACCACGGCTCTGCAGGTCACGTAAACTGCCTGTCTGAGTTGGTAGAAGAGTGTGGTGGCCTCATCGACATGACCAAGCTGCCTATCGGCGACCAGACCCTCTCAAGCAAGGAAATCATTGCTAACGAGAGCCAGGAGCGTATGGGTCTGCTCATTGACGAGAAGCACATCGAACACGTGCGCCAGATTGCTGAGCGCGAACGTGCTCCGCTGTATGTGGTGGGTGAAACGACTGGCGACGCACACTTTGCTTTCCAGCAGGGCGACGGCGTACGTCCATTCGACCTGGATGTGGCACAGATGTTTGGCCACTCGCCCAAGACTTACATGCACGACGAGACAGTGGTGCGCAAATATGAAGATGCATCTTATTCTTACAACGATATAGAAGCTTATCTGGAGAACGTGCTTCAGCTGGAAGCTGTGGCATGTAAGGACTGGTTGACCAACAAGGTGGACCGTTCTGTGACAGGTAAGATTGCCCGTCAGCAGTGTCAGGGCGAAATCCAGTTGCCTTTGAGCGACTGCGGCGTCGTGGCGCTCGACTATCGCGGCGAGAAGGGTATTGCTACCGCTATCGGTCATGCCCCTCAAGCTGGTTTGGCCGACCCAGCAGCAGGTTCTGTGCTGTCTGTGGCCGAGTCTTTGACCAACCTCGTTTGGGCTCCATTGGCAGAAGGCCTTGACTCTGTAAGCCTCTCAGCCAACTGGATGTGGCCTTGCCGCTCGCAGAAGGGTGAGGACGCACGCCTCTACGAAGGTGTGCAGGCTCTGAGCGACTTCTGCTGCGCTTTGCAGGTGAACGTACCAACAGGTAAGGATTCACTCTCCATGACCCAGAAGTATCCTGACGGCAGCAAGATTATCTCTCCAGGAACTGTGATTGTGTCATCAGGCGGCGAGGTGAGCGACGTGAAGAAGGTGGTAAGCCCCGTATTGGTGAACGATGCAGATACAACTCTTTATCATATCGACTTCTCGTTCGACACGCTGAAGCTCGGCGGTTCAGCCTTTGCGCAGACGCTTGGCAAGGTGGGCAGCGATGTGCCTACAGTGAAGAACCCTGAGTACTTCCGCGACGCCTTCTTGGCTGTGCAGGACTTGGTGAAGGAGGAATTGATTCTGGCTGGTCACGACATCAGCGCAGGTGGTCTCATCACAACCCTCTTGGAGATGACCTTTGCCAACCAGAAGGGTGGTATCAAGGTGAACCTCAACGGCATCAACGAGAGCGACCCTGTGAAGCTGCTCTTCGCAGAGAACCCTGGTGTGGTGATTCAGGTGAAGAACGCCGACAAGCGCGAAGTGGAGAATCTGCTGAACAAGGCTGGCGTTGGCTTCGTTGAAATCGGTCAACCCACAGAGGAACGCCAGATTGTGGTGAAGAAGGGTGGTCGCAACCGCTACTTCGACATCGACAAGCTGCGCGATATCTGGTACAGCACTTCTTACCGCCTCGACACCAAGCAGTCTTTCAACGGCATGGCGAAGGAGCGTTTCGACAACTACAAGAATCAACCTATCGAGCATAAGTTCCCCGCCTCATTCACGGGCACATTGGCACAGTACGGCATCAGCGCCGACCGCCGCGAGCGCACAGGCATCAAGGCTGCCATCATCCGTGAGAAGGGCACAAACGGCGAACGCGAGATGGCTTACTCACTCTATCTGGCTGGCTTCGACGTAAAGGACGTGATGATGACAGACCTGGTGAGCGGCCGTGAGACTCTGGAAGACATCAACATGATTGTGTTCTGTGGTGGCTTCTCCAACTCAGACGTACTGGGCAGCGCGAAGGGATGGGCAGGCGCCTTCCTCTTCAACCCCAAGGCAAAGGCTGCGCTCGACGCATTCTATGCCCGCGAGGACACACTGTCGCTGGGTATCTGCAACGGATGCCAGCTGATGGTAGAACTGGGTCTCATCAACAACAACCACGCTGTGACTAACGCAAAGGACTACGCACAGATGCTCCACAACGTCAGCCACAAGTTCGAGAGCGAGTTCATCACGCTGCAGATTCCAGAGAACAAGTCTGTGATGTTCGGCTCATTGAGCGGCAGCAAGCTCGGCATCTGGGTGGCTCACGGTGAAGGAAACTTCAACCTGCCAAAGGCTGAGAGCGAGTACAACATCGTGGCGAAGTACAACTATTCAGGCTATCCAGGCAACCCGAACGGCTCTACCTACGACGTGGCTGGTATCGCATCGGCAGATGGTCGCCACTTGGCCATGATGCCACACTTGGAGCGTGCCATCTTCCCATGGCAGCAGGCCAACTATCCTGCTGACCGCAAGGCAGACGAGGTGACTCCTTGGCTGGAGGCATTCGTGAACGCTCGCAAGTGGGTGGAAGCCAACAAGAAGAATTAAAGAGTTAGTACAAGCTTGTACAACAAGAAGAACTGAAAACTGAATGGGCATCTACACGGAGATTTTCCTCACATTCGCCAAGATAGGCAGCTTCACTTTGGGAGGCGGCTTCGCTATGGTGCAACTGATGGAAAAGGAGGTGGTGGATAAGAAGAAGTGGCTAAGTCATGAAGAATTCATGAACACGCTGGTCGTGGCGCAGAGCACTCCTGGTCTCTTCGCCATCGACATGGCTTCGCACATCGGCTTAAGGCTGAAAGGCGTGAAAGGTGGCATTGTGGGCGCATTAGGCACCGCATTGCCATCTATCATAGCCATCTTGCTCATCGCTATATTCTTCCAGGCATTCAAGGAAAATGTCTATGTAGAGAAAATCTTCATGGGCATCCGCCCTTGTGTGGTGGCGCTGATTCTGGCTCCCTGCTTCGGGATGGCCCGAAAGGCGAAACTGAACAAGACGAACTGGTGGATTCCCGTGGTGACTGCCTTACTGATTTCCGCCTTTGGCGTGTCGCCCATCTGGTGCATCCTCGCCGCTGGCATCGGTGGCTACCTGTGGGGGCAAGTAACAAAATAGAGGTTGAACAACTGACACGTATTTGACACCATGATATTCTTAGAACTGTTTTACGTCTTCTCCAAGATAGGCATCTTCAACTTCGGAGGTGGCTACGCGATGCTGTCACTCATTCAAGACGAAGTGGTGAACAAGCATCATTGGATGACCGTCAACGAGTTCACAGACATCGTGGCCATCAGCCAATCGACACCGGGTCCCATCGGCATCAACTGCGCAACCTACACGGGCTATACAGCAGTCATTCATGCGGGCTTTCCTACGTGGGCAGCAGTCCTAGGCGCCATCTTGGCCTCTTTGAGCGTGATTTGGCTTCCATTCATCTTGATGGTGAGCATCAGCCGATTCCTCTTGAGACACAGCCAGTCGAAGGCGGTGACAGACATCTTTGGCACACTGCGCCTTGTGATTGTGGGACTGTTGGCAGCTGCTGCCATCATGCTGATGTCGAAAGAAAACTTTGGCAATCCATCTGAATCGGTGTTCACCTTCATCGTGAGCCTGATCATCTTCTTCATGTCGTTCGTGGGAACAAGAGTCTATAAGATTCATCCCATCGTCATCATTCTGCTCTGTGGACTGGCGGGGTTAGCGATTTATTAAAGGAAGTGGTGTCTTATTGAAACAGTAAGACGCATGAGACATCTACAGGAAAAGAGAGCAACAATGGCAGAAGAAGCACGGACATACACGTTTGAGAACGGATTACGCCTCATACAGATACCATCGCCCACCAATGTGGCGTATTGCGGCATCAGCATAGACGCTGGCACTCGCGACGAGGAAGAAGGCGAGGAAGGAATGGCCCACTTCTGCGAACACATGATGTTCAAGGGCACCCAGCAACGGAAAGCATGGCACATCATCAACAGGATGGAAGCAGTAGGTGGTGACCTGAACGCTTATACCAACAAAGAAGAGACTGTCGTGTATGCCGCCTTCATGAAGGAGCACTTCGGACGTGCCGCAGAACTTATCTTCGACATCGTGTTCCACAGCACCTATCCTCAGCATGAGATAGACAAAGAGTGCGAAGTCATCGTGGATGAGATAGAAAGCTATAACGATACGCCTGCAGACCTCATCTTTGACCGCTTTGAAGACCTCATCTATGAGGGGCATGACTTAGGTCACGACATTCTGGGCACAGCAGAGAATGTGAGGCGATTCAAGACAAAGGATGCCTTAAAGTTCGTGAAGCGCTTATACCGACCCGAGAAGATGGTGTTCTTCGTGATGGGCGATCTCTCCTTTGAGCAAGTGAAGAAAGCGGTAGGCAAGATTCTCAAAGGGATGAAAATACAGCACTCCCAAGAGACGACCAACACGCAAGAGTATCCTGCACCTTCGACGAGCCTTGCGACTCAGGAAAGTGCAACAGAGCCCAAAGAGGCCACATCGGAAGAGAGCACGACACCTTCGCCAAAGCTCCATCCTGGCACTTTCACAGAAGAGCGCGGAACCCATCAGGCACACGTCATGATTGGACGAGCTGCATACGGGTCGAAAGATGACAAGCGCATCGCTCTCTACTTCCTCAACAACATCTTGGGCGGACCGGGCATGAACTCGCGGCTGAACATTGCCTTGAGGGAGCGCAAGGGACTCGTATACACCGTGGAGAGCACACTGACCAACTATACAGACACCTCCACATGGGCCATCTATTTCGGATGCGATGAAGAAGATGTGGAGAAATGCATCAAGGCTGTGCGGCGCGAACTGGACAAGCTGATGAACGAGCCCCTTTCAGAGCGGCAGTTCCAAGCTGCACTGAAGCAGATAAAAGGGCAGATAGGTGTAGCTTGCGACAACTTCGAGAACTATACACTGGATATGGCCAAGGCTTACCTCCACTATCACAAGTTCGAGGGAATGAAAGATACCATAGAGCATCTGCAACGCATCACACCGCAACTGCTCCAAGAGGTGGCCAAGGAGATGTTCGATGCGCAAGGGCTGACCACGCTTATCTTCACATAACGCCAAAGGGCTAATAGGCAAAACACATCGCTGTTACCGAGCAAGCCACACAAGTGCTACTGGGCAAGCCACACAAGAGTTACCGAGCAAGCCGTAACAGAATAGATGAGTTAGTATTGCAAGAAGAAAACAACACACCATAAAAGCAAGTCTCCTTGAGAGGCTAAAAGGACGAGCCGCACACGACAGGCGCGTTGCACAACATAGAAAATACAGGAAAGAAAACGATTTATGAGAAAAGTAATAGGAATCGGAGAGACGATTTTTGATATCATCTTTAAGAACGAGCAGCCAACAGCAGCAGTGCCTGGTGGTTCCACTTTCAACGGCCTTATCTCATTGGGCCGTATGGGCCAGAATGTGACCATGATTACAGAGACAGGCAATGACCGCGTGGGCAAGACCATCAAGGCGTTCATGGAGGAAAACGGAGTTAACAGCCAGCACGTGTGCATGTATGAGGACGGACGCACAGCCATCTCGCTGGCTTATCTGAACGACCGGAACGACGCAGAATACACGTTCTACAAAGACTATCCCAACGCACGCCTCGACGTGGAATGGCCCGAGGTGAACAAAGACGACATCGTGATGATGGGTTCCTATTTCGTACTGAATCCTGTGCTAAGAGCTAAAGTGACAGAGTTTCTTGATTATGCGACGAAACGCGGGGCATTGGTCTATTACGACATCAATTTCCGCTCCTCGCATGCGTCAGAAGCCATCAAGCTCTACTCGACTATTCTGGAGAACTTCGACTATGCCAGCATCGTGCGCGGTTCGACTGAGGACTTCCAGAACATGTTCCAGATTTCCGACCCTGAGAAGGTATATCAGAAAGAAGTGGCTTTCCACTGCAAGCAGATGCTCTGCACAGATGCCGAGGGCGATATCAGCCTTTTCTCGCCCAGTGTGACAAAAACGTATAAGGTAAATAAAATAGAGACGGTCTCCACCATCGGAGCAGGCGACAACTTCAATGCTGGCATTATCTATGGCCTGCTGCAAGAAGGCATCGGATGCGACAACCTGGCAAGCATCAGCGAAGAGACATGGAACCGCATTATCGCACACGGCGCTGCCTTTGCGGCAGAAGTGTGCCAAAGTTTCAACAACTCAATTAGCAAAGAATTTGCAAATAATTATGGAAGAAAATAACAACGTAAAAGAGACTATGGACAACGAAATGTTTATGATGAATGAAGAACAAGCTGCGGCTATGGACAACGCGCCACAAGCAGCAAGCGAAGAACCCCAAACAGACAACACAGAACAGGCGACTGTAGATGCCTTCACCCAGACAGGCACAACCTTCGAAGAGCTGGGTGTTTCGGGCGAGATTCTGCAAGCCATCAAAGAGATGGGCTATGTTGCACCAATGCCCGTGCAGGAGCAGGTGATTCCTTACCTGCTGGGGCACAACAACGATGTGGTGGCCCTTGCACAGACGGGAACAGGAAAGACCGCTGCGTATGGCCTTCCCGTGTTGCAGAAGGTGGACACAAGCCGTGCCGAGGTGCAGGCAGTCATCATGGCTCCCACACGCGAACTGTGCTTGCAGATTGCCGACGATTTGAAGGACTATTCAAAATATATTGATGGTTTGCACGTGCTCCCCGTGTATGGCGGAGCCAGCATTGAGCCACAGATTCGTTCCTTGAAGAAGGGCGTGCAAGTGATTGTCGCCACACCAGGACGTCTCGTGGACTTGATGGAGCGCGGTGTGGCCAAGCTCGGCACAGTAGAGAACGTGGTGCTGGACGAGGCCGACGAGATGCTCAACATGGGCTTCTCTGAGAGCATTGATACCATCCTTGCTGGTGTGCCTGCAGAGCGCAACACGCTGCTCTTTTCAGCCACCATGAGCAAGGAAATTGAGCGCATCGCAAAGAACTACCTGCACGATGCCAAGGAAATCGTGGTGGGCAGCCGCAACGAGGGTGCTGAACATGTGAACCACATCTACTACATGGTGAGCGCACGCGACAAGTACAACGCACTGAAGCGCGTGGCCGACTACTACCCAGAGATTTATGCCATCATCTTCTGCCGCACCCGCATGGAGACACAGGAAATTGCCGACAAGCTCATCAAGGACGGCTACAACGCCGAATCTTTGCATGGCGAACTCTCACAGGCACAGCGCGACCTGACCATGCAGAAGTTCCGTCAGCACCGTGTGCAGCTGCTCGTGGCCACCGATGTGGCTGCACGAGGCTTGGATGTGGATGAGCTCACCCACGTCATCAACTACGGTCTGCCCGACGACATCGAAAGCTATACACACCGCTCTGGACGTACAGGACGCGCAGGACGCTCTGGCACCTCCATCTCCATCATCCACGTGAAGGAAAAGGGTAAGGTGCGCGCCATTGAGAAACAGATTCAAAAGAAGTTTGTGCCAGGTGTCCTGCCTACAGGACAGGAGATTTGTGCCAAGCAACTCTATAAGGTAATTGACGACATCGAGAAAGTGGAAATCGACGAAGAGGAGATTGCTCCATTCCTTCCTGAGGTGTACCGCAAGTTCGATATGATGGAGAAGGAGGACCTCATCAAGCGCATGGTGTCGATGGAGTTCAACACTTTCCTCAACTACTACAAGAAGGCTCCAGAGATTATCCAGCCATCGGAGAAAGGTGACCGCCGTGGTGATGAAGGCTTTGGCGAGAAGCGCGGACGTGGAGAGCGCCGCAGTCGTGGCGACCGCAACCGCATGGCAGAAGCCGGATACACACGCCTGTTCATCAACTTGGGCAAAAAGGATGGCATCTCTCCCAAGGTCTTCATGGGCTTCATCAACCGTGTGGCAGGAGACACACACATTGACTTGGGCCGCATCGACCTCATGCAGAACTTCTCGTTCTTTGAGGTTCCAGAGCCACAGACAAAAGCCGTGCTCAATGTGCTCAACGGCACCGATTTCGATGGCCGCAAGGTGAATGTGGAGGTGACAGACCAGAAAGAAGGCCAACACGGAGGCGGTGAAAAGAGACACGGCGGCAAGGAAGGTGGCAATTCTCGCCCTATGAGAGGCGAACGCGGGGGCAGACGTGATAACCGCTACGGACGTGAGGAAAGTCGCTCCTACAGCGAGAAAAAGGGCAAGAAAGGCAGCGGAAAGGTTCGTGGCGCTGCTGCAGCCAAGCCTTCACGCGAGGAACGTGGCTACACATCCGCACGTGGTCCCAAGGGAGCAGCCGAATGGGCCAAGTTCTTCGAGGGTCAGGTGGAGTCACAACCCTTCTACGAGAACTTCAAGAAGAAGAAAAAATAATCAATAACCAACCATCCATCATGAACCAGTCGGCAGGCACACCCTGGTGTAGGACCTGACGGCTCTTTCATGACGAATGACGAACAAGGAAAGAATCACATGGGCGCATTCAATTGGAAAGGTATCTACGAGAGCCTCAACAGCAGTTTCCAGACAGACAAGGAACATCCTGTCATCGGCATCACAGGCAACTACGACAAGGAGACCTGCATGCTGGCCGAGGGCTATTACCAGTCAGTGCTACGGGCTGAAGGCATCCCCTTCATCATCCCTCCGTTCTGGCCCGATGACCGTCTGGGCGAACTGCTCGACCAGCTAGACGGCATCATCTTCAGCGGAGGTGGCGACATCAACCCGTTGCTGCTGGGCGAAGAGCCCATCAAGGAGCTCCACAGCATCACGCCTCAGCGCGACATGCAAGAGCTGCTTCTGGCTCGCATGGCCTACGACCGGCAAATCCCTATGCTGGGCATCTGCAAGGGCATCCAGGTCATCAACGCCGCTCTCGGAGGCACCAACTACCAAGACATCTACACGCAGATGGAAGGGGTGCGCATCAAGCACAGCCAAGACCTGGACCGCCGTCATTCTTCACATACCGTCAAGCTGACGAAAGGGTCCACGCTGGAACGCATCTTCACCCTCGATACCTATGGTGGGGAGCAGTGCAACACCGAGCACCGCGTCGTGGAAAAACTCCCCGTCAACTCCTTCCACCATCAGGCCTGCAAGGACGTCGCTCCCTGCCTGAGAGTGGCTGCGGTGAGCGAGGATGGTGTCATCGAAGCCATTGAATCAAACGAGTTCAAGTCGATTCTGGGTGTGCAGTGGCATCCAGAGACCTATATTTTGAACGACGACTACTACATGATGAGCATCTTCGAGTGGCTCGTGAGCGAGAGCGCAGAGTTCAAGCAAGCCAAGGCGCTGCATAGCAAGATTCTCACGCTCGACAGCCATTGCGACACACCCATGTTCTTCCCCAAGGGAGTTAACTTCGCCTCGCGCGACCCCAAAGTGCTGGTTGACCTCCACAAGATGGCAGAAGGCCACCTTGATGCCACCATCATGGTAGCCTATCTGGAGCAGCAAGAGCGCACCGAGGCAGCCCTAGAGAACGCCACCACCAAGGCCAACCAAATTCTCACCCAAATAGAGGAGATGGCAGCCAAGAACTGCACGGCAGTTGATATCGCCCGGTCCCCCGAGGACCTCTGGGAACTGAAAAACGAGGGAAAACGCGGCATCATGCTCGGCATCGAGAATGGCTATGCCATCGGCAAGGACCTGCGCAACGTGAAAGCCTTCAGAGAGCGTGGGGTAGTGTACATGACCCTGTGCCACAACGGCGACAACGACATCTGCGACTCAGCCCGTGGCAATCGTGAACATGGAGGCGTGAGCGATTTCGGAGCCCAAGTCATTGCAGAGATGAACCGTTATGGCATGATGGTGGACCTCAGCCACGCCAGCGAGGAGAGCTTCTATGACGCCATCGCGCTGAGCAAGACTCCCATCGTGTGCAGCCATTCGTCAGCCCGCGCCCTGTGCGACCATCCGCGCAACCTGACCGACGCCCAGTTGCGTGCCCTCGCCAATGCGGGAGGCGTGGCACAAGTAACGCTCTATCATGGATTCCTCGTCAAGGACTCCGTCGATTATAACCCCTCCAACCAACTGCGTGCCTTTGGCTCCAATACAGAGGGCGTGACCGAGGCCACCATCCTCGACGCCATCGAGCACCTCAACCACATGGTCAACGTGATGGGTATTGAGCACGTAGGCATCGGCACCGACTTCGATGGCGACGGCGGCATCCGTGGATGTGCGTCGGCCAGCGAACTCATCAACTTCACGCGCCGACTGCTCCGCGAACGCTACACCGAAGAACAGATACAGATGATTTGGGGCGGCAACTTCCTTCGCGTAATGAAGCAAGTACAAGCCTACACCGGATAAGCAAGAGAGGATAGGGGAGTGTTCCTCCTCAAACAACAAAGAAAGAACGGGAGCGAGTCCATCGGATTCGCTCCCGTTCTTTTGGCTTATTCAGCATGCACCCTGCACCACTTTGGCGGTGTGAGTCACACCGAGGGTGGCGGTCTGACTCAGACCGGGGGTACCGGTGTGACTCACACCGTTTTTGAGGCTGTATCGTTATCCTTTTTGTACTGTCCTCGCTGGGAAAGTACCAGCAGTGTCGTTAGAGCACCTTGATAAGCTCCACGTCGAAGATGAGGGTTGCGAAAGGTGGAATCATGGCACCTGCACCGCCCTCGCCATAAGCGAGCATGTAAGGGATGTAGAAACGGTACTTGGCGCCCTCTGCCATGAGTTGAACACCCTCTGTCCAACCTGCAATGACCTGCTGCAGACCAAAGTCGGCAGGCTCGTTGCGCTTGTAGCTGCTGTCGAACACGGTGCCGTCGAGCAGACGACCCTCGTAGTGGCAACGCACAGTGTCTGTAGCCTTTGGCTTCTTGCCTGTACCTTCGTTCAGCACCTCATACTGGAGACCGCTCTTAGTCACGTTGATGCCGTCCTTCTTTGCGTTCTCTGCCAGGAACTTCTCGCCCTCTGCCTTAGCAGCCTTTCCTGCTTCTGCCTTGGCTGCATTCTGCTTCTGCTCCAACTCACGGAAGAAGTTGTTAACAATCTGCTGACCTTCCTGGTGGCTTACCTTCAGGTCGTTATCTGCGAGCACATCCTTGATAGATGCAGCGAAATCTTCAATCACGAGGTTCTCCTGCAGACCCATCTGCTTCAGCTGCTGGCCGATGCCGAGACCCAGCGCATAACTAAGTTTATCCATTCTCTGAAATGTGTTAAGTTGTTGATTTTTTGTAATTCGGGTGCAAAGGTAAGACATTTTTCCGTATCTTTGCCGAAAATAACGGATATTAACAAGTATATGGCCAATTACATATTTGAACTCAAGGACAAGGTGCGCGACTACGAGTGCGACCTGCAGGGAATCGTGAATAACGCTAATTATCAGCACTATCTGGAGCATTGCCGCCATGAATTCCTGCTGGCTCACAACATCAGTTTTGCCGAACTGCACGACAAGGGCACGGACGCTGTGGTGGCGCGACTGACCATGCAGTTTAAGGTGCCTTTGAAGAGCCGCGACGAATACGTGACGAAACTCTGGATTAAGAAGGACGGCATGCGCTACATCTTCATGCAGGACATTTTCCGCCTGCCCGACATGAAGCTTTGCATCCGCGCACAGGTGGATTCGGTCTGCCTCGTGAACGGAAGACTGGCGGAGAGCGCTGAACTGAACGAGAAATTCGCTCCTTTCCTGCAATAGTGGACACGCAGGAAATCATCTCTACCATCGCACTGACCAAACTGAAAGGTTTGGGACTGCTGAATGCCCGCACCCTGATGGACACACTGGGGTCGGCCACTGAGGTGTTTGCCCATCGGAAAGACATCGTGAGTCTCATCCCCGATGCCAGCCAGCGGCTCATAGCGGCATTGGCCGATACGGGTAGCGCGCTAAAGACGGCAGAGGAGGAGATGGAATTTATTGAGGCGAAACACCTGAAGGCACTCACGCTCAATGATGAGAACTATCCACAAAGACTGAAAGAGTGTGAGGATGCTCCGCTGGTGCTTTACAGTTGTGGCACTGCCGACCTGAACAGCCAGCGCATCATCAGCATTGTGGGCACACGCAAATGCTCCGGGTACGGCCGCGAGGTGTGCGAAAACTTTATCGCTGACCTGAAGCGCTACTATCCCGACACGCTGATTGTGAGCGGACTGGCCTATGGCATCGACATCTGTGCACACCGGGCTGCTCTCGACAACGGCATGTCCACGGTGGGCGTGCTGGCACATGGACTGGATACCATCTATCCCGCCATGCACCGAAAGACTGCTGCTGACATGGTGCATCAGCAAGGAGGACTGCTGACGGAATACACTACGCACACCACACCAGAGAAAGGGAACTTTGTGCGGCGCAACCGCATCGTGGCAGGCATGTGTGACGCCTGCATTGTGGTGGAGAGCTCACAGCGAGGCGGCTCGCTCATCACCGCCGAACTGGCATTGGAATACAACAGGGAAGTGCTCGCCTTCCCCGGACGTGTGTATGACGAATGCAGCAAGGGTTGCAACAACCTCATCCGCAGTCAGCAAGCCACACTCATCACCTGTGCCGAAGACCTTCTTCAAGCGATGGGCTGGAAGAACCCTTTAGAGAAAGCACCCAGACAGAAGGCCGTGCAGCAGGACCTTTTCCCTGAACTGACCGACGAAGAGCGCGCTATCGTGAACACATTAAAAAATGTCGATGACAAACATGTAAACCAGATTGCCATCGACACTAATATTCCTTATGCACGCGTAAGCATGCTGCTGTTTGACCTTGAAATGAACGGTATCGTCAAGGCGCTCGGAGGCGCCAGATACCGGTTGACACATTGACCTACAGAGCCTGCATGTCGTTCAACTTCTTGTAATAGCCATTCTGCGCTATCAACTCCTCGTGCGTGCCACGCTCCACAATCTTTCCATCGTGCAGCACATAAATCTCACTCGCATTCTTAATCGTTGACAGACGGTGAGCAATGGCAATGGTCGTGCGCGTCTTCATCAGCTTCTCCAACGCATCCTGCACCAGTCGCTCGCTCTCGGTATCGAGTGCAGAGGTGGCCTCGTCAAGAATCAAAATAGGCGGATTCTTCAGAATGGCACGCGCAATGGATATTCTTTGCCGCTGTCCGCCCGATAGACGCCCACCACGGTCACCAACATTCGTCTGGTAGCCATTCTCCATCTCCATGATGAAATCGTGCGCATTGGCGATTTTTGCCGCTGCCTCAACCTGCTCCTGCGTAGCATTCTCCACACCAAAGGCAATATTGTTGAAAATGGTGTCGTTGAAAAGAATCGCCTCTTGGTTCACATTGCCTATCAGCCCACGGAGCGAATGGATGGACAGGTTGCGTACATCCTCGCCATCAATCTTGATAGAGCCGCCTGACACATCATGGTAGCGGGGAATTAAGTCAACCAGCGTGCTCTTGCCCGAACCTGACTGGCCCACCAAAGCGATGGTCTGTCCCTTCTTGATGGTGATGTTGATGTCCTTCAAGATATCGCGACCCGGAGTGTAGGCGAAATTCACATGGCTAATCTCGATGGAATCATCCAGAGATGCAACCTTCTTAGGATTGGCTATTTCCTTGATAGTATTCTCTGCCGCCAGAATCTTGTTGATACGCTCCAGCGAAGCCATTCCCTTCTGGATGCTGTAGCCAGCCTTCGAGAGGTCCTTGATAGGCTGCAGCGTGGTGTAAAGAATCACCAAGTAATAAATGAAGCCACTCGCATCAATAGGGCTCTGGCCAGAGAAGATGAGATAACCTCCGAACCAAAGCACAATCACAATCATGCAGGTGCCCAAGAACTCACTTACAGGATGGGCAGACGACTGACGGATGGCCACACGCATGGAGGCGTTGCGATACTCGTCATTCACAGCCTTGAAGCGGTCTTCCATCTTCTTTTCAGCAATGAACGCCTTGATGATGCGCAATCCACCCAGCGTCTCCTCTATCTGACTGATGCCATCGCTCCACTTTGACTGGGCGTAAAGGGAACGGGCCTTCAGCTTCTTGCCAATGCGGCCAATGCCGCCTGCCATCAAGGGCACTACCAGCAAGGTGAACAGCGTAAGCTGCCAACTCATGGCAAACATCGTGCCGATATACACCAGAATGAAGATAGGGTTCTTGATGACCATGTCGAGCGACGACGTGATACTGCTGTCTATCTCGCTGACATCGGTGCTGACACGAGCCAGAATGTCGCCCTTGCGCTCTTCGGAGAAGAACGAAAGGGGCAACGAGAGAATCTTCTTGTAGATATCCACGCGGATGTCCCGCACAATGCCTGTACGCAACGGCATCAGACAAGCAGAGCCGCCAAAGTAAGTAGCTGTCTTCAGCAATGTGAGGAAGGCCAAAATCAGGCCCAACACCAGCAGGGTGGTGGAAGGACCATAAGTGTTCACCAATTGCTGAGAGTAGTAGTAGCCGTTGTTCTTAGCTACCTCAACAAGGTTTTTCCATCCACCGGTGCCCCATTCCATATAGGAATACGTCTCTGTATCCACCTTGAAGAGTATCTGCAAGATAGGCAGCAGCACGGAGAAGGAGAACACGTTGAATATAGCCGCCAAGACATTCAAGGCCATCGTTCCAACGATGTATTGCTTATAACGGGCAAAATACTTGCCCATCTGCTGGAAGAATTCTTTCATTATCTCTAACTGTTCTTAGCTTTGAAAGCCATGGCATAAAGCTTCATCTGCTTCATCATGGCAAGCAAACCGTTACTACGAGTAGGGGAGAGGTGCTCCTTCAGGCCGATATCCTCGATGAAGTGAAGGTCGGCGCTCAAGATGTCGTCGGGAGTCTGGTTGTCCAACACACGGATGAGAAGCGTCACAATGCCTTTCACGATGAGGGCGTCGCTCTCAGCCTGGAAATGAATCTTCCCTTCAGGAGTCAAGTCGGCCTGCAACCACACACGGCTCTGGCAACCATCGATGAGGTTGCTCTCCACCTTATACTGCTCTGGCAATGGCTCCTGCTCACCGCCAAGGTCAATGAGCATCTGATACTTATCCATCCAATCATCAAAGTCTTCAAACTCTTCGATAACTTCTTGCTGTCTTTCTTCTATTGTCATAACTCTTTTATTTCCTATGATATCAATCGTCAATCTTCTCTGTCCATATCACCTCAAGCATGGTCTGTCCTACAGCCTTAAGGGTTTCCTTGCTGATGTTCTTCACGTTGTCGTTCACGGTGTGCCATGTGGATGGGAAACCGCCACTCTCCGTGTCTGAGCCTATCACGTCGATGCAAGGGATACCGCCACGGTTCACCTGCAAGTGGTCGTCGGTAATCGCGCCGCCATCATCCTCATAGCTGAAGTACTTACCGTAGCCGATGCGCTGCGCTGCTCCCCACACCTTGTCCACAATGGAAGGGGCATAGGCCATCGAGAACTGCTCACGGTAGAACACCGTACGATGTCCGCCCACCATGTCGAGGTTAATGCCATAACGTGCCGTGTACCCGTCTATATGGCGGATGCCAGACCAATATTGACTGCCCAGACACCAACTGTTCTCGTTGGAGCCACCCGACTCGCCGCTGTCCTCAGCATCCCAGCAGATGAAGTCTATGCCAATCGTCACGCGGTTAGAGTCGTTCTGCAAGTACAGCTGACGAGCCATCTCCAGCATCACGGCAATGGAACTAGCACCATCGTTCGCTCCATCAATCGGCACCACATGGTTGCGCTCATCAGGGTCGTTGTCGGCCCATTGACGGCTGTCCCAATGCCCCGATATCAGGATGCGCTCCGAAGCCTCAGGGTTATAAGAGGCGATGATGTTGCGCATCTTCACCGGTGTGCCATCAAAGAGCTTTGCGTCAGCATACTGGTCATACACGACTGCCCCCAGGCGCTTGAACGTCTGCGCGATGTACTCACCGCAAGCATCGTGTGCCTCAGAATTCATCACTCGAGGTCCAAAAGCACACTGATCCGCCACATACTGATAGGCAGAGTCTTCGCAGAACTCAGGAGCGGGTGACACATAGGGGACATCCGCCACCTTCTTCTCTTTGCAGCCAAGCAGCAGCAACGTAACAAGCGAAAGATAGAGTATTTTTCTCATTTTTGATGAATTAGCGGGTACAAAGGTAGGGATTTTCATCGAAACCAAACGTGTGAAACCCCAAGAATGTGCACTTTCATCAAGCATCGCGGAGGAATGCCGCAAGTTTGGCCACTGCACGCGCACGATGGCTGATGCCGTTCTTCACCTCATTGCCCAACTCTGCGAACGTCTGCTCGTAGCCGTCGGGCACAAAAAGCGGGTCGTAGCCAAAACCGCCAGCACCACGCTTCTCGTGGATGATGCGGCCTTCCACCGTGCCATCGAAGAAATGGGTCTGCCCCTCATAAATCAGCGCCACACATGTGCGGAAACAAGCTTTACGGTTACCGATACCCGAGAGCTTCTCCAGCAGCACGTCCATGTTCGCCTCGTCCTTGCCGCCCTGGATAGAGCGCCCATTCTTCACGGCATAGCGCGCCGAATACACACCAGGCTCTCCATTCAGCGCCTCCACCTGCAGACCAGAATCGTCGGCAAAACAGTCGTAGCCAAAATGCTCCTTCACATACGTCGCCTTCTGTAGGGCATTCTCACGGAACGTGGTGCCCGTCTCAGGGATATCAGCCTCGCAGCCGATGTCCTTCAGGCTCTTCACTTCATACTGCCCTTTCAAAATAGCTCGTATTTCCTCCAACTTATGCGCATTGTTGCTCGCAAAAACCAATGTCTTCATTTTCCTTTGTCATTTATTTGTCGTTTGTCACTTACAAAGTGTAAAATTAGTGTTTTTCTTTTAGCTTAAATGTCATCTTTCTCATCTTTTTGATGATTAATCACATTTTTCTCCCTAATTATTTGACAAATAGAAAAAGAATAGCTACTTTTGTTTACAAATTGTTTCAACAAAATGGAAAAGATTGACAAGCTTGACAAGCAAATTATGGAGATCATCTCCGCCAACGCACGCATTCCATTCAAGGACGTCGCAGCTGTATGCGGCGTGTCACGTGCAGCCATTCACCAACGTGTCCAGCGCCTCATCGACACCAACGTCATCGTAGGCTCAGGTTACGTCATCAACCCTAAAAGCCTTGGCTACAAAACCTGCACCTACGTGGGCATCCGCCTGGAGAAAGGCTCCATGTACGAGCGCGTGGTCAGCGAGCTGGACAAGATACCTGAGATTGTGGAGTGCCACTACACCACAGGCCCCTACACCATGATGGTGAAGCTCTACGCGCGCGACAACGAGCAGCTCATGGACCTGCTCAACCGCAAGATTCAGGGCATCACAGGTGTTGATTCCACCGAGACCCTCATTTCTCTCGACCAGAGCATCAAGAAGGAAGTGCCCATCTGTGTGACCGACAAGCAGGAAGAGAAAATCCAGAAGGGCGGCAAAGCTAAGATTATTCTCGCTGAAGACGAATAACTCATATAGCATCAGTATCTAAAGACAAACAAAGAGGCGTGTCCACTCGGGCATGCCTCTTTTCTTTATCCAAGCCTCGCAAGGAAGCATATAAGCATACGGGCGAATGGAGCCGGTATGCTGACAGAATTCAGGGATTCTGAACGGAAGGGCCTCTAAACCGACGTCGTCGACATCGGTGAACCGACATCGTCGAGGTCGGTCGGTCGATGTCGACGACGTCGGTTTTGGGGCTGTGGGCATAGGACGGATAGCGCATAAAAAGAACGTGCCCCTCGACTGCGGTTGGTCGCAGTTGAGGGGCACGTTGTATAAGGTCCGAGAGGATGGGTGGCATCACTTCATGTGGCGCGAATGCAGAAGGTTGTCGTCGAATACTTTGAATTCGTAGCCTTGCTGCTGGAGCCACTCGATGCTGCGCGGAAGGGCTGTCTTGAGCTTGTCGATGCTGCGCAGCGAGTCGTGGAAGGTGATGATGGAACCGTTGCGGGTGTAGCGCTTCACGTTGTTGAAGACGTCATCGGCTGTGAGGCGGCGCGAGTAGTCGCGTGTGACGAGGTCCCACATGATGATGGTGTAGTGCCGACGGATGCGTATGTACTGCTGGTTCTTCATCCAGCCGCGTGGCGGACGGAAGAGGTTGGAGTGGATGAGCATGTCGGCTTCGTTGGCGTTGCGCAGAAAGTGGCCGGGTGAAACGGTCAGGCCTCCCAGATGATTGAACGTATGGTTGCCCAGGCGGTGTCCGTGCGAACGAATCAGTTCCAATAGTTCGGGATACTTGCGCACGTTGTCACCCACCATGAAGAAGGTGGCCTTCACTCCATAGCGGTCGAGGGTATCTATGAGCCAAGGGGTCGATTCGGGGATGGGACCGTCGTCGAAGGTGAGGTACACAGCCTTCACGTTAGGGTCCATCCTCCATATCGCGCTTGGATAGAGCCAGCGCAACCATTTGCTGGGTTGTTCTATAATCATGTTGGTTGTTCAAGCAAGACCCCTCCCCGTTCTCTGCGGAGCGGGAAGGGGCGGTTTTCTTTATTGGAGTCTCACTCCAGCAGCGTCACACTTCTGTGTGAAGGCGCTGTAGATGGACTGCAGGTAACTGTCAAGACTCTGTGCCTTCTTCATGTATTCGGCCTTTCCCTTTGTGTCGGCGCTGGCCAAATTATTGTAGATGTCCTGAATCATGGCAAGGGCATAGATATCCTGATGGCAGTCTCTGCTGCTGTTGGCAAAATATGCGTTGCTGAGCGAGAGATACCATGACACGTACTCTTTGGAGCGCTTCTCTATCTGCTTGAGGATGGTCAGTGCTTTGTCATACTGTCCGCAAGCGACGTAGGCGTTCACGATTTCGAGCGCAGCGCTGCCCACGTCGTGAGGCACGTTGTAGGCAGGTATCTCTTCGGTGCACTTCTGCAGCGCCTTTTTAGCCTTGTCGAGCTTGCCTTCCTTCACGAGGTTGGTGATGAGGTTAGCAAACCAGCGGCGGTGCGTGTAGCACATACGCATGGTGGTCTCGTCGATGTAGAGACCGCGTTGCTTTAGGTTGCCGTAGTGATACTTGTTCATCAGGTTGTCGTACATCTTCTCGGTGTCGCAAACCGTGTTCAGCGGCTGGTTGACAGCGAAGGTGAACGGTGTGATGCGCCAAGCAATGCCCTCCTGCATGAAGTGGTAGAAGAGGTTGCCATAGTTGCTGGCTCCCACAGTGGTGGACATATAGAGCGGACGTGAGAAGTTGGTCTGTGCAATGAGCTCGAGCATCATGGTGAAGCTCTTCGACACGCGTCCCTGTCCCTTGAGGCTGATGACCATCTGGTCGGGGATGGAATCACCGACAATCTTCATGCCTGAACGACGCACAGCGTCCTTATCGACTGTGACGTAGAGTGTGTCGCTTGGCAAGCAAGAGGGGAGTCCGTTCACCAGTTCGCGGTCGGCCTCAGAGAGTCCTTCGTAGTCTTGCAGCACAAACTTCCTGATGGCTGTCTTCAGCTCGAAAGGATTGTCGCCCCACAAGCGCTTGGCCAGGGCAGAGTCTTTCGCAACTACCTCAAGAACGATGTCCTTGATGGTGACGCCTTCAGCGAGCTCCGGATTCACATCAATCATCTCATGCTTGCCGCTGGTGTACTGATAGCGCTTCCACGAGATGGGGAGCGGGCTCGACTGGCCTTCGCCATCGTAAGCGGGACGCTTCATCTGGTCGATGTACCAGTCGGTCTGCAGATAGGAGAGGTTGCAGACGCGCACGTCGGTGCGTTTGCCCTCGGTATCCTCGTTATACCACAATGGGAAGGTGTCGTTGTCACCATTGGTGAAGATGACGCCATCGTGTGGGATAGTCTCAAGATAGTTCAAGCCGAAGTCGCGGCACACATAGCGACCAGAGCGGTCGTGGTCATCCCACGTCTGGCTCACCATCTGCGCTGGCACAGCCACAGCGGGTACCAAGCCTACCAAGGCAGCTACGAGGGCTGCCTTGCGTGCCTCCATCTTCTTAGAGAGCCAAGTGCCCAGCAACTCGTAGATGGCTGCGATGCCCAGTCCACACCACATGGAGAAGGCATAGAACGAACCAGCATAGGCGTAGTCGCGCTCACGAGGCTGCAGAGGAGTCTGGTTCAGGTAGATGACGATGGCGATGCCTGTCATGAAGAAGAGGAAGAACACCACCCAGAACTGCTGAATGCCCTTCTTGTCGCGGAAAGCTTGCCAGAAGAAGCCAAGCAGACCCAAGATAAGCGGCAGGCAGTAGAAGACGTTATGTCCCTTGTTCTCCTTCAAGTCGGATGGCAGCTTGTCCTGATTGCCCAGACGCGCGTTGTCGAGGACTGAGAAGCCGGACAGCCAGTTGCCGTGCTCCAGTTCGCCATTGCCCTGCAAGTCGTTCTGACGCCCAGCGAAGTTCCACATGAAGTAGCGCCAGTACATCCAGTTCATCTGATAGGAGAGGAAGAAGCGGATGTTGTCTATCTGACTGGGAATCTCAACGGTGCGAGACTCGCGACCCGGTATCCTGTATTCAACGGAATGGTAAGACACATTGCCCAACCAAGACTCGTAGGCCTGCACATGTGTGGGGTCATCGCTGTAGATGCGAGGGAAGAGCATACACTGGTCAGAGGGGTACTTGAGAGAAAACTTCTCGCGAATCATCACATACTCGTCCTTCTCGTCCTCATGCTCCTTTGCCTTGCGCTGATAGACAGGCGCACCCTTATCTGTTGCATAAGTCAAGTAGCCGTCGCCGTTGTCCTTAATCTCAGGCTGTGACTTGTAGGTCTGGCCATAGAGCAGAGGGCGCTCGCCGTACTGCTCACGACCCAGATATTCGCCCAACGTGAACACGTCCTCGGGTGAGTTCTGGTCCATTGGCGGGTTGGCTGTAGAGCGGATGACGATGAGCGCATAAGAGCTGTAACCCACAGTCATCAGCGTCATGCAGAGTATAGCCGTGTTGAGGATGCGAGGGGTTGCCTTGCGGGTGTAGAAAAGCACGCCTGCAATCAAGCCCAGCACAATCAAACCAATGACAACAGATGCCACGCCATGACCGTAGAAGGGAATACCGAGTAACGCTGTACATACGATGAACGAGATGTACATGCGCTTCTCGCTCTTGGCCTGAGTTGTCTCCCACAAAGCCCACACCAGCACAATGGCCAGCAGGGTAAGGTAGATGTAGAGACCAATGTTGTAGGACATGCCCAACGTGTTGACAAACAGCAATTCGAACCATCCGCCCACTTTCACGATGCCGGGCACAATGCCGTAGAGCACGGCTGCCACGATGATCACCGACACTCCCAACACGATGAGGGAGCCTTTGCCTGTGGGGTTCTCGCACTTCTTGTAGTAATAGACGAGCACGATGGCTGGAATGCAGAGGAGGTTCAAGAGGTGCACACCGATAGAGAGGCCCACCAAGTAGGCGATGAACACAATCCAACGGTCTGAATGTGGAGCGTCGGCGTTATCTTCCCACTTGAGGATGAGCCAGAACACCAAAGCGGTGAAGAAACTTGAGAATGCATACACCTCGCCTTCCACAGCCGAGAACCAGAAGGTGTCTGACCATGTGTAGATGAGTGAGCCTGCAATACCGCTTCCAATCACGGCAATAAGCTGACTCACTGTGGGTTCAGCACCGTCCTTAACCAGCAGCTTCTTGGCCAAATGCGTCACGCTCCAGAAGAGGAACAGGATGCAGCCAGCACTCAAGAAGGCATTCATCATGTTGATCATCTTGGCTATTTGCGAAGCGTCGCTGGCAAAGAGCGAGAAGAAGTTGCCAAAGAGCATGAAGAAGGGTGCGCCAGGAGGGTGACCCACCTCCAGCTTGGCTGCTGTGGTGATGAACTCAGGGCAGTCCCAGAAGCTTGCCGTGGGTTCGATGGTGGAACAGTAGGTGAAGGCTGCAATGGCAAACACAACCCATCCCACCACATTATTTATTATATTGTATCTTTTCATTGTTACTGTTCAATTCCATGAAGTTTCACCTTGAAGATGAGGGCTGAATAAGGCTTGATGGTTTTACCAGCCTCGTTTTCTCCATATGCCAATTGATATGGGATGTAAAGCTCCCATTCAGAGCCTACAGGCATGAGCTGAAGAGCTTCTGTCCAACCCTTGATGACCTGGTTCACTCTGAAAGAGGTAGGCTGACCGCGCTCGTAGCTGCTGTCGAAAACCTTGCCATCGATGAGCTTGCCTTCGTAGTCAACGTTCACTTTCGAGGTAATCGTAGGTATTTCACCAGTGCCCATCGTGAGCACCTTGTACTGCAAGCCGCTAGCCGTTGTCTTCACGCCGTCCTTCACCTTGTTCTCCTCGAGGAACTTCTCGCCTGCGACACGGTTAGGACCGTAAAGTCTCTCTTTGTTGAGAGCCTGACGCTCGGCAATCACTGCCTGGAAGTGGCGTGATGCGCTATCGGGGGTGATTTCAGTTTGGCCCATCAAGCCTGCCACGATGCCACAAGCCACGATAGATGGGTCGATGTGCATGTCGGGGTCGGCAGAATAATAGTCTTTAGAGAAAGACTGTGCCATTGAGACAATCTGTCCACCCACCTGAAAACCAGAGTTGTATGCAGACTTCTCCTTGTCGTCAGGATTGACTGAAGCACGATCGAGGATGCCTTCAACAAACTGGCCAAGGTTGACTTTCTCCACATTGAACTGCTGAGCTGCGTACTGCTCCAGACCCATGGACTGAGCGATACCAAACTCATAGCCAATTGAGTCGCCTGCGTTGGCCATAGCTGGCTTCTCCACCTTCATAGCTGGCTTGCCTGTCTTCTGAGCCTCTATGAATGCAGCAAGGTCGGCTTTCTGCTTCTCCTTAAACGCCTTCAGGTCGGCTGCATCCTTTACCTTCTTTGCCTTGGCGGCTTCTTTAGCCGCCCAGATGGAGTCCTTCGCCTCCGTCTGCGCAATAGCAGCGCCTGCCATTGCAAACGCTGCTATTGTCAATACGAGTATCTTCTTCATAATCTAAATGATTGAGAGCCGATTACTTCAACACTTCGATGGTGAACACCAATACAGAGAATGGCTTAATCATGCCCTGGTTGGCTGAGCCGTAGGCCAGTTCCTGAGGGATAGTCACTTCCCACTTTGAACCTGCAGGCATCATCTTCAGCGCCTCAACCCAACCTTTGATGACACGTGGCTGAGCCATATCAACGGTGAATGGCATGTTGCGCTCATAGCTGCTGTCGAACACAGTGCCGTCAATGAGCTTGCCTTCGTAGTTCACCTGCAACTTGGTAGTATCGGTAGGCAGAGCGCCTGTACCCTCAACGAGCACCTTGTACTGCAAGCCGCTGGCTGTGGTCTTCACGCCTTCCTTTTTCTTGTTCTGTGCCAAGTATTTCTCACCGGCAGCCTTGTTGTCGGCAAACTGCTTCTCTGTGTTAGCTACACGGATAGGCTCTAGCTGCTTCTGGAACTCTTGGTATGCTTCCTCAGCAGTCAGGCTTGCCTTGCCCTTCATACCGTCAATCAGACCTGCCAGCATGCACTTCACATTCACAGTCTTCGTTGTGTCGCCTGCATACACTTCCTGGCCAAGACCTTCAACCATCTGCTGAATCTGCTTGCCCACGCCAAGACCCTTCATGTAAGCGTCCTTCTTGGGGTCTGACTCGTTCACTGCACCTTCCTTCATGCCCTTGATGAACTCGTCAATATAGGCAGAATCCACATCAAACTGCATAGTTATGGCCTGCTTCAGACCTTCAGACTGAGCAACACCCCAATTGTAGGCCAGTGAATCAACACCATCCTTGAGGTCGGCACTGTTGCCGCCATCGCAAGAAACCATTGTCATGGCAGTCATTGCAACAGCAGCTGCCATCATCATCATTTTTTTCATTGTCTTTGTTATTTTTTAGATTTTAGTAATGATTATCATATTCTCACCGTCTTGCCCCATGAGCATACACACCTACATACGCATGCAGGCAAGCACAAAAGCATGCAAAGATAATGTTTCTTTCGCTGATTTTCCGCTCTGCTATCGCTAAAAAGTATACATTTTAATGTTTTTTGTATAATAATGTGTAGAATTGCCATGAAAGACACTTGGCCTTTGCAACCCTTGCCCCTCCATCCCAAAGCACTTGAACGCGTGCTTGAGCCTCAATGAACACCCAGAAGAGCTTCTGGCATCCACCATGAAGACTCACAAACTGCCTCCTTGGACATTCAAACACGCTCACCCTGCGCTATAATTATCGTGCACGGTGCGCAATAATAATAGCGCAGGGTGCACGAAAAAACATGCGCACGGTGCGCCACTAGTTGCGAAAAGGGTGGGGAAAGAACGCTATGAACCTCCAGGCAGCAAAGACATACAGGGGCATAGGCACAAAAAGAAAGCGGCAACTTCAAATTGAAGTCACCGCTGTTTATGTTTAATTGATTAATTTCTTGTTGTTTAAGTGTTGGAGTGCAACCGAAGTGCTTTCTCCCTCTGTGAGAAACTCAAGTGCCAAATTGCACTGAGTTCTTACGGATTCTTTCTTTGCAGATATCAACCCTAACTTATTTGAAGATTGATACATTGCTAACGATAACTGCTACAGATACGATAGCTACTGCGATGATAGTCATAGTTTCCATAAAACAATCTCCTTTCTTTTTAACTAATAATTATTGGTTTGTGCTTAACTAAACTTTTTTACTAACCTTTAATTCTAACCTTGATCCATCTAAACAATCTTGTTTACCTCAAATGATTGAGTCTGCATGACTGAGACAGAATCTATATGTTGTTTTAATACTAACTTTCAAAAAATTGGAGGAGGGCCTCTCACGAGGACCTAACTCCTAAATAACAATCTTTTACTAACCTAAATCTAATACCTTTACCAAAACCTATATGATAGAAAAACTAATGTTCTTATTACCTATGCTCTGTTATGGTGTCTCAGGAACTTTATCAATCACTCTCTTGTGACCTCCTTGTTTCCTTTTGACGATGCAAAGTTACGGCCTTTTTCATACCCGAAACAAATAAAGCAAGAGAAATTGATAAAAAAATGCTATTTTATTGATGCAAGTCAAGGTTTGTGCACGCACACACAGAGAAACAGCCTAAATTTGTGTGCGCACACAATCCTTGACACGAAACAGAAAAAAGTCTTGAAAAGCCCCATTATAGGGCAAAAGAGAGGGCACTACATTATTATATATGGCGTAAGCGATATAAGGTTGTTGGTGAAATGTAACAATATCTTAGTAAAAACAGAGCGAAATATAGAGAAAAAGCACCCCTCAGAACCATATTTGCCGAGAAGGCAGAAAGACCCTTTCGTAGAATACGGAAACACTTACCCTTGTTATGCAGGAAAGGCTTGCCCTGCCATTCATGTGTGTCTTACTCGCTCATTCATATGTGATTTATCCAGTCTTTTACAAGTGGCTTACTCGGTCTTTGAATTGCGGCTTGCTCAGCCTTTCGATTGTGACTTGCCCAGTCTTACATGTGTGGCTTGCTCGATAAGTAAAATGCGTTTTGCCAAGAAGCCTTTCAGGGCTTATCCTCATGCTTATTCTCATCATTAACGCGCGCACAGCATATGATGCGTACAATTAAAATGCGGGTAAGAAACTCCCTAATGCCAGCTGAAGGCATCAATCACACACTTGTTTATGTCCAATGGCGTGTTTAACAATAAACGGAGCAATTGGAGGGCGAAGAGGCTTGCAACAAAGAAAAATGAAGCGCTCGCAACAACATTTTCCAAAAAAGACTTGGGAGTTTCGGGAAATAAAGGTATTTTTGCAGTTATTCATTCGCGAAAAACAAATATAAACATATTAATAACTTTAATTCTTTAACATTTTATGTGGTTATGTAACTCTTCAATTGGAAGAAAGGTCGTCATGTCAGTAACAGGTTTGGCATTGATCCTCTTCCTAACGTTTCATGGATGCATGAACGTAGTGGCACTCTTCAGTGCTGAGGCGTACAACCAGATTTGCCAACTGCTCGGCTCTAACTGGTATGCCATTGTGGCTACCTGCGGCTTGGCAGCGCTGATGGCAATTCACATCATCTACGCCTTCATCCTCACTTTCCAGAACAGCAAGGCACGCGGCAACAACAAGTATGCCATCACCGACAAGCCTAAGGCTGTGGAATGGGCAAGCCAGAACATGCTGGTGCTCGGCATCATCGTGTGTCTCGGTCTTATCCTCCACTTGAAAGATTTCTGGGCCAACATGATGTGGGCTGAAATCATCGGTGCAGAAGGTGCTTACTCTCCAACAGACGGCTTCGGCTGGATTAAGTACACTTTCTCCAACCCCGTATTCACCGTTATCTACCTCGTTTGGATTGTAGCTATCTGGTTCCACCTCACCCACGGCTTCTGGTCAGCCCTGCAGACACTCGGTATGAGCGGTCACACTTGGTTCCTCCGCTGGAAATACATCGGTTACATCTGGTCAACTGTGGTGATGGCACTCTTCGCCATCGTGGCTATTGCCTTCACTGTATGCCCTGATTCTCTCGGCGGCATGGACGGCAAGGTCGTTCCTTTCTGGATGTAATCTCATTTACCATCTCAACAATTACCCTTTGCCATCGGCAAGCAGTAACTGTTGAATGGGCAAACCGCGAAATAAATTGTAAATTGTAAATCGCAAAATTGTATATTTCATTATGGCAATCAATATAGATTCTAAAATACCAGAGGGACCAGTTGCTGAGAAGTGGTCGAACTACAAAGCACACCAGCGCTTGGTGAACCCAAAGAATAAGCTGAAGCTCGATGTCATCGTCGTTGGTACAGGTCTGGCAGGCGCTTCGGCTGCTGCATCTCTTGGCGAGATGGGCTTCAACGTGCTCAACTTCTGCATCCAGGACTCTCCACGCCGTGCACACTCTATCGCCGCACAGGGTGGTATCAATGCAGCCAAGAATTATCAGAACGACGGCGACTCAATTTACCGTCTGTTCTACGACACCGTGAAGGGTGGTGACTACCGCGCTCGCGAGGCCAACGTGTATCGTCTGGCTGAGGTGTCTAACTCTATCATCGACCAGTGCGTAGCTCAGGGCGTTCCTTTCGCTCGTGAGTATGGCGGCACACTCGCCAACCGCTCTTTCGGTGGTGCACAGGTGTCTCGTACCTTCTATGCGAAGGGCCAGACCGGTCAGCAGCTTCTGCTCGGCGCTTACTCTGCACTCTCTGCACAGGTGAACGCAGGCAAGGTGAAGCTCTACACCCGCTACGAGATGCTCGATGTGGTCATCATCGACGGCAAGGCTCGCGGCATCATCGCCAAGAACCTCGTGACAGGTAAGCTGGAACGCTTCTCTGCCAATGCTGTGGTTATCGCTACAGGCGGCTACGGCAACACATACTTCCTCTCCACCAACGCAATGGGCTGCAACGTGACAGCTGCCATGTCTTGCTACCGCAAGGGCGCTTACTTCGCTAACCCATGCTACGTGCAGATTCACCCAACTTGTATCCCAGTGCACGGCGACAAGCAGTCTAAGCTCACACTGATGTCTGAGTCACTGCGTAACGACGGCCGCATCTGGGTGCCTAAGAAGCTTGAAGACGCTAAGGCTCTGCAGGCTGGCACTAAGGAAGGTTGGGAGATTCCAGAGGAAGACCGCGACTACTACTTGGAGCGCCGCTATCCAGCCTTCGGTAACCTCGTTCCCCGCGACGTGGCTTCACGTGCTGCCAAGGAGCGTTGCGACAAGGGCTTCGGCGTGAACAACACAGGTCTTGCTGTATATCTCGACTTCTCAGAGTCTATCCAGCGTCTCGGCATCGACGTCATTCGTCAGCGTTACGGCAACCTCTTCGACATGTATGAGGAAATCACCGACGTGAACCCAGGCGAAAAGCGCGCCACCGTGAACGGCATGGACTACTATAACCCAATGATGATCTTCCCAGCCATCCACTACACCATGGGCGGCATTTGGGTGGACTACGAGCTCCAGACTTCTATCCCTGGCCTCTTCGCCATCGGTGAATGTAACTTCTCCGACCACGGCGCTAACCGCCTCGGTGCATCAGCCCTCATGCAGGGTCTTGCCGACGGTTACTTCGTGCTGCCTTACACCATCCAGAACTATCTGGCCGACCAGTCTATCTGGCCACGCATCTCAACCGATGCACCTGAGTTCGCAGAAGTGGAGAAGGCAACAGAGGAGCGCATCCAGAAACTCATGAACATCAAGGGTAAGCGTTCTGTGGACTCTATCCACAAGGAACTCGGCCATATCTGCTGGGAGTACATCGGCATGGGTCGCACCAAGGAAGGCCTCGAAAAGGGCATCAAGCTCATCGACGAACTTCGCAAGGAATTCGACACCAACCTCTTTATCCCTGGCAGCCGCGAAGGTCTCAACGTGGAGCTTGACAAGGCTATCCACCTCGACGACTTCATCACTATGGGTAAACTCATCGCCTACGACGCACTCTCTCGTGAGGAGTCTTGCGGCGGTCACTTCCGCGAGGAGCACCAGACCGAAGAAGGCGAAGCCAAGCGC